>NZ_CP033580.1:2012500-2742500 GCF_003722315.1 Thermoanaerobacter ethanolicus JW 200 | reverse complement strand
TCGAGAGGGGAACAGCCCAGACCTCCAGCTAAGGTCCCAAAGGGCATGTTAAGTGGTAAAGGAAGTGGGACTTCGAAGACAACCAGGATGTTGGCTTAGAAGCAGCCATACATTTAAAGAGTGCGTAACAGCTCACTGGTCGAGAGGTCCTGCGCCGAAAATGAACGGGGCTCAAACATGCCACCGAAGCTGGGGCTACCGCGGAAGCGGTGGGGTAGGGGAGCGTACTGTACGGGTAGAAGGCAAAGCGTAAGCTAAGCTGGACTGTACAGTAGAGAGAATGCCGGCATGAGTAACGAGAGTAAGGTGAGAAACCTTACCGCCGGAAGCCTGAGGTTTCCTGGGGAAGGGTAATCCACCCAGGGTAAGTCGGGGCCTAAGCCGAGGCGAAAGCGTAGGCGATGGGGAACCGGTAGAGAATCCGGTACCACCGAGGGCCGCAAAGAGAAGTGGGGACGCAGCGAGATAGGTGGAGCGTGCGGTTGGTAGGGCACGTCCAATCAGGCACCGAAGGGTACGTAGGCAAATCCGCGTACTGGCAGGGGCCTGAGAAGGGGAGCCGGAAGGCGAAGCCACCGAAGCAGCTGCCGAGAAAAGCCGCTATCGAGGTCCAAGGTGCCCGTACTGCAAACCGACACAGGTAGGCGAGGAGAGTATCCACAGGCGAGCGGGAGAACCCTCATTAAGGAACTCGGCAAAATGACTCCGTAACTTCGGGAGAAGGAGTGCCGAAAGGCCGCAGAGAAGAGGCCCAAGCGACTGTTTACCAAAAACACAGGTCTCTGCTAAGTCGGAAGACGAAGTATAGGGGCTGACGCCTGCCCGGTGCTGGAAGGTTAAGGGGAAGTGTGAGAGCACTGAACCGAAGCCCCAGTGAACGGCGGCCGTAACTATAACGGTCCTAAGGTAGCGAAATTCCTTGTCGGGTAAGTTCCGACCCGCACGAAAGGCGTAACGACTTGGGCGCTGTCTTGATGAGGGGCCCGGTGAAATTGTAGTACTCGTGAAGATGCGAGTTACCCGCGATTGGACAGAAAGACCCCGTGGAGCTTTACTGTAGCCTGTCACTGGATTTTGGTAATTCTTGTACAGGATAGGTGGGAGACGGAGAAGGTAGGGCGCCAGCCTTACTGGAGTCGGCGTTGGGATACCACCCTGGGATTACCGGAATTCTAACCTATAGCCGTGGAACCGGCGTAGGGACAATGGCAGGTGGGCAGTTTGACTGGGGCGGTCGCCTCCTAAAGGGTAACGGAGGCGCCCAAAGGTTACCTCAGCGCGGACGGGAATCGCGCGAGAGAGTGCAAAGGCAGAAGGTAGCCTGACTGCGAGAGAGACATCTCGAGCAGGGACGAAAGTCGGGCTTAGTGATCCGGCGGCAGTGAGTGGGAACGCCGTCGCTCAACGGATAAAAGCTACCCCGGGGATAACAGGCTGATCTCCCCCAAGAGTCCACATCGACGGGGAGGTTTGGCACCTCGATGTCGGCTCATCGCATCCTGGGGCTGAAGTAGGTCCCAAGGGTTGGGCTGTTCGCCCATTAAAGCGGTACGCGAGCTGGGTTCAGAACGTCGTGAGACAGTTCGGTCCCTATCCGTCGCGGGCGAAGGAAACTTGAGAGGCACTGCCCCTAGTACGAGAGGACCGGGGTGGACGAACCGATGGTGTACCAGTTGCACCGCCAGGTGCACAGCTGGGTAGCCAAGTTCGGAGGGGATAAACGCTGAAAGCATCTAAGCGTGAAGCCCGCCTCAAGATTAGGTTTCCCACCCGGCACTCAACTATACTTACTGGAGGAAGGCAAGATGTATTATGTGTATGTCCTGACAAATGAAAAAGGAAAGATATATATAGGCTATACGTCTAATATAAAGGAAAGGTATTTAGCGCATCAACGAAAAGAAGTAAAGAGTACAAGAGAAGGAAAATGGAGATTAGTATACTATGAAGCATATAGAGATAAAAAAGATGCGTTAATAAGGGAGAAACATTTAAAAAAGTCAGGACAAGGGCGTAGATGGCTAAAAGAGAGGATAAAGAATAGTCTTTCCACTAGTGAGTAGAGTTGAGTGCCGGGGTAAGACACCTCGAAGACCACGAGGTAGATAGGCCGGGGGTGTAAGAGTGGAAACACTCTTAGCTGACCGGTACTAATCAGTCGAGGACTTGACCGAGAAGGCTTTGTGCAGTTTTGAGGGTCTAGATTTCCGGTGGCGATAGCGGAGGGGAAACACCCGTTCCCATTCCGAACACGGAAGTTAAGCCCTCCAGCGCCGATGGTACTGCTTTCGCGGGAGAGTAGGTCGCTGCCGGAATTAAAAATATTCCTCAGTAGCTCAATGGTGGAGCAACCGGCTGTTAACCGGTAGGCTGTAGGTTCGAGTCCTACCTGAGGAGCCAAATCGTGGCCCCGTGGTCAAGTGGTTAAGACACCGCCCTTTCACGGCGGCAACATGGGTTCGAATCCCGTCGGGGTCACCAAATATGGGCCTTTAGCTCAGCTGGCAGAGCGGTCGGCTCATAACCGATTGGTCCGGGGTTCAAATCCCTGAAGGCCCACCATTTAAAAAATTAAATAATAATGCGGCCCAATAGCTCAGTTGGTTAGAGCGCCAGCCTGTCACGCTGGAGGTCGAGGGTTCAAGTCCCTTTTGGGTCGCCATTATATTATGCCTCGATAGCTCAGTAGGTAGAGCAAGGGACTGAAAATCCCTGTGTCAGTGGTTCGATTCCACTTCGAGGCACCATAATTTTTTTATGGAGTTTTTAGCTATTGCTGGCGTAGCTCAGTGGCAGAGCAGTTGATTCGTAATCAACAGGTCGTGGGTTCGAATCCCACTGCCAGCTCCAGCATTTATGCGTATTTTAAGGGTATCGACATTGTGTCGATACCCTTTTTGTGTGCGAATTGTGTGCGAAATCGAAATTAAAATAACATTTCTTCAAGCTTTGCTGCTGCTTCCTTTTGCATATCAGGTAATACATGACTATAAGTGTCAAGCGTTAATGTTATGTTTGCATGTCCTAACCTCTCACTTACTACTTTTGGATTTTCTCCTGCTGCCAGTAAAAGAGTAGCACATGTATGCCTTAAATCGTATAACCGTATGTCAGGTAAATTTGCTTCTTTTAAAAGAGGCTTAAAATATCTTTCAACTACTTTTCGCATATCTAACGGACTACCATTCTGTGCAGCAAATACAAAACCATAATCTATATATACTTTGGGGTCCTTTAACTTCTCTTGCCATTCTTCCGGCTTAAACTTATCCTTGTCTTTATCATAATTTAAAGTTTCCTTTGCTTTAAGCTTTTCTTCTGTTTGGTTTTTTTTATGTTCCTTAAGACTTTTCATTACCTCTTTGGGCAGTGGTATAGTTCTTCTGCTTCTTGGTGTTTTTGGTTCTTCAAGTTTCCATCCATCATTTGTTCTTGTGAGATTTCTTTTAACGTAAATACGATTATTTTTAAAATCTATATCTTCCCATTTGAGGCCCAGGGCTTCTCCAGGACGCATTCCTGATGTTAATAGGACTTCAAATAAGATTCCCCATCTGTTATAAACACAAGCTTCTAAAAACTTTTTAGCCTGTTCTGGTGTTAGTACTTTCATTTCTTGCTTTGTTTGCTTAGGTAAATCCACATTATTGCAGGGATTATTGCTTATAATTTGCCATTTAACAGCTTGGTTTAAAGCATTTTTTAAGATAGTATGTGTATATCTTATTGTTCTTGCTGAAAGATTTTTATTCATCATATTTGTAAGCATATCTTGTATTAGCAAAGGATTTAACTTTGAAATTTTATAGTCGCCCAAAACAGGTTTAATGTAGAGTTCTATAATTTTTACATAGCTTTGGTAAGTAGTTGCTTTTACGCGTCCCTTTAGAGAAGTTTTTATCCATTCATCGAGGTATTCTTTTAATGTTATATTTGCAGGTTCAACAAAAATTCCTTTGTTAATTTCATTCAGTTTCTCTATTTTGTACTTTTCAGCATCCTTTTTACTTCCATATATAGTTTTGTTATGATATTTGCGTTTACCATTTTCATCATACCCTAAAAAAATTCTAACAAGCCATTTATCTTTGCCTCTATTAATTATTTGTCCGATTGATCTTCCCATTGCGGCACCTCCTTTGAAGAATATTTTTATTTCTTTATTACATATTATATAATAAAATATAATAAAATCAAGTTTTATATAATAAAATATAACAAAATATAAAGCAAAAAAACAAGGAAAATTTTTTCAACTTTATTTAATTACTTTGAAATTATTTATAGCCTGTGATATTATAATGTACATGGAGGGAGTACAATGGACAAATTTTATACAGTAAAAGAGGTTGCAGAGTTATTGAAAGTTAATATACATACTGTTTACAGATGGGTCAGAGAAGGACGTTTACCAGCTATAAAAATAGGTGACTTAGTGCGTATTCCTGAAAGTGAGCTTAATAAGTTTCTTGAAGAGCATAAAAAGTAATATGAACTCTGTTAACTTATTCAGTTAATTTAATGTCGAGTTAAATTAATTTAACAAAATATTGAGAAAAAGGAGATGAAAGGGATGACATTATCTCCGGCCCAAACTAATGCTTTAAGTGAACTTGCAAAACATCTTTATCCATTCTTACCAGGTAAAGCTCATCCTTTTGCAAATCAAAATATATCCTTTGATGGAATTGCTGTAGATCCAGGACTTTCCCAATTTTGGAAGAATAGTAGTAAATTACCTGCAATTTTTCAGCTTCTTGTAAAAACATTAGAAAAAAGGCCGGATAAATTTTGCCCTCTTATTCTTAAAATTGTACAGCGTGCTATTCTATATCGTCAAAGCAAAGGAGAACCAATTACTCGAGAAGAAATTGAACAGCTTAATGAACTTGTTGCACGTGTAGGTTTTAAAATTCCTGAGCTACATGATCGTAGTTTCCTTAAACAGCTCCCAAGTTCAGTTCATTCAGGGCCTGATAAATTAAGTGTATCACTAAAAGAATTGGATCAATTAGAGAAAGAATTGCGTGCTTTAGATAATCTTTCACCTCAAGAAAGAGGATATCAATCTGAAAAATTTTTAAAAAATATGTTTGAAATTTTTGGCATGACCCCTCGCAGTCCACTTCGGTTGATTGGTGAACAAATTGATGGTAGCTTTCAATTCTAGAATGATACTTATTTAGTTGAAGCAAAATGGCATAACAAGCCTATTGGTGTGGAAGAATTATTAGCTTTTTCAGGAAAAGTTGCTGGTAAGGCAGAATGGTCAAGGGGGCTATTTATTAGTTATTCTGATTTTACTGAAGAAGGACTAAAAGCTTTTGTTCAAGGTAAACGCACGAATATTTTATGTATGGATGGTTTGGACCTCTACTATATTTTACAAGGCCGGTTAAATTTACAAACAGTTATTCGAGAAAAAACTCGTCGTGGTGCAGAAACAAATCAAGCATATGTCTCTGTAAAAGAACTTTTTCCTAATATTTTAGTAATATAAAAATTCATAATAATACAAAGATTCCAAATATAATTTAAGAAAGAATGAAATGACGTGAATAGTCAATGATTTTAGTTTAGAAGTAAAATTATATATTTCACAGCGGTACGGATTTTTCATTTTCGCTTCGCTCAAATCAAAAATCCGAATTTAAAAGCGCACCTCTGCTTCTTTTTGCAGACGTGCGCTTTTTGTATATGGCAATAGATATAAGAGCTATTTTATGACAAATAATGAGATACAGTAACATTTTCACGATTGTGGCCCAGGTTTCTACTGACTTCTCTTACGGCTTTTCTATCCTCTTTATCTCTTGTTCCTTTTTTGTATTCTTTGCCTCTTATCTCTCTGTATCTTTGTTTTGCATACTCACGGCGATAGGAGTGGACGTCAATGCGGCTAGGTATTCTTTCAAACAATCGTTCTTTGCCTTTGTCTCTGACTTTTTTAACTATTTCACTTACACGTTCTTGAAATTCTCTGAGTATTGGTACTTCTCTTTCTTTACCTCCTTTGCCGTTTCTGACATGTACGTATAATCTGTTATCCTTCTCATAGATATCTTTCACAGCAACAGAAAAAAGTTCTCGCCTTCTTAAACCTGAAGCCTTACAAAAATCCACCACATCCTTATAGTTATTTAAATTAATCTTTTTATCATGTTCTCTTTCAACTCTCGACCTTGAAATCTCTTTGATTTTTCTTTCGGGTATTTTCACTTCTTTTGCAAGTTCGTTGTCTTTATATGCTTTTCTTAAGGCTGCTCTTGCTACCTTGATTGTCCAGGCAGATTGGCACTTTGCAATCTTCTCTTCAAGATATGCCGGTACTAATTCTTTCGATTTGTCAAAATCCTTGTTTTTTAACCCTTTGGATTTGCACCAGTCTGCGAACTTTTTAATTTCCGCTCTGTAAGTTGCATATGTTTGTACAGAAAAAATGCCAGCATTGAAAACGGAATTATTCATTGCATTAAAGACATCCTTGCCATGAAGTCCATTTTTTAATGCTTGCTGTCTTGCCTCTATCTTGACTTCATATTTACTTTTCCCGAATGCCTGCTGTTCTTTTAGGCTGTTTAACAGCTGATGAAATAAACTTCCACTTCTAGCCATTAAGTACCACCTCCTTTTATTCAAGATTTGTTTTACAAAGTCTGATTACGCATTCTTATACTTCTGTAGTATTAAAAAATTTATAGCTTATCTATAAATGTAAAAGTTAATATATTTTTGTACAAAATTATATGCCACTTTTTGTACAAAAATATTTTAATTTTATCATTTACACAGAATATAACCTGCTTGTCGCCGTTTATATTCCCCTATCTAAAGTAGTACATTTGGGTCTTTATTAGTTTAAGCTGTGCTTCGTAGTTTTTGTTAGGGAAAGTGACAAGGGACTTTTTAAAAAGTAGCACTTTAGGGTCTTAATAGAGAAAGGCTCTGCAAGCTTATGTAAAAGTTCTGCTTTGCATGCCCTTTTAAAGTATGTCTCTGGAGCGGTACTGTTGCAAAATTGAGATATTGTTCTGATTGGTATAGGTAGCTTTATATTCAAAGCCTTCAAATTTCGAATTCATTTTTCTTAGGTAAAGCTTTTGTTAAAACATCATACCAGTTAAACTTATGTCGTGAATAAAGCCGGTAAGCCGCTTTATCCGCCCGCTGACAAGATTTTGTAGCATGTTGCCGACAAATTCTTATCAGACTGATGCTGTTACCCCTGACAAAACAAAAAATCGCCACATTTTTTGCAATGCAGCGATTTTACGGACAACCGTGCTTTGTTGGCTTTTGTTTTACGGCCAGTAACCGCTATTATCAGCACGGAGCGGTATGACCAACCTCGTTAACAAGGATACAAAAGCTTTCATTTTTACGTCGGTAAAACCGGAAATACCGATTTTTATTGTTTTGCCGGGTAACGCTGTCAAAGGCCCTGATGTCATGCTCTTTTAACGGCCGTTGAGCAGTCAGCCGTAAGAGGAACAGCGGACAACCTTCTTCGAACAAAGAAGGAACCACGTTGTTTTATGTCGGCCCTTTGGCGGACAACCTTCCTCTTGAAACGGAAGGGGAACAACATTTGTAGTTTCTTTTACGTCGGCTGCCTCTTAATTTCTACATATATTATAATCCAAATTTTAAAAATATTCAAGATACAAGTAAATGAATTTAATTCAAAAAATTTTAATATAAGTTAGTTGTATAATTAAATGCAACAGATAAAAAAATAGAAACCATAGTGAAAATCGTGTATGATATAGGTGTCAACTAAACATCATACAAGGAGGATTTTCACTATGGTTCATAATAATGATACCACAAAAAAGCGTTCTTTTAAACACTTAAGTAGCTATGAACGAGGAGAGATCTATGCATTACTCAAAGAAGGAAGAAGTATTCGGTATATTGCTAAAAAACTTAACCGATCTCCAAGTACTATAAGCCGTGAAATTAAACGTGGAACTACTACACAACTTAGAAGTGATTTGTCTTCTTATACAAGCTATTTTCCTGAAACCGGTCAGGCTGTCTACGAAAAAAATCGTTCAAATTGTGGAGCTAAATTTAAAGTAGCTAAAGCAGAAGATTTCTTGAAATATGCTGAAAATAAAATATTAAATGAAAAATGGTCACCAGACGCAGTTGTAGGTTATTGTAAGAAGGACCCAAGTTGGAATAATAAAACCATTGTTTGTACTAAAACACTGTACAACTATATAGATAGAGGATTATTAAAAGTTAAAAACATTGATTTACCTTTAAAACTACGCTTAAAACCAAGGAAGAAACAAAACCGTAAAAATAAACGTATTATGGGTAAAAGTATTGATTTTAGGCCTAAAGAAGTTGAAAGCCGCGAAGTTTTTGGACATTGGGAAATAGATACGTTAATTGGCAAGAAGTCTAATGACAAGGTCCTTTTAACATTAATAGAGCGTAAGACTCGCCATGAAATAATATTACTATTGGATACAAAAGACAGTAAATCTGTTAAAGATGCACTATCAAAATTAAAAGATATGTTTGGTGACAATTTAAACAAAGTCTTTAAAACAATAACATCTGATAATGGTACAGAGTTTAGTGATTTAGAAAGTGCTCTTTTAGAATATGGCGTAGAAGTATATTATACACATCCATATTCATCTTGGGAAAGAGCTACAAATGAACGACATAATGGTCTTATACGACGTTTTATCCCTAAAGGAAAAAGTATTAGAGATTTATCTATAGATACGATAAAGAGAGTAGAAAATTGGCTTAATAACCTTCCACGAAAATTGTTAAATTATAAAACGCCTAAGAAATACTTTTATGAAGAGCTGGCAAAAATCTGTTAAGCCCATCCCTTATAAAGTTTAGAGCTCGTTCGTGATTTGTCAAGGGGCAGGCTTCGCCTGACTTAAACCCTTGACAAATCACGACCTTCGCTCAATTTGTTAACTAAGATGGGCTTAAGGTTATATATGATTTGTTCCAAATCCTATATCTACATGATTTTCATTAGGTGTTGCATTTAATATTGCAATTTATAAAAAATTTTAATATATCAAAATAATAATATAAAATTGTCTCGACATTTTTGATATTAAAATTTAATAATACCATTAAAAAAGCGTTTGTGGATGACATCCACAAACGCAGGAATAATTTTGTTTTAGGATCTTATGAGTTTCTATCATTCTAAAATGGAGTTCCAATCAACTTGATTTAATATTTCTTTTATATACTCTTCAATCTGTGCTTGTACTAGCTGTCGCCATGATTCAGGTGGATTGATAGATAATTCTTGAGAAAGATATTCCATAAGGTTTCCGAAGTTTGGAGAAGGCAATTGATCTATTGTACGATTAACTAGTGCACGGATATTTAGCTTTTCTATTATACGTTGCTCCAGTTGTTTTTCTAATAGGGCATGGTGAAGATTATTGGCATGGGTTATAACTATGTCTTGAGGAGGTAATACCTTAGCGCAAGCTCCGTATTTTTCAAGTTTTTTTTCTATATATTCTACAAGTTGAGGACCACTCATAGCATTTAGCTCTATTCTACGCGATAAACTTGATTTGTTGTGGATTTTTTTACCAATGAACCACTCTTTTTCAAGAGGAGTAAGGTTTTCCTTTATGCCATTAGGTATGTCTTGTTCCCGAGTAAAAGTTTCACTTTGTAACCCCATTTCAAGGGCTTCTTCTAATTTAAGACCTATGTCTATGACGTCGACAGAATATCCTTTCATTCGTTCTGTTTCTTCTCTTAATGTGCGAGCAATGTTATAACCGTATGGATCTGCATCGTGTAATACAAAAAGCTTGTAGTCTTTCTGCTTATCTGCCCGCTCGAAAAGAATTCTAGCTGCTTGAGTTGCATAACCTTCAGCTACTATGATAGCCATGTCGTATCTTTCTGCAATTTGCGATGCTTCTAAAACTGGCCATACGCCTTTCTTTTCTACGTAAAGTATTTTATTAAATACCCAATCGGGGAATTCATATTTTTCCACTTCTCTCGTACCTAGAGGTAATGTTTTCCTAGTATATGGCTCGTAAAGAATTCCTCGAGGGTCATAGTATATCAGATTTATTACACCATAAGTTTTTTGATATTCCACTAAAAGTTTTTGGCTAAAATAGTTGTATTCAAGTTCTTTATTTGTGTAAGTTTGGATTAACGGCCGTACTTGATAATAAAGAGTTCGAGCACTAACAGGATATTTACCGTTACCAGTAGCTTTTTCTATTGCTTCTGGTAATACTTTGAACACTGCTTCTCTTACTGTATATTGGGCACGTTTAAGCATTTTTTCTCTTTCCATGGCTTTTCTTTCAGCGCGTGCTGCATTTTTTTCTCTTTGTTTTCTTTCCTTGTAAATAGTTTTACATACACTCCATAAAGTTTTTGCAACATCTTCTGCTATTTTTGGATGTAATGTTATATGTGTTTTAGCTCTATCCAAAAAGTCAAGGGAAGGACATACTAGATGAAAAGCCATTGCTATATTATTTTGAGGTTTCAAACTATTCTCTAGTTGGGCGTAAGGAACAACATGGGAAAGAAACCCATGAATACCATAAGCCTCAAATTCCGAAGAGGAAAGAGGAATTGATGCAAGAGGGTCATCAAAAGTAGGGCTAAAATTTATGCCTGTGAAAATGTCACCCTCCTTTTGAGTTTCTGCAAGAGCTACTTCTATTACATATGGTATTCCTTCAATTTCTCCAAAAGAAGATTTGTACCAAAAGCGTTTGATTCCGTAAAGTTGTGAAAAGTTGGTTTTAAAGTGTTCTTCGCCACAGAAACCAAGGATTTTGGAATGGACAGGATTTGTATTTTTCTTCATTGTTTCAAGCAATATCCCTATCAATGGTTGATGTTCTTCAAAATCCCTTAAATATTTTATTTCAGAAAACTTACTGCAAATTTCTTTTGCTTTTTGAGTACCTGAAAATCCACGAAATTGACGAACAAATTCTCTTAAGGTAATGTCATTTTTTGAATAAACATAAGCAAAAATCAATCTTGCAAGGTCTTCTTCGGAGTACCACCAAGGAGATGTTGGATTAGTTGGCAAAAATTTAATCCATTCATCTGGGAAAGATACGGTTGGTAAAAATTCAAGTGTTTTATTCTGAAAGTCTTTAGCATTTGAGCATGCTGAATCATTGACACTTTTTTTATCAAAAAGTCTAATTTTTATCGAGGCATGGGGATTGAAAATTGCAAAAGCTTTTGCCCACCATTCAGGATAAAATTTTTGATTGGCAGATGGGACAGGTACTGTAATTTTAGTTCCTTCCACATATTGAGAAGGTTCTTTAGAATGTTCTATTCTTACATTTCCTATAGCATCAACTCGAGTATAAATTGTGTGTTTTGTTCCCTGTGCCTCAATTATAACTGGCATAGAGCACCCAAGAGAAAAGGGAATACCTAATACTGTCTTTAAAGCATTGCCTTGAGCGCCACGCGTCGGACTGCGGTAAATGGACTTGTCCGAAACGCGGATGCTGAAATCAAGAATGCGGCTGACTGTATGTGGTGGAATACCACGTCCATTGTCAGAGATGCTAATCAGGTATATGTCATTTTTCATAAGAATATCTATATTTATCTCTGGAATAATGTTGTTGCTTTCGCAGGCATCCAGGGCATTGTCTACAAGTTCCTTAAGCACAACGGAAGCAAAATTAGTATAGGGCTGACCAGTTTGAGCTTGGAGTTCTTTTAGTGAAAAATATTCAGAAGCCCGAGAGATTTCTGCAGTGATTCTGCTGAGTGTTTTAATGTTATTGGTTTTATTAGTATCTTTTAAAGCTGCTATGTTATCCATATTGATATTCAACTCCTTTCTGTAAAAATTTTTTCTATGTTAATGTTTATAGAAGTATCTTTTATTTCATAAAAACCAGTACTTTCATCCCATATGAGATTATAAATGCTGGTTTTTATTTCATTAGCTAGTAATACTGCATTTTTATATTCTTTTATTATCTCGTTGATTATTTCTTCAAAAGCTGCGACAGTTTCATAAAGTTCTGTCATGTTTTTTGCTTTGAATGAGAGGTCTATTTTTTCTAGCGTTTTGTTATATTTTTCATTTAAAGGTGAATGACATTTTTCTACCCAGTTGATTGCTCCTTGAACTTTTGATTGATAATATTTCTTTGACATTTTTTCAATACTATCTTGTATATAGCGAAATGTTTTATTTTCATCCCAGGAAGTTAAGGCAGAATATTTGTTTTTCATTTTATTTAAAATACTCTGTTCTTCCCAGTAGGAAGACATAAACATCATCTCCTTTATAGTTTCTTGAATAAAAAGAACATTAAGCACAAATAGGATATTTTCTGGGTTTCTGACCTTTTAATAACTGTACATTAAATGCGAATAATGTTCTCATTTTGTGCAACTAAAATAGTTAATTTCAAATTTTTGAGCTTTTTGTGCTTTTAGCGATAATGAAACAATTTTAAATGGACATTTAATTATTTTCATTTAACGACCAAATTTTTTTTGGTCGACCTTTTGTTTTAATTATTTGGCAATTAATTTTGTTTTTGGCAGATAATTTTTGCAAAGCTTCGTTGAGTATTTCAGATTTTATATGGTGATGAAAAATGTTGTTATAGAGTTCTGCTTGGGTCATTGGATTGTTTTGTAGAGCATTTAATATTTTTATTTCTATGGTATCAGGTTTACTTTCTCCAAATAGAAATTTAATTGATTGAACGTTACGATCCCATACGGCGAGTGCGGCATCTATATGGGCTTTTTTAATGGTCATGCTTTTATCCAATACTGCATATATAAGACTCAACCTTAATAGATAGGTTTCTGCTCTCGCTGTAAGATCTGCTACTAATCCGTCTGTATCTTCATTGGAAAGCTCCTTGTATATTTCAATCCAATAGCTTTTTACGGATTCGTCGAATGTTATTACATGGATATTTATGTTATTAAGCCATTCAATTATGTCATGTAGATCTAAAAGTAACTTGTTATAGATACCATCATCTATAGGTGGCGATATGGGCAAGAGTTTACTGCGTCTTACGCATATCCACAGGAAACGATTGTAGAAGCCATTTTTTGTATCTACTTCTTTCATGAATTTTTTTAATTCGGGAGCTGTAATGTGTGCGACAATACTTAGATGATGATTGGAGGATCGAAGAGAGGAATCGTCGTATTTTACGTTATTTTCAATAGTATGATTGTCGAAAGCTTCTCTTATAATATTTGTGAGAATGTTGCCTTCTCTACTACCTATTTTTAAAATGGAACTGAATTCTGGCTCAAACAGCAGCAATCTCTGGTCTTCTCGTTTAATCCATTGCTTTGTTTTTTTATCATACATTTCGTCGCTGACTTTTGCGATAATTCCTTCACCGCTCCCAAAACCGCTCTTTACGCGGTGTGTTACGAAGTTAGAATCTAACCTTTTAAATAATTCTATGACAGCATTCCAGCTTGTCCCTTTTCTTGCTTTAGAACTGTTGCCAACAATGAGAGTATAAATATTGCTATAAATCTTTTCTGTGCCTATCTGCATAAATATTTTTTTATCAATGTAGCAGCTAAAGATTGTTAAAAAAGTCATCAAGAGAGCAGCGGGGTCTGCTTCGGTATAGGGTTCTATTAATTTGACAAATTCACCCGCTAGGCCGTGATATGCTTCTTTAGTGAAGTCAGCAGGCCATGGAATAGCTTCTTCTTCCATTAAAATATCTTCTTCATTAGCATTATATTGACTTGATATTGGTTCAATGGTTATAATTTTTTCAAAGTCTTGATCTTGACTTTTAATTCTTTTAAGTTCAGAGATTATTTGTGATTTATTTTCCATCATTTGTTACCTCCTTGATTACTGATTTAATCACTTCATATTGTTCTTGAATGCTTCCTGTTAGAATAATATCCAACCAGTATTCTATGAGATCCTGTTTATGGCAGGTCTCAACAAATTCGTCGAGCTGTATATCTTCTGGGTTTGTAATGAGTTCTTTTAAACGGCTATAAATATCACGTATATTGCATAAGTAATCGTATATTCTGTCTCTTTGAGTAATAAAAGCTTGGTAAAGTTTTATATCTTCGTAATTTTGTTTTGCTTTGCAATATATTTTGTCAATTTTTTTTGCATATGGTAAATCTATACCAAAGTCTGTTACAAGCCTATAAACAGCGTCTATAGGCTTCAAATTAAATAATAGCGATACAAAATTTATTACATCTCCATGGACTCCGCACCCGAAACATTTAAAAGTATTTCCATTAATACAAAAGCTTGGGTGCTTTTCTGAATGGAAAGGGCATAAGAGCCAATAATAACGCCCTTTCCTTATTGGCTGGAAACCATAGTACTCTATGGCTTCCATAAGATCAATATTTTCTTTTACCACTTGAAATATGTTGTATTTAGAAGTAATCATATTTATCATCCTTCTTTTTTCTTCCATCCACCTTCGAAGCCCTGACCGCCCTGCTCTATCCACTCTTGTAATTTTTCTGGATCGACTCGCAATTGGCGTCCAATTCTCACAACGGGTATAATTCCCTGTCTTGCAAGGGCATAAATCCTATCTATTTTAATGTCAAGAATTTCGGCAACATCGCTTAATTTTAATAATTTTTTATTCATTAAAAACACCTCCACAAAAATTTCCAAAATGCTAAATGGCAATATTTAAGTTATTTTCACAATTGAATACTAAAATTTAACAAAACAAAAGGAGGACATGGAATTATCCATTGTCCTCCTTTTCAAAATAAAAGGAAACAATACACCTTTTTAGGTTTATTGTTTCCTTTTTTGTAGTTTAAGGGCATAAAATACCCTTTTCCACATTTTCTTTTAAAGTTAAAGGCAATTCATCCGCCTTTTCATCACATTTTAACAGACAAACGCCTGTTTTCCTCTTTCATTTAAGATGGCATGTACTTTTATACGTACATCCACCTTTTAAATACTTATAATTGAGAGAAAATGCATCTCTCAATTCCACCTTCGATTTTATTATATCACCTTTTTAGAAAAAGGCAATAGAAATTTTTAATTTTTTTCTGATTTAGAAAGCTAAATATTTTCATAATGAATCGAATTTATTTGATACTTTGTGCAGTATATGTTAAAATATAGCTATAAGATGTTTTGTGAATAACTAATATGTGATGCAATCCAAGAAGTAAAGAGAAGAAATAAGCAAATAGATTGAAAATTAAAATAAAATTCCGACTACAACCTGTATAACAAGATTATATATATTTAAAGTAATTAAAAAATGGATTGATAAAATTTAATTTAATAGGACACGAAAGTAAAAATAAGAAAAGATTAAAAGAAGGTGAGAAAATATGAATAATTTTAATATTAACTCTTTTAATAACGATGAAGAATTTAAAATCGAGTTTTTAGAAGAAAATGAGGATTTTAAGATTGAGATTCCTGGAATGATAGAATTCCCTGCAGAAACTCCTGTTGTAAAACAGGAACAAAAAGAGCCGAAAAAAGAAGTAAAACAAAAAGATAATATTCCTGAGAAACCAACAATTCAAATGATAAGCGCCGAGCTGTTGAAAGAGAACTTACTAAACAGGGAGTTTTTTGACGACATAGAAGGTAGGCAGTGGGAAGAGTTCTTGGAAAGCATCAGGACAAGTGGTATATTGACACCGCTTATAGTAACAGATGATTACACGGTAGTATCAGGAAGTCAAAGATTACGTGCAGCGAGAGAATTGGGGCTGAAAGAAGTACCTTGTATTGTAAAAGAATATAAAAACAAAGATGGTATTAAAAAAGAAGATTGGATTTTAAAAGAACTGTTGGAAGTAAACTATAGACAGAGGGGAATAGCAAACTTAAACCCTATAAAGGTAGCAAAGGGTATATTGGAGCTTGAAAGGATATATGAAATACAGAGGGGAAATAACCAGTATTTAAGAAGTGGAACTTCACTAAGTGGAGAACCATTACCCAAAAAATCCCAATCAGAAATTATGGATACTTTAGGAATCAAAAAAAGTTATTATTACAAACTTAAAAGACTCAACGAACTTATTCCTGCTATACAGCAGCTTGTAAGAGAAAATAAAATACCTGTATCTGTTGCAACCGAAATAGCATATCTTGAACCTTCCATACAAGAGCTTCTTTATAAAACATTAAAAGAAGACATTATGGAAATCAGTATGCAGGAAGTCCAAATGATAAGGGAACAGGCAGAAAAAGATATGCAAGATCTTATCGATCAGTTAAATGAATTAATAAGACAAAACAGAGAAAAAGACCTTGAAATAAAACAAAAAGAAGATGAAATAAAACAAAAAGAGACTCTTATAGAACAATATAAAACAGCTATTGAATTTACAAACGAACAATTAAAAAAACTCCAAAATAAACCAATAGAAAAAATAGAAGTAATTCCTGACAACATAAAACAAGAAATAGAAAATTTAAAGAAACAGCAGGAAAATATCTATGAAAAACTTAAACAAACAGAAGAGGAACTTAAAAAAGCAAAACAGGAATATGAACAAATTAAGCAGGAAAAAGAAAATTACAAAACATTGTGGTTAAAAGAAAAAAATGGAAATACACAAAAACTCTGGAGAATAACAGAAAGCCTTGAAAATACTAAAAGAGAGTTAGAAAAACTTGATTTAGATATTTTAGCATCTTTTGACGAACAAGATAAAGAATCTTTCTTAAATCTTTGCAAACAGCTTAAAGAAATGTTTAGCACGATTATTTCAAAGATTGATACTAATTAAGACGCTTTTATAGCGTCTTTCAGTTTGTGTGCGTCCGGCATGGGCGATAACTAGGCGGTGAAAGTCCGCTGTGGGCTTGGTAGTGGGAACCACTAGCCAAGAGCAAGGGTGTCCATCGTGAGGTGGAATCTGAAGGAAGCTTAAGGCAAAATCTCGGTCTGATGAACAAGAACCAGATAAGAGGCTGAATTGGGATGGATGAGTTTGCGTAACAAAACGAAATCCAACACTACCCGAATCCCATACAGTAAATCTGGCAGATATATGAGATGAAAGTTATCGTTCTTACCCGGGGAGGTCTCAAGGATAAGTCATGGAAGTAAATCTGAAGTGACAACCCATGCACTGATGCATGGCTGAACCTTGAGAAGTCAGCAGAGGTCATAGTACTTATCTAGTCATGAATAGATAAGGAAGGACCGAACGTTAGGAGGTTTTGGGAAATCTTATGGACTCGAAAGATATGCGGAGACTGCAGACAACTCAACAAAGAGGCTATCCGTTGAATAGAGAAATGGAATTTCAAAAGACAACGGAAGTGCATAGTATATCATCGGCGTCGGAAGATGGAAGAAACGAAGTACAAAGATATACCAGCAAGATGCTTGAAATGATAGTAGAACGAGGGAACATGGAAGCAGCATACAAGCGCGTTGTTGCAAATAAAGGAAGCCATGGAGTAGATGGGATGGAAGTAGATGAACTTCTACCGTATCTCAAAGAAAACTGGGCAACCATAAAACAACAACTGCTGGAGGGGAAATACAAACCACAACCAGTGCGAAGAGTAGAAATTCCCAAACCAGATGGAGGAGTAAGACTACTAGGAATACCTACAGTACTAGACAGACTAATACAACAAGCAATAGCCCAAATACTAAATAAAGTCTACAACCATACATTTTCAGATAACAGTTATGGATTCAGACCAGGACGCAGTGCAAAAGACGCAATAAAAGCCGCAGAAGCATACATAAATGAAGGATACACATGGGTTGTAGATATGGACTTAGAAAAGTTCTTTGACAGAGTAAACCACGACATAATAATGTCCAAACTAGAAAAGCGGATAGGAGATAAAAGGGTACTAAAGTTAATACGAAGATACCTAGAATCAGGAGTAATGATAAACGGAATCAAAATATCAACAGAAGAAGGGACACCCCAAGGAGGGCCATTAAGTCCCCTATTAGCAAACATAATGTTGGACGAACTAGACAAAGAACTTGAGAAACGAGGGCATAAATTCTGCCGATACGCAGATGACTGCAACATATATGTAAAAAGCAGGTCTGCAGGAAACAGAGTAATGAAGAGCATAAAGAAGTTCATAGAAAGCAAATTAAAACTAAAAGTCAACGAAGCAAAAAGTGCTGTAGATAGACCATGGAGAAGAAAATTTCTTGGATTTTCATTCTATACAAAAGAAAACGAAGTAAGAATAAGAATCCATGAAAAATCCATCAAAAGGTTTAAGGAAAAAGTAAGAGAAATAACCAATCGGAACAAGGGAATAAGCATGGAAAACAGAATAAAAAGACTAAATCAAATAACAACAGGATGGGTCAACTATTTTGGATTAGCAGACGCGAAAAGCATAATGAAAAACCTTGACGAATGGATAAGGCGAAGACTGTAAGCTTTTATCACTGGAACAGGCTTTTCACATTTTGTTTGCTTCAAATGCTCTCTACAAATAAACCATTGAGTTCCAAAATATCAGCTGATTGAAAATATCCACCAGATTTTATTCTCACTTTTTCAACCAAGCTATTAACACTTTCAACTGCACTTGTAGTATAAATGTGCTTTCGTACCTCCTCCGGGTATCTTGTAAAAGCAAAGTAGTGGTCAGCTTTTTGAAGAATGGTATTTATAAACCGTGGATACTTGCTTACATAAGTGTAAGAAAAGATTACAAAGCTGAAGAAATAGATGAATGGCTAAAAGTTTCACTGCCGATTTTAGAAGGGCCATTTGCAGGAAGACCCTGGATAAAATATGTTTTTAAAAGAGATAACGCGAGCCAATGGTCTAGCGATAAGTGTTTGAAGCAGGAAGTTAATAACCAGTATTTTACATTTAAAGGCTAATAAAAGAAGTGAGATGTTTAGCGTTTGCTTCTGAAGTAATAATTTAACATAAATAGAACATATTTTATATTCAGTAAAGTGAATTACGTATTGGGGGTGAGGTAAGTTAGACAAAAAAATTTTAAAAAATTTACCTACGAAAACTTGACACGGACTTGACAAAAAATTAACTTGACTATATTTGAAAAATCGAATATAATCTATATGAAAGGATGAGAAAAGTGGAAGCTGATTTGTATAGTAAAGTAGCGGAGTATTTTAAAGCATTATCTCATCCTACTAGAATAAAAATAATAGAGCTTTTAAGCAAGAGGGAAATGTGCGTATGTCAAATGATGGCAGCACTAAATTTAGACCAATCCCATGTATCAAGGCATTTAATGGTATTAAGAGCAAATAAAATGGTAAAAACCAGAAGAGAAGGGACTATAATTTATTATTCTTTAACAGATGAAAATATCATAAACATTATCGATGAAGTGAAAAATATCTTTCTTGTCACAAAATAAATTTTTTTACTTGCTATATTCGAATATTCGAATATAAAAATATATGAGGGGGGTTAATATAAATGATAATTGCTTTTGCATCAAAAAACCATCTTGGCTTAAATAGCGATATAGGAAGTAATATTGTTTCATCAGAGTATTTTACTGTTGCAGAAATTGAAAATGGAAAATTAAAGAAAGTCAAAAACGTAGAAAATCCCTTTTTTAAAGAAGAGGAAATAAATGCACAAAAATTTGTTGATTTTATCAAAAATACCAATGCACAAAAAATCGTAATTTCAGTTGTAGATAATGCTGACATAGAAAATGAGCTCTTATTAAATGATATAGAAGTTATAAAGAATGTAAATGGAAGGATAGCTGATATATTGAAAGAGCTTTAAACGCTGGAGAGGAGGTGAAATATGTGGCAAAGAATTGGTATCCTATAATAGATAAAGATAAATGCATTCAGTGCTATCAATGTGTGAACTTTTGTCCACACGACGTTTATACCATTGGTGACGATGGGTATCCGGCTGTTGTAAATCCAGACAACTGCGTGGAATTTTGCCGTGGATGTTCAAAAATTTGTGATAATGAAGCTATAACATATTTTGGAGATAGGAGGTAATTTTTATGAGTAAAAAAGGATTACTTTTATGTGTCTGCCAAGGCACATGTCCATCATTTCAAGAGATGGATACATTTGAAGTTTTGAACACTCTAAGAAGAGAGGGAATTTTTGAATGGGTAGGATTACATCCTCAACTTTGTGCAGATGATGGAGATAGGTATTTAAGGGAATTATTAAGAGGAGCTCAAATAGATGAACTTTATGTTGCTGCCTGTGACCCTACAATGCAGAAGAAAATGTACAGAGATGCTTTTGATGATGTAGGCTTTCCTAGAGATAAGCATATTGGAATCGAAATAAGAAACATGAATACACAGCAGGTTATTGAGGAAATAAAGAAAGCTGTTGCTCAAAGAGAACAATCGCAAAATAAATAATTTTATCTAACACGGCTTCGATTGTTGCTAAAGCTTACAGGCAAGAAATATTTAGCAACAATCGAAGTTATATTTTTATGGTGTTAAAGTTAAATATAAAGTATTCCTCTACTTAGTTGTTGACATATGTTAATTATGTTGATATAATATATTCGTTAATTCGAATATATTAATGGAGGAGCGACCAATGGAACACAGAATATGCTTTAACTGCATTATAAGGCACTTTTCACCGGCATGGTATGCATCCGTTATGGGTACGGGTGGATTTGCTAATGTTCTTTATTTGTTAAGTGCAGAAATGCCTTTTTTAAAACCAGCAGCTGTAGCACTTTTCTTCTTAAATATATTTTTGTTTTTAATATTTATAATTCCGTGGGTAGGAAGATGGTTTTTACATTTTGATAAATTAATAGAGGATTTAAAGCATCCTGTTATGTCTAACTTTTTTGTTACTATGCCTGTAGGAGGTTTAATTCTTGGAACAAACTTTTTTATGATAGGTAAGGAATATTTTAGCATGGCATTTATTGTGACTTTGGGCACAATTTTGTGGGTATATGGTGTAGCTCTTGCCTTGCTTTTTGGAGTTTTTGTAACATACAATATGATGATAACAGAGGGTATAGGTCCTGAGCTTACAAATTACTCATGGTATATAACTCCTGTTGCAAGTATTGTAGTGCCTTTATTAGGAAATCTTCTAGTTAAGGCTTATGTTATAAAAAACATTGAATTGGCAAAATTAATAAATATTATAGATATAGTATTTTATGGAATTGGATTAATGCTCTTTGTCATACTTAGTAGTATTATTTTGAACAGATTTATAAATCATACAATGCCGCATGCCGTGGCAACACCAACTTTCTGGATTATACTTGGGCCTATTGGCGTAGGAACTGTAAGTTTGATGGGTATTGCTGATGCTTCAAAAGAAATAGGACTAATTTTGACGGTAGATACTTTAAAAATGCTTTCTCTTATATTGTGGGGATTTGGGCTTTGGGCATTTGTGCTTACTGTTATAATAACAATTAAATACCTTATAGAAGGTGGAATACCTTTTTCACTTTCGTGGTGGGCATTTATATTTCCGTTGTCAGCATATACTTTGTCGGCTTTTAGTGTATTTATGTATACAAAAATACAGCTTATATACTGGTATACAGTATTATTAGCAATTTTACTTGCTATATTGTGGATAAGCACTTTTATAAAGTCTTTGATTGGAACACTTAATGGTACACTATTGGTTCCACCAGAAGGTAATAAAAAATAGTTGGATATTTTGGTAGCAATAGCGGGTCAAAATTGACCCATTTTCAGCGGTTTTAAATTGACTTACCCTGCTTTTTTAATTAACTATTCATCCTTAATAAAATATGACCATAAATGAAAATATATTTTCTTAAGCTTTAATGTTTAGAGTGCCATAAAGAGTTGTCTTTAACTTATCCTTTAGACGGTAACTGTTACGCCTTATGTTAATTATATGGGCATGGTGCAGCAATCTATCCAATACTGGAGTTGCAAGAATTGGATTCCACATTAGTTCACCCCATTTCACAAATCCTTTTAAACTAAAAAGGGAGTATTTTATGTTACCTTTAGATAATATATTTCTTTAAATTTAGCATACATATACTGTACACCCTAATCACTGGTGTTAGTAGTTATTATTGTAAACACTTCAATTTGAAATATACTAAAATGAAACTTTAAAAAGATAGTCAAAAATAGGTTAGCCATATTTTTATGCAATAATTATAGACTTAACTCATAGGAGAGAGGAAACATTGATGAATAATAAAGGAAGGGAATTGCATCAGAAAGTTGAAATAAGTTTGTTTCATATGTTTTTGATATATTTTAAAATAGGATTTGTTGCTTTTGGACCTACAGCGATGGTAGAAACTAAAAAGAATATAGTAAAAAAATTGGGATGGATATCTGAAAAAGAATTACTTGAAGGACTAGCTGTCGCACAATTATTGCCTGGGGCAACTTTTGTATCGCTTACAGTGTATATTGGTTATAAGTTAAAGGGACTTTTAGGTGCACTGTGCAGCTTTGTTGGTTTTATATTACCTTCATTCTTTTTTATGACAATATTATCTTGGTTGTATTTTAAATATCAAAGTATAGCTTTTACAAATATTATGTTTAAAGGGTTAGAAGCAATTGTTGTTGCATTAATTCTGAATGCTGTGATTGATTTAGCAAAAACATCAATTACTAACGTACGTTTCTTTTTTATAGCTGCAGTATCATTTTTGGTTTCAATATACTATAATAACGTATTTTTATTATTGGCTTTTGCTACACTTATGGGAATATTACTAAATTTGAAAAACGAAGAAATACCCAGAATAATAAATGAAACAAAAATGAAGACAATAAAATGGAAGGATATAATAAATACATCTATTGCTGTTATTATATTTTTTATAATAGTATCTTATGATAAAAATTTATCTAACCTGGCAGAAGTCTTTTTTAAAACTGGTGCATTAGTTTTTGGAAATGGTTATACAATGCTTCCAATAATACAAAATGAAGCTATTAATATTCATCATTGGATAAATTTAAATCAATTTATGGTTGGTGTAGCACTTGGACAGATGACACCAGGTCCGATTATAATAACAGCAACATTTATTGGATATAAGGTAATG
Source organism: Thermoanaerobacter ethanolicus JW 200 (assembly GCF_003722315.1). Taxonomy (NCBI): domain Bacteria; kingdom Bacillati; phylum Bacillota; class Clostridia; order Thermoanaerobacterales; family Thermoanaerobacteraceae; genus Thermoanaerobacter; species Thermoanaerobacter ethanolicus. The sequence continues at coordinate 2,719,442 of NZ_CP033580.1, read as the reverse complement.
GGGATTTTAGGAGCTGTTGTATCAACTATAGCAATATTCCTTCCTTCTTTTTTACTAGTGGTTATTACATTTCAAATATTTGAGAGGATAAAAAATAATAAATATGTCAATTCTGCATTAAATGGGCTAATAGCCACATTTGTAGGATTAATGATGTTAGTTGTAATAAATACAGCAAGGCATGCACTTGTTGATGTATTAACTTCGGCATTATTTTTAAGTGCATTAGCCGTATTGAGATTTACAAAACTTGATACAAAGTGGGTTATATTAATAGGAATAGGATTATATTTAGTTATCTATTACAGTCAATTTATTTTTCACTTTCTACCTTAACGTTTATAGTGATTGTAGATACAGAATTATACTAATATACAGAACTTTTGCTTTTTATTTATAATATCTTTGCATTTGTAGCTTTCAACTTCTTAAGCTGTTACACTTCCATATTTTGTTATATGGTTTATTATTGCTCTACTCTATGAACTAAATATATCTATTATTACCATCATATCCCTCTAATTTCCATGGCAACATGCTGACAGTTTTCTGATTTAAGCTATGTCTTTAATTCCTCAAGATCTTTTAATAAAGTGAAAAGTGTTCTTATCGTTTTTTTGGTTTTTCATCATTAACAGAACCTTTAAGTAAACATGTTACCATAGTTTCTTCATAAACGTCTAATGGTGTTAGTATATTATTGTAGACACTTTAACTCGAACAGGATAAAATAGAAATATAAAGAGAGGAAGTGTTTTTCATATGAAAGATTTAAGACAAGGTTTTTGGTCAATACCTGCAGAAGATGTTCTTAAAAACCTTGAAACAAGTAAAGATGGCTTATCAAACACTGAAGCCAAAAAAAGAATTGTCACATACGGTTATAATTCAATAAAACCAAAAAAAGACAACAATGCTTTGGACATTTTTATATCCCAATTCAAAAGCCCAATAATTTTAATATTATTTTTTGCTGTAGGACTTTCATTTTTTCTTCACGATACGGTTGATGCAATAATCATTTTAACAATAATTCTTGTGAGTGGTCTTTTAAGTTTTTGGCAGGAATATAATGCAAATAACGCAGTTCAAAAATTGCTTGAGATAGTACAGATTAAAGCAACAGTGCTTCGTGATGGAAAGTCTGCAGAAATTCCTGTTGAGGAAATAGTCCCTGGTGACATTGTAATGTTAAAAGCAGGTGCAGTTGTACCTGGGGATAGTTTGATACTGGAATCAAATTCACTAAGTATCGACGAAGCCATCTTAACAGGGGAAACCTTTCCGACAGATAAAGAGGTTGGTGTTTTGCCTTTTGAAACTTCCCTCAGCCAGAGAAGAAATTGTTTATGGATGGGAACCCATGTTGTCAGTGGAACCGCAAAAGCTGTGATTATAAGCACAGGGAAAACAACAGAATTCGGTAGGATTTCGGAAAGGTTGAAAATCAGACCCTTAGAAACTGAATTTGAACGCGGAGTTAAGCACTTTGGTTATTTTTTAATGGAGGTTACATTAATATTAACAATGACTATTTTTGCTATTAATGTATTTTTAAAGCGTCCTGTTCTTGATTCCTTCCTTTTTTCTCTTGCAATTGCTGTTGGCTTAACCCCTCAGCTGCTTCCTGCCATCATTAGTATAAATCTTGCACATGGAGCTAAAATGATGGCACGGGTAAAAGTTATTGTAAAACGACTTGCTTCTATTGAAAACTTTGGAAGTATGGATGTGTTATGTTCAGATAAAACAGGTACTCTGACTGAAGGAATCGTTAAACTTCAATCAACTTTTGATGTTATTGGAAATCAAAGTGATAAGGTTCTTTTTTATGCTTATCTTAATGCATACTTTGAATCTGGTTTTATAAATCCCATTGATGAAGCAATAAGAACATTTAAAGAATTTGATACAAGGGATTACATAAAGCTGGATGAACGCCCTTATGATTTTGTCAGGAAAAGATTAAGCATAATATTAAGCAAATCTAATAAAAGTACTAATGAAGCTCAATCTTATATTATGATTACAAAGGGTGCCTTGGATAATATTATTAAGGTATGCAAAAATGCGGAAATTGAAGACGGAAAAGTTGTTGATATAAAAACGATTCAAGATTTTATTCAAAAGCAATACAGGGAATACAGCGATAAAGGATACAGAACCCTTGGCGTTGCATATAAGAATATTATTGGGACTGAAACAATGGTAAAAGATGAAACAGAATCGGATATGACCTTTTTAGGCTTTATCACCTTCTTTGATCCTCTTAAGCCAAATATAGCTAAGACAATAGAGGACCTTAAAGAATTAGGGATTTCATTAAAAATAATTACAGGAGATAATAAACTGATTGCTTCTAATATTGTGCAGCAACTGGGAATAAAAGGCATGAAAGTTTTAACTGGTTCTGAAATCCATGATATCAGCGACGAAGCACTTATTGAGAAAGTTAGGGAAGTTGCTGTCTTTGCTGAAATTGAGCCAAATGAAAAAGAACGCATAATAATAGCTTTAAAAAAAGCAGGTTATGTTGTAGGATATATGGGCGACGGTATAAATGACGCATCAGCTCTTCATGCTGCAGACGTAAGCATTTCTGTAGATAGTGCTGTTGATGTAGCAAAAAGAGCAGCAGATATCGTTTTGCTAGAGAAAGACTTAAATGTCTTAATAGAGGGTGTTAAAGCTGGAAGAATAACATTTGCCAATACATTGAAATATGTGTTTATGGCAACCAGCGCTAATTTTGGCAATATGTTTAGTATGGCTGGAGCATCATTATTTTTACCGTTTCTTCCATTGTTGCCGAAACAAATTTTGCTGACTAATCTATTGACTGATTTTCCAGAGATGACAATTGCGACAGATTCTGTGGATGAGGATATGATCATGGTTCCAAGACGTTGGGACATAGGTTTTATTCGCAGGTTTATGATTGTGTTTGGTTTAATAAGTTCTATTTTTGATTATTTAACGTTTGGTGTACTTATGTTCATCGTTCATGCCTCAGATGTACAGTTTAGAACGAGCTGGTTTATTGAATCGGTTATATCAGCTTCATTAATTGTTTTGGTTATAAGAACTAGAAAACCATTTTTTAAAAGCATTCCTGGTAAATATTTAGTAATTGCAACCTCTTGTGTTTGCATTGCAACACTTATTATACCTTATTCTCCCATAGCAGGAATATTAGGATTTCAGGCAATTCCTTTTTGGGTGTTGCTCCTTATTGCAACTGTAATAATGGTGTATGTCTTAATGGCTGAAATTATTAAAAAATTGTTCTATAAAAAAGTTAAAAACTAAGTTTTAGTGTATACTGTCCAAAAGAAATAAGAATATGGGTTAATGCAGTAGAATTGCAGGTGGTGTAGGTATATTATTGCAGACACTTTAACTCGAACAGGATAAAATAGAAATATAAAGAGAGGAAGTGTCTACAAAATGCCAAGAGGACAAAGAAAATACAATGATGAATTCAAGAATACTATAGTAGAGTTGTATAACTATGGTAAAAGTCTAGCAGAGCTTTCAAGCGAATATGGCATTTCAAAATCCACAATATCAGGTTGGTTAAAAAAAGCAAAACCAATAAATATAGACAACAAAGGCACAACAATTACAGCAGCAGAATATCAGGCTATGTTAAAGAAGATGGCAAGGCTTGAAGAGGAGAATGAAATATTAAAAAAAGCCATGGCCATATTCGCAAAGGAGTAAGCTCTATATTTGAGTTTATTGAGGAAAATAAAAAATATCATGATGTTAAATTAATGTGTGAAGTTTTAAAGGTTTCAAGGAGCTCCTATTATAAGTATCTTCATAAAACAGAAAGCAAGAGAAGTAGAGAAAACAGGATGTATGAGGAAGAAATAATGAAGATATATGAAGAAAGCAAAAAGCGTTACGGAGCTCCCAAAATTCACAAAATGCTTGTAAATAAAGGCTATGATATAAGTCTTAAAAGAGTCCAAAGACTTATGAATAAATTAGGTATAAAATCTATAATTATCAAAAAGTTTAAACCTTACAGTTCTAACAATAGAGTAGAAGAAAGAGAAAACATTTTAAACAGGGTGTCAATTCTCAAATTAAATCTCCAAAGATTTTCAAATTATAATGGCATTTTTTAAGTGTATAAAAGTATTTTTTCTCAAATTATTACAGCCTGATTAAAAATTTTTTTCACTTTTTAAGAGCATAACCGCCAAAATATGTTAATATCTGTTATTGGCAATTTGGGTTAATTGATGTATAATAAAAAATGAGAGTAGCGAAAGCTACTACTCTCATAAACTGATTTCATTTTGTGCCTGGTATATTACTTCTTCATCTATTTCTCTTAGCCTTTTAGAATACGCATAGAGTAAAGAAGCTGTTACCAGGTTATTTATTATCCTTGGGAGCCCTTTTGTTAGAGAATATATTGCCTCATATGCTGATGGTGTAAATATATCATCCACCATTCCGGCTATTTTCATTCTTGTTTTTATATAATCTTGAATTTCTTCTTTTTTTAGCCCTTGCATTACATACTTTATAGAAATTCTTTGCCTTAGTGCACTGTTTACATTCAAGGCTAGTTTGTTTCTTATGTGTGGTTGTCCTGAAAGTATCAATATATACGGGTTTTGAGAATCCATATTAAAGTTAAATATTATTCTCAAATCTTCAAGAACATCATTAGAAACCAGTTGTATTTCATCTAATATTATGACAGGAGTTATCTTCTGGCTGTAATAAAGTTCTGTTATCGCTCTTTGTATCTGGTGAAAGAGCGTTACTTTTTTGTATGAGGGTGTTTCGCCTAAAATCATAGCCAATGCTTGATAGAATTCTCTCACTGTGAGTGTAGAAAGGGCAAAGTAACATGGTTTAAATGTAGAACGATTGAGGCTTTCAGCATATCTTCTTAATGCGGTAGATTTGCCTGAACCGGCCTCCCCAACGACAAGTCCTATACCCCTTGTTTCTTGTAAATATTTTAGCCTGGCATTTAATTCAGCAATGTCTTCACTTATGTAAAGGTCGTTTACACTTATCTCTTTAGAAAATGGATTAAATTTCATTCCAAAATATTGGGTAAACATTGTAAACACCTCTTTTTTTAATCAATGATATCATTAAAGGATATTACTGGGGAATTAGGTTTTGCCGCAAAATCCACAGTATCTTCATTTTCGCTTACAACCTTTCTGTCTTCGATATATTCTACAGGAATTTTAGCATTATCATGAAAATTTACCTTATACGCTTCCCCTACTTTTTTGCCTTCATGAAAAAGTAAAAGGGGTGTATTATCCTTAAGCCACTGCGGATCATATCTGACTTCTAAGCGCATACCTTTAAACTTTTCTTCTGTTTCATAAAGTATATTTTCCACTTTAAGTGTAGCATCTTTGTTTACTTTACGATTTACTCTTATGAGAAAACATTCATTCAACATATCTATGTCACCACACATATTTACCCTTGATATTTGAGACATGAAAAAATCTAAAGGACTCATGCCAATACTGCTGTGTTCTTTTCGGTTGTAATCCTCCTCCAACCATTTAAAAAACATCATATTAAGCTCATCTATACTCTTTATGGATGTAGGATCTATTGTGCTTAAAAATCTCATTCTCACCGTATGAAAGAATCTTTCTACTTTCCCTTTTGAATGAGGTGAAAAGGGCTCAGCATGAATAAGAGATGTACCTAGTGAAGCACAGATATACTCCAATTGAGTGCTTCTATATATCTTTCCATTGTCAGTGTAGAGCATTTTGGGTATTCCCCTTCTTAGCACTGCTTCTTTAAATGAGTCTCTTAAAGCTAAAAAATTCTGGGTATAGTAAAAGCGAGCATAGGTACACAGCCTGGAAGCATCATCTATATATGCAATAAGGTACGTTTGCCTTTTTGTTTTACCTTCTTTAATATATGACCCATACATGACATCAGTTTGCCACAGTTCATTGATGTATTCATGGGAAAACCTCTTTGTTTTACCCTCTTTTTCTTTATCTAAAGATTTTACAGGAATGTTTTTCAAAAACCTATAGAATGTCGAAAGGGATACTTTATCCGGTGATATTATTCCTTCTCCTATCAATGTCTCATAAAGAAGTTTGTTTGGCATTTCAGGATGTTCAAGCTTCTTTTGCTTTATTTTCTCTGAAAGTTCAAAGTCTATCTTTCTGTATTTGCCTCTGTCGCTTCGATAACCCGGCTTTAACGCTTCTATACCGCCTCTTAAATACTGATATAGCCACCCTCTAAGTGTCTTGGGAGTATATCTTCTCATTCCAAGATAAGGTATCTCAATAGGTTTATCGGAAAGAGCATCAAAATATTCTTTCTGATTTTTTACCTGTCCGTTTAGCACCGGACTTATCAGTGAAAATCTCTTTAATGCTATAGCTTCTCTCGCTTTTTCATCAAGCATTTATATGTTCCCCCTTCACTTTTTTGATTTCTTAATCGTAATTTTAGCTCATACCTGGGGGACATTAAAGGAAAAAGTTATGTTGCTAAGAAAAAATCAAAATTTTTATTTAAATCTTTCGGGTTTAATGCTAAAATTATGTGAGAGAGGCCAGAAATGATTTTTGGCAATGAGCATAAAACCGTTGGGAGAAGAGTGGTACAATGCTTATTATGTCCAAAATCTCTCTGGCCCTCTCTCTTTGTGAGTCAGTCTCAGATAACTTTATGTAAGGGTTTATTTGCCTTAATCCGTATATGATAAAACTTAAATTATTCATTATCCTTTTGGTGTAAAAATATATATGCTGTCTTGAAAATAGTATGGTAGGGAAGTTTCTTTTTAACCCACTTATGAAAGAACTGAGAGTTTTTTCTCTTGTAAGTGTCTCTTTTAAAGACTTTACAATCATATTGAAAGAATACTGAAAATGAGGAATACAGAAATCAGGAAGGTAGGAAAGAGTCCTTTTACACACAGGGCATATGTATCTTCTTATAGCTATTTTTATACAATTGGATCCGTCTAAATAGTAACGGTAATAAAACCCGTGCTTTTTTAGTTTTACTTTACACTTGCAATCGGGATAAGGACATCTATCTGGTGGGGCAGGAAAATTGTAATCTTTACCTTTATGTAAATATCCTTCAATGTTATCAACATGGAAAATTATTTGCATAAGTAACCTCTCCAATTAAAATTAATGCTAAAGGAATCTGAAAAAATTTTTTTAAATTCCTTTAGCATTAATTTTATCACAAGATTATTTAATCTGAAAAATTTTATCGGTTTTGGGCTAAATTAATTTGAAAAATGACAACAGGGATTTTTCTACCACTACAATTAATCAAAAGTGGGTTACTGATATAACATATATTTATACTGTTAAGGACAAATGGTGTTACCTTGCGACAGTAATAGATCTTTATACCAAGAAAGTCATTGGCTATGCGTTTTCTAAAACGATGGATACAGAGCTTGCTATTCGTGCTGTAGAAAATGCCTATAATGCTCAAAAGCCACAGGAGGAGCTTATACTCCATAGTGATTTAGGTTCACAGTATACAAGCACCAAATTTCAAGAATATATATTATCCAAAGGCAACATAAAACACTCATTTAGTCACAAAGGATGCCCTTATGATAATGCATGTATAGAATCTTTTCATGCTTCTTTAAAAAAAAGAAGAAGTAAATTTAGCTACTTACCATGATTTTGATACTGCCAGACTTGCCATATTTGAGTATATTGAATCTTGGTATAATAGAAAGAGACTACATAGTAGTATAGGGTATATGACTCCGCAACAATTTGAGGATTTAATTAAAAAGTCAGCATAAAAATTTCGAGTTTTTGTGTCTACTATATTGACATAAATCCAATTCATTTGAGATATAGTTTTAGGAACATTGGAAAACAATGCTATAAACTTATTAATAAGTAAATTGACGATTAAAAATTCTGATTTTTTAAAATTTTTTTATTTGTGAAGAAGGAAAAACGATTTTTTTGTCGAATACGGTATTTTAGTGAGTAATAATGTAAAAATAAAACTTTTACTAACGAAGTATATGCCACTGCTTTGCTGTGTAGAAGTTATAATTTAAAAATATCTAAAAGATTTTAAAATAACTTCTAAAGAATGTAAATACATACTAAATATATTAAATAATATATTGAAAAAGGCAAGGGCGCAAAGCCACAGGTCTACAGTATGCAAATACTATGACGGCTGGGTTGCCAATTTGTAAATTTAAGTTTAAAACAGGCAATCCGAACAATTGCCTGTTTTGGTATATTAGGTTTCTATTTTTTAAGATAAGCGATAGTATAAAAAGTTATATGTAAAACATATGTTCATATGAATGATTTCCACCCTTTAGCAAAATTATAAAATGAGCCATTGAAATTTTACTAAACCTGGAATGAACGAGTTCTCAACCTTGACAGAAATTCAGGCGAAGATTTAAGAAGGTTTTCAAGAGAATAAAAATGAAAGTCCCAAAAATCAAGGTAGCAACAAGATAAAGACTACTTTAAGAGTAAAAACTTTTAACGGCACCCTAATAAGGGAGGTAAAAAAATGAAAAAAGTACTTATTGTTGATGATGCAACTTTTATGAGAATGATACTAAAAACTTTACTTAAAAAAAATGGATTTGAAGTGGTCGGAGAAGCTGAAAACGGTGTTGTTGCAATTGAAAAATATAAAGAATTGAAACCTGATATAGTAACAATGGACATTACAATGCCTGAAATGGATGGGGTGCAAGCATTAAAAGAAATAAGGGCTTTTGACCCTAATGCAAAAGTTGTTATGATTTCAGCTCTAGGACAGGAATTATATGTTAAGGAGGCTGTTATGTTTGGCGCAAAAGGTTTTATTGTAAAACCATTTAAAGAAGACTATGTTATTCAAACTTTGAGTAAATTATAACTTTAGGGGTACGTAAGGATAAAAAATATTTTTAGAAGGAGGTAACAATTTGAACGAGCTATTAGATATTCAATATGTTGTATATGAATTGGACAACGAAAGGTATGCATTAAAAATTAGCGATATTTATGAAATCATAAAAATGCAGAAAATTACTGTAGTTCATAACAGTAAACCATTTTTAGAAGGAGTCATAAATCTGCGTGGCAAAATTGTCCCTGTTGTTAATTTACATAAAAGATTTGGACTTAACAATTATTCGACTACTAAATCAACTCGTATAGTTGTATTAAAAAGCAGAGATGAAATGGTTGGCATAATAGTTGATAGAGTAAACCAAGTTATCAAATTTTCAGACGTTCAACCACCTCCTGAAATGGTTGCTGGAATTGATGGTAGCTATTTTGAAGGTATAGGAATTACTGATAGTGGTGTTGTTAGTATTTTAAAAATTGACAAGGTTCTTTACGAATAGAAGAAAGGGGGTGTAACATGGCTGGAATATATGATAATCCAGAGATGATAGGGGCATTTCTTGATGAGGTTGAAGAACAATTACAACTTCTCGAAGAAGGCATTTTAGAATTAGAACAAAATGGTGAAACACCAGAAGTAATACAAAAAATATTCCGAGTAGCCCATACACTCAAAGGTTCTTCATCAGCAATAGGGTTTGAAAAAATGAAGATTTTGACTCATGAAATGGAAAATGTATTAGATAAAATACGAAACCATCGCCTTAAAGCCACAAAACCAGTCATAAATATTCTTTTTCAATGCTTGGATAATTTGAGATTGCTAAAAAGAGACTTCTTATCTGACAGAAATGACATTAAAACAGATATATCTTCTGTTTTAGGTGAGTTAAATAAAGTACTCTCCGGTGAATATAATCAAAACGAAAATACCACAGAAAAAAAGGATATTATAGTTAAAAATATAGACCAAAGTAATGTAAATACAATATTTGCACTTGACATAAACCAGCAAATACAGATTGAACAAGCAATAAAAGCAGGATTAAATTGCTGGTTATGTGAAGTAAAAATTTCCAATGATAGCCTTATGAAATTGGCCCGTGTTTATTTAATATATAACTATTTTAATGAAATAGGGACTGTAATTGGAACTGAACCAAATATATTAGAAATTCAAGATGATGCCGAAATAAGCAAAGTTTCGTATCTTGTAATAACCCAACTAGATGCGAAGACAATTGAAACGAAAGCACATAATGAGCTGATGGATGTTGATAGTATAAAAGTCTATCCGTATGATACAGACGTGTTACAACATCAACTTGCTATAACAGAAAACAAAAAAGAAGAGCGCAACGACAGTATCTTAAACAAGGATAACGGCATTGAGAGGAAAATTAGTCAAACTGTTCGAGTAGACGTAGAGAAGCTTGAGAAAATGATGAATTTGGTAGGGGAGCTGGTAATTGAGCAAACAAGAATTGCTCAAGTTGGAAATGCATTACATAACCGATATACCTCAGATAATACGGTTGAAGAACTTTTGGAAATATCAAATCATGTTTCAAGAATAATTAGTGAGCTTCAAGAGGACGTCATGAAAACTCGGATGTTGCCAATTCAGCAATTGTTTAACCGTTTCCCACGCATGGTGAGAGATTTGTCTGAATCTTTAAACAAGGAAGTTGAATTGATTCTTGAGGGTGGAGAAACGGAAATGGATAGATCAATTATAGAAGATATAACTGATCCTTTAATCCACCTTATTAGAAATGCTATTGATCATGGAATTGAAACGCCAGAAAAGCGAGTAAAGGCTGGAAAAACTTCAAAAGGTGTTTTACGCATTAGTGCTTTTCACCAAGAAAATCATGTTGTGATTACAGTGGAAGATGATGGCCGTGGAATTGATTTAAAAAAAGTGAAAGAAACTGCTACAAAGAAGCAAATTCTTACAGCACAAGAAGCTGAATCTTTGTCTGAACATGAAATTATTAATCTTATTTTCTATACAGGTTTTTCAACTTCTCAAACGGTCACGGATATTTCAGGTCGTGGAGTAGGAATGGATATAGTACGAAGTCGTATAGACAAGTTAAATGGAATTATTGATATAGAGACAAAACAGGGAGAAGGTACAAAATTTATACTCAAGCTGCCTCTTACCTTAGCTATACTTACAGGGTTATTGGTCAAGATAAATAGAGAGACTTATGCAATTCCTATGAGTAATGTACTTGAAATAGTTCGAAAACCTGAAGACGAAATTGAATATGTAAAAGGGCAAGCGGTGGCTGTAATTAGGGGAAAAGTTCTGCCACTCATATGGCTTCATGATTACTTCAATATTTTGCGACCAGAAAGAAAGAAAAACATCTTTATAGTAGTCTTGGGAGTTGCTGAAAAGCGATTTGGCCTTGTGGTAGATGAATTGGTTGGTAATCAGGAAATTGTTGTTAAACCACTTGGCTCATATGTTGGTAAAGTAGAAGGTTTTTCAGGAGCAACAATTTTAGGTGATGGGAGTGTAGCCTGTATATTAGATGTGGTAGGAATCGCAAAGATGGTGGGCAGCAAAAGAGTTTCCAAGATAGATTTTGAACAGTCAGAAAAATAACATGTATAAAACTTAATAAACAAATAAGGAGGAAATAGTTTATGGGATTCAAAAAAAGTATAGCTATGAAATTCATTGAGAGTTCAGGACTTTCCAAAAATGTGCATATAGCAATAAATTCTGCTAAAGCGTTTGATGAAAAAATGGGATATTTATCTAATATTACGGAACAGATTGCAAAAATAACAATTGAGCAATTTTCTGATATCAAATCTACTAATAGTATGGCAGAAGAATTATCAAATTCAATTGATAGTGTAACAAAAAATGTGGAACAATTAACAAAAGTCATAGAGTACTCAAATAGTTCAATAGGGGAAATAGCTACCAGTGTTCAGCAGGTATCAGGGAACGCAGAGATTACAGCAAGTGCTGTAGAAGAAATATCGGCTTCGATTGAAGAGATGGGGAAATCTATAAAAGGGGTAGCAGGTAATGCAGAAAGTTTAAATGGCTCTGCTGAAGAAGCAGCAGCAGCGATACAAGAGATGATTGCATCTATAAATCAGGTATCAGGGAACGCAGAGATTACAGCAAGTGCTGTAGAAGAAATATCGGCTTCGATTGAAGAGATGGGGAAATCTATAAAAGGGGTAGCAGGTAATGCAGAAAGTTTAAAGGGCTCTGCTGAAGAAGCAGCAGCAGCGATACAAGAGATGATTGCATCTATAAATCAGGTATCAGGGAACGCAGAGATTACAGCAAGTGCTGTAGAAGAAATATCGGCTTCGATTGAAGAGATGGGGAAATCTATAAAAGGGGTAGCAGGTAATGCAGAAAGTTTAAAGGGCTCTGCTGAAGAAGCAGCAGCAGCGATACAAGAGATGATTGCATCTATAAATCAGGTATCAGGGAACGCAGAGATTACAGCAAGTGCTGTAGAAGAAATATCGGCTTCGATTGAAGAGATGGGGAAGTCCATAAAAGGGGTAGCAGGTAATGCAGAAAGTTTAAAGGGCTCTGCTGAAGAAGCAGCAGCAGCGATACAAGAGATGATTGCATCTATAAATCAGGTATCAGGGAACGCAGAGATTACAGCAAGTGCTGTAGAAGAAATATCGGCTTCGATTGAAGAGATGGGGAAATCTATAAAAGGAGTAGCAGGTAATGCAGAACAACTGCAAAACTCAGCATTAGAAACATATGGCATTATTGAAAACATGGTTTCTTCAATAAATCAAGTTGCTAATAATGCTCAAAATATTAATAAACTAAGTGATACGTTGCAAAACGAAGCAAAAATCGGACAAAAAGCAGTAGATGATACTCTTTCTGCAATTAAAGAAATATCATCGGTCATTTCTCATGCGGGAGATGTAATCAATAATCTTGGAAAAAGTTAAGAAAAAATTGGAAGCATTATTGAAGTTATTGACGACATTGCAGAACAGACTAATTTGCTTGCATTAAATGCTGCCATAGAAGCTGCTAGAGCAGGTGAACATGGGAAAGGCTTTGCTGTTGTTGCTGATGAAGTAAGGAAACTTGCTGAAAGGACGGCTGCCGCAACTAAAGAAATTTCTGCACTTATAAGAGGTATTCAAGGCGAAACCGCTCAAGCCATAAAAGCAATTGAGGTAGGAACGGAAAAAGTAGAGTATGGAACAAAGCTGAGTGATGAGATGCGTAAAGTAATTGAAGAGATTATTGGTGGTATTGAAAACATGAATGCGGAAATTCGGCAGATTGCTGTAGCTACAGAGGAACAGAATAAAGGAAGTGCTAAAGTACTGGATTCCATGAAGGTAGTTTCTGAACAGGCAACGCAGATCACGCAGGCAACAAAGGAACAAACTCAAGGAGTTGAAGAAATAATAAAAGGAGTAGCGAGTGCAAGGGAGCAGGTACGTCAGATTAGTACAGCGGTGAAAGAGCAGGCAACCCAAGGGCAAAACATAGTACAAGCAGTAGAGAATGTAACAAATCAAGCAGAACAAGTTGCTTTAGCGACAAAGGAACAAACCCAAGGAGTCGAAGAAATAATAAAAGGAGTAGCGAGTGCAAGGGAGCAAGTACGTCAGATTAGTACAGCGGTGAAAGAGCAGGCAACCCAAGGGCAAAACATAGTACAAGCAGTAGAGAATGTAACAAATCAAGCGGCTCAGGTCACGCAGGCAACAAAGGAACAAGCTCAAGGAGTCGAAGAAATAATAAAGGGAGTAGCGAGTGCAAGGGAGCAGGTACGTCAAATTAGTACAGCGATGAAAGAGCAGGCAACCCAAGGGCAAAACATAGTACAAGCAGTAGAGAATGTAACAAATCAAGCGGCTCAGGTCACGCAGGCAACAAAGGAACAAGCTCAAGGAGTCGAAGAAATAATAAAGGGAGTAGCGAGTGCAAGGGAGCAGGTACGTCAAATTAGTACAGCGATGAAAGAGCAGGCAACCCAAGGGCAAAACATAGTACAAGCGGTAGAGAATGTAACAAATCAAGCGGCTCAGGTCACGCAGGCAACAAAGGAACAAGCTCAAGGAGTCGAAGAAATAATAAAAGGAGTAGCGAGTGCAAGGGAGCAGGTACGTCAAATTAGTACAGCAGTGAAAGAGCAGGCAACCCAAGGGCAAAATATAGTACAAGCGGTAGAGAATGTGACTATACAAGCGGAACAAATTGCTTTAGCAGCTGAGGAGCAAGCAAAAGGAGTCGAAGAAATTGTAAAAACTGTAGCAAATTCACGCGAACAAATTAAACAGATTACCACTGTATTGAAAAAGCAGTCTTCAAATGTTGATGTTGTATTTGAAAATATTATGAATGTTACGGAACAAGCGAAAAAAATAACGAGCGAAACTAAAGTTCAGGCTGAGAAAATTGAACAAATGATGAAGTTTATTTCTGAAATAGGTAGAACTGCGGATATGAATACCAAAGATATAGAGAAATTGACGGTAGCGACAAAAGAACTTTCTGACTATCCTAAGGTAATTCACGAAGAGCTTGAAGAATTAGTTCGTAATTAGACAAAAAAGTAGATTGAGCTGTGCCCATTAGGAGGATATTAGATTCTGATGGGAAGATAGCTTTACACAATTTTTTCATACAACGGTAGCGTCAAGTAAGAACATGAGGATTCCCTAAAAAATAGAAATTGTAGGTAGTAGTTAGCAAAGAAATTAGTGATTATTAAATCAATAACTTAAAATGACACCTAGGAAAAAACTATAAGTAAATAAAATCTAAGCTTTTATGGGCAAAGAAGGCAAACATTACCCTATGGTAAGCTAGACTATTTCAAATACAGTCTAACTTACCACATAAAAGTTGTCAAGATTATAGAGTTTAATTAAGCTCAACAAACCATTGAATCAGTTTAGCCCAATTATCCACTTGGTGGCCATGTTTATCTTTAAGGGGTGCAAGTACTTTGCCATCGGAAGCCTCATGAGGTTTCAAGTGATTGTAGTACAGCTGATATAGCAATGCATGAGCGACAGCACCTTCAAAAGAACTAAAAGACTTATGGCGCTTGTAATGAGCCTTGTAAGAGCCAAATAAGCGTTCTAAACGGTTTTTATACGGTCTGTAAGTATGACTGTCACCACCGGGTGGAGGAGAGATTCCCAACACAGGTCGGTGACGGATATCGGCCCCAAAGAAAACCGAAGCGAAATGGACTGCCACATCATAAATAGGCGCTTTATCTGTGACTAAAATGAATTCGTGGTTGCTATAACGGTCAATGACCTCTTTAAGGATTGTCAAAGCAGCTAAAGCATCCCTATGAGGAGAAAGGTGCTGTGAGATAATAAAACCTCTCAAGCCATCACAGGCAGTAAAAAGGTAATGCCACTTACCTTTGACCTTTATGTAAGTCTCATCAATAACAACAAGGCCTGACAAAGGGAGGTTGATAGACTTAACAAGCGGAGCGAGTTTAGAGGCCAAGGAAACCACCCAGTTTTGTATAGTCTGATGAGAGACTTGAACTTGCCATATATGCTGTAGTACAGAGACAGTTTGCCTTAAAGAAAGACCGAGACCTACGTATAAATTAACAGTTTGTGCTATCAAGAATGGGCTAAAATGGCTTTTTGCGAGGTTAACAGGGGTAGCATTTGGAGAAGAAGAGAGTTCATCAAAATCAACATCAAAAGCTCTGAAGCGATATCTTTTACGGTGGTTAAGCCACTTAGGGCAATTATCATTGCGACACTTAAACACAGTAAAATTCTTTCTAGTTTTATCCTGAATAAGGGCAGACCTGCAGAAAGGGCAGCGGTAAGTAGGGCGAGACTTTTTAGGAGCAGGTTTACCAGGAGCCCATTGATGTTTACACACTTTACACTGTAGTTTTTGAAAGCCGTCAGGGTCTTTACCAAAACTGTACAAATAATCAGGAGGGGCACCGCAAACAGGGCACTTATCAACATCAACACAAAGGGGTTTAATACGTCTAACATGAGAGATAGGCTTACCTTGAGCTTCAGCCTCGGCAAGGATTTTCTTGTAATCTTTTTTCTCAACAACTTTTTCAACAAGGGGTAAAGGATCCTCTAAAGGTGACAAAACTTTGTAGCCTGAAGGTTGGAGGTCAACAGGCGGCTGAATATCTACTTTAAAGTGTTTGAGAGCGAATAGAGAAATTTTAAGCAAAAAATTTAATAAATGAGTAAGAAAGAAAACGGGTAGTAGTTGTCGAAACATAAATTAGGATTCCCTCCTTTGGGTTGATGGTGTTTGTTTTTGCTACAACTACTACCTACGACACCAAGGGGAGGGAATCCTCCTTTTTCTCGAAAAAATTTTTATTCCAATGTTTTAGAGACTATAGATATGCGAATTTAAGGCTTTAATTTGACGTTACACATACAACGAGGGGAGGTATAGTAATGTTTGCAGATACAATCGGAATAAGTCAATTAGCAGAACTTATAAATAGTTACTGTGGTATTGATTATAAAAAAGATCTTCCGGCTCTTCAGTCTAAAGTTTCTAGAAGATTAAAAGAACTTGGGCTATCCTATTGGGAATATTGCGGATATCTCAACATGGAACCAAATGAATGGGATACCTTAATTGAATTGATAACAGTTAACGAAACTTACTTTTTCAGGGAAGAAAACTTTTTGGAGGAGTTTCGGAAAGTTATACTTCCCCAATATGTAGGACGTACCTCCCAAAATCCTTTGCGTATATGGAGTGCCGCTTGTTCGACTGGTGAAGAGCCTTACACAATTGGAATGTTGGTTGAAGAGAGTGGGTTGTTTCAGCCAGGAGAAGTGCAAATCATTGCTTCTGATATTAACAAAAAAGTTTTGGAAAAAGCCAAAAGCGGTGTGTATAAAAAAAAATCTTTTTCTTTTAGAAGAATGCCTGAAGGAGCATATGAGAAATTTTTTATTGAATTAGATGACGCTTATAAGGTTAAAGATTCTATTAGGAATATGGTTGACTTTAGATATATAAATCTTTTGGACAATGACGTAGCAGACCAAATTGGAAAAGTGGATATTATTATATGTAAAAATGTATTGATATATTTTGATAATAATACTATTAAAAAAGTAATCAATACTTTTTATGATATCTTAAAAATGGGTGGATATTTGTTTTTAGGTCATGCAGAAACGATAACGGGCATGAATTCTGGATTTGAAGCAATATATACTCCATCTATTTTTTATTATAAAAAGGGGGGCAAAAATTTATGAAAAAATATGGAGTATTAGTAGTTGATGATTCATCTTTTATGAGAAAATATATAAGCCTTATTATTGAAAAAGATCCACAATTTTCTGTTATAGGCATAGCAAGAAATGGAGTTGATGCAATAGAAAAGATACAAAGGTTAAAGCCTGACATTGTGACTATGGATGTGGAAATGCCAGAAATGGATGGAATAACTGCGCTTAAAGAAATAATGAAAACTAATCCAGTTCCTATAGTAATGTTAAGTAATTATACAGAAGAAGGTGCGGAAACTACAATTAAAGCTTTAGAATTAGGAGCTGTTGACTTTTTCCTTAAAAGTGAATTAACTAAAGAAGATGCAAAAGAGGAAACTGCTACTGAATTTTTAAATAAGTTAAAAGCGATTGCTGAAAATGCCAAGAT
Source organism: Thermoanaerobacter ethanolicus JW 200 (assembly GCF_003722315.1). Lineage (NCBI taxonomy): Bacteria > Bacillati > Bacillota > Clostridia > Thermoanaerobacterales > Thermoanaerobacteraceae > Thermoanaerobacter > Thermoanaerobacter ethanolicus. Next base: position 2,701,880 of record NZ_CP033580.1, on the reverse strand, counting down.
TCCATTTAAAGAAATAAAAATTCCAACGGAGAATATTATTAAATCATTAGAAAACAAAATTACTGTAAGGAATAACCTGGTGGATCTTGTGATAATAGGATGTTCTACTGGAGGACCTATTGCCCTTCAATCAATTCTTCCATTTTTCCCGAACGATATCCGTGTGCCTATAATTGTTTTACAACATATGCCACCAGGTTTTACAAAATCGTTAGCTGAACGTTTTGACGCTATGTGTAATTTGCACGTTAAGGAAGCGGAAGATGGAGAAATTTTAGAAGCTGGTAATATTTATATTGCTCCAGCTGGTTTCCAGACATTATTATATAAAAATATAGATGGAAAAATTACTTTAAAAATAGAAGATTATCATGATGACAAAATATTGTACAAACCGTCTGTAGATATTACACTTAGTTCCGCAGCTCCTATTTATAAAGATCGCTTACTAGCAGTTATACTAACAGGAATGGGAAATGATGGACTTGAAGGATGCAAGGCAGTAAAAAAATATAATGGACGTGTTATAGTTGAAGCAGAAGAATCTTGTGTTGTATATGGTATGCCAAAAGCAGTTTTTGAGGCAGGACTTGCAGATATTCAGGTACCATTATCAGGTATTTATCAGCAAATTATGTTTTATATATAATTTTATTGAAGAAGTGAGCTAGTTAAGTATTTAATCTGTTGGTTGAAATAAATATAAATATTGTCTTCTGAAAATAAAACTATATATTTACATAAAAATTTTCGATAGCCAAAGGCAATGGTATCCATTGTGAAGTGGAATCTGAAGGAAGCCGAAGGTAAAGTTCCAAACCGACGGACAGAAACTTGCATATAAGGCTCATACGGGGCGGATGAGACTGCGAGACAAGTCAAAGTCCAATACTGTCCGAACCTTGCGGAGTAAATGTAACGGTTACATGGGGTGAAGGTTATCGGTCTTACTTTGGGAGGTCTGTATGGTATGCTTAGAGAGAATCTTCTCTGTGAATAACCTGCTGAGAGGTATAGTTGAACATTCAGAAGTCAGTTCAAGTTATAGTACTGGTTGAATCTACCGAAAGGATAGGTGTAAATGATAAAAATTAAGATGCACGAAAAGTGGAAAATAAAAATGTATAAATTTGTACATGAATTTGGTATCCTTCTGTTTGTTGGAGGGATACCAAATATGAAAAATATATTAGGCTGGTGTTAGTATATTCAAAGCTATGGAGATAAAACCTAGTTTTTTAGAATTAGCAAGAGAATATGGGATAGATAGGAGAACTGTTAAAAAATATTATGAAGGATATGAAGGTAAACCAAAAACAAGAAATAAATAAAGTTCTCAAAATGGGCAAAATTGTAATTTATAATCAAAAGAGCAATGTATTTAAACTAAAGACTTTTTGAAAACAGCAGATGTTCAAAATTAGCAATTTTAGAGGCAACGATAAAAGCAATATACTGAATTATGCATGCGAGCAAAAAGTCTACTTTTATTGAATATGAAAGGATGATTTATGTGTTGAAGAGAAAGGAACTTAGAGATAAGAAGTATTATTATGATTATTTGACCCACCTTCCAAACAGATATTTTTTATATGAGTATTATAGCTCCAGCAATTGCCAATTTGTTGTTGCACTCCTTGATTTTGATAATTTTACATACATTAACGATTCCTATGGACATCATTTTGGGGATAAAGTGTTAGTTGAAATAAGCAATATGCTGATTGAAATAGTAAAAGAAAAGGGAAAGATTTTCAGGTTTGGTGGTGATGAGTTCGTTGTTCTTTTTCACTGTAATCTGGATGAAGCAATAAGCGTTATAGAAGATGTTATAGAAAAATTTAATTATATTTTCAAAGTTGAGGAAAGAGATATATTAACAACAGTGAGCGCCGGCATTTATGTATCAAAAATAGGCGAACATATGGATGATATTATAAGAAAAGCAGATGCTGCAATGTTCGAAGCTAAAAAGTTGGGCAAATCAAAATATGTCATTTTTGACAAAACTATAGAGGACAAGATAATCGAAAAAGCTGAAATGATGGTAGATATCAAGAAAGCGATGTTAAACAACGAGTTTTACCTTTTATTTCAGCCTATTTATGATTTGAGAGAAAATAGGATAAAGGAAGTTGAAGCCCTTGCAAGGTGGAGAAACAACAAATATATCAATATCTCTCCTTCTCGATTTGTCCCAGTACTTGAGGAAACTGGTCTCATCAAAGAATTTGGTATTTTTATTATTGAAGATGTTTTTAAACAAATAAGAGATTGGCGAAATAAGGGTATCGAGCTTAAGGTTAACATCAATGTTTCTCCCCTTCAGCTTAGGGACGATGAGTTTTTCTTTAAATTTGATGAGCTTATTAATAAATACAATATACCATCAAATCTCATTGGCATAGAATTTACTGAAACTCAAATATTAGACATTAAAGAGCAAAAGGTAAACAAAATAGACGAATTTTTAAGAAGGGGAATAAAGATTTCGCTAGATGATTTTGGAGTTGGATATTCTTCCTTAATAAACATGGTAGAGTTTCCTATAAGCACTATTAAGATGGACAAAAGCCTTATTGACAGGATTGACGAAAACAAAGTAAAAACATTAATCAAAGGAATTTTGTATATCTCAAAGGAAATGAACTATGAAGTCGTAGCGGAAGGGGTAGAAACAGAGGAACAGCTTAGTATGCTAAAGGAATGGGGCTGTGACAAAATACAAGGTTATTATATATCGAGACCTAAAACTCCAGATGAGATAGAAATGATGTTCAATTATCCTCATTAAGATTAACCAAAAGCAAAAACAACACTGCTTAATAAAGCCCTGCAAATGGGGTAAAACTGCAAGTGAATATTCAATTTCTTGAATTAAAACATAGAGAAAGTTGAGTAAGTGAATTATGAAAACTATAATATTTTAAAAACAAATATTTAGAGATGGAGAAAACATCGACAATATATTGGCGTTTACAAAAGATAGAAATTTTCTGTTTATAATTGTGACGGATTGTTTTTGTTTCCTATTTAAAATATAGAAAAGTTTAATTTAAGCAATATAATATAGATAAAAGAAAGGGGTAAGGCAATGTTACGAAACAACGCGAACGTAAAAGGGAATAAAAACATACTAAAAAATCTAAAAATAACAACTTTACTTTTTATTCTAATAGGACTAGTTGCCATTTCTTTTGGAATAATTTCATTTTTAGCTATAAATAACATGAAGATTTTAAATGAAGCTATGAATAATTTGTATAATTATAAAATGGCATCATCAGTTGAACTAAATGCTAAAAATTTAATGGAAGTTGTAAATAAAGCAAATTTAGCTTATTCAAAATCAAGAGGTATCTTTATAGGAGTATCTATCTTGTCGATGGTAATGTCACTAATTTTAGGATTTGCTATAACAAAATTATTAAGGAACTCAATGAAGCAGATCAATGTTCTTGTTGAAAAACTATCAAATTATGACTTTACAGTGGAAATAAATAATGAAGGTAAGAACGAATTTGCTGAAATGAATAGATCATTAAAAATTGTGATAGAAAATATAAAGGAAACAATTAAGATTGTTAAAGAAAATGCAGAAACTCTGACTATAAATTCAGAAAATTTATCTGCTGTATCAGAAGAGATAGCATCATCTTCACAAGAACTTGCAGAGACTATGCAACAAGTTGCAGAGGGCGCGACATCACAAGCAAATGATTTACAAGATATTGTACACTTAATAGCTGATTTTACACAAAATATAGAAAATGTTTATAAAGAGCTTCAAAGCGTTAAAAATGAAACAGATAATACAGCAAATAGGGCTAACAATGGTAAAAAAGAGATGGACAAGCTTGTTAAGTCGATAAATGAAATAAGAAATGCATTTGAAATAGTTATATCAAACGTTAATAATCTTACAAAATCAATTAAGGAAATTAGCAACATAACCAATGTAATAACATCAATATCAGAACAAACAAATCTTCTAGCATTAAATGCAACTATCGAAGCAGCCAGGGCTGGAGAAGCTGGAAGAGGATTTGCAGTAGTTGCTGAAGAAGTTAGAAAACTTGCGGAAGAATCTAAAAAATCAACCAACGAAATAATCGAACTCATATCTTCAATACAAGTAGATACAGAAGAAGTAATAAAGACATCAAACGAAGTAGATAACTTTATAAAATCTCAAACAAATGTAGTAGAAAACACTGTTGAGGCATTTGGCAAAATTTTAGAATCTGTTGAAAACATAGCACCACTTATGGATAGAACTTATAAAGGAATGGATGAAATAGTAAAATCTAAAGATGAAATATTATCTAAGGTAGAATCAGTAAGTGCCGTAACACAAGAGAACTCTGCTGCATCAGAAGAAGTGGCCGCTTCATCAGAAGAACTTTCAGCATCATCAGAAGAAGTGGCCGCAATAGCACAAAACTTAAATTCAATGGTTATAGACTTAGCAAATGCTGTAAATAAATTTAAAGTTTAAATTAAACTAAAATTGTGTTAGGCATTAATAACTGATTATTACTGCCTAAATTTAACTAACAAGAGGGAATAAACACGACTATTTGATAATTATCGAGTAATATATTTTATGATAATCTTATCTAAAGTTTAAAACTAAAGGAAATGGGTCACAAAGTTACAAAACAACATTTATAAAAAATTAAATTCTGCATGATATAGAGGACAAATGATTGCTTCTGTGAAAATTAATAGAGAAATAAACTATAAAAATGTGATTTTCGCTGTTTTAATGCATCTTACTTATGCTCAGTTTTGGATATATTTAGTGTTAAAAAGATATTTTTTGCAGATAAAGATGCTTCTTAGGAAAGCTGAACCAGTGTAGGAGAAAGCGGTAGGATTTAAAAAAGCAAAATATGATGAGAAAAATCTAAATTTTAGATGCATAAAAATAGGGCATCTAAAATTTTAATTGTGTTTTTTAGGTAAATATTTCGGAAAATAAAACTCTTGAGTAATTTTTTAAAAATAGAACAAAACGTTTTTATAAGTTACATCTAGTTATATTTGCTGAAATCTAGTTAATTGGAGGCATTAACTGATGGAGATTGCTTTTCCAAAAGGAAATCCTGATTGTAGAAGACAGTAAACTTAATGCACAAATAACGGCAGACATTCTAAATAAATACGGATACAAAACAGAGATAGTTACATCAGGAGAAGAGGCTATTGAAAAAGTAGTAAATAATGTTCAAACTCCAGATTTAATCCTTATAGACATAGAACTTAGAGGAGCAATCGACGGGATAGATACGGTAAGAATAATTCAACAGCATAAAGATCTCCCTATTTTATTTCTAACTGCTAATGCCAGTAAAGAAATAATGGAAAAAGTAAAGTCAGTTTCAGCCTATGGATATGTTCCCAAAGGTGTAGATGAATATGTACTCATATCTCAAATAGAAATGGTTTTTAAGCTCTATGAGGCGAAAACAGAGCGCAAAAAGGTAGAAATAGACTTAAGAGAAAGGAACGCAATCTTAAACACTATAATGGAGTATGCAGGATATGCAATTATTATGATTGACGATAGCGGTAATGTGACTTTTTGGAACCCTGCGGCGGAACGTATACTTGGTTATTCAAAAGAAGAAATAATAGGAAAAGAGTTACACACATTTATGACCCAGGATGAACGACTATACGAAGCCTATAGAGAGGCATTTAAAAAATTCTGTTTAAGCGGTAAAGGAAATGTTGTGGGTAAAACAATTGAAATGAAAGCGAGACATAAAGACGGTTATGAAATTGATGTGGAACTTTCACTTTCTGCCGTTAGAATTAAAGATTCGTGGCATGCAATAGGGATTATTCGTGACATAAGTGAGCGCAAGAGATTTGAGGAATTGCTTTACCGCCAATCTATTACCGATCCCCTTATACAAATATTTATAACAGGCGTTTTTTTATGCAGATGCTGGAGCAGGAAATAGAGCGAACAAAAAGGAATAAAAAACCATTTTCACTTATTATGTTCGACTTAGATCACTTCAAAAACGTAAATGACCGTTTTGGGCATGCTGCAGGAGATATGGTTCTTAAAAGTGTTACCGATACGGTAAAAAAGAGGATACGAAAAACAGATTGTTTTGCACGCTGGGGAGGAGAAGAATTTATAATCCTCCTGCCTGAAACTTTTTTGAATAATGCAGTTGATCTGGCTGAAGAGCTTAGAAAACACATAAGTACGATAGAACTGCAAGGAATAGGGGATGTAACAGCAAGCTTTGGAGTAACTGAATATAGGGACACTGATACTATTGACACAGTTCTTTTACGAGTAGATAATATGCTTTATGAAGCAAAAGGTACAGGAAGAAATTGTGTAAAGAGCGAGTAAAAAGGTATGGCAAAATAGTGCGCAGCATATTCTCCAGACCATTGAACATTTTGCAAAAATAATTCTAAGGTGTAAAAAGAATTATTCAAAAGAGCTTCTTAATGTTTTAGACGACATAAGAAGTCCGTATGTATTGTCATTAGTTTGCATTTTTCTTGGGTTTATTGCTAATGAAGAAGCTATCCCAGTTGTTTATGATAAATATATTCAATTAGAGAACCTGTATCCTAATAAAAGTTATGAACAAGGTCCACTTTGGGGGCTTTATAAGCTAAAAGAAAGGTTTTGTGGATAAAAATCTTGCCTGATTAGCCACTAATTTTTTAAGTGATAAAATAATAAAAAATTGTATTGGACAACAACTAACTAATAGGAAGACTTGACAATGCCTGAAAAACCACACAAACTCCGCATTATTGACAGATTTAAAGATAACTAGGATGTAATACTGGATTATTTTACCAAAATTTTTTAAACAAGAAATTCAGATTTATCAAATCTTTTCCGATATACCTGTCAAATATAGGTTATAATAACTTAAGTTTTGAGTTGCAAAGCCAAATTAAATTTTGTGTGCGAGTTGTGTGCGAACTGAGAAAATCTCAAGTGATTTAAAATGATTTCCATATTTCAACAATAATCTTAAATGCTTGATTTATCAAGTTTTACAAACATTCTTGACATGTCAAAAAAATTCTGATAAACTACATTTGTATAAATTCGTAATCAACAGGTCGTGGTTCGAATCCCACTGCCAGCTCCAGTTCATTAATTAGATAGAGTAAAGGGGAGTAACTCTGAATCAATCAGTCGTCATGACGGCTTTGCCCGGCTGATTGAGCAAAAAATGCGAGTGAGACCTTTACTTTGTGGGATACTACAAAGTAAAGGTCTATTTTATTTTGCAAAAATTTTTAAAGGAGGGCTGCTAATGAAAAGATATTGGAATATGGATGTAGAAGAGATAAAAAAAGAATTAGAAACTGATGATAAAAATGGCTTGACACAAGAGCAAGCTAATGAAAGGTTATTTAAATATGGTAAAAATGCTTTAAAAGAAAAGAAAAAGAAATCAATATTTTCATTATTTCTTGAACAGTTTCAAGATTATATGGTGTTAATTCTTATTATTGCTTCAATTATATCTTTTTTTCTTGGAGAGACAACAGATGCAAGTATAATATTAGTTGTTGTAATTTTAAATGCATTATTAGGAACAATTCAGGAAAACAAAGCTGAGAAGTCTCTTGAAGCTCTTAAGAAATTGTCTCAACCTCTTGCAAAAGTAATAAGAGATGGGAAAGTAATGGAAGTTGAAGCATCTTCTCTTGTAATAGGAGACGTAGTATTAATAGAAGCAGGAAATATCATACCTGCAGATGGAAGATTGGTGGAGGCTAAAAACCTTAAAGTAGATGAATCAGTATTAACTGGTGAATCAGTACCTGTTGACAAAGTTGATACTGTAATAGAAAATGAAAATATACCTTTAGGAGATAGGCTTAATTTAGTGTACATGGGTACTACGGTTACTTACGGCAGAGGTAAATTTATTGTAATTGCTACAGGTATGGATACCGAAATGGGGAAAGTAGCCGGTTTGATAGAAAACGAAAGGAATGTCAAAACGCCACTTCAATTAAAACTTGAAGAATTGAGCAAATATTTAGGAACAGCTGCGCTTCTCATAAGCGCAATAATATTTGCAATAGGAGTACTTCAAAAAAGACCAGCATTTGATATGTTTATGACGGCTGTAAGCCTTGCTGTTGCAGCGATTCCTGAGGGACTCCCTGCTATTATAACTGTTACGCTTGCACTTGGCGTGCAAAAGATGATTAAGAAAAATGCGATAATAAGGAAACTTCCGGCTGTAGAAACGCTTGGCAGTACAAGTGTTATTTGTTCTGACAAAACAGGAACCCTTACACAGAACAAGATGACAGTTGTGAAGCTTTATATTAACGATAGAAAAGTGAATGTAAAAGAAGATGAAGTGAAACAGGAGGACTATTTCCTTTTAAAAAATGCTGCATTATGCACTGATGCTTTTATAGATGAGGAAGGAAAAGGGATTGGCGATCCTACGGAAGTTGCGATTGTTGCTGCGCTAAATGATTTAATAGGCTTAAAAAAAGCCGATATAGAAAAAGAATTTCCAAGAATTGCGGAAATACCCTTTGATTCAGATAGAAAAATGATGTCAACAATACATATTATGGATAAAGAGGACTTTAGATTAATTACCAAAGGAGCACCTGACAATATTTTAAAAAGATGTAAGTATATTTTGAAAGACAATAAAATTTTACCGCTTGATGAAATAGAAAAGAATAGGTTAAGTTCTATTAACGAAGAAATGGGAAAAGAAGCTTTAAGAGTTATTGCAGTTGCTTATAAAGATATCAAAGAAATACCTAAAAATTTGAACAGCGATGAAATGGAAAAAGATTTGATATTTATAGGGCTTATAGGCATGATAGATCCACCACGATTGGAGGCCAAACATTCAGTTGAAATATGTAAAAAAGCAGGAATAAAACCTGTTATGATAACGGGTGATCACAAGATAACGGCTTCTGCGATAGCACGGGAGCTTGGAATTCTTGAGGATAATGATGAAGCAGTAACAGGCGAAGACCTTGACAGAATCTCTGATGAAGAATTAAAGGAAAGGATAAAAAGAATATCTGTTTTTGCAAGGGTATCTCCTGAGCACAAGATGAGAATTGTAAAAGCGTGGCAAAAAAATGGTGCTGTGGTAGCAATGACAGGCGATGGTGTAAATGATGCACCTGCCCTTAAACAGGCGGATATTGGAGTTGCAATGGGTATAACTGGTACCGATGTTGCAAAAGAAGCAGCAGATATGGTTTTAACTGATGACAATTTTGCGACAATAGTTGCAGCAATAAAAGAAGGCAGGACCATATTTGCAAACATAAAAAAAGCTATCCATTACTTATTAACCTGTAATTTAGGTGAAATAGTTGTACTGTTTATTGCTACAATATTAGGCATGCCGATGCCTTTAAAACCCATACATATACTATGGGTGAACCTTATAACTGATAGCCTGCCAGCTCTTGCTCTTGGATTTGAACCGCCGGAAAATGATATAATGGAGAAAAAACCCAGACAAAAAGGTGAAAGCATTTTCGCAGGAGGGTTGGCCTATAGAATACCGCTTGAAGGTATGTTAATTGGGTCGGTCACATTAATTGCTTTTGTTATAGGACTTAAGCAAAATATAGAGACTGCAAGAACAATGGCTTTTGCGGTGTTGACTTTATCGCAGCTTGCTCAAGCTTTAAATGTAAGGTCGGACAAATCCATTTTTAAGGTAGGATTATTTACAAACAAATACATGATTTTTGCTTTGATAGTGGCAATTTTGTTACAGGTTATTCTAATTGTAACTCCTTTAAACACTATATTTGGACTTAGGAATATTAATGTTTATGACTGGGATATAATTATTGCAATGTCAGTTACACCTCTTTTAGTAATGGAGGTAGTTAAATTTTTTAAAAACAAGAGGTAAGGTTATATTCAAATCCATTTTTCAATCTTTTCTTAAGATATTATTAATTGAGACTTTGTATTATTACATTGCGACTTTCCTTTAAAAGAAGATATTTAGTTTATAATCTTTTGTTAAATATAAAATTTTTTAAGCTTTTTGATATTGGATAAAGTTGTGGTATAATAAAAAAAATAATAAAAAGTGGGGAGGATATTTATGGAGAAATTTGGGTCATTATATCAAAGTGGAGATTGGAAAGGAGAGAAGCACGTACCTGTCATACATATCTCCGACAAGGTAAAAAAAGGAGAAGTAGTTGAATTAAGAGTCAATATAGGAGAAGAAATTCCACATCCAAATACATTGGAACACCACATTAAATGGATTAAAGTGTATTTCCATGGTGAAGGAGATAAATTCCCTGTGGAAATAGGTAATTACAATTTTACATCTCACGGAGAGTATGGAGTGTTTACAGAACCCGACTTGACAATAAAGTTTAAAGTTGAAAAATCAGGAACAATCTATGCGGCAAGCTACTGCAATATACACGGTTTGTGGGAGAATAGCAAGAAAGTTGAAGTTGAGTAAAATTTCAAAGGGCTTTCATCTTTAAATTTATCCAGATGAAAGCCCTTTGTTGCTAATTTAAGGAGAGGAGAGAGTGCAATGAATTCTTTAGAGTTTGCTATAAAAATACAACCCCTTCTATAAATTTTCAGAAGGAGTTGTTAAATTATGGTTATATTAATTTATCATCTATTTCTAAAACCACAGGACAGTGGTCACTACCCATTACATCAGAATGAATTTCTGCATCAATAAGATAATCTTTTAATCTTTGAGAAACTATGAAATAATCAATTCGCCAACCGATGTTTTTTTCTCTGGCATTTCTCATATAAGACCACCAGGTGTAAGCATCTTTTTTATGAGGATAAAAATATCTGAAAGTATCTATAAAGCCGGAGTTTAAAAGCATTGTCATTTTTTCACGTTCTTCATCTGTAAAACCTGCATTTCTTCTATTAGCAGATGGATTTTTTATATCTATTTCTTTATGGGCTACATTTAAATCTCCACATAAAATTATAGGTTTTACGGAATCTAATTTTAGCAAATAATTTCGAAAGTCTTCTTCCCATTCCATTCTGTAAGAAAGTCTTGTCAATCCTCTTTGAGAATTAGGAGTGTAGGTATTTACTAAGTAAAATTTTTCGTATTCTAGCGTTATAACTCTTCCTTCGTTGTCATGTTGAGGGATGCCTATTCCGTAGTTAACGGATAAAGGTTTATATTTTGTGAATACAGCAGTTCCTGAATAAGCTTTCTTTTCAGCAAAGTTCCAAAAAGCGTAATAACCTTCTAAATTAAGTTCTTCAAGGCCTGTCTGATGGGGCTGTAATTTGGTTTCTTGTATACAAAAAATATCAGCATTTACTTTTTTGAAATAATCCATAAACCCTTTTTGCAAGCAGGCCCGTAAGCCATTTACATTCCATGAAACAAATTTCATATTTTTTCCTCCAATATTTTTGAGTTGCTATGAATTAAAAACTATGTGATTACTATCTTCATTATATAGAAAAACAAAAATAAATCAAATTCCAAAATTGTTTACATATTTTTACATAAAAATAACTGCATAAAAGCCCTTTACAAATAGAATTCTATATGATAAAATAAGCTACGTAGTTTTTGTTAAAGCTTCAAGCAAAACTTTTTATTGTTTTAAAAATGTGGAGGGATACCCAAGTGGCCAAAGGGGGCAGACTGTAAATCTGTTGGCTGTCGCCTTCGATGGTTCAAATCCATCTCCCTCCACCATATGACCCATTAGCTCAGGAGGTAGAGCACCTGCCTTTTAAGCAGGGTGTCCCGCGTTCGAGTCGCGGATGGGTCACCAGTTGTAAAAAACAGTTATCAGTGATAACTGTTTTTTTGTTTTTTACCTCAAAAGTTTATGGTATAATAATATAAAATGTCGAGAAGGTTGGTTTTATAATTTTGAAGGGAGTTTTTGACATGAAAATGAGAAAATTGACACCTGAAGAGGAGAAGCTTTTAGAGAATTTTGTGACAGACGTATACGGACCTGTCTATTTTATACATTCATTGCCGGAGTTTATCATTCCACCTATAAATTCGAAGGTAAGTAGAAGAGATACCAGCTGGAGGCTTAATATACTTGAGTCTTTGACAGATGGAGATTTAAACATAACTGACTACATACCCAAACATAACATACCTTTAGAAAAAGCAATACAAAAGGCGAAAGAATTTCACGAAAAGTGGGTTGAAAGATTTGGACATTCTTCTATTGCTGAGCAGCATTTAATGCACCTGTGCGTGGAAGATGTTTCAAGGCTTTTGTCAGGGGATATTGAACTTATGAACAGGCGGCCTGCCTTTATAGAGTGGAGCCAAAGGTATCAAAAGCCTACAAGAGATAAAGTAGTGATACCAAAAGAATTAGAAGGAAAGCCTGATTTGAAAGAAAAGTTTTTAAAAGTCTGGAACAACTCCTATGATGCCTATGAAAAACTTGTAGAAGTTTTGACAGAATATTTAGCTAGGGCAGAAGAGAAAAAAGAGGGGGAAAGTGAAGAAAGGTTTTACAATAGGATTAGTAAAATTGCCTTTGAAGATGCGAGATATGCACTTCTTTTAGCTACCAAGACAAGTTTTGCAGTAGCTTTAAATGCCTTAGATTTACAGGATATAGTGAGAAAACTTTTCGCGCATCCTACTAAAGAGGCAAAGTTATTAGCCGAAAGAATAGTAGAACAAGGGGAAAAAATTGCACCAAGCATGTTACGACATACAACTCCTACTGTTTATCAATTAAAAGTTCACGATAGATTAAAGAATTTAGCAAGTGTTGTAAGGGAAGATGAATTATCAAATTCAGATGAGGATGTCATTTTAATAGACTATACAGGGAAAGATAGTGAATATTCTCCGGTAGATATTGTAATTATGCATATTTTGTTTACATATTCAGGTAAAAGTTTTGAAGCGGTGAGAAAAACAGTGAAGGAGATGGACGAAGAGGGGAAAAGTAAAATCTTGCAGCAGGCAGTTGAAGATATAGGGGAATTTGACCATTTAATGGAGGCATTTAAATCGGTTAGATTTAAATTTCAACTGAAGATAAGTGAAGCTAATTGGCATCAGCTTTTAAGGCATAGAACTATTGTCTTTGATTGCGGTGAACCGACAATTGAAAATGGTTTTGTTATTCCTCCAAATATCGAAAAAGCGAAGGCTTCCGAAATTTTAATAGAAGCAATAAAGGCTTCAGAGGAATTATTTATAGAATTAAAAGAAAAATTGCCTGAAGTAAGTCCTTACGTGGTAACAAATGCACACAAACGCTTGGTTCTTATGAATGCGGATTTATGGGCTTTTGATCATTTTGCAAATTTGAGATGCACTAATGAAGCTCAGTGGGATATAAGGAATGTTTCTTTTAAGATGCTTGATTTGATTAAGGAAGTAGCGCCCCAGTTGGCAACCTTTATGGCAAGGCGAAAAAAAGCTTAAAAGATGGAGATGAAATCATGAAAACCAGTTTTAAAGAAATAAGTTTGCCAAAGCTTAATAATTTGACACCCTCACTGGAATCTACTGCCCTTAAATTAATGGAAGAAGCAGGAGAATTGGCACAAGCTATAGGAAAATTTAGAGGTTTAAACGGAGAAAATGTCACTTTAAGCGAAAAAGAGATAATGGAAAAAATTTCAGAGGAGCTTTTAGATGTTGCTCAAGTCGCAGTTTCAATGATGTTTGTCTTGGAGGAAAAGTATAATATAAATATTGAAGAAAAACTTAAAGAACATATCGAAAAATTAAAAAGGAAAGGGTATATAAAATAAAAAATATGCAGAAAAACTCTGCATATTTTTTATTTTTGTGCGCATATTAAAAATGAAATCTAAGAAGGGAGGATAAATATGCAACTTTCAAACAAGGAGTTACTTTATTTGGATGATATTTTATCATTACAACAAAATATGGCAAAAACTTTAAACGATTATGCTACAAGATGTCAAGACCCACAGCTTAAAGCTTTATGCCAAAATCTTGCAGATAGATGTCAAAACAATTTCAATTCTTTGCTAAAACATTTAAGTTAGGAGGAGTGTAAAAATATGTATGGAAATACGCAAATTAGTGACAAGGATATTATGATGAATGTACTGGGCAATTACAAATTCGCAATAGAAATGTTCAGCCATGCAGCAGTTGAGTCTGCAAATGAAAGCATAAGAAGAGAATATATCAATCTTTTAAATTCTACTTTAGAAGATCAAAGGACAGTTTGGAATGCTATAAATCAAAGAGGATGGTATCCTGTCAAACCGGCTCCACCTCAGGATATACAAGAGGCAAGGAACAAATTTAGACAACCCGTTGGGATGATGTAAATATAAAAAGTTTGTGATATAATAATGGAAGTAGTGTTTTTACTGCTTCCATTATTATATTTTATTTTCAAAGGAGGAGTGATTTTATTATGTACGATCTAATTATTTTAGGAGGAGGTCCTGCGGGACTTACTGCTGGATTGTATGCTGCAAGGTCAAGGCTTAAAACGGTACTTATTGAAAAAACTTATCTGGGAGGGCAAATAGTAAATACTTATCAGTTAGAAAATTACCCCGGTTATGAAGAGATAAGTGGTGCTGACCTTATTGCCAAGATGGAGGCACAGGTGAGAAAACACGGCCTTGAGATTGTTAATGAAGATGTTGAGAGCCTAGATATTACAGGAGATGTAAAGAAAGTTAAGACTTCTAATAAAACTTATGAAGCAAAAGCTATTATTTTAGCGATGGGCGCTACACCTAAAAAGTTAGGTGTTCCAAATGAGGATAGATTTATAGGGGCTGGTATCTCCTTCTGTGCTACCTGTGACGGAGCTTTTTACAGAGATGCCACAGTGGCAGTTATAGGCGGAGGAAATACAGCAGTAGAAGACGCGTTATACCTTACTAAATTTGCAAAAAAAGTCTATATAATTCATAGAAGAAATGAACTTAGAGCTACAAAGATTGAACAGGAAAAAGCCTTCGCAAATGAAAAAATTGAGTTTATTTGGGATACTGTAGTAGTTGATGTAGAAGGAGAGTATGGAGTAGAAAGACTCAAACTTAAAAATGTTAAAACAGGTGAAGAAAGCACACTAAACGTAGATGGTGTCTTTGTAGCTATTGGTTATGCTCCTAATACAGAATTGGTGAAAGGCATAGTAGACCTTGATGAATATGGATATATCATGACAGATGATGATATGAGGACAAATATACCTGGAGTTTTTGCAGCTGGAGACATAAGGCATAAATCTTTAAGACAAGTTATAACGGCTGCTGGAGATGGCGCAACAGCGGCTTATGTAGCAGAAAAATATATAGACAGCGTCAAAAAATAGTCAGGATTTTTCCTGACTATTTTTTGACTTTATTCTTCTTTGCTTTCTTCTTGTTCTGCATTTATTTCTTGTACTTCTTGGTTATAGGCTACTTCCTGTGAAGATGTAGAAATTATAATTCTCTGACCGGGATAAATCAAATTAGGGTCTTTAATATCTGGATTTGCCTTTAATATAGCGTCTACTGTTGTATTGAAGGTTTTTGCTATATTCCATAAAGTGTCACCAGGTTTTACTATATAAACTTTTCCTGGTGGTGTAGGGGTAGTAACAGGAGGAGTTCCAAACAAGAGTGCATTCCATGTCACATTATCGACAATTCCTGTTACTGGAAGCCCTCTGCTTTGCTGATACGCTTTTACGGCTTCTTCTGTTTTTCTTTCAAAGATACCATCAATAGGACCAGGGTCAAAGCCCAAAGATTTTAGTCTTGCTTGGAGATTTACTACAAAGGGTCCTTTATCTCCAATCTTTAGTGTGGGATATTCAATGGGTGGCGATGTGGGACAAGGAATTATTAATATTTGCCCAGGGTATATCATATTTGGATTTATTAAATAGTTTGCTTTAATTAGCTCCTCCAATGATACTCCAAATTTTTGTGCTATAGTCCATAAAGTATCTCCTGGCTGTACTGTGTAATAAGTTGGACAAGGCTTTTGCGCGGGAGGTGGTGAAGGTAGTGGTGGTTGTGGTGCGATTATTTTTGCTCCAGGGATGAATAGCTTTTGACCCGGATATATGGTATAAGGGTATGTGAGATTATTTGTATAAATGATAGCTTCGTAAGGAACATTAAATTTTTGAGCAATAAGATATAGAGTATCTCCAGGTTGGACAGTATAATAACTTCCTTGTACTGGAATGATAAGCCTTTGTCCAGGATATATTAAAGATGGATTTATAATGTTGTTTCTTGTGATTATAGCGTCAACTGAGGTGTTAAATTTTTTAGCAATTGAAAATACCGTGTCTCCTGGTTGTACTACGTATGTGAATTCTAAAGTGACCATATTTTTACCCCCTTCCTTTAATCATAATATGTGGATTTTATTATTAAGTGACATATAAACTTTTTTAGATGAATAATTTTTACTAAAAGATAAGGGGATGGGGACATGGTATTTAAAAGGTGGATGATGTTTTTACTAATTGTAAGTTTAATAGTAGGGTTATATAGTTTTAAAAAAGGGTATTATATCTCTGTTTTTAAAACTGTTCCAATAATGAATAAAGTTGTTGTCATAGATGCGGGACATGGAGGACCAGACCCTGGGAAACCTGGAAAATATGGAAAAGATGAGGATGAGTTAAATCTTGAGATTGCTCAAAAATTAAGAGAACTTATTGAAGAAAGTGGTGGTATTGTAGTGATGACAAGGGAAGACGACACTTTGTCAGATAGTTCTCTTTCAAAGGATTTAAAAAATAGAGTGGTAAAAGCAAATGAAGTAATAGCAGATGTTTTAATTAGTATTCATTTAAATAGCTTTAGTCAATCTAAATACAAAGGGGCACAGGTATTTTATCAAAACAATTCTGAAAAAGGTAAACTATTAGCAGAACTTATTCAACAAGAGTTAAGAAATACGTTAGATCCTGATAACGACAGGATGGCTAAAAGTTCTAATAGTTATTACCTTTTGCGAAACGCTAAAATGCCGGCAGTTATTGTGGAATGTGGCTTTATGTCGAATCCAGAAGAGGAAAAGCTTTTAAATGACGAAAAGTATCAATATAAAATTGCTTGGGCAATATATAAAGGTTTAATACATTATTTTCAAAAAGTTTCAGAATAGCAAAATTTTTCACTTCATGTCTTGTTATGAAGTGATTTTTTTTGTATACTAAAAGAAGAAGAGAATTTATGAAGGGAGATAATATGGGGATAAAAACAGTACTTTTCGATTTAGATGGAACGATTATTGATACCAATGAACTTATTATTGAGTCTTTTAAATACACAATTGAACGGCATTTAGGATATATCATAAAACCGGAAGACGTTACTCCTTACTTTGGAGAACCTCTTCCAATAACTTTAAAAAGATTTAGCCAAGATAAATGGGAATTGATGCTGGATACTTATAGACAATACAATGAGTTTAATCATGATAAATATACCAAAATAAGAAAAGATGTAAAAGAAGCCCTTGAACTCATGTATAAAAATGGAATAAAAATGGGTATAGTTACATCTAAGAGGAGAGAATTGGCTATAAGGGGGTTAAGGATTTTTGACTTGGAAAAGTATTTTAAGGTAATTGTGGCATTAGAGGACACAGAAAAACATAAGCCAAATCCGGATCCAATTTTAAAAGCTTTGGAACTACTCAATGCTAATAAAGAAGAGACTTTAATGGTGGGAGACAGTCCTTATGACATATTATGTGCTTCTAATGCTGGAGTAAAAAGTGCGGCTGTTAAATGGACAATCTTGCCGTTTAATCTCTTAGAGGAAGCAAAACCGGATTATGTCATAAATGATATGTTAGAAATTCTAAAAATAATTTGAATATATGGTGGAGGTAAAAACAGTTGAAATTAATAGTAAAAAATGATGTAATTTCAATTAGATGATGACAAATGTTATTAACTATAAAAAAGTTAAAGAGCTATATGATATAAGCAGAATTACATTAATAAACTGGGAAAAGGAAGGATTAATAACCCCAGTTAGAACAGCAAAAGGAAGAAGAAGGTACAAAAAAGATATAGAGAAGTTATTAGCCATGCTGGAAGGAAAACCAAAACCTAAAGTAGTTTTGTATGCAAGAGTGTCCACAAAGAAACAAGAAGAATATCTTAAGAATCAAATTAGAAGGCTTGAAGAGTATGCTAATTCCCAAGGATGTCAGTATGAAGTCATATCCGAAATAGCAAGTGAAGTAAATGAAATAAAGAACTAGCAGAAGACTTAATAGCAATAGTCACCTCATTTGCAGCAAGAATTTATGGACAAAAGAGGTGGTAAAAAACATGATAGTAATACAGGCTAAACTTATTTTTTTAAGTCAAGATGACAAACAAATAGTGCTGGATTTAATGAGAAGATGGTCTTCCTGTATGAGATTTGCATACAAGAGACTCTTAGAAGGTTATGATAGAAACACACTAAAAAGAGAGCTTCAAGGGATTTTTAACTTAAACTCAAGATACGTAGATGATGCAATAATGAAAGCAAGAAGCACATTAGAATCCTCTAAAGAATTAGGGAATAATCCAAAGAAAGTAATTTTTGGAGGGAAAGATTTATTTAAAAAACTTCAAAAGCGCCATATAAATGGGAAAGAATATAAAAAACTAAAAACAAAGTGGCAAGAAAGAAGAAAAGGAAACCTTTATTCAAGAGGAGATAAAAGCAAAAAGGGGAATCTCAACACAAGAATAGAAGTAAAAGAAAATGGCACTTTCTTAAGGATAAATGTAGGGGAAAGAAAATACTTATACGCCAGAATAGAAGCAGGTTATAAAAAGAATAAAAGCAGAGGAAAACTCCTGCAGGAAATTGCCCAATCAAACATACCCTACTCTGTAGAATTAAAACTCAAAAATGGCAATATATATGCCTATTTTGCTATTGAAAAAGAATATCCAGAGATAAAAATAACAAAAGAAAAAGGAGTCATAGGGATAGATGTAAATGCATATCCAGACAACATATCATGGGCAGAAACAGATGAAAAAGGGAATCTAATAAGCTATGGGAATATGCCAATGACAGAGCTTGCAAGTGGCAGTAAAGACAAAAAAGAATATTTCAGATGGCAGTATGCTCATGAGATAGTAAATATAGCAAAAGAAAAAGGAAAAGCAATTGTAATTGAGGGATTAGACATAAAAAACAAAGGTAAAAGAGGAGACTTTTCAGGGAGGAAATCAAGAAGAATAAGACATAACTTTAGTTATAGAGCACTTCTTTCAAAAATAAAAACACTAGCAAAAAGAGAAGGGATAGAAGTAATAGAAGTCAATCCTTCTTATACATCAATAATAGGAATGTTAAAATATTCTCCGCAGTATATGATAACAAAAGATGTAGCGGCAGCCTACGTAATAGCAAGAAGAGGATTGGGTAAAGAAGAGAAAATGCCAAATAATTATATGAAGTTTCTTAATGCATTGACTGTAGATGAATTAGAAGAATTAAAAGAGCATGTAAAGAAAACAGTTAGAAACAAGCATATAAATAAAAAGCATTTAAAGGAAATAGATAAGGCAATAAAATTTTTACAAAGCCTTGAGAGTAAGCCAGGAAGGGTGCTAGAACCTCTGAATGGAACAAGTTTTAGTGCCTATAATTTCTGGCAAGTTCTCAAGGTAGCGGTGGTAACGCCACTCTCTCCTGAGAAGGTACCAAGAGACTTCTCTGCCCTGAGGGAATTATTAATCCAGGGCAAATGGGGAGACCCGTAAGGGCGTGAGTCCCTGCTTCTTGGGGCAGGGGCTATGGCTTTCCCAAATACCGCCTGCTGGGGCTGGGAAAGTCTGAAGGGCGGACTACAAATACCCCAGCTATCTAAACTGTGCAGTTTTGTACAGTTTGGGTAACCAGGTAAAAATGGATAATATTGCTGTAGAAAAAATTATAGAGAATATAGAAAGAGTAATAATAGGGAAAAGAAAAGTTATTGAACTTGTGGTGATAGCCTTATTGGCTGAAGGCCACGTCCTTATTGAGGATGTTCCTGGTGTAGGAAAGACTTCTTTAGTTAAGGCTTTAGCTAAATCAGTAAATCTTAAATTTAAACGAATACAATTCACACCGGATCTTTTGCCTTCAGATGTTATAGGCATAACTATTTACAATCAATTAAAGAACGACTTTGAATTTAAACCAGGTCCTATAATGAGTCAGATAGTTTTAGCTGATGAAATCAACAGAACTTCTCCTAAGACTCAATCTAGCCTTTTGGAGGCAATGGAAGAAAGACAAATAACTGTTGATGGGGTTACTTATTCTTTACCTAAGCCTTTTATGGTATTGGCTACCCAAAATCCAATTGAATATGAAGGGACTTTTAGATTGCCAGAAGCTCAATTGGACAGATTTATGATAAAAATAGAGATAGGTTATCCCGATGAATATCAGGAAATGAGGATTTTAAAAAATTTCGAGAGAGAGGACCCTTTAGAGTCTCTTTTTCCAGTAGCCGATGCTGAAGACATAAAGGAAATGCAAGTGAAGGTAAAGTCTGTCTATGTAGATGATCTAGTCAGAAATTATATTGTCACATTAGTTGCTAATACCAGAAAAAGCAAAGCAATGAGGTTAGGTGCAAGTCCAAGAGCTACTGTAAATTTAATGAGAGCTGCTCAGGCAAAGGCCTTTTGCGAAGGAAGAAATTATGTTTTACCAGATGATGTAAAAGAATTAGCGGTACCTGTGTTATCTCATAGAATCATTTTAAAAAATGAAGAAAGATTTGAAGGATTGGACGAGAAAATGTTTATTAAAAATATTGTAGATACCACAAAGGTGCCGGTGATAAAAAGATATGCATAATAAAATTTTTCTTTTATTGCTACTCATAGTTTCTTTTGCTTTTGCCATTTTTACCGGCGGGAAAATACTTTATTTGCTTGTCTATGAATTTGCATTTTTTATCCTTTTGAATTACCTGTATATAAGGCATATAAAAAATTCTATAGATATCTATGTTATATCTCACAAAGATGAAATTACTGTTGGAGAAGAGATAGCTTATGAGATAACTTTGATAAACAACAGTTTTCTTCCTGTTTTTAATCTTAAAATTATTGACTATTCTCCTCTAAATGCTAAATTTAAATCAGAAGAATGGTATCTTATGACTTTTAAAAATAAAAAAGTACAAAAAAAATTTGTGATTTCAAAAAGAGGAATATATTTTTTTGGACCTTTTGAAGTAGAAATAAAAGATCCTTTTGGAATTTTTAATGTAGTAAAAAAATATGATTTTAAATTAAAATTTGTAGTGCTACCAAGGATTCATAATATAAATGTGGAATTGAAGGCAAGACAACAATTAGGAAATATAGAGGCGGAAAATAAAGCTTTTGAAGATTATACTAATATATCGCAATTAAGAAAGTACAATTATGGCGACAGTATTAAAAGGATTCATTGGAAGGTGTCAGCAAAGAAAAGAGAATTTTATGTGAAAGAATTTCAAGTATCCGCGATGAGTGAAGTTTATATTTTGTGGGATTTAGATAAAAACCATTTTGCTATGGATACCCAAGGAATAATAGATGAAAATTGTGCTGAATGCATGTTATCTATAGCGAAATTTTGCCTTTTACATAGTATTCCTGTAAGTGTTATAGATTACAATACCGGTAAGGTTCATATAAAAGGAAGAACGATTAAAGATTTTAAAAATTTTATTGAGGCTTCTTTAAGGAATTTTCCAGTTTACGAAAAAAGTCTAGAGGACTTTTTGAGATTATATAAAAGTATTCCCTATGATGTGACTCTTATTTTAATAACTCCTTATTTGAATAATGTAATTTTAGGAGAATTAGCGGATTTAAGAAGCAGTAATAGAGAATTAATAATCTATTATGTTAATGACCCAAAAGAAATTGAAGATAAAATTAGCAAATTAGATATCGAAGTTGTTTTCTGGGGGAAGAAAGATGTCAAAAGAGCTAAAAAAGAGTTTGCATGAACACATTATGACAATTGCCCTATCTCTTGTGGTTATATTATCTGCTGTTAGCGGCTTTAGATTCTTATATCCTTTCTATTATCTTTTACTATTAGATATAGTATTAGTGATATTTTTTGCTTTTTTGCTCAAAAGGCCACAACTGATAATATTTTTGCTTACAAGCCTTTTACTTATAGATGTCATAGTTTTTATCAAATATCGCAGCTTATTAGTGAGTATTGTATCTTATATTGATGGTTTTATAAAATGGGCGGATATTTATATGAATTATACAATTTCGCCTCCAGGCTTTGACCTTTTAACAGAAAAATATAGATTTTTTATGATTATAATGACCGTTGTTATAGTAACACTGATTATTACGTTATTAAATATTATCATAAGGAGTTGGTTTTTAACTTTATTTTCAGGAATATTGTTTTTTGTTGTGCAGTGGTATAATTATGTAGATGCTGCTTACCTCTATATGACAGTTTATATTACGCTTTGTTTTATAGATATTGGAATAAAGAACTATTTTAAAAAAGGCAGTGCCAAAGCACCTATTGCAGTTTTTTTGATTGTTGTAATCTTTCTATCTTCTATTACCTCTATCAGTGCTCAATTGATGCCTAAAAACTTTAAACCCGTTAAGTGGGAAACATTGAATAATTGGTTTTATGATACTTTCCCTTTTACTAGAGATTGGAGAAATGGCGAAGGCACTAATGATGATTGGTTTGGGGAAACGGTTTTTACTACTTTTGCCAATGAATTAGGCGGAAATGTGAAACCGAGTAATTTTTTAATAATGGAAGTAGAAGCCGATGAAAGTACTTACCTTAGGGGAATGGTCTATGATACTTATACTTATTCCTCAAAAAGTACTTTAATTTATGATAATTTTTCTAATAGATGGGAAAATTCCAGACAACAGTATATGTATGTAGAAAGCAGCGATAAAATTCCGCCAACTTTCAGTAATAATGTAAATTTTGAAGTAAAAACTATCACAGTAATTCCACTAAAAATTAAGTCAGATATTCTTTTTTCCCCTTGGCAACCTCATAAACTAAGCTATGATTTTTATTATGAAGTTGATAATTTGAACTTAAGAGCAAAAACCTCTCATGGTACTGGAGAGCCTTATGTTGTCACTTATTTAAAGCCACAAATTGATTTAAATTCACTGAGGCAAAAAGGTAACGAGACTTTAAAAGGCGAAGAAAGAATAAGATATTTGTCTTATCCAGCTACTCTTCTACCAGAAAGAGTGAAAGATTTAGCTTATTCTATCACAAAAGACAAAAAAACTCTTTATGATAAGGTAAAAGCAGTGGAAGAATATTTAAGGCAATACCCCTATTCTTTAGATGTTCCTCCTACTCCTTCGGATAGAGATTTTGTTGACTATTTTTTATTCGATCTAAAAAAAGGATATTGTTCTTATTATGCGACGGCAATGGTGATTATGCTCAGGACAATTGGAATTCCTGCAAGATATGTAGTGGGATTTAGAATGCCGTCAGCACCTAGTAGTGATGGCAAATACAGGATTACCGCTGCTAATGCTCACGCGTGGGTAGAGGTATATTTTGATGACTACGGTTGGATTACTTTTGAACCAACACCTAATTATCCCTCATTAGAATTTCCAATGTCCCTCTCAAATAATAATCACTTAAATTTAGAAAATGATATGGAATTACAACCAGATAACGGGAGTAGAGATTCCCATAGCACAGTCGATAAACTGCAACAAAGTGATAATACGGAGACAACTTCTCAGGAAATTGCTTTTTTCAATGATAATAAATTTAATATTTTACGTTTTGGCTTAATATTGATAGTAATTTTAGTGACAACAACTTCTTTATATTGGTGGGATCGGAAGAAAAAAATTAATAATTTGGACAATAAGTTTTTGGCGATATATTATTATGAAAAAATTGTAAAGTATTTAGCTAAAAAAGGCTTGAAAAAGTTAGATACAGAAACTCCTTTGGAATATCAAAAAAGAGTGTTAGGAAATGGGTATATAGGTTTCAGTGAAGTTACGCGGATATACAATGAAACAGTTTATGGAGGTAAAACACCTTCTAAAGAAGAGGTAGGTTATCTAAAAGAATTTATAAAAGAGTTAAAGAAAAAGAGACAGTTAAATCTAAAAAGAATATAAGGTTTATTAATGAATTTGACATAGGTTAGAGAACTAACATATAATAATATTTGGAAGGAAAGTATGCATCTGAAAGGGGTTTATTAAAATGGTTTTAAGTTACGAGCCTGGCGTGAAAAGCAGAATCATGGTGTGCGTAACCCCGCAGAAAAGTTGCCGCAGGCTTGTGGAAAGAGGCGCTGAAAGAGCAAAAGAGACTAATGGTGAGTTTTGCGTTGTATACGTTAACAAAAACAACGACATCTCAAATGATTTAAAGCAAAACAAAGTATTGCTGGAGCTCTTTGATTTAGCACAAAAAATGGGTGGCAGAGTTTCTATTTTGGTGGGTAAAAAAATCTCAAAAACGCTGGCAGAATTTGCGAAAGAAAACAATATAACCGAGATAATAGTAGGCAAGTCTTTAAGGTCTGCTCTGGATGTTATACTTCATGGAGATGTGATAAATCCATTGAAAAAAGAAGTAGAAAAGAATGACATAAGAGTAGAAGTCATAGAATGACATATCCTTCTATGACTTCTCTCTAATTTTTATATGATTTATCACTTTTTTTACCCCATTTACGCTTTGAGCTGCTTCATTGGCTAATTCTTTTTCTTTTAAATTATTCACATATCCCCTTAATGTTACTGTCCCGTTGTTTGCTGTAATAACTAAATCAGGCAAACTCAAATCATAACGAGACAGCTT
This sequence comes from Thermoanaerobacter ethanolicus JW 200, assembly GCF_003722315.1. Classification (NCBI taxonomy): domain Bacteria; kingdom Bacillati; phylum Bacillota; class Clostridia; order Thermoanaerobacterales; family Thermoanaerobacteraceae; genus Thermoanaerobacter; species Thermoanaerobacter ethanolicus. Next base: position 2,677,036 of record NZ_CP033580.1, on the reverse strand, counting down.
TTGTACTACTAAATTTACAAGAGATACATCATCTATTTTATGCTCTTTGTTAAGTTCTAATTTGCTTATTACACTTTTGACACCCATGGCTTGGGCTGCTTGACTTATGCTTTCTATTTCTTGCTGTGCGTTATTAATCTTTCCATATAAAGTTACGGTACCGTCGGTTACATCAACACCTAATTCTCCTATTTCTTCATGAAATTTGGAGTTCTGAAGATTTCTCAAAACACCCTGTTTTATATCTTTGTCTGTTATTTTGCTATCTATTGCAATTGTTATGTTATTTTCTACTTTTTTTACACCTTCTACGCTTTCTGCTATTTTTTGAGCGTGATTTTTTTCGGATAAGTTATCTACTATTCCATACAAAGTTACATGACCATTGATACACCGGACATTTACATCTACTCCGTAAGACACCCTTTCCTTTTCTAATTTTTCCTTTATATTTTTTTCTATAATTTTATCTTTATTCATTTTCATCCTCCTTATTTTTTGCTAAAATAATTTTTCCACTTTAATTAAAATTTAATTCAGTTTAAATTATTTTTTATTCAAATTTGTTGTATAATTAATATGTACACACGATTTACCACAGAGCCTTGAGAGGTGAATTTTTTGTTTAATGGACTTATAGATATCATAAAAACAATGCGCATTAACGATGTAATAGATATTTTAATAATAGCTTATGTCCTGTATCGCTTAATTTTGGTAATACACAAAACACGAGCAGAGCAGTTGCTTAAAGGGCTTGCTGTGTTAATTGTAATTACCAAAGTGAGCGAATGGCTACAACTTAGGACAGTCAATTATATATTGCGAAATGCTATGACGGTAGGAGTTATTGCGCTTTTAATTGTTTTTCAGCCGGAGTTAAGGCGTGGATTAGAGTCTTTAGGTAGGAGCGGGTTCTTAGGCAAAAATTTCTTCTTTTTTAATGAAGAGGAAAAAGATATGTCAGAGGTTTTGGGAGAGATATGCGATGCGGTGCAATTTTTGTCCCGCTCAAAAATAGGGGCTTTAATTGTTTTAGAAAGGGAGACAGGCCTTAATGAGCTCATTGAAACTGGCATAGCCATGGATTCTAAAATTTCCAGTGAGCTTTTAATAAATACCTTTATACCTAATACGCCCTTACACGATGGAGCTGTCATAATTCGTGGAGATAGGATTATGGCGGCAGGTTGTTTTTTACCTTTAACAGACAACCAAAATCTAAGTAGTGAATTAGGAACACGCCATAGAGCGGGAATAGGTGTTACTGAAATATCTGATGCGGTAGCGATAATCGTTTCTGAAGAGACAGGCACTATTTCTCTTGCACAAAATGGCAGGATTTCAAGACATTTAGATGCAAAAACTTTAAAAGAGGTGTTGTCGAGCATATTTGAAGTAAAAGATACCAAAAAGCCCGTATGGAAAAAATGGGGGAACAAACATGCTGACTAAAGATTTTACAATAAAATTGCTGTCACTGGTATTGGCTTTTTTACTGTGGCTTTATGTAATGGGAGAAGAAAATCCAGAAATTCCTTATGAAATAAGCAATGTGCCTGTCAAATTGATTAATAGCGATACTTTAGAGAAAAAAGGACTTATTGTTTTAGATGAAAAAAATTATACGGTAAATGTAAAAGTAAAAGGAAGACGAAGTGATGTTCTGAATATAGCAGCCCAGAATATATCAGCTTTTGCAGATTTAAGCAGAGTAAATTCTAATGGGACAAATGTCATTCCTGTTACAGTGGAAGGATTACCTAGAAATGTCTCCTTAGTTTCAATAAATCCGTCAGAAATAAAGGTAGAAATAGATAATATTGCGAAAACGCAAATGCCAGTTACTGTAAAAGTAATTGGCAATGTGATGGATGGTTATGCTATGCAACCTGCTGTCCCCACGCCGGGAGAGGTATTGGTGATTGGACCAGAAAGTAAAATTAATCTTATAAAAAATGTGATAGCTGGGGTCAATGTTTCTTATAAAAAAGAGGATGTAAAAATCTCTGTTCCAGTGGTTGCTGTTGACAGAGAAGGAAAAGAAGTAAAAGGTGTTACTATTACTCCTAATCTTGTTGAAGTATATATTCCTGTAAATAAATCTATACGTGTGCCTGTAGTTCCTAAAATATTCGGGAAACCAATGGAAGGATATATGATAGCATCTGTAAATGTACTGCCAGAGTATGTGTATATTACTGGTGATGAGACTGTCCTAAATACGATAAAATCTATAAGTACTAAGCAAATCGATATTTCTGGGAAAAATGAACCTGTCACTGAAAATGTACCTTTTGATTTGCCAGATGGTGTGAAACTTGTTAAAAGTGATATTAATGCAAAAGTATATGTGGATATACAAAAAATAGCGACTAAAGAGATTACTATAAGCAATATAGATATACGAGGAGCAGACAACAAAAATGTTGTAATTCAAAATCCAGATTTAGTCATTACTATATCTGGCCCAGAAAGTGTAGTTAATGGAGCTACAGCTTCCGATTTTAACGCATATATAGACGTAACCAATCTGCCAATGGGTGATCATTCTTTAACTGTAAATATAAATACTAACTTGAACTTGCAAATAATTAGGATTAAACCTGACAAAGTAACTGTTAATATTCAATAGGCGGGTACTTCCCGCCTGTTAATTTTGCTAAAAATCTATCAATTCCACAAAATATAAAGTCTTTATAAAAAAATTTTAATTTAAGAGAAGGATTTTTGACAAATATGTAGAATTAAAATATTGTAAGGTTAAAAAATTTTTAATAACACTCAAAAATTGTAATAGAACTTCATATTATGTATTAAGAAGGGCAGGTGAACCTGTTGAAAGTTTTAGTTATTAATCCGGGTTCTACTTCTACTAAAGTGGCATTGTATGAAGAGGAAAAAGAAATTGTAAAAACGGAGATTGTCCACGACATTGAAGCGCTTAAAAGATATAAGAGTATCATTGAGCAATTTGATTTAAGGTTAAATGCTATAAATGATTGGATAGAGCAAAACAACATAAACTTGAAAGAAATATCTGCAATTGTGGTAAGAGGAGGACTTATTAAACCCGTTCAAAGTGGTACTTATTTTGTAAACGATATTATGCTTGAGGATTTGAAAAGGGGAGTTGGAGGTGAACATGCTTCAAATCTCGGTGGACTAATTGGAAGAGCTATAGGAGATAAGCATAATATTCCTGTTTATACATTAGATCCTGTAGCTGTTGATGAAATGGAAGATGTTGCAAGAATTTCTGGCCTTCCTGAGCTTCCAAGAAAAAGTCAATCTCATGCTTTAAACATAAAAGCGTGTGTTCATCGATATGCAATGGAAAATGGTGTTAAAGAAGAGGAATTGGATCTTGTTGTGGCTCATATGGGGGGAGGCATTTCTGTAGCAGCAATTAAAGGAGGAAAAATTGTAGATGTAAACAATGCAAATCAAATGGGGCCGTTTTCTCCTGAGAGGACAGGAAGCCTGCCATCGATGAAAGTTGTTGACCTTTGTTATTCTGGTAAATACAGTTTTGATGAGATGAAGAAAAAAATTGTAGGTATGGGTGGGATGGTAGCACATCTTGAGACAAATGATGCGAGAGAAGTAGAAAAGCGAATACAAAATGGTGATAAAAAAGCTAAATTAGTTTTTGAAGCTATGGCTTATCAAATTGCAAAGGAAATTGGCAGAATGGCGGCAGTATTAAAGGGGGATGTGAAATCAATAATTTTAACTGGTGGACTTGCTTATTCTAAACGACTAATAGAGATAATCATTGATATGACGAGCTTTATTGCACCTATAACTCTTTATCCAGGGGGAGATGAAATGGAAGCTTTAAGAGATGGTGCATTAAGAGTTTTAAGAAATATTGAAAAGCCCAAGATTTATAGCTGATGAGGTGTATGATATGAGAACATTTGAAGAAATGTATAATTACGTAAAAGACTTGCCTCCCAAAACTATAGCAGTAGCTCAAGCGGCAGATGAAGATGTATTAGAAGCGATTAAAGAAGCTCATGAAAGAGGAATAGTAAAAGCAATATTAGTTGGTGATAAAGAAAAAATAGAAAGGATAGCTTCTTCAATATCAATGCCTTTAAAGGATCACGAAATAATAGACACAAAAAGTAACTTAGAAGCTTGTCGCGAAGCTGTAAAGTTTGTGAGCGAAGGCAAAGCTGATATATTGATGAAAGGCCTTGTACAGACGGCAGAGATATTAAGGGTTGTTTTAGATAAGGAAATTGGTCTTCGCACTGGAAGAACTTTAAGTCATGTGGCTGTTTTTGAATCTCCTTATAACAGGCTTATCCTTTTGACAGATGCAGCAATGAATATTGCCCCTGATTTGAAAGTGAAAATAGACATAATTTTAAATGCAGTAGACGTTGCAAGGCAAATTGGAATTGATGCTCCAAGGGTTGCAGTTTTAGGAGCTGTTGAAACAGTTAATCCTGATATGCAAGCCACATTAGATGCAGCAATACTTTCAAAAATGAGTGAAAGAGGTCAAATCAAAGGGGCTATAATAGATGGGCCGTTGGCTCTTGATAATGCTTTATCAGTAGAAGCAGCGCGGCATAAAGGGATAATAAGCCCTGTTGCAGGTAATGCTGACATTCTTTTAGTTCCAGATATTGAAGCTGGTAATATGCTGTATAAAGCTATAACCTATATAGCAGAAAGAAGGATAGCAGGAATAATAATGGGGGCAAAAAGGCCGATTGTCTTGACTTCAAGGGCAGACTCCAGTGAAGCTAAATTTAATTCTATAATGTTGGCATCTCTTGCTTCTAATGTTTGATTATTTAAGTTGATTATTAAATAGGAGGAGATATTTTATGAAAATATTTGAAATAATGGAAACTAAAGATTATGAAAATGTGATTTTATGCCATGACAAGACTTCAGGTCTTAAGGCGATAATTGCAATTCATGACACGACTTTAGGTCCTGCTTTAGGCGGATGTAGGATGTGGACTTATGACTCAGAAGAGGATGCAATAAATGATGCATTAAGGCTTGCAAGGGGAATGACATACAAAAATGCTGCTGCGGGCCTAAACTTAGGTGGAGGTAAAACAGTTGTAATAGGAAACCCTCGAACAGATAAATCTGAAGCACTATTTAGAAGCTTGGGAAGATATATAGAGTCTCTAAAAGGAAGATATATAACAGCAGAAGATGTTGGAACTAACTTAAAAGATATGGAATATATACGCTATGAGACGAAATATGTAGCAGGGTTAGCAGAAACCAGTGGAGACCCGTCTCCTTTTACAGCTTATGGAGTCTATAGGGGTATGCAAGCAGCTGCTGAAGAGATTTTTGGAACTTTAGATTTAAGAGGAAAAGTAGTTGCAATACAAGGTGTAGGAAATGTAGGCTACAATTTAGCGAAACACTTATATGAAGCAGGGGCAAAGCTAATTGTGACAGACATATTTGAAGACAATGTAAAGAGGGCAGTAGAGGAATTTAAAGCTGAATATGTGAAACCGGATGAGATTTATGGGGTAGAATGCGATATATTTGCGCCTTGTGCTTTGGGAGCGATAATAAACGATGAAACGATACCGCAACTTAAGTGTAAGATAGTAGCAGGTTCAGCTAATAACCAGTTAAAAGAAGAGAGGCATGGGGATATATTGCAAGAGAAAGGTATACTCTATGTGCCTGATTACATTATAAATGCTGGTGGGGTTATAAATGTAGCTGATGAGCTCAATCCTTCTGGCTATAACAGAGATAGGGCTATGAGAAAAGTTTCTATGATATTTGATACAGTGAAAAAGGTTATACAGAAATCTAAAGAAGAGAACATACCGACATATGCAGCAGCAGATAGAGTGGCAGAAGAGAGGATAAAGACCATTGCTGCTGTAAAAGACAATTATATTGTCAAATAAGGGTGGGCGGTTTTTTGTTTGCCCTTTCCTTAAAAATTTTGATAGAAAAAGGAAGTGTAATATAATATAAATTGATAGCACGGAGGGGATTGTTTTGCCTTTAATTCTTGTGATAAATCCCGGCTCTACATCTACAAAAGTTGCTGTGTTTAAGGACACAGTGCCCCTTTTTACTGAAACTTTAAGGCACAATACTGAAGAGCTTAGTAAGTATAAAAGTATTATTGACCAGTTTGAATTTAGAACTCAGGCGATTTTAAATATGTTAAAAGAAAAAGGCATTTCTCTTTCAGAAATTGATGCAATAGTAGGGAGAGGCGGACTTTTAAAGCCAATAGAAAGTGGAACTTATATTGTAAATGAAAAAATGATAGAGGATTTAAAGAAGGCTGAAAGAGGAGAACATGCTTCCAATTTAGGGGGTATAATTGCTTATACTTTAGCTAAAGAACACAATATTCCAGCTTATATAGTAGACCCTGTAGTAGTGGATGAGTTAGAGGATGTAGCGAGAATAACAGGGATGCCTGAGATTGAAAAATCTAGTATATTCCATGCGTTAAATCAAAAAGCAATTGCTCGCCGTTTAGCTGCTGACTTACACAAAAAGTACGAAGAAGTAAATTTAATTATTGCTCATTTAGGTGGTGGTATATCTGTTGGGGCTCATAAACACGGCAGGGTAGTAGATGTAAATGATGCTTTAAATGGGGAAGGGCCTTTTTCTCCAGAAAGAGCGGGAGGACTTCCTGTACTTGACTTAGTAAAGTTATGTTATAGTGGTAAATACACCTATCAGGAGATGAAAAAGAAGTTAATAGGACAAGGGGGAATAGTGGCACATTTAGGCACTAACGATGTAAGAGAAGTTTATAAAAAAATTGAAGAAGGAGATAAAAAAGCAGAATTGGTCTTAGAAGCTATGGCCTATCAGACAGCTAAGGAAATTGGAGCGATGGCAGTGGTTTTAAAAGGCCATGTAGATGCAGTAGGAATTACAGGTGGAATTGCGTATAACGAGGATTTTGTAAAAAGGATAAGTGAAAGGGTAAAATTTATAGCTCCTGTTTATGTATATCCAGGTGAGGATGAAATGTTAGCTTTGGCGCAGGGGGCATATCGGGTACTTAGCGGTGAAGAAAAAGCTAAAATGTATAGTTAAAAGGATGATGGATAATGGATTTCAAAAGGTTGACAATTGTAGTAGGGCATTACGGTACAGGTAAGACCGAGGTTGCAATAAATTATGCTAAGTTTATAAGAGAATCAGGAAAAGAGGTAGAAATAGTCGATTTAGATATTGTAAATCCATATTTTAGGTCGAGGGAAGTGAGAAAAGAACTTTTTGATAAGTGGAGAATACGAGTAGCAGGAGTAGAAGAGAAATATATGAATGCAGATGTGCCTGCTATTTCCCGCAACATCTATGGGGCATTATACAGCAAGGATAAATATGCAGTCTTCGATGTTGGGGGAGACGATGTAGGAGCAACTCCATTAGGTCAGTATCGGCATATAATAAAGGATCAAGATGCAGAAGTATTATTTGTAGTTAATGTAAACAGGCCACTTACAAAAGATGTAGAATCGGTCATTGAATATCTTAAATCGATTGAAGAAGCAGCTAAAATTAAAGTAACTCATTTGGTAAACAATACTCATTTATCTTATGAAACAACAGTAGAGGATATTTTAAAAGGTCAAAAAGTGGTGGAGGAAGTCTCAAAAATTACAGGGATACCTATTAAGATGGTGACTGTAAAAAGAGAATTGCTCAACAAAGTTCCTGACTTAGGATATCCGATATTTCCAATTGACCTTTATATGAAAACTCCATGGGATAAAATGTGAGAGGAGGAATTTATGTGGCAAAAGTTATTTTTAATGAAGATTTATGTAAAGGTTGTGAATTGTGTGTAAATGCTTGTCCCAAGAAAATTATTGAAATGGACATGAGCAAAATAAATGTGAAGGGATATCATCCTGCCACTGTTAAACCGGAAAATATGAACAAATGTATAGGTTGTGCATTTTGCGCTATGATGTGTCCTGATACTGTTATAACAGTTATAAAATAAATGGAGGGGAGTAAGATGGCTAAGGTATTAATGAAAGGTAATGAGGCGTTAGCGGAAGCAGCTATTCAAGCTGGGTGTAGACATTACTTTGGTTATCCTATAACACCTCAAAATGAGGTTACAGCTTACATGGCAAAGAGAATGCCAGAGGTAGGTGGCGTATTTTTACAAGCAGAAAGTGAAGTTTCTGCTATAAATATGGTATATGGAGCAGGTGGAGCAGGAGCTCGTGTTATGACTTCCACCAGCAGCCCTGGTTTGAGTCTTATGCAAGAAGGTATCTCATATCTTGCAGGTGCTCAAGTACCTTGTGTAATTGTGAATATAATGAGGGGTGGCCCAGGATTAGGAGACATTCAAGGAGCTCAAGGAGATTACTTTCAATCTACAAAAGGAGGAGGCCATGGAGATTATAGATTGATTGTCCTTGCTCCTTCTACAATCCAAGAAATGGCAGATTTAGTCCAAGAAGCTTTTGATATTGCAGATGAATATAGGAACCCTGTTGTTATATTGGGAGATGGGATGTTAGGTCAGATGATGGAACCTGTAGATTTTGAAAATATTCAAAAAAGAAAGAGAGATATTCCAGAAAAAACATGGGCTACTACAGGAAGAGGAAATAGAGAGCATAGAAACATAATCAATTCTTTATATATCGATCCACCTGTATTAGAGAAATATAATTATCAATTATTTGAAAAATATGCAAAGGCTGAAAAGAATGAAGTGAGATATGAAATGATAAATTGCGAAGATGCGGATGTTATTTTAGTTGCTTATGGTACTATTGCCCGCGTAGCAAAGAATGTGATGAATATTGCAAGAAGAGAAGGGTATAAAGTAGGATTAATAAGACCTATTTCCTTGTGGCCTTTCCCGAAAGAGCCTTTCGAAAAGACAGTTGATACCGCAAAAGCTTATTTGACTGTAGAAATGAGCATGGGACAAATGGTAGAAGATGTAAAACTTGCAGTACAATTCAAAAAGCCGGTCTATTTCTACGGAAGGCCAGGTGGTATGATACCAGAACCATCTGTGATGCTAGAACAAATTAGGAAAATTGCAGGAGGTGTGAAATAATGGCTGTTGTATTTCAAAAAACAAAGGGATTGACAGATACGCCTTTTCATTATTGTCCAGGCTGTACTCATGGTATAATCCACAGGTTAGTAGCTGAAATTATGGAAGAGTTAGATGTTTTAGATAAGGCAATAGGTGTTGCTCCTGTAGGATGTGCTGTATTTGCATATGACTATTTTAATTGTGATATGCAAGAGGCAGCTCATGGGAGGGCTCCAGCAGTTGCTACAGGTATTAAGAGAGTTCATCCTGATAAAATTGTGTTTACTTATCAAGGAGATGGAGACTTAGCAGCTATTGGAACAGCAGAGATTGTTCATGCGGCTGCAAGGGGAGAAAATATAACAGTTATTTTTGTCAACAATGCTAACTATGGAATGACAGGAGGACAAATGGCTCCTACTACATTAATTGGTCAGGAAACAACTACTACTCCTTACGGAAGAAAGCCAGAAATAAATGGTTATCCCATTAGAGTGAGTGAAATGCTAGCAACCCTTGAGGGTACAGCATATATTGAAAGAGTATCTGTTTACGATGTAAAACATGTAATGCAGGCTAAAAAAGCCATAAAAAATGCATTTTTAGCTCAAATACAAAAAAAGGGGTTTTCTATGATAGAAGTGCTCTCTAGTTGTCCTACTAACTGGGGTATGACACCGGTAGAGGCATTAAATTGGATAAAAGAGCACATGGAACCGTATTACCCTTTGGGTGTGTATAAAAACACCTTAGAGGAGGTTAAGTAATTATGGAAGAAAGAATAATTTTTGCAGGCTTTGGTGGTCAAGGAGTTTTATCAATGGGGCTTATAATTACCTATGCGGGAATGTTTGAAGGGAAAAATGTGTCTTGGACTCCTTCTTATGGTCCTGAAATGAGAGGAGGAACTGCCTATTGTAATGTCACTGTATCAGATGAGGAAGTAGGCTCTCCAATTATTACAGAGGCTACCTCTGTAGTTGTAATGAATAGGCCTTCTTTAGACAAATATGAATCTTATGTGATACCAGGTGGAAAATTATTCATAAATACTTCATTAGTAGATAGAAAAGCAGAGAGAAAAGATATAGAAGTGTATGAGATACCTGCCAATGATATTGCTAATGAATTGGGTAATTTAAAAATTGCTAACATGGTGATGCTAGGAGCTTTCATAGAAGCTACTAAAGTTGTAAAAATGGAAACAGTACTAAAAGCTCTGCCTGAGGTCTTTGGCAAAGGTAAAGAGCATTTGATGCCTATAAATGAAAAAGCGTTAAATAGGGGAGCAGAATTAGTAAAAAGTCTCATTACAACTAAAAAATAACCTCTTCGGAGGTTATTTTTTCTGTAGGAGGTGTAAATTTGAAAAAATTAAGTGAAATTGTAGAGAAAGCAAAAGGATTCAATAAAATATTTACTGTGGCAGGGGCAGAAGACTGTGAAGTATTGTTAGCATGCGAATCTGCAAGAAAAGAAGGGATAGGAAATCCTATATTGGTAGGTATTAAAGAAAAAATAGAAACTATTGCAAAAGATATAGGCATTGATATTAAGCAATATGAAATAATTGATGAAAAAGAAGAGTCGGAAAAATGCAAAAGGGCAGTTTTAGAAGTTAGAGAAGGTAGGGCTTCTTTTGTCATGAAAGGTCTTGTTCCTACTGCTACTCTTTTAAGGGCTGTTCTTGACAGCGAATACGGCATTAGAGGAGAAGGATTACTCAGTCATGTAATGGTTTATGAAATTCCCAACTATCACAAGTTATTGCTTTTGACTGATGGAGGAATGAATATTAGTCCTACTTTAGAAGAAAAAGTGCAAATTTTAAAAAATGCTATTAAAGTGGCAAAAGCTATAGAAATAGAAAATCCTAAAGTAGCCTGTTTGTCGGCGGTAGAAGTGGTAAACCCTAAAATGCCTTCCACTGTTGAAGCCGCTAAATTAAAGGAAATGAACCAAAGAGGTGAGATAGAAGGAATAGTAGATGGTCCTTTAGCTTTTGACCTTGCCATAAGCAAAGAGGCGGCAATTCACAAAGGAGTAAAAAGTGAGGTTGCAGGAGATGCCGATATTTTGTTGGTGCCATTTATAGAGGTAGGAAATGCTTTAGGTAAAAGCTTTACTTATTTTGCAAAGGCAAGAAGTGCGGGAATTGTGGTAGGAGCAAAAGCGCCAATTGTTCTAGTTTCAAGAGCTGATTCCCACGAAGATAAGTTTAATTCTATAGCTTTTGCCTGTGCAGTATCTTTTTGATAACGATAAATTAAATGGGGGGAAAATGAATGAAAAAAATAATGATGGGAGATGAAGCAGTAGCAAGAGGTGCTTATGAGTACGGCATCACTTTTGCTGCTGCATACCCTGGTACACCAAGCACAGAGATAATAGAGAATATAGCTAAGTACAAAGAAATATATTCTGAATGGGCGCCAAATGAAAAAGTTGCTGTTGAAGCAGCAATTGGTGCTTCTATCGCAGGCGCAAGAAGTCTTGCTGCTATGAAACATGTTGGCCTTAATGTGGCAGCAGACCCACTTTTCACTTTTGCATATACAGGTGTTAATGGGGGTTGTGTAATTGTAACGGCAGATGACCCTGGAATGCACTCATCACAAAATGAACAGGACAATAGGTATTATGCAAAATTTGCTAAAATACCCATGTTAGAACCTTCAGACAGTCAAGAATGTAAAGATTTTGTAGGATACGCATTGGACATAAGTGAAAAGTACGATACTCCTGTTTTGTTAAGGCTTACAACAAGGGTAAGTCATGGCAAAGGAGTAGTAGAATTAGGTGAAAGACAAAATGTAGAGATGAAACCTTATAAAAAAGATATTCCTAAATATGTAATGGTGCCTGCTAATGCACAAAAAAGGCATGTAGTTGTAGAAGAAAGATTAAAGGCTTTAAGACAATTGTCAGAAGAAATTTCTATTAACAGAATAGAATGGAATGATAGAGAAATTGGCATAATTACCAGTGGTATAAGCTATCTTTATGTAAAAGAAGTTTTTGGAGATGAAGTTTCAATCTTAAAATTAGGAATGACTTATCCTTTGCCATCAGAGCTTATAAAAAAATTCGCAGAAGGAGTTAAAAAACTATACGTTGTAGAGGAATTGGAACCTTACATCGAAGAACATGTAAAAAGCTTAGGAATAAAAGTCATAGGCAAAGAGATATTGCCGATAGTAGGGGAATTAAATCCTGGTATAATAAGAAAAGCTATAAAGGGTGAAGAATTAGAGCATATATCAGTTGATACAAAAGTGCCAGGTAGACCTCCTATGCTTTGTGCAGGATGTCCTCACAGGGGAGTTTTCTACGTATTGAAAAAAAAGAGAGTTCCAGTCTTAGGCGACATTGGATGTTATACTTTAGGGGCAGCTCCTCCACTGGAAGCTATAGATACCTGTGTTTGCATGGGAGCAAGTATTTCTGGATCTCACGGATTCCAAAAGGCCAATGAACACAAAGGAAGGAAACAAAAGATTTTTAGTGTAATAGGTGACTCAACTTTCTTCCATTCAGGAATAACAGGTTTGATTGATATAGTCTACAATAAAGGAAATGCTGTACCTATAATTCTTGACAACCGCATAACAGCTATGACGGGGCATCAGCACAATCCTGGAACTGGGAAAACTTTGATGGGAGAAGAGGCTCCAGAAATAGATATAGCGAAATTAAGTGAAGCAATAGGAGTAAAAAGAGTAAGAGTGGTTGATCCTTTTAACTTAAAAGAAGTTGAAAATGCTGTTGATGAAGCTATGAATACTGACGATACAATGGTAATTGTAGCAAAGGGACCTTGTGCTTTGATTCCTCCGAGACCTCAGGGAGAGTGTAGAATAGACCAAGATAAATGCAAAAAATGCGGTTTGTGTCTAAGGATAGGTTGTCCTGCTATAAGCAAAAAAGATGGAATATTTAGCATAGACCCTGACCAGTGTACCGGATGTACAGTTTGTATGCAGGTATGTCCTTTCGATGCTATAGAAAAGGTGAGGTGAAATAAAGTGCAAGAAGTGAAAAGCATATTAATGGTAGGGGTAGGAGGGCAAGGCACTATTCTAGCCAGTAATGTTTTGGCGGAAGGACTATTAAAAAGTGGTTATGATGTAAAAATGTCAGAAGTCCACGGCATGTCTCAAAGAGGAGGAAGTGTCAATACTCAAATAAGGTTTGGAGAAAAAGTTTATTCTCCAGTCATTGAAGTTGGGGCTGCTGATGTTATCGTAGCCTTTGAAAAAATGGAAGCTGTGCGATGGTTAAATTATCTTAAAAAAGACGGCGTTGTCATTGTAAATACGGTAGAAATACCTCCACTTTCTGTGCTCATAAGCAAAGAAGAGTATCCCAAGAACTTAATTGAGGAAATATCAAAAAGCGTAAAGACAATTGCAGTAGATGCAGATAAAATAGCAGAGAGCCTTGGAAATATAAAGGCTCAAAATATAGTTCTTTTAGGAGTACTTGTTAAATATTTAGGACTACAAGGCATTGATTGGGAAGAGGTAATAAAAAATAACGTGCCACAAAAATTTGTTGAATTAAATACAAATGCCTTTAGAAAAGGGCTGGAGGTAATCTAAGAGGGGGAGATAATTTCCTCCATTTTTTATTAAAAGAAGGATTGTTAAAGATTGTGGCGAATATATCTTATAGCGCTGACTTTATTGAATTTGTCATTAGAGGAAGGGAGGTATTATTTTTTTGTTATATAGAATTTTACGGCTTATTGCTAAATTGATTCTTAAGATATTCTATTCCTTTGAAGTAAAATATGAGAAAAATTTGCCTGAGGGAGCTTGTATTTTTGTTGCAAACCATCAAAGTTTGCTAGACCCAGTTGTGGTAGCCTGTTCTGTAAAAAGACCCGTTATATTTTTAGCAAGTTCTGAACTTTATAAAAGGCGTTTTTTAAAATATTTTTTAAAAATTGATAAAGCAATTCCCATAAAGAAAAATTCGCCTGATTTAAATGCCATAAAACAAGCGTTATTTAGACTAAAGGAAGGAAATTCTATAGGATTATTTCCAGAAGGAGGAATATCACCAACTGGCAAAGTAGAAAAAATGTATGAAGGGGCTATGTATATAGCATATAAATCGGGAAAGCCCATTGTGCCAGTGGCTATAAAAGGCACAAGAGAAATACTACCTTTTGGCAAATATTTTCCCAAATTTAGGGGAAAAATTGAACTAAAAATAGGGGAACCAATTTACCCAAATCTGAATATTGATATAAAGATGGAAATTGTTGAATTGAGAGACAAAGTTATGCAAAATATATTAACAATGTTGGAGGAATAGTGTAAATTGAAATATGGTTTTCACTGTGATAAAATATTATCGTATGATTTATTGAGAGGAGATAGAAAATGGCAAGGTTGTTTGGTACAGATGGTGTTAGAGGTATAGCTAATTATGACTTGACTCCACAACTTGCTTTTGAACTAGGAAGAGCAGGAGCATATGCTTTGACGGAAGGAAGTCATAGGCCCAAAATTGTAGTGGGAAAAGACAGCCGTATTTCTAGCGACATGCTAGAATGCGCATTAGCTGCTGGTCTTACCTCTGTAGGGGCGGAGGTCATAAGTGTGGGGATAATTCCTACACCAGCGGTAGCTTACCTTACCCGATTATATCAAGCAGATGCTGGAGTTATGATATCGGCATCTCATAATCCCGTAGAGTACAATGGGATAAAATTTTTTGATAAAAATGGGTATAAATTGCCAGATGAAGTAGAAGATAGAATAGAAAATATAATAAAAGAAAAAATTGAGTTGCCTTCTCCTATTGGGACGGGAATAGGTACCAGGAAAGAATACACAAATTCTCATAGAGATTACATAGAGTTCTTAAAGTCTACTATTGATGGGGATTTAAAAGGAATGAAAATTGTAATTGATTGTGCTTATGGAGCTAGCAGCACAGTAGCGCCAATTCTATTTAAAGAACTAGGGGCGGAAGTCATATTACATGGAGCAGAGCCTATAGGGGAAAAGATAAATGTCAATTGTGGGTCTACTCATCCTGAAAAATTGCAACAACTCGTCATAGAAAATGGGGCCGACATAGGTTTAGCCTTTGACGGAGATGCTGATAGACTTATTGCAGTTGATGAAAAAGGAAATGTTGTTGATGGAGACCACATAATGGCAATATGTGCTATAGATTTAAAGAAAAAAGGTAGGTTAAAAAATAACACAGTTGTGGCAACAGTTATGAGCAATATAGGCTTTGAGATTGCACTTAAAGAGCAAGGGATTAATCTCATAAGGACAAAAGTAGGAGACAGATATGTTTTAGAAGAAATGATAAAAGGCGGATATTCTATTGGTGGCGAACAATCAGGCCATATTATTTTCCTTAATGACAATACTACTGGAGATGGGGAAATTACTGCTTTAAAACTTTGTTCTATTTTAAAAGAAAGTGGCAAAAAATTGTCAGAGTTAGCTGCCTGCATGGTTACTTACCCACAAGTTCTTATAAACGCAAAAGTAAAAAATGAGTTAAAACATGCTTATTTAGAGGATGAAGAAATAAAAAGGGAAATTGAAAACTTAGAAAGGGAAATGAGAGGAGAAGGACGAGTACTTATAAGACCCTCGGGTACTGAGCCTCTTGTGAGAGTTATGGTAGAAGGAAAAGATTCTGATAAAATTAGTCAAATGGCAAAAGAACTTGCTGAATTAATAGAAAGAAAATTAAATTAAATAAAAGTGCGAAAGGTATTATTTGAAAGGGGGGATGCCTATTGAAGAAGAGTAAAAGAAGGTAAGGATTAAAAATTAAAAAAGCGCCTGGGCTTAAAGTGTATACTTTAAGCTGACGAGGACAGGGTTTATCGAGTTATCGGCGGGTGCCCTGCGGTTTTCTGCGACCGATAAAGGACTGGTAAAACCACAGGCGACTGTGGCATAAAGCAGTCTGGGCAGGGATGAATATTTATTACAAAAGTGAGAGGAGACCGAGTATGTGTGGAATTGTAGGATATATTGGCGATAAACAGGCGACGCCAATACTTTTAGAAGGTTTGACAAAATTGGAGTATCGAGGCTATGATTCGGCAGGAATTGCCATTTTAAATGATGGCAATATAAATATAAAGAAAGCGAAGGGAAGATTAAACGTCCTAAAAGAGCTTGTTGAAAAAGATAATATGGTAGGGACAATAGGCATAGGACACACAAGGTGGGCTACGCATGGTGAACCATCTGATACAAACTCCCATCCTCATTTATCCCAATCAGGGCTAATTGCAGTAGTCCACAATGGCATAATTGAAAACTATCTTCCACTGAAGAAATGGCTGTTAGAGGAAGGTTATACCTTTAAGTCTGAGACTGATACAGAAGTTGTAGCAAATTTGCTGGAGTATTATTACAATGGCGATATAGTAGAGGCTGTGAAAAAAGTTTTAGACAGAATTGAAGGTTCTTATGCCTTAGGCGTTTTGTGCAAAAACAATCCCGATATGATTGTAGCTGCAAGAAAAGAAGCACCTCTTATAGTTGGAATAGGCAATGGTGAAAACTTTATTGCATCTGATATCCCAGCTATATTAAAACATACAAGAAGTGTATATTTTCTTGATGATCATGAGATTGCCATAATTAAAAAAGACAGCGTAGAGTTTATAGACATGTTTGGAAGGCAAGTAGAAAAATCGCTTTTTGAAGTAAAATGGGATGTAGAGGCGGCTGAAAAGGGCGGTTATGAACATTTCATGATAAAAGAAATTCACGAGCAGCCAAGTGCTATAAAAGATACATTAAGAGGCAGAATAATTGATGATTCAGAAATAGTTTTAGATGATGTGAAAATTACTAAAGAAGACCTTGAAAAGATAGATAAAATCTTTATTGTAGCCTGTGGAACAGCTTATCATGCGGGTGTTGTTGGGAAATACGTCATAGAAAATCTTGCGAGAATACCTGTTGAAGTAGATGTCGCTTCAGAATTTAGATATAGAAACCCCTTAGTAAATGAAAGAACTCTTACAATTGTAATAAGCCAGTCGGGGGAAACAGCAGATACCATTGCTGCATTAAAAGAAGCTAAGAAAAAAGGGTCAAGAGTTATAGCCATTACAAACGTCGTTGGAAGTTCTGTCTCCAGAGAAGCAGATGATGTACTATACACATGGGCAGGTCCTGAAATAGCTGTTGCTTCCACCAAAGCTTATACTACGCAACTTATAGCTCTCTATCTTGTAGCTATGGACCTTGCAATAAAAAGAGGGACAATAACTAAAACAAAGGTTATGGAACTTTGCACAGAATTAAAGAAACTTCCTGAAAAAGTTCAGTATTTACTTGACAACAAAGATGTAATACAAAAATTTGCCTCTGAACACTATAATGCAAAAGACGTATTTTACATTGGAAGAGGACTGGACTATGCTGTTGCTATGGAGGGTTCTTTAAAACTCAAAGAAATATCCTATATTCATTCAGAGGCTTATCCGGCTGGTGAATTAAAACACGGTACTTTGGCCCTTGTAGAAGAGGGAACACTTGTGATAGCTCTTGCAACACAAGATGACCTTTTTGAAAAGATGCTTAGTAATATAAAAGAAGTAAAAGCAAGAGGTGGTTTTTTAGTCGCCTTTGCAAAGCAGGGTAATTTGCAGCTTGAGGGCGTTGTAGATAAAGTAATATATATACCTGAAACGCTTAAAGAGCTTACTCCAGTATTGACAGTTGTGCCTTTGCAACTTTTAGCATATTATATGGCAGTAGAAAAAGGATGTGACGTAGATAAACCGCGTAATCTTGCAAAGTCAGTAACTGTAGAGTAATGGAGGTCAAAAGGCTGAAGAGTTGTGTATTTTTCATTTATACCTTTTCCCCATGCGAAAAAAGTGGTTCCGTTTGGGAAGGAGAAAGGGAAAAGGATTAAGGATTAAGTCTTTATAGAATAACAAAGGGATAAGTGGTAAAGCCTCGAAAAATTCGGGATTTACGCCACTTATCCCTTTTTTCCTTGATCCATAATCCTCTCCTACGGAACGACTTTTTTCAACTATTAATATTGCTACTTTTTCCTTCCTCAAGTATAATGAAGTTAAAAGGTTAAGACGCAGTAGTAATTGAAGTGAGACGTAAAAATAGTTAAGTGTAAAAATTGCATTGAGGGGATGTTGGATTATGTGGAAATTATTTGCAATATTATCAGCTTTGTTTGCTGCTTTGACTTCAATTCTTGCTAAAATTGGCATAAAAGGCGTGGATTCTAACTTGGCTACAGCTATTCGTACAACTGTTATTATATTTTTAGCGTGGGGTATTGTATTTACAACAGGGGGACAGTATGGAATTAAAAGTTTGACAAAACAAAATTGGATCTTTTTGATTCTCTCTGGACTGGCGACAGGTTTGTCCTGGTTATTTTATTATAAGGCAATATCTATAGGTGAAGTATCAAAGGTTGCACTTATTGATAAATCCAGCATCGTCCTAACTTTAACTTTATCTTTTTTTATCCTAAACGAGCAATTCACCGCAAAAACGTTAGTTGCAAGTGTACTTATTACTGCAGGTATATTTATGATGATATGGAAATAAATGTTGCATTTTTGATTTACTTTTTTATAATCCATGTTGACATGCCATTAAACAATTTGCTATTATAAAAAGCAAATCCAGAAAACAAAAAATGGAGGAGTCGTTATGGTTGTTTTGGAGATAAATACACCGACAAGGGAAGTTATGGTGGATATTACTGATATGGTAATGCAAGAAATTAAAAAATCTGGCGTTGTTGATGGCCTTTGTGTTATCTTTGTGCCCCATACAACAGCGGGAATTACAATAAACGAAAATGCAGATCCAACTGTAAGAGAAGATATAATGGCAGCCTTAGAAAAAATAATTCCTAATATGCGTTTTAAACACATGGAAGGCAATTCTGATGCCCACATCAAGGCGTCTCTTATGGGAAGTTCAGTAACTCTCATTATTGAAAATGGAAGGCCACTTTTAGGAACTTGGCAGGGTATTTATTTATGTGAGTTTGATGGTCCAAGGAGAAGAAGAGTGTATATTAAGTTTTTGAAGTGAGTTTATTCAAACCTGCACTCTTCTGGTTTTACGTTATACTCAAATTGAATAAAAGAAGGTGCCCTCATCTTCATGTTTTCAGACCATTCCATAAATCTCACTTTACATGTTAGCAAGGGTTTTAACCACTGCACATTTTTTTCTTTAAAGTTATAATAATTATCTGGGGCTTTTATCTCCTTGGCAACTTCATAGAATGCTTTTAATTCCTTCTGGGATAGGCCTGATTCACAACTTCCTATGTTTATTAAATTATTTTCCTCATCGTAAAGCCCCAGTATGAGGGCTGTTTTGTCAGTTCTGTACCCTATAATAACAGCATTTATTACAATAAAATGTTTTGACTTAAGCCAGAGTTTACTCCTTTTTCCTATTAAATATTTTGAATCTGCTTTTTTGGCAACAATTCCTTCAAGTCCTTTTTTCCCTGTCTCTTCAAAAAGCATTTTTCCATGTTCAAATATAAAATCTGATATTTTTATGATCTCGTTTTCTTTAACTGTTTTTCTAAGGATATCTTTTCTCTCTATAAGTGGCAATTCTACAAGAGATTTGCCGTTTAAATATAATATATCCCATGTTATGAAAATTACGGGCATTATCTTGCTTAAAAGATTTATTTTTACTAAATTTTGTTGATGCTTTCTCGACATAATGTTTTTGTAACTGGGCTTGCCGTTTTTTAAAACTACAAGTTCACCGTCAAGTATTGCTTCTTTTGCTTTTATTTGCTTATGAAGTAATGCTAAATCTGGAAACTGATGGGTTATATCAACAAGCCTTCTATCTTGAAGTCTTGTTTTATTTGAAATAAAAGCAATAGTCCTTGAACCATCCCATTTGACTTCATATATCCATTCGGGGCTATCAAAAGGGTCACTGCTGGATGCCAGCATAGGTGATATTTTTTCTTCTATCATAGACATATTCAATCTTCCTTTTATGCGCCTTTTCTTTTGCGTCCTTTTTTTGCTTTTTCTTCATTCTTTACAGATTCAATACTCGCTTTTAATGCACTTACTAAATCAAGAACATTATCGGCTTCAGGTGCTTTTTGGGGAATTTCTACATCTTTGTCCTGTATTTTTGACTCAATCATTTCAATTAACGCTTTTCTGTAACTATCATCATATTTTTCGGGTTTAAAATCGGAGGTCAAAGTATCAATAAGTTGTTTGGCCATTTTTATTTCATTTTCCTGTAAGCTGACTTCTCTTAAGGGAGGAAGCTGGTTTGCGTTTTTTATTTCATCAGGGAAATGCATTGTTTCCATGACCATGTATTTTTCATCATACACTCGTATGCATGCGAGGTTTTGCTTTGACCTAATTACCACTTTCGCTATTGCAACTCGCTTTGTTTCTTTCATAGAATCTCTTAAAAGTACATAAGGCTTTGTACCAATATCTTCAGGTACAATGAAATATGTTTTGTCATAATATATGGGGTCTATTTGTCCTATATCGGTAAAATCTACTATATCAATGGTTTTAACTGTTGGCATAGGTATCCTTTCCAAATCTTCATCATCTATAATGACAAATTTACCTGGTTCGTATTCATACCCTCGTACTATTTCCTCATCTGAAACGGGTCTATTACATACAGGGCATATTTTTTCATATTTTATGGGGGATTTACATTCTTTGTGAAGTTGCCTAAAATGTATGGCATGGTCTTCTGTAGCGGTATACAGTTTTATGGGGATACTTACAAGACCAAAACTTATTGCTCCTTTCCACATTGAGCGCATATTTAAATCACCTCATAATTAATATCCCCATTAAGAAACTTTTTATTTATAAAATCATATTTGTAAATTGGTATATATGGATATATATATTTGTTGAAATATGATGTTATATACAGTATAATATGGAGTTGAATGGGGGGATAAAATTGAAGAATATAAAAAAGATACTTTCATGGATTCTTATTATTGCTATTGTTGTATTGATACCTATATTTTCGTATGCAAGAAATCTTCCAAAATTCACTTTTGGGTCAAGGCTTTTATATAGCGGGACGTATGGAACTGATGTAGAAGAATTACAAGCTATGTTAAATAAAGCGGGATTTGATACAGGTACTGTTGATGGCATATTTGGTAAAATGACATTAAATGGAGTTTTAGACTTTCAAAGGTCCAAAAATCTTGTGCCAGATGGAATTGTAGGTCCTAAGACATATGCTGCTCTTGAAACTGTTTCCTGGGCTGACCCGATAGTTTACTCTGTCAAACCAGGTGACAACTTATACTTTATAGCAAAGCGCCATGGAACGAATGCCCAAAATATAATGGATGCAAATGGATTAAATGATGGGGATAGTTTATATGTTGGGCAAAAGATTTTAATTCCTCATCCGCCTGTTGAAGTACCGCAGCAATTGAACAATGCTACAAATTATCAAGAACTTAAAAATAACATTCAGGCATTAATATCTCAATATCCTGGTAAATACGGAGTTTACTTTATTGACTTAAATACAGGGCAAACTTTTGAAATAAACGGTTATGATTCGTTTATTGCGGCAAGCACTTATAAAGTACCTCTTAACTTTTACCTTTATACTCTTATAACCGATGGAAAAATAGACCCTAATATGAAAGTGCAATACACTCAAGCTGACTATGAAGGGGGTGCCGGTTCTATACAGGCAGACCCTGTTGGAAGTTATTATACTATAAGAGAGCTTTCAAGACGTTCGATTGAAGAGAGTGATAATATAGCATCAAATATGATTATGAGAGTTGTAGGGCGAGATAACTATATAAAATTCATGGAAAGCTTAGGAGCAAATGTAATACCTTATAACAGCAATGTTACTTCCCCAAGAGATATGAGTATGTATATGGAAAATCTCTTAAATTATGTGAAGGCTCATCCGGATACAGCTGGAGAATTGATGTATTATCTCAAAAATACCATATACAACGATAGAATATCATATACAATACCTGATGAAATAGAAGTAGCACACAAAATAGGCAACCTTTCAAATGTTGTAAATGACACTGCAATAGTTTTTCATCCCACAAAGCCTTATATCTTGACGGTCTTGGCAAACAATGTAGATGGGTCAGATGATTCTTATGCATATACTGTAATAAGGCAAATATCAAAGATGGTGTACGATTTCCAAAGCAGGTAAAAGTTTAAGCCGGAAAATTCCGGCTTAAACTTTTTTATAACATAAATACCAGTCAGTACAATTATATCCTTCAATGTTTTTAACTCTTTCTTTAAGTTCGGCATAAGTTTTTGGAGGTGGAACGATGACAGGCATACCCGGATACCAGTTGGCGGGTGCCAAAACCTTGTATTTATCTACTGTTTGCAGTGCATCAATAATTCGTATTATTTCTTGGATGTTTCTACCTATTTCGAGAGGATAATACAGTATAAGGCGAAGTATCTGTTTGTCATCAATTACAAATACAGCTCTAACAGTACTTGTAGAACTTTCTGCGGGGGATATCATTCCGTACAATTTTGCTATTTTCATATCTTTATCTTCTATTATAGGGAAAGGAATTTCTATACCAGTATTTTTGTATATATTTTGTACCCAAGCTAAATGGGAAGGATTACTGTCTATACTTAATCCTATCAATTGGACATTTCTTTCTACAAAACTGGTATAGACTTGTGTGAAAGCTATAAATTCAGTAGTGCAAACAGGCGTAAAATCTCCTGGATGTGAAAATAGTACAATCCATTTACCTCTATAATCTGATAATTTTATAGGTCCAAAAGTGCTATTGGCTTTGAAATCTGGGGCAGGTGCTCCTATTTGAGGAAGGCAAGTTCTTGGGATACTTTCTATTGCTTCTGTTTCCATAAAATCACCTCTTAGCTTTTACTTTTTTCAATACATTATATTCAAGGGATTATGTCAAGTGTTATAATTTTAAAGGTTAGAACAAAGCTTTATAAGCTATTATAAGTAAAATAACCCCGCTTATAATTGTGCCAAATTGTCCGATAGTAAAAGAGCCTATTCGTATATTAGCAACTTTTGTCCCGAATTGTACTCCTGCCCATACAGAAACAAGGCTTCCAATTGCTGTAGTGAAAGATATAGCAAAGGGAGAAAAGCCCAAAAGCCCTGCTCCTAATCCGTTTGTCAGGGCATTTGCCGAAAGGGCAATTCCTAAAAGAATTGCTTCTAATAGACTTATTTCTCCTGATTTATCTAAATCTACAATTTCAGGATTTTCTAAAATTCCCTTTATAGAAGTAGTTTTTGATGATACTTGTTGTGTGTTTTGTGAAGAAGATTTACGAGGGACAGCCAGTAAAATAATTCTAAGTCCGATTATAAACAGCAAAAAAGCTCCTACAAAAATAGGGAGTGACCCTGGAAGTATTGAATTTAACCATTTGCCAAAGACAATTCCAGATATGCTAAACAAAAAAGCGATTACTGCGATAATTGTATTACAAAAAAGGCTTATTCGTATATTTCGTATACCATAGGAAATGCCTACTCCAAAATTATCTATGCTTGATGATATTGCGAAACCAAGAATAATTAGCCATTTCATATGTTCACACTCCTCTCTATCCAGCCTCTATTTATAATACGCGTTAGATAGAGAAGGTGTGATTTTATTGAAAGAGTTTATTATGTAAGGTATAATTATATTGTAAAAATTTTCTGGAGGAAATTAGGTAAGGCGATATATATGATTGTATCTTATTGTAAAATATATCTGAGAGCAAATTGGGTTCATTCTTTAAAAGAAAAAAGAATGATTGTAAGAAGTATTGTAGGTAAAGTAAAAAGTCATTATAATGTTTCTATATGCGAAATAGAAAATCAAGATTTACACAAATCAATTGTCATAGGTTTTTCGGTGTGTGGCAGTGATGCTGTTTTAACAAATAAAATAGTTCAAGAGGTTGTAGACTATATTGAAGAAAATACAGATGCTTATATAGAAAT
The DNA here is from genome assembly GCF_003722315.1 of Thermoanaerobacter ethanolicus JW 200. Lineage (NCBI taxonomy): Bacteria > Bacillati > Bacillota > Clostridia > Thermoanaerobacterales > Thermoanaerobacteraceae > Thermoanaerobacter > Thermoanaerobacter ethanolicus. The sequence continues at coordinate 2,652,946 of NZ_CP033580.1, read as the reverse complement.
GGATACAATAAATGTGTGACTCCAAATGAATATGCTCATTTGGAGCTTTTATTTTGTGATTTTTATCACAGATTCTTTTGAGTTTTTAGCTTATCATAATTTGTGGGCAAAAACTTAGAAAAAGGAGGAAGTAAAATGAGTATGTTTTGCTATCAATGTCAAGAAGCCTCTCAGGGCATAGGGTGTACAGTGAGAGGTGTATGCGGTAAGACATACGACGTTGCAAATCTGCAAGATTTGTTGATTTTTACATTAAAAGGCATATCTTTTTTAAATTTAAAAGCAAGAGAGGCAGGAGTAAATAAAGAGAAGACGGACAGATTCCTTTTTGAGGGATTATTTTCCACAATAACTAACGTTAATTTTGACAGAAACTTCTTTATTAACAAAATAAAAGAAGCTGTTGCATTAAGAGAAGAAATAAAAGAAGACCTCAAAAAGGCAGGAATTGAAGTAGACGAATCCTGTGAGGCAATAAACTGGGTTTATGATACAGATGAAGATATAGAAGCAATAGCAGCTGAAGTAGGAGTTTTATCTACGAAAGACGAAGATATAAGGTCCTTGAGAGAGCTTATCACTTATGGTGTAAAAGGTATGGCGGCTTATGCATATCACGCATATCAGCTGGGATACAAAGATGATAATATATTTAGGTTTATGGAAAAGGCTTTAGCTAAAGTTTTAGATGACAGCTTAACTGCTGATGATTATGTGGCTCTTGCACTCGAGGCAGGAAAATATGGTGTTGATACAATGGCGCTCCTTGACAAAGCAAATACCTCGACTTATGGCCATCCTGAGATAACAAAAGTTAATATCGGTGTGAGAAATAATCCTGGAATATTGATAAGCGGTCATGACTTGAAAGACTTAGAGCAATTGTTAGAGCAAACTGCTGGTACAGGGGTAGATGTTTATACACATGGAGAAATGCTTCCTGCTCATTATTATCCAGCTTTTAAGAAATATCCGCATTTTGTTGGTAATTATGGAAATGCATGGTGGCAGCAGGATAAGGAGTTTGAGCTATTTAACGGACCAATTTTAATGACTACAAACTGCCTTGTGCCTCCAAAGGATTCCTACAAGGATAGAGTTTACACTACAGGTGTTGTAGGCTTTGAGGGAGTAAAATACATTCCAGAAGGTCCCGACGGAAAGAAGGACTTTTCAGAAATAATTGAACATGCAAAGAGATGCAAGCCACCTGTGGAGATTGAAAGAGGGGAAATAATTGGTGGTTTTGCTCACAACCAAGTTTTAGAGCTGGCGGATAAAATTGTAGAAGCGGTAAAGACAGGAGCTATAAAGAGATTTTTCGTAATGGCAGGCTGTGACGGCAGAATGAAGAGCAGAACCTATTATACCGAATTTGCTAAAGCTCTTCCTAAAGATACAGTCATTTTAACTGCAGGTTGTGCAAAATACAGGTACAACAAGTTAAACCTTGGAGACATAAACGGAATTCCAAGAGTTTTAGACGCAGGACAGTGCAATGACTCTTACTCATTAGCTGTGATAGCCATGAAGCTTAAAGAAGTCTTTGGTTTAAATGACATAAACAAGCTTCCTATTTCTTACAACATTGCGTGGTATGAACAGAAGGCTGTTATAGTGCTTTTGGCACTTTTATACCTCGGAGTAAAAAATATTCATTTAGGACCTACGCTTCCTGCTTTCTTATCACCAAATGTCACAAAAGTATTAGTTGACAAATTTGGCATTGGTGGTATCACAAACGTAGAAGATGATATGAAAATGTTCATGGGTGAGTAAAGATTACGGCTGCAAAATGCAGCCGTAATCTTTTGTCACTATGATTAATAATTAATCATAATGGTTAAAATTATACTTTCTTTTCTTTTTTAATGAACTCTTCTAAATCAGTAGTATTCAAACTCACTTTTATGTATCCTTCTATATCTCTCTTTCTTTCCTCAGGCAATGTTTCAAAGGCTTTAAAAATTATTTTATCCTTTTCACTGATGCTTTCAAACTCTTCTCTCGATAAGTATTTTTCCTCTTCTTCTTTTACATATTCTATTTGTTGGCCAGTAAGAAGCCAATCTATTGAAACATTAAGGGCGTTTTTTAACTTTATCAAAGCATTGGAAGAAGGCATTGATTTGTTGTTTTCAAGGTCACTTAAATTTCCAACAGATAATCCTGTGAGTTTGCTCAAAGCTGTTATAGTCAAATTATTTTTTTTACGAGCATATTTTATGCGTTCGCCAATTGTATCCATAACACTCCTCCTTTGTTTTTTTCTGAATTACGATATTAGTATTGACATTTTCGTAATTCAGATATATATTTAAAATAGTTAATTTTTAATCATTATCTATTTTAACACAAATATTTTATTATTCCTACTGAATAAATATGCTAACTTTTGTTTGTAGGAAAAAACAAGGGGGTGCTTTGATGAAGAAAAGAAAGTTAACAGATTTTGGGAAATTAGTGAATGACAGATTGGCGGAACTGAATATGACACAAAAAGAATTGTCGCGATTGATAGGTACCAGTGAGCCATATTTAAGCATGATTTTACATGGTGAAAGGTCAGGGAAAAAATATATGGATAAAATAAAGGAGATATTAAAACTTTAAAAAAGAGTTTTCGTATTTTGTGAAATTTTTTTGATAGAAATTTTTTATAAATTTTTTTCGACAATTATAGTTCTAATATTGAACATAGACAGAATAATTTACAATTTTCGATATCGCAAAAAACACCAAATAGTTTTACATAGACTTGTTAAATGTTTGTTAAAGTAAAAAAAGTGTCTTTTCTGTCGATAAAAAATTTTCAAAAAAATAAAGGATTTTTTAGAAAAAAATAGAATATATTAATATGTATTGTAAGTTAATAATTAATCTTAAAAAATAAATTGGAGGGGATAGTAAGATGTATTACAGGAAAGTGAGCGAGTACATATCGACAAGGGAGGAAGAAAGGAGAAACATAACTACTCACTACACAGTGGTCATGTCAGAAATAAGTGTTTTTAACGGAAAAGAGGAAGTAAAATTGCCGTCGTATGGGATCAAAATTCTTCAAGAAATTTTTGATGGAGAAAAGGAGAAAATTGAAATAATAGAAGAAAAAGTGACAAATATAAGTCCTTACTTTGAAAAAGTGGACAAGCTAGCACAATTCTTTAAAGAAATGACGGTATCGCCTGTTCATCTGTATGAAGTAATTGACGATATGTGTGAAGATTATATAAGTGACTATGATAGACAAGCTAAATTGTGTAAGGTTGCTATTTAAGAAGGTGTCATGCCTTCTTTTATTTTTTTGAAGGATTTTGTGAATTAATAGAGAAATAATATAATGTAATTAGGATAATTGGAGGAACTGTATATATGGAACTGTTTGTGGGAACGGATATTGTAGAAGTTGAAAGGATAAAAAAAGCTTTTGATGCAAATTCTAAATTTTTGGAACGGTTATTTACTCAAAAAGAGATAGAGTATTTTAACAGTAAAAGGATGAAATTACCTCATATAGCGGGTTTTTTTTCAGCAAAAGAAAGCATATCAAAAGTCTTAGGAACAGGTATCAGTGGTTTTAGCTGGAAAGATATTGAAATATGTCACGATGAAAAAGGAGCCCCTGCCGTAATTTTAAAGGGGAAGGCTAAAAATATTGCAGACAAAAAGGGAATAAGGGATATAAAGCTGTCTATTTCTCATACGAAGACCTATGCTATAAGCTGTGCTATTGCTATTGGAGGTGAAAAAAATGATAGTGCTGACATCAAAACAGATGAGAGGAGTTGAAAAAATAGCTATAGAAAAAATAGGAATTCCTTCTATAGGTTTAATGGAGAATGCGGGAAGAGAAACAGCGCTAGAAGTGAAAAAGATTTTAGAGGAAGAGAATTTAAACTCTGTAATAGTTATATCTGGAAAGGGGAATAATGGTGGAGATGGCTATGTAGTGGCTAGAAATCTTCATAATTGGGGAGTCGATGTAAAAGTATTTTTAACTACAAGTTTAGGTGCTATTTCAGGGGATGCAAAAGTAAATTTAGATGCAATCCTAAATATGGGGATTTATGTAGCGGAAATTACTCAAAGAGAACATCTAAAATTTTTGGAAAAAACTATTAAAGACAGCGATGTGATTGTGGACGCAATTTACGGAATTGGGCTTAAAGGAGAAATAAGCGGCATAACAAAAGAGATTATAGAAATGATAAACCAAGCCAATAAAATTGTGGTATCTGTCGATATTCCTTCTGGATTAAATGCTGATACAGGTAAAGTAGAAGGATGCGCTGTTAGGGCTACTAAAACAGTTACTATGCAATTTCTAAAGCCAGGCTTATTAGTGTATCCGGGTGCCGATTATGCAGGAGAAGTTCGTGTTGCTGAAATAGGGATTCCTTACCGGTTAGCAGCAGAGGTAGGTTATAATTATAACCTTGTGACTTCAGAGGATGTAAAGCTTCCAAAAAGGCATGGAAATACTCATAAAGGAGATTATGGTAAAGCTTTGATTATAGCTGGTTCTAAAAATATGACAGGAGCAGCATATTTGAGTGCTAAAAGCGCTATTAAGGCAGGTTGCGGATTGGTGAAATTAGCAGTTCCCCAAAGTGTGCAATCAGTAATTCAGGGGGGACTTTATGAGGTTATAACCTATGGATTAGAGGAACAAAATGGTATTTTATCCCATAATGCTTTAAGTAGTGTACTAGAGTTAATAGAGGAAAGTGATGTTATTGCTATAGGACCAGGATTGACTCATGATAGAGATATTTCACAATTGGTATATGACATTGTAAAAAATACGGATAAGCCTGTAGTTTTAGATGCTGATGCTCTCAATGCTTTGGTAGGAAGATTGGAAGTTATACAAGGTAAAAAAATTATTCTAACTCCCCATTATGGGGAAATGTCAAGATTGACAGGCCTAGAGATTGATGAGATTAAGAATAATCTTTTTGAAGTAGCAAAAACTTTTATTGATAGGTACAAAGTGACACTTGTACTTAAAGGTGCTAAAACTGTAATAGCGACAAAAGAAGGAAGCATATATATAAATAGCACAGGCAATCCCGGGATGGCAACTGCTGGTAGTGGAGATGTTTTGACAGGAATGATTACAGCTTTTTTGGCTCAAGGGTTTAGCGAAGAAAAAGCGGCAATTTATGGGGTATTTTATCATGGGAAGGCAGGAGATATTGCTAAAGAATATGTGGGAGAGTATGGAATGACAGCGATGGATATCCTTGAGAACATTCCAGAGGCTCTTAAATGTGGTTTGTAAGAGGGTGAGAGTTGTTGAAAAAGAGCTTTTTTGTAATTGTTTTTGTGCTTATATTTCTTCTTTCAGGGTGTGGAGTAAAAACAAAAAAAGTTAAAGATCCTTTTATTTCTATTAAAGAACAATTAGATAAATTAGAAAGTTATACTGCCACAGCAATTGTAGAGCTTTATAACAACAAGATAGATAACAAATTTGCAGTTGTGCAATTTTACAAAAAAGGTAAATTTCGATTAGAAGTTTTAAAAGAAAATGGGAGTCCGGATAAAATTATTGTATATGACGGCAAAAGAAGTTATGTGTATTTTGCAAAGGTGAATCAAGTTTTTGTAGCAGAAAATACAGAAGAGATTCCTTTGTATTCGATGATTACTTCTTTTATAAAAAACTATATTAATTCAGGTGGAGAGATAGAAAAAAGAGAGATGGATAAATTTTATTTAATAACAGTTCCTATTTTGGATAAAAATATTTTCATGTACAAAGAACAAATGGCTTTTTCTAAAGAGGATTTGACACCTAAAGAATTGACAATTTTTGATATTAATAATGAAATTTTTTCAAAAATTACTTATAAGGATTATAAATATAACCCTGAGATAAATGACAAGTTGTTTACTAAGGATAGCGTAACGACGTTAGCGGGAAATCTTTTAGATTCTCCAGTAATAGAAATAGATGCAAAAGAGGTTTATAAATATTGCGGCATAAATCCTGTAATGCCTGTGTATTTACCACAAGGCTTTAAACTTTTAAATGTATTAGTGAATGTTAATAAAAATAATGGAGTTACTTTTGTGTATACTTCGGGTGGGGATTTGATAGAAATTTTTGAAACTGTAGTTGACCAAAACGAAATAGTTAATGAAAAAGGATTTCTTTTGAGTGAAGGAGTGTATTATAAAGAAAAAGACAATGGGGAAAAGGAATATACTACGATGGTAAATGGTATGCAAGTAAAAATTACAGTAACCGGGGATTTGAATGAAGAGGAGATACTTAAAGTGATAAAATCCTTGAGGTGAAAAACAAGGGGGATTTTTAATGTTTGATAATATAAGGCCAACAAGAGCAGAAATATATTTGGATAATATAGTGCATAATTTGAGTGAAGTAAAGCGATGGGTGGGCAAGAAAGTAAAAATAATGGGGGTAGTGAAAGCCAATGCTTATGGTCATGGAGCTTGTCAAGTAGCAAAGGTTTTAATAGAAAATGGGGTTTCTTATTTGGCAGTAGCTACAATAGAAGAGGCGTTAGAATTAAGGGAATGCGGAATTAATATTCCCATACTCGTTATTGGATATACTCCTTTAACTCAGGCCAAAGAATTAATTGTGCACAATATAACTCAAACTGTTTTTGATATAAACTATGTTAAAGACTTAGAAAGAATTGCCTTAAATGTGGGTAAGAAGGCTAAAGTTCATGTAAAAATTGATACAGGTATGGGACGGATAGGATATACAGATTTAAAGGTAGCTGAAAAAGAGATAGAAAAAATGATGGAAATGGAAGGGGTAGAAGTAGAAGGCATATTTAGTCATTTTGCTACTTCTGATGAAAAAAATAAAACATATGCTGAAAAACAGTTTGATGTGTTCAAAAAATTGTTGGAAAGGTTAAAAGAAAAAAGGATAAATATTCCTTTAAAGCATATAGCTAACAGTGGAGCAATTATTGACCTTAAATATACTTATTTAGACATGGTAAGGCCAGGAATAGTTTTATACGGCAGTTATCCTTCAGAAGAAGTCGAAAGACCATTGGATTTAAAACAAACTATGGGCTTTAAAACTAAAATAGTGCATATAAAAGAGGTACCTGAAGGTACTTCCATTAGTTATGGAAGGACATTTATAACTAAAAGAAAAAGCAAAATTGCCACATTGCCTGTAGGATATGCTGATGGTTTTAATAGATTACTCTCTAATAATCATCATGTCTTAGTAAAAGGGAAATATGCTCCTGTAATTGGGAGAATTTGTATGGACCAAACGATGATAGATGTCACCGATATAGAAGGAGTAGAACTAGGTGATGATGTAGTTATTTTTGGAAATCAAGAGGGAGAAAAAATAACAGCGGATGAGATTGCTAAAAAATTAAATACTATACCTTATGAAGTATATTGTGGAATATCTAGAAGGGTGCCTCGAATATATATTTACAAAGGAGAGGTAGTTGAAGTAAAAAATTAATTAAAAATTTGACTTTTATAGTATAAAATTTACAAATGATTGACATCATTATATATAGTAATATATAATAAATTATATAAGTGCGTAAGGAGGTCCTAAAAGTGGGCGAAACAAAGCGAATACTTGTGAGCTTACCTCAGAGTTTATTAGAAGAGGTCGACGTTCTTGCCGCTATGGAAAACAGAAATCGCAGTGAATTTATAAGAGAAGCGATGAAATTATATATACGCGAGAGGAAAAAAGTTCAAATACGCGAGAGCATGAAAAAAGGATATCTCGAGATGGCAGCAATCAACAGTGAACTTGCGGAAATGGGCCTAACCGCAGAAAACGAATGTTTTACAGGATATGAAATGAAATTGAAAAAGTGTGATTGACTATGGTGATAAAGAGAGGAGATATCTTTTATGCCGATTTAAGCCCTGTAATAGGCTCTGAACAGGGTGGAATTCGGCCTGTACTTATAATTCAAAATGATATTGGTAATAAATATAGTCCAACAGTAATAGTAGCGGCAATTACATCTCAGATCAACAAAGCCAAATTGCCCACTCATGTTGAAATAAATGGGGCAGAATATGGACTTAACAAAGATTCTGTAGTATTGTTAGAACAAATCAGAACTATTGACAAAAAACGTTTAAGAGAAAAAATTGGCCATTTTGACCAGGAAATGATGGAGAAAGTCAATGAAGCTTTGCAAATAAGTTTAGGGTTGATTGATTTTTAAGGACTTATTTTAAGATAAGTTCTTATTTTTTGTTGAAATATCATTTATTTTTTTATAAAATAGAGGTGGAAGAGGGGAATTATAGGAGGAAGAACAAATGAAAAAAGCTTATGCGCTTATACTGGTTTTTGTTGTGATTTTAGTGGCTTTGAGTGTTGGTTATGCTGATCAAAATCCTGAACCAGGAAGTCAGCAAGACCCCCTTGTCAGCAAAAGCTATGTTGATTCGCAATATAATCAGGTAAAAGCTTATGTTGATGATAAGCTAAAAGAGGCAAAGACAGGGGCAAGCTATGAAGTAGTTGAACTAAATGCAGGAGAGGTTTTGACAATGGAGGGCGGTACCCAAGCGATAGTTAGAATTGCAAATTCAGCAGTAATTGTTACAAAAACTGATGGAGTAGCGGACCTTACTGCAGGTACAAATTTGAAAGATAATGACCTTATACCTGCTAATCACCTTTTGCTTTTTCCACGCTCTGATGGCAGAGGCATAAAAGCGACAAAACACACATACATAGTTGTGATGGGGAAATATACAAAAAATTAACAGCGCTTTGCGCTGTTTTTTTATGCTCTAAAGAAATTTTTGTGATATAATATGAGTAGTTACCCACCTTAAATGTCGATGTGTTACAAAAGCGAATACAAAGGAGAGATTAATTTGAAGCTAAGAAAAATACTTGTAATATTTATTGCTATTTCTTTAGTAGTATCTATTTTCGTAGACATAAACAGAATAAGAGTAGAAAACAACTATGATACAGTAGAAATTGTAGGAGATTTAAAAAGCTTCAAATACCTTGCTTCTGCAACAGGCAAAGATTTGGTTTCTGTACTTTCTGACATGAAATCAGCTGGTCTTATAGGTGTTGCTGTAAATGAGGTTACTCTTGAAAGCCTTCAACAGTCTGGTAAAATTTCTTTGAGCCTTTTAAAAGACGTAGGGAATCTTTATTTGTTGTCTTCAAACTTAGGGAATGTAGCATTGGAAGACTACTTAAAGAGTCTTACAGATAAGGAAAGGGAGCAGTATGGAAACTACATAGTTGTTACAACAAAAGATGTAAAGATATTCAATTTTCTTAAAGAGGCTTTAACAAGAAGAGTACCTGAAGACGAATTAAAAGTGCTTGAAAAGAGAGGTAGCTATGCCTTTGTTATCAATAAACCCAAAGATGCTTTTATAACAAAGGGGTTGGGATTTGATGAAAGCGATTTAGAACTGGTAAAGTCTTTAGGCTTTGATGTGATACCGCGAATTGAGAATTTTACTGGGATAAAGGATAAAGATATAAAAGACTATGTTGATATATTGAAGAAATTTGATGTAAAAACTGTAATTTTTAATGGTACTGATGTCTTAGGAAATCCGGAAAAAATATCTTATGCTGCTTCTTTATTTAAGAAAAATGGCATAAACGTAGGAATTATAGATGTGCCTATGGGGAAAAAACTTCAAGATGGAATGAATAAATTTGCTAAGTTCGATGATTATAGGGGGATAAAAGTCTTTGGAGTTTCAGAAGCAGAAACTCAAAAATACGATACTTCTGAAATAGTAAATAGATGGTACAGAGGAATAATAGAGCGAAATGTGAGAATTATTTATATGAGAGCAAAAATAGATAATTCCAAAAGTGCAGCTTACAACATACAACAAAATCAATCTATGATTGAAGATATGACAAAATACATAAAAAAAGCTGGATTAAAAGCTGGCATTGCAAAATCTCTTCAACAACTTCACCAGTCAAAACTTACAGAAATACTTATAAGTTTGGGAGTTATCGCTGGTGGCTTGTTGCTTTTACAGATGTTAGGAATTGGAGAATATGTGTTAATTTTATTAGGATTGTTGGGTGCTATACTGACTTCTTTAGTGTTAGTAAGCAGATTTAACGATTTAGGTGTCAAAGTAGTAGCATTAGCTTCTTCTATAATTTTTCCTTCTCTTGGGATAGGATATTTTATAGACAAAACGAAAGAAATATTGGAGAAAAAGCAAAATATCAGCTTCACATATACCTCACTAAAAATATTTATTAATTCACTATTGATTTCTTTTATAGGGGCTCTTAGTATAGCGGCTATAATGGCTGACAGTAAATATATGTTAAAAATTGACTATTTTAGGGGTGTAAAAGTTTCTTTTGTACTACCTTTAGTGTTTTATGTTTTGTATTATATTATAAAGATATACAATGCTAATCACTGGAAGACTTTTATGGAGAGAATAAAGGAATTTTTAAATATAGATATAAAAGTATGGCATTTAGTAGCTATTGCTATAGCAGGGATTATCGGAATTATATACATTTCAAGGACGGGCAATGAACCTATTGTTAAGCCGACAGAGTTAGAGCTTAAATTTAGAGATTTCCTTGAACACACTCTTGTAGCAAGACCTCGGACGAAGGAATTTTTAATAGGTGACCCTGCGATTATATTGGGAATTTATGCTGCTTTTAAACGCTCAAAAGCGTGGACATTTATTATGGGGATATTTGCTTCGATAGGTATATTGTCGATTGTCAATACTTTTAGCCATATCGAAAGCGTGCTTACGATTGCGATAGAGCGCACGGTAATTGCATGGGTATTGGGGGCTTTAATTGGCATGATTGCTGTATTTATAGTGGACAAGATCTTAAAAAATATAAAAAGGGAGTATTGATATGAAAACAGTCATATCCGGCTATTACGGATTTGATAATATTGGGGATGAAGCTGTTCTAAAATGTCTGGTAGAAGGTTTAAAAGAAAGAGGTATAACAGATATAACAGTTCTTTCTAATAAACCTGATGAAACTTCTAAAAAGTACAACGTAAAAGCAGTAAATAGGAACTCTTTCAAAGAAATATACAAAGCGCTAAAACAGTCAGATGTACTGTTAAGTGGCGGTGGGAGTCTTATACAAGATAAGACCAGTAGTAAGAGTTTGTGGTATTATCTCGGAATAATGCTTATGGGGAAATTCCTTAGGAAAAAAGTGTATGTTATGGGACAAGGTATTGGTCCAGTTGATAAAAAGTTTAACAGATGGCTTACTGCAAGAATTTTAAATAAAGTTGACGGAATAGCTGTAAGAGACGAATTATCCAAAGAGTATTTGAAACAGCTAAATGTAAAAAAAGATGTGGTAGTAGCGGCAGACCTTGTATTAAATTTTTCTGGTGGTAATAATAGAGAAATTTTTGGCAAAATCCTCGAAAAAGAAGGGATTGATTTAAATTCTGCAGAATATGTTCTGATTTGCACGAGAGAATGGGGAAATTCTGAATTATCAAGGGTTGAGTTGGCAAGGGCTGCAGATTTTATTGCGCAGGATTATGGATATAAGATTGTTTTTCTTCCTTTTTATCATGAGGATATAGAAGAGAGCGATAGGGTTGCTACTTATATGAAAATGCCTTATGAAATTTTAACTGGAAAATACGAAATAGAAGAGATATTGAGTATTATTAGAAGCAGCAGCTTATTAATAGGTGTAAGACTGCATTCTTTGATTTTTGCGTTTATATCCTTAGTTCCATTTGTTGGTATATCTTATGACCCTAAGGTGGAGGGTTTTCTAAAATCCATTGGTGAAAGCAGCGCAGGAGACATTAATTCTTTTACTGCCGACGACATTTTAAATAAAGTAAGTTCAATTTTACAGCGAAAAGAAGAGTATATAAATGATATGTCTAAGCATTTAGATGAGTTAAAAGAAAAAGCAAAAAAGAATTTTGATATATTATTTGAACATAATAAATTTGAGGTGTGAAGATGGAAAGATTAGATATATTTGGAGTGCCAATAGATCGGGTGACGATGAGACAAGCAGTAGAGATTTTAAACAATTTTTTACAAGAAGACAGACTGCACATTGTTGCAACACCTAATGCGGAAATTGTAATGATGGCGCAAAAGGATAAAGAATATATGGAAATATTAAATAATACTGACTTAAATGTTCCAGATGGAAACGGCATTGTTTTTGCTTCAAAAGTTTTTAAAAAGCCGATGCCTGAAAGAGTAGCAGGTTTTGACCTCATGATGGAATTTATAAAAGATATATCTTCTAAAAATATAAAGATTTATCTATTGGGGGCTGCTCCTCAAATTGCAGAACAAGCTCGTGTTAATTTGGAAAAGCTATATCCGAGTGCTAAAATAGTGGGAACTCATCATGGCTATTTTACTCAAGAGGAAGAAAATAAAATCATAGAAGAGATAAATAATAAGGGTGCAGAAGTTCTTTTTGTGGCTTTAGGTGCTCCTAAACAAGAGAAATGGATATATAAAAACAGAGACAAATTAAAAGTAAAAATAGCAATGGGGGTAGGAGGAAGTTTTGATGTAATAGCTGGAAAAGTTAAGAGAGCACCTTACATTTATAGAAAATTAGGCTTAGAGTGGCTATACAGGTTAATTAAAGAGCCTTGGAGATATAAAAGGATGATGGCACTTCCTAAATTTGCTCTTAAAGTTTTGCTACACAAAGGAAAAGTTGACATGCGATAAGGGGATGTATTATGAAAGTTTCACTTAAGAAAATAATAATAGACTTTTTCTGGGTTACGATAGGTACATTACTTGTTAGTTTGTCTCTTGACCTATTTTTGGCACCTAACAAAATTGCTCCTGGTGGAGTAAGTGGACTTGCAGTTGTTCTACAACATTTGTTTGGATGGCCAATAGGAGCAGTTACCTTGGCAATAAATATTCCGCTTTTTATCATCTCGACTAAAGCTTTAGGAACAGGTTTTGGAGCTAAAACACTTTATTCAACTATTTTATTAGGTGTTTCTATTGATGCATTGGCTTTTTTAAAACCTCTTACCCATGATACAATATTGGCGGCAGTATATGGTGGTATAATAATGGGTGTAGGGCTAGGTATTGTGATAAAATATGGAGCAACAACTGGTGGAACAGACATGGCTGCTATGACTTTGCATAAATACATACACTTTTTAAGTGTGGGCAGAATACTGCTTATAATAGACTTTGTAATAATAACTTTAGCAGGCATAGTTTTTAGCCCGGAACTTGCCCTTTATGCTTTAGCTACTGAATTTATTTCTATCAAAGTTATTGACCTCATACAAGAAGGTAGTGGCGATGAGAGAATTGCTATAATTATTTCTGATAGGTATGAGGAAATTAGTAAATCAATATTGGAGGAAATGGAAAGGGGGGTAACAGAACTAAAAGGAAGAGGGGGTTATTCAAAAAAGGACAAAAATGTTTTGTTGTGTGTTGTAACTCGTAGAGAAGTTACAACCTTAAGAAGCCTTGTGAAAAGAATAGACCCCAACGCTTTCGTGATATTATCAACAGCCCATGAAGTTTTAGGAGAAGGATTTAAAAACATGTGAAATGGAGGTATTGGTATGGACAAAGAATTTTTAAAGCAAAAGGCAAAAGAAGTGAGAATAGACATCATAAACATGTTGGCAGAAGCAGGATCTGGCCATCCTGGGGGGTCATTATCCTGTGCAGATATTTTAACCCTGCTTTATTTTGATAAAATGAATGTAAAGCCTGACAATCCCAAATGGGAAGATAGGGATAGACTTGTGCTTTCAAAAGGTCATGCAGCTCCTGCACTGTATGCTGTATTAGCTGAAAAAGGGTTTTTCCCAAAAGAAGAGTTAAAAACTTTAAGAAAGCTTGGCTCAATACTTCAAGGGCATCCCGATATGAAATCCACACCGGGACTTGATATGACCACAGGGTCATTAGGGCAAGGACTTTCTGCTGCAAATGGAATGGCATTAGCAGGTAAATTAGATAAAAAGGGCTATAGAGTCTATGTAATATTAGGAGATGGAGAATTACAAGAAGGGCAAATATGGGAAGCAGCTATGACAGCAGCCCATTACAAACTCGACAACTTGACTGCAATACTTGACTTTAACGGCTTACAAATAGATGGCCCAAACAGAGAAGTAAAAAACATAGAACCAGTAAATGAAAAATTCAAAGCTTTTGGATGGCACGTAATAGAAATAGACGGCCACGACTTTGACCAAATAGACAAAGCCATAGAAGAAGCAAAAGCTACAAAAGGAAAACCAACATTGATAATAGCTCATACAATAAAAGGAAAAGGCGTATCCTTTATGGAAAATCAAGTAGGATGGCATGGCAGTGCGCCTAATGAAGAACAAAGACAAAAAGCTATACAAGAACTTGAAGGGAGTGGAGTATAAATGGCTATGGCGACAAGAGAAGCCTATGGGAAAGCCTTAGTAGAATTAGGCGCAAAAAACAAAGATGTAGTGGTATTAGACGCTGACCTATCAAAATCTACAAAGACAGCGGACTTTCAAAAAGTATATCCAGATAGATTTTTTAACATGGGAATATCAGAGCAAGACATGATGGTAACAGCAGCTGGCCTTGCCACCTGTGGGAAAATTCCTTTTGCCAGCACTTTTGCCATATTTGCAACAGGAAGAGCTTATGAGCAAGTGAGAAACTCCATAGGTTATCCACACTTAAACGTAAAAATAGCAGCTACCCATGCTGGCATAACAGTAGGAGAAGACGGGGCGACACACCAATCAATAGAGGATATATCCCTTATGAGAGGAATACCTGGGATGGTGGTAATAAACCCAGCCGATGCAGAAGAGACGAGACAAGCCATATTTGCGGCTGCAGAACACTATGGACCAGTATACATAAGATTGGGGAGGATGGCAGTACCAGATATACACGATCAAAACTACAAATTTGAATTAGGAAAAGGTGAAGTAATAAGAGAAGGGAAAGACGTAGCGATAATAGCGACAGGGATAATGGTAGCCATAGCGATTGAAGCAGCAGATAAACTAAAAGAAGAGGGAATAGAAGCGACAGTGGTGAACATCCACACCATAAAGCCGATAGACAAAGATTTAATAGTAGAAGTAGCTAAAAAGACGGGCAAAGTTATAACAGCAGAAGAGCACAGCATAATAGGTGGGCTTGGTTCGGCGGTAGCAGAGGTTCTTTCAGAGGAATATCCAGTGAAGATAAAGAGAATTGGAATAAGAGATGAGTTTGGACAATCCGGTTCACCTAAAGAGCTTTTAAAACATTATGGTTTGACAGCGGAGGATATTGTAAAAGCAGCTAAGTCATTTTAAAAAATGCCAGGTTTGCGTTATCTGAACTCCAAATGAGGCAGGTCTTATAAACAAAGGCCTGCCTCATTGTATATATGTAAACAATGTAAAACTAAACTGTAATAATAGATAGGGTGCATGATGCATTATACGAATGAACCTTAAATACCTTTATCGTAATCTTCGCCATATCTACGTGCCAAAATGCCTTTTAAGCGTTGGACTTCTTTCTCTAACTCTTTTATACGCTTGTTTTTTGCAGCGATAAGGACATCTTTGCTTGCATCCGTCATCTCCCGTTTTACTTGCTTTAGAGAAGGTAGTCCTTCTTGCTGTTTTCGGAGTGTATCAATACGGTCATAATGGTTATCATAAAGGTATTTTTTTGAAACATTGGCTCTTTCAGCAACACTATTAAAGTTAATCTTCTCTTTTTCCTTCAAAAGTTGCTGTATGGCTTTATCAACTCTTTCCTGACATTCTTCCGACTTCTTTTCTCTGGCTTTAGCAAGACCTTCAGTATTTCGCTTATGGTCACTTGTCATTGTTTCTTTCCTCCCCGATATACTCACGACCTTTTTTACCTGCTTTATGGTGTATCTTTCCTTCCTTTAGTACCTTTAAAATCTCTTCATAACGCTTTAAAAGGCTCATATTCTTCTCAACCCATACAGTACGTCCTTGTGCTTTACCACGTTCAATAAGGGCCTTTGTCTCCTGTATTTCAAGTTCATACTGTGGTATAAAATCTGGAGTGGTACAAAGGTTTCTACAGGTAAGGCAAGGATTTAATTGTGTATGACATTCCTGCTTTTTAGGCTTCATGCAATACCCAAGAGGCATTCTCACAGCATCAAGATTGTGTCGGATGTACTCCCATTCAATTACATCCTTATTCTGTATGTCAGAAATATTAATTTTTTTGATTTTACCTGATTCGTCAATCTTGAATAGCCCCTGTTTTGTTGCTTCTTCCCATGATTTGCGCATGGTTGTATCAAGAATTTTAGCATAACAGAGTGTCATTTCAGGGGAAGCATGAGCCATCCACTTCTGAACATGCAAGATGTTCATTCCGTTATTGATTAATTCAACTCCTTTGGTATGGCGAAAAGCATGGTTGCCAAAGTGAAATACATTACCTTGGTCATCAGTAATATTTTGATTTTTAGAAAGACGATTAAGTGCCTGTTGTATTAAATATCCTTGAGGGCAACGGCCTTTTCTTTTTCCATCAAACCTGACAAACAATAGATGATTGGGATTGTTGTCATCTGTACTTTTTTCTTTGACTTCATCAACTACTGCTTGTACAACTGCATAGACTTCATCGGTAATTGGTATACGATGGTTTAAAATCTGTGTTTTTAGAATATCTCCACAAAGATACCAACCTTGGGAAGTACGGTCTAAACAAGTATCATAACGCAAATTAAGAATATCCGATATTCGCCAGCCACTGGCTCTTAATAGAAAAACAATTGGGATGTATTCAGAAGGTGTTAAATGCTCCAGATTATCTTCCAACTGTTGAAGAACTCTTTCAGGAATATATTTAATATCATTTTCGGGCTTTTGAGGTTTTCTTGGAATATCCTCTTTGAATAATAAACATACAGATGGTAATTCAGGTGCTTCTGGATACATAGCACGTTGAATATAATCAAGGAAGATTCGTAAGGAAATTAGATATTCAATGTGCCTTTTTTTCCAACCAATTGTATATTCTCTATACCAGGATAAATAGTTCTCCATATGTTTTCGTGTCAGCATAGTTAAGTTTTTCCATGTAGGCTCTTGAGCATGAATGTATTTTGTAAATAGGCGTAGAGCCATAATGTCTGCTTCGCATTGTCCCTGTGAATTGTTGGTTGTTCTAAATTTTATAAATTTTTTAACTAATTCTCGAAATTCTACTGGTATATCTGAAAAATTGAGGTAATAATTAGATTTATTTTCTGTTATCTTTGCTCCAGGTATCTTTCGGCAATCCCAAATATCCTTTTCATATTCATCACGAGTATCATAAAGATTGGTAAAGAAAGAATATAATTGGTTAAAAACCGTCTCGTATTGCTTATTTGAAATTTCTCCGTCATCATTTATACTCATACCCTTGTCAACAAGAAAAGAACGCCATTGTAACAGAGCCTTGTCATATGTAATATCTACAATACTGGCTATGTGAGGATAATATTCATTAAGAAATTCAGCAAAACGGTTTAATGCAATACCATATGCAACAACGGTAATGAGCCTAATTTCCTTTTCCTGCAATCGGTAAGCATACATATACTTAACTTCATTTTTGATTGAAGAGCTAAAGGATGAAAAGTCAATAGTTTTATTGGATAAACTCCACTTTGCAGGGCGTAAGTCATCAAAAAAGGAATCTCTAATATCCCAAACATCATTACCCCAATAACCACTCAATAACTTCCTAATTTCTTGCTTTTTTTCTACTGTTGGTTTAACTTGATATGCAACACTCACTTTTTATCATTCTCCTTGGTTTTATTTTTTAACTTCATACGTTTTTCAGCCTGTTCCCAGTCTTTACGCATTTCTTCTTCGTCTGGATGTGAATATATCTGCATAGGTGTTTGAACATTCGACCATCCGCCACGTTGCTTAATCTTTTCAAATCCCCAACCTTGCTTCCGAAGTGTATCAAAATGACTGTGACGAAACATATGGGGAGTTACATATATGCCCGTTTTTTCACGTAACCTTTTAAATAGTGAAGCCACATCAGGATATTCCATAGGTTGATACTTGTTTTTTCCTGAAAGTTTAATAAAGACATGGTTTGTATCTACTTCATCAGTGTGATACTCTGCAACATAGTCCATATACAGGTTCATTAGGTCAGCAGATACATCTATCCTTCTTGGACTGCAAACTGTTTTAATATCAGCAAGGTTAGGCAATTCACCCCTGTCTTTAAGGTCAATCTTCCTTGCATCAATGATGAAATCCTCAAGCCATAAGGATAAACACTCACCTATACGGAATCCACTTTCCCAGAGCAGTTGTATAAGGAACTTGTCCCTCAAATTAGAACAAGCATCTATCAATATAGCGATTTTCTCTTTTGAAATGGTTTTTGGGCGTTTTTTTGGGACTTTAACCTTTAAAATTTTCGTATTGTAATCCCTGTTCTTGTTAATATGATATAAGAAATCCTTAAATTCTCTCCGAGAACCTGGTATCTGCTTTTTAAGCCTTTGAGATAATTGTATAGAATAATCATCAATCTTCATTAGATAGTCATAAAACTCAATAACACTTGATATGTAGGCATTAACAGTATTTGCTTGTAAAACATCTTGCGAAGGCTTTATTGATGATACTTTTACATTCCTATGTGGTGTTTGTAGCCATCTCATGAACTCTGCCATATCGTCTATGCTTATATCACGATAATCTCTGTCTTTTTGTTGAAGAAACTCAAAAAACTCCTTCAAATGATAACAGTATGCACGAAGAGTGTTCCTTGCTTTTCCAGCATTATCTTTAAATTTTAAAAACCTATACACTGACTCTACTGGCTCACCGTCATCATCAACAAGCAAGTATCGCTTCTGTCCTCCTAGTATAACTATTTCCTCCACTCTCAAGGGAACACCTCCTATGCAAAAATATTAATATACCAAGTATACTAAATATACTACAATTATTCAATATATATTAATATTTACTTATGTATAAAAATAATAGATAGAGCATACACAAAATACTGTGTAGCCTATCTATTATCATAGTTTAGTTAAATTTAACCTGGCATTTTTTATCTATCAAAGTATATGTTTTTGCCTGTAGCAGAAAGAGGAATGCCTATAACAATTTCTCCTTCAATTAATTTTAACCTTCTTGCACTTACACCTATTCTATACATAACTCGATTATCCACATTCAAGAGACTGGCGGTTTTAACTGCAGACCCTACTGCTATTCCTAAGTCGATGAGCCTCCAGGCACATATGGGACCTGCGAATTCTGTACCTTCTCTAAAATCCCTTAGACTAGTGCAAAGATTATAACCGCAGGCGCCGCAATTTAGTCCAACTTTTTCTGGTTTATTTAATGAAATTAAAAGTACTGCACTGGAGTTAGCGACGTTTTTTGCATCCCTGTCAAAATTTTTCTTTCCGGATTCTTCGCCATATTTCATCATATCCTCTTTTAACATTACGAGGTCTTCACCTGTAATTACTTTTGTTTCTATAAAGTCTTTTCCAGTTGCTTTAGGTGCTGTTCTCGCTGATAATGCCATCAAATGAGCAGCTAATTCAATTACATCCATAATGTCTCCCTCCGTATTTTTAAGATGAATGCGTTATTTATTATAATTTTGCTATATTTTTTTGCTTTTTGCAAGAAGGGTTGATAAAATTTTATCAAAAATTATTATTATATTTCTTTTTGTGATATAATATATCTGAATTACTTTATAATTTCTAATAGAATATCACAATGGGGGTATATTATGTATACTAAAAGCAATTGTCTTATAGCACAATCGGGTGGTCCTACAGCTGTTATTAATTCCAGTCTGTATGGAGCTATAATGGAAGCTTCACGCTCGGAGAAAATTGGTAAAGTTTATGGTGGGATAAACGGCATAGAAGGTATAATAAAAGGCAATATTATTGACATATTTGATATTCCCTATGAAAGAATAAAACAAATGAGATTTAGCCCTGCGGCTGCATTAGGGTCGTGCCGATATAGGTTAAAAGACTATTTAGAGGATGAAGAGGAATACAAAAAGTTAATAGAAATTTTTAAGAAATACAACATTAAATATTTTTTCTACATAGGTGGCAATGATTCTATGGATGCCGTTGACAAAGTCAGTAAATATGCAAGAGAAATAGGTTTTGAAATAAATGTAATTGGAATTCCTAAGACTATTGATAACGATTTGATGTTTACAGATCATTCTCCTGGTTTTGGAAGTGCGGCAAAATATATAGCCACAACTACTTTAGAACTTGCTTTAGATGCGGAAGTGTATGAGACTAAGACAATTAACGTACTCGAAGTGATGGGCAGAAATGCAGGTTGGCTTACCGCTTCTTCTGCTTTGGTTAAAGAAAGATTGCCCCATTTGAAACAACTTATTTATCTTCCTGAGATACCTTTTAATGAGGAAAGATTTTTAGAGGATGTAAATAAAGCTTATAAGGAATATGGCAATGTCTTTATAACTGTATCAGAAGGACTTATGGATGAAAAAGGGAATTACATTGGAAGAAAAGAAAATGCTTATCATAAAGATGCTTTTGGTCATCCTCAACTGGGAGGAGTAGGAGACTATATAGAAAAGCTTGTAAAAGAGAAAATATATAAACGTGTCAAAATGACCAGACTTGGTGTAACGCAAAGATGTGCAATGCACTTGGCATCTAAAGTGGATTTTGAAGAAGCTGAAATGTTGGGGAGGGAAGCAGTAAAGTATGCGTTATGTGGTGAAACCGGGAAAATGATAAGCCTTGTAAGAGAAAGAAATTACCAATACACTGTTAAAACGGATATTGTAGATGTTGATAAAGTGTGTAACAAGGAGAAAAAAGTGCCTTTAAATTGGATAAATGAAGAAGGTAATTATGTCACTGAAGAATTTTTTGATTATGCAAGACCCCTTATACAAGGAGAAGTGAAGGTCCCTATGGTAGAAGGGCTACCTTATTATACAAACTTAAAATATGCGATATAAAAGCAGGAATAAAATCCTGCTTTTTTAAAATTCTTCTATTGTAGCATTGCTATATTGTTTATTACTTTCTATAAACACGATAAGTATTGATAATATAGGGAATAATAGATTTAAATAAGCATAGGGAAGATAGTCAATGACTTTTACTCCTAAAACTGCAGAAGGAAGCATTGCTGCTAAATTCCAAGGTATTATACCGGCAAGTATCATGCCTGAATCTGCTATTGCTCTTACCATCATATCACTTTTTACGTTAAGATTTCTAAATACGTCTAACATTATGCGGGAAGGTAAAATTACAGAAAGGGCTTGATTGCAAGTTATTACTGCCATTAAAGTGCTTAATAACATTGTGACCAAATAGGCAATTTTAGGGTTTTTAATTTTTTGGGCTTTTCTAAAAACTGCTTTTATAATTCCTGTCCCTTCTAATATTCCAGAGAGAGCGGTAGCAAAGGTTACTACTCCTATCATTGGGAAGATTGAAATCATACCTCCTCCTGAAAAGATAGATTTAAATTCTGGAATATTAGATATATTTCCCAACATAATGACTTTTAAAGAATCTATAGGGTTATAACCATTTAGTAAAGAGACAAAGTAGGAGAGAAGGACAGCAATTGAAAGATTTATCTTTGTAGAAATCCTGAAAAAAGCCAACGTTATAATCATTATAGGAGCTAAAAACAAGAAAAAGTTTATTTTATAATTTTTCAAAATTATAGCTGCAAGATTGTCAAAGGTGTGCGGCGAAGAAATATTAATGTGAAGACTTAAAAGATAGTACAATAAACCAGTTAATACAAAAGTAGGAATCGCGGTTTTAAAAAGAGATTTAAGTACATTGTATTGTTCAATTTCTCCCATATCTGACAGAAGAATAACATTTCCTGCAAGGGGAGAAGTCCTATCTCCTATAAAAGAACCGGATATTACTGCACCAGCAACTATTGGAAGAGAATAGCTAAAGCCATGGGCTAGTCCCATTATTACTATCCCAATAGTACTAGCGGTTCCTACAGCTGTACCTAAAATCATTGAGATAATAGAGGTTGTGATAAAAGACACCACCAAAAAAGCTTGTGGTTTTAAAAAGTGGGAGGCGTAGTAAATAAGAGCAGGAAGGGTTCCATTCTGTTTCCACAAGGCAACGAGGGCTCCTATCAAAAGGAGTATAATCATCACATTTATACCTTTTTTAATTCCTTTAATTGACATATTGACAAGTTCTTGAGGCGAAAAACCGTTTATCAAAACAATAGCAAAGGTTATTATATAGCTTATAAAAAGCGGTATATAGGGAGGTTGGTGAAAAACTAATACCATTGTCATGGTTATTGCTAAAATTAACAAAAAAGTTATAAGTGAGATTCTAAATTTGTTTTCCATTTTTCACTGCTCCTTTTAGTAATGAAGAAGTTATTTATAAGGTATTACGTGAATTTCTATATTTTTTGCTTTTTTAATTAACTTTATAACAGTAGAACCTCTAAAAAAGGTTTGCAGTCTTGACCTTTGAGAATGCCCTATTATTATTTGTGTAATGTGCATTTGCTTTGCAAATTTTAAAAGCTCATCAGACACGCTTTTTCCTGTCAATGTGTAGACTTCTGCTCCTAATTGTTTTGCTAACATAAAATGGCTTTCTAAAACTTCTTTATCTTTTTCAGTAAGTTTAGGTGCAAGAAAATGTGTACAGTTTACATACACTACTACCCAATCACATTTGAATCTTCTTGCTCTCCTTGCACCCCTTCTTATAAGCTTTTTAGATAGTGGATTTGGTGTTATACACACCATTATTTTTTCATTTGTTTCCCATGTATCAGTTATTCCATGCTCTTTCATATATTCTTCTAATTCTATATCTACTTCTTCGGCGGTAAGTCTTAGCATTAACTCTCTTAAAGCATTTAAATTTCCCTTTCTAAAAAAGTTAGATAGACACTCATCGACTTTGCTTACTGGATAAATATCTCCTCTTTTTAATCGATTAAGCAAAGCATCAGGAGTCAAATCTACAGCAACAATTTCATCTGCGCTATCGACTATGCTGTCAGGGATTGTTTCTCTTACAGCAACACCTGTGATTTGTTGAATAACGTCATTTAAACTTTCTAAATGTTGGATGTTAAGTGTTGTAATTACATTTATTCCATGGCGCAAAATTTCTTCCACATCTTCATATCTTTTTTTGTGCTTAGAGCCAGGCGCATTCGTATGTGCCAATTCATCTATCAAAACTACTTCTGGTTTACGAGCAATTATGGCGTCGGTATCCATTTCTTCTAATATCATGCCGTGGTATTCAATTTTTTTTCGCGGGATTATTTCTAAATTTCCTATTTGTGCTTCTGTCTCTTTTCTTCCATGAGTTTCCACATAACCTATTACTACATCTTGACCTCTTTTAAGACGCCTGTTGCCTTCATTGAGCATTGCATAAGTTTTTCCAACACCAGGAGCATATCCTAAGAATATTTTTAATTTTCCTCGCTGTTGCTTTTTTATAATTTCTAAAGCTTCTTCAGGAGTTAACCTCCTAAAACCTTCACTCATTAAATTTACACGCCCTCCACAGTTTGATTATATCTTTGTTTGAGCATAATGATTTCATACAACTATAATAATATGAATCTTATTAAAAATCAATAAAAAGAGAGAGCAATTGCTCCCTCACATTTTTTCAAACATATCTTTTCCTACTCCACAGTCCGGGCAGACCCAATCATCAGGCAATTCTTCAAAAGGAGTTCCTGGTTCAATTCCTTGTGATGGGTCTCCTTCTTCTGGATCATAGATGTACCCGCATACTGTGCACTGCCACTTTTCCATAAAAAATACCCCCTTGATGTTTTCCTCTATTATAGCAGAAATTAGCAAAGAAAATCAAGGGGGGAATGTAAATAAGGCAAAGGTATTAGCAAGTCATAGTTGAAGTTCCAAGGTACTCACTGACAATTTTCATAGCGCAGAATTTTCCGCACATACTGCAAGTTTTGGCTGTAGATATGTTTTTATTGACGCGATATTTAAAAGCTTTATCAGGGTCTATAGAAAGCTTTATTTGGTCATCCCAGTTTAAGGCTTTTCTAGCTCTAGCCATAGTTAAATCTTTTTCTTTAGCACCTTTTACGCCTTTTGCGATATCTGCAGCATGGGCAGCTATTTTTGCTGCAATAACGCCTTCTTTGACATCTTCTTTGTCTGGAAGTCCGAGATGTTCAGCGGGTGTAACATAGCAAAGGAAATCAGCACCAGAAGCTGCTGCAATTGCTCCTCCGATTGCTGAAGTTATGTGGTCATAACCAGGAGCTATATCAGTCACAATAGGGCCAAGCACATAAAAAGGAGCGTTGTGACAAAGTTGTTTTTGAAGTTTTACATTTGCTTCAATTTGGTCAATTGGCACATGCCCGGGTCCTTCTACCATAACTTGAACTCCTGCCTCTCGAGATTTCTTTACCAATTCGCCAAGGATTATAAGTTCTTGAATTTGTGCTGCGTCTGTAGCATCTTCAAGACAACCTGGACGCAGTCCATCTCCTAAGCTTAGAGTTATGTCATATTTTTTAGCAATATCAAGGAGCCTATCAAAATGTTTATACAAAGGATTTTCTTTGTCGTTATGGAGCATCCAAGCAATTGTAAAGGAGCCACCGCGGCTTACTATATCCATCACTCGGCCGTTGTCTTTAAGCTTTTTCAATGATTCAAATGTTAGACCACAGTGGACTGTAATAAAATCAACCCCGTCTTTTGCTTGTTCTTCTATAACTTCAAAAATAAATTCTTCAGGCATAGCTACAATGCTACCGTATTTGGATATAGATTCTACAGCTGCTTGATACATAGGGACAGTGCCTACAGGGACAGGGGAATTTTCAAGTATTTTTCTACGAGATTGGTTAATGTCGCCCCCTGTGCTTAAATCCATTACCGCATCTGCTCCAGCTTTTACAGCAACATTTAATTTTTCAATTTCTTTTTCAATTTCAGGGTATGCATCAGAGGTTCCTATATTGGCATTTACTTTTGTCGATAAACCCCTTCCTATGCCTTTGGGAATGAGGTTTTTGTGGTTGATGTTTGATGGTATTACTATTTCTCCTTTTTTAACTCCTTCTAAAATAAATTCTTCGTCTACTCCTTCATACTCTGCGACTATTTTCATCTCTTTTGTGACAATGCCTGAAAGGGCGTATTCCAATTGTGTCATAATAAAAACCTCCTTAAAAAATAAATAAACCATGGGGATTATAGCCATGGCAGATGACCACATCCCTACGCAGGTACTAACCTAACAGGTTCGATGGGTTAAAAGGCAACACCTTTTTCTCAGCCGGTTACGCCGGCACCCCATGTGGCAAATATTAAATTTTTATAATCGATAGAGTATAAATATTATACAATATTATTATACCACTAAAAAAAATCGGCGTATATTAAAATTTAGAAAAAATTTAAGAAAGAGTACAAAAAAAGTTCTTGACTTTACAGTTTCAAAGTGATAACATAGATTACAACATGCAAAATTGAATATATTACACACAAACCTCTTATCAAGAGTGGTGGAGGGACTGGCCCGATGAAACCCGGCAACCGGCATTTATATGCGTCTGGTGCCAAATCCTGCAGGTTAGGGTGTCTAACCTGAGAGATGAGAGGAGTGGCGGATTATTAGGCCCTCTTCTCATTGAGAAGAGGGCCTAAAAATTTATTTGGAGGTGTGACATGAAAATAAAAATCGGATTATTAGGACTTGGAACAGTAGGAACAGGAGTATATAAATTGATAACTTCAAGAGGAGGTCATATAAGGGAGAGTACAGGGGTTTATCCTGAGATAAAGAAGATACTCGTGAAAAATCTCAATAAGCCAAGGAAAGTGAAGGTAGAAGGACTACTTACCCAAAATGCTGAAGAAATTTTGAAAGATAAAGAGATAAAAATAGTTATTGAAGCAATAGGAGGTATTTCTCCAGCTTACGAATATGTGAAGGAGGCTTTGGCTTCAGGGAAGCATGTAATCACTGCAAATAAAGAATTGATAGCTAAGCATGGAGAAGAATTAAATGAAATAGCAGAAAAGAATAGAGTATTTCTAAAATGTGAGGCAAGTGTAGGTGGGGCTATACCTATACTGCATCAAATTGATAGATTAAAAATTACAGATGAAATAGATTTTGTAGGCGGTATAATAAATGGCACTACTAATTATATTCTCACCAAAATGACTACTGAAGGTAGAAGTTATAAAGAAGCACTTAAAGAAGCCCAGCAATTAGGATATGCAGAAGCAAATCCCGATTATGACGTAAAAGGCTTTGATGCCCTTTATAAACTTGCTATATTAATGAGGAAAGTGTTCAATATAAACGTGCCAGTAAATTCTATAACCAGAAAAGGAATAGACGAAATCACGACTCAAGATTTAAATTACATCAATAAGTGGGGATATAAAATAAAATTATTTGCCTGGGGCAAAAAAGTCAAAGATGGCATCTTTGCAGGAGTGGAACCAGTTTTAGTCGAAGAAAATAATATTTTGTCAAGGATAAACGACGTAAATAATGCTATCATACTTAGAGGGGATAGTTTTGGTGAATATGTTTTTGTAGGAAAAGGTGCTGGAGAACTTCCTACAGGGGATGCTGTAGTGGCAGATTTAATTGATATATTGTTAAACTATGATATCAAAGATAATAAGAGGATAAACTTTCTTCCAATTCGTCAGGGAAGTTTTACAGATACTTTTTATATAAGGCTTGAAACTCATAAAGAAAATATTTTAGGTTTGAAAAAAGTTTTAAAGTTTTTAAAAGAACAAAAAGTATCAATTGTGGAATCTTCCTATGAAAACGGCACATTTACAGCTATTGTTAAAATGAAGAAAAGTGTTGAGACATTTACAGAAAAATTAGAAAAAATAACCGAGATAAAAACTATTTTTAAAGTTTTGCAAGAGGATATAACAGAAGAAGTAAGTAAATTTGAGGATTTTGTAGAAGTGATTTAAAAAAATTTTGTGAAAGGAGTTAAAAGTATGTCTAAAAAATATGGTTTTTCAACTTTGGCAATTCATGAAGGGTGGGAGCCTGACCCAACTACGGGAGCTGTAGCCCTTCCTATATATCAAACTTCTTCCTTTGCTTTTAAAAGTACTGAGCACGCTGCAGACCTCTTTGCCTTAAAAGAAGAAGGGTATATATATACTCGAATGATGAACCCCACAGTTGACGTTTTTGAAAAGAGAATAGCTGCATTAGAAGGTGGGGTAGGTGCCCTTGCTGTATCTTCAGGTCAAGCAGCTATAACGCTGGCAGTTACTAATATCGCAGGAGTAGGAGACGAGATTGTATCTTCTACCAATCTTTATGGAGGGACTTATAATCTTTTTGCGACTACTTTGAAAAAGTTTGGTATAAATTTTAAGTTTGTGGACCCCAGCAATCCTGAAAACTTTAAAAGTCAAATAACAGATAACACAAAAGCTTTGTACGTTGAGACTATTGGCAATCCAAAGATTGACGTGGCTGACATTGAAAAAATAGCAGAAATTGCCCACACTGCAGGAATTCCTCTCATTGTAGATAATACTTTTGCAACTCCTTACCTTGCACGGCCTATCGAGTTTGGGGCTGATATAGTGGTACATTCGGCGACTAAATTTATAGGTGGACATGGGACTTCTATAGGTGGAGTTATAGTAGATTCTGGAAAATTTAATTGGGACAATGGAAAGTTTCCAGAACTTACAGAACCAGATCCAAGTTATCATGGTATAAGGTATGTAAAAGATGTAGGCGAAGCAGCTTATATTGTAAAAGCGAGGGTGCAGCTTTTAAGGGATTTGGGTACTGCTTTGAGTCCATTTAATGCATTTTTATTCGCACAAGGATTAGAGACTCTATCTCTTAGGATGGAAAGGCACAGTCAAAATGCTTTAAAAGTTGCAGAGTTTTTAGCTTCTCATCCCTACGTTTCGTGGGTGAATTATCCAGGACTTAAATCAAGTCCCTATTATGCTTTGGCACAAAAGTATTTGCCAAGAGGGCAAGGAGGAGTTTTGACTTTTGGTATAAAAGGTGGATTAAAAGCAGGCATTAAGTTTATAGAGAGTTTAAAATTATTTACTCATCTTGCTAATATAGGGGATGCAAAGTCTTTGGTTATACATCCAGCCAGCACGACCCATCAGCAGTTATCAAAAGAAGAACAGTTAGCTTCTGGTGTTACGGAGGATATGATAAGACTTTCTGTAGGGCTGGAAGACATAGAAGATATATTAGAAGACCTTGATAATGCCCTTTATGCATCGCAAGAATAGATAAGGAAAGGTTGATGTAAATGATAGTTGAGGAAAAAAAGGTTACACTAAAAGGGAAAAATATATTCACTACAGAAAGTGGATATAGCTTTGATGAACTTACTATTGTTTATGAAACTTATGGAAAATTAAATAAAGAAAAAAATAACGTGATACTTGTGGAACACGCTTTAAGTGGCAGTGCCCATGCAGCAGGTATGCATCCTGGGAAAAATAACGTGGGCTGGTGGGACCCTTTAATTGGTCCGGGCAAGTATATTGATACAGATAAGTATTTTGTCATATGCTCTAACTTTCTTGGCAGTTGTTATGGAACGACAGGCCCTTCTTCTATAGACCCTAAAACAGGAAAACCTTACGGTTTAAGGTTTCCAAAAATTAATATAAGAGACATGGTGAGAGTGCAGAAACTTCTTCTAGATTATCTTGGCATAGACCGGATAAAAGTCGCTATTGGAGGGTCTATGGGAGGAATGCAGGCTTTAGAGTTGGCAGTGACATACCCGGATTTAGTGGATAAATCTATTGTCATAGCTGCTGATTATAAGCTTACTCCTCTTAATATTGCGTATAATCATGTAGGAATACAATGCATACTAAATGACCCACATTTTTACGGCGGTGATTACTATGATAAGCCCCATAAACCTGATAAAGGATTGAGCACTGCCAGAATGCTGGGAATGATAACCTACAAAAGTGGTGATTTATTTGACTATAGATTTGATAGGTTAAGAGATGAAAACAATTTTGAAGTGGAAAATTACCTCAACTATCATGGTTTGTCTTTTATAAACAGGTTTGATGCAAATTCATATTTATATATTTTATGGGCTATGAATGAACATGACATTACGAAGCCTTATGGTTCTTTGAAGATGGCACTTAAAAGGATTAAAGCGGAAATACTCATGATAGGGATAGATACAGATATGATTTTTCCTTCTAAGTACATGAGGGATTTCATTAAAAAACTTAATGCTTCAGGAGGGTGTGGCAAATTTGAAGAAATATCTTCAATGCAAGGTCATGACTCTTTTTTGGTGGATATAGATAAGATTGGACCTATTATTTCGGATTTTATAGAAGAAACATACAATAAAGAAATGGTTTGTGTATAATTGTAAAAGAACAGTCCCTTTTAAAAGGGGTTGTTCTTTTTTATGTGCGCCCGGCATGGGCGATAGCTAGGCGGTGAAAGTCCGCTGTGGGCTTGGTAGTGGGAACCACTAGCCAAAAGCAAGGGTGTCCATCGTGAGGTGGAATCTGAAGGAAGCTTAAGGCAAAATCTCGGTCTGATGAACAAGAACCAGATAAGAGGCTGAATTGGGATGGATGAGTTTGCGTAACAAAACGAAGTCCAACACTACCCGAATCCCATACAGTAAATCTGGCAGATATATGAGATGAAAGTTATCGTTCTTACCCGGGGAGGTCTCAAGGATAAGTCATGGAAGTAAAATCTGAAGTGAGAACCCATGCAGTGATGTATGGCTGAACCTTGAGAAGTCAGCAGAGGTCATAGTACTTATCTAGACATGAATAGATAAGGAAGGACCGAACGTTAGGAGGTTTTGGAAATCTTATGGACTCGAAAGATATGCAGAGACTGCAGACAACTCAACAAAGAGGCTATCCGTTGAATAGAGAAATGGAATTTCAAAAGACAACGGAAGTGCATAGTATATCATCGGCGTCGGAAGATGGAAGAAACGAAGTACAAAGATATACCAGCAAGATGCTTGAAATGATAGTAGAACGAAGGAACATGGAAGCAGCATACAAGCGCGTTGTTGCAAATAAAGGAAGCCATGGAGTCGATGGGATGGAAGTAGATGAACTTCTACCGTATCTCAAAGAAAACTGGGCAACCATAAAACAACAACTGCTGGAGGGGAAATACAAACCACAACCAGTGCGAAGAGTAGAAATTCCCAAACCAGATGGAGGAGTAAGACTACTAGGAATACCTACAGTACTAGACAGACTAATACAACAAGCAATAGCCCAAATACTAAATAAAGTCTACAACCATACATTTTCAGATAGCAGTTATGGATTCAGACCAGGACGCAGTGCAAAAGACGCAATAAAAGCCGCAGAAGCATACATAAATGAAGGATACACGTGGGTTGTAGATATGGACTTAGAAAAGTTCTTTGACAGAGTAAACCACGACATAATAATGTCCAAACTAGAAAAGCGGATAGGAGATAAAAGGGTACTAAAGTTAATACGAAGATACCTAGAATCAGGAGTAATGATAAACGGAATCAAAGTATCAACAGAAGAAGGGACACCCCAAGGAGGGCCATTAAGTCCCCTATTAGCAAACATAATGTTGGACGAACTAGACAAAGAACTTGAGAAACGAGGGCATAAATTCTGCCGATATGCAGATGACTGCAACATATATGTAAAAAGCAGGTCTGCAGGAAACAGAGTAATGAAGAGCATAAAGAAGTTCATAGAAAGCAAATTAAAACTAAAAGTCAACGAAGCAAAAAGTGCTGTAGATAGACCATGGAGAAGAAAATTTCTTGGATTTTCATTCTATACAAAAGAAAACGAAGTAAGAATAAGAATCCATGAAAAATCCATCAAAAGGTTTAAGGAAAAAGTAAGAGAAATAACCAATCGGAACAAGGGAATAAGCATGGAAAACAGAATAAAAAGACTAAATCAAATAACAACAGGATGGGTCAACTATTTTGGATTAGCAGACGCGAAAAGCATAATGAAAACCCTTGACGAATGGATAAGGCGAAGACTAAGGGCATGTATATGGAAACAATGGAAGAAGATAAAAACGAAGCATGATAACTTAGTAAAACTAGGAGTAGAAGAACAAAAAGCCTGGGAATACGCCAATACAAGGAAAGGCTACTGGAGAATATCCAATAGCCCAATCCTAAATAAGACTCTTACAAATAAATACTTTGAAAGCATAGGTTATAAGAGTTTATCCCAAAGATATCTAATTGTACACAATTCCTAATGAACCGCCGTATACCGAACGGTACGTACGGTGGTGTGAGAGGACGCTGAATAAAATAATTATTCAGCTCCTACTCGATGCTTTATTAATGTTATAATTAAAATATATCGTAATTTTATAAAGAGGTGATTTGGATGTCAAAAAAAGAAATAAAACTTGGCTTTATAGGGCTTGGCTTTATTGGGACAATCCATTCTATAGCTTGTTTTTCAATGCCTTTAATATTTAAAAACCTTCCTTTTGAAGTGAAACTTGGACCTGTGTACAAGAATAACATAGAAGATATACCACATTTTTTTGAAAAAGGTGTAAAAAGTATTGAAGAAATGTTGGAAGAGGGTGGCCTTGATGCTGTCGACATATGTACCCCTAATTACCTTCATTATGAACAGGCGATGAAAGTGATAGAAAAAGGCATTCCATTATATCTTGAGAAGCCAATAGGAGTTAACGGCAAAGAAGCCTATGAAATAATGGAAAAGGCAAAAGAAAAAAGGATAATACATCAAACAGCTTTAATGTATAGGTTTATGCCCGCTGTAAACCAGGCAAGAGACATGATAAAAAATGGAGAGATAGGTGAAATTTTAAATTTTAAGGCGTTGATGCTTCATTCGGGCTATATGGACCCTAAAAGGCCTATGTCCTGGAAAATGAAAAAAGCTACTTCTGGTGGTGGAGCAATAGTTGACATGGGGATACACCTTGTGGATGCAGTAAGATTTATGATGGGAGAAATAAAGTCTTTAAGATCAAATTCTAAGACATATTTTAAAAAAAGGCCTGTATCCAAAGGCTCTGAAATTTATGAAGAAGTGGATGTAGATGACTGGACAAATGTAGAAATAGAAATGAAAAATGGAGGATGGGGAAGTATCGAAGCCTCAAGGATATCTGCCGACCTTGAGGAGGAGACTCGATTTGAAATATACGGTACAAAGGGCTCAATAAAAATATCTACAAAACATCCTCGTTATGCTGTATTATATAAAAAGCAAGATAATATCCAAATAATTGGCGATTACGATAAAAAAAGCAAATTTAGCGAGTATGTGGAGTCAATATATCCTACAGAAAAGTATTCTCTTGGATGGATGGTAGATTTACACATGGCAAGCCTTATAAATTTTTTTACAAATATAGTAGAGGATAAAATTGTATTTAGTGAGACACCCACTTTTGAGGAAGCCTACAAAGACCAGGTTATTTTGGATAAAATATTATTATCAGCTGAAAATAATGGGAAAGTTATTAGTAATCTAAAAGATTAGTTGTCAGTATATTATTCAATCAATAAGATAGGGGTAGTAATAAGATGAAAATTACAGTAAAAAAAGAGTTTTTGAAAAGAATGGAGCAATTACTTAAAGAAGAGTATGAAGATTTTTTAAAGGAATACGACAAAAAGTCTCAAAAAGGCTTAAGAGTGAATACATTAAAAATCGGTGTAGAAGAGTTTAAAAAAATTGTTCCTTTTGAGATAACCCCAATTCCTTGGTGTCCAACTGGGTTTTATTATGATAAAGAAGAAAAGGCGGGCAACCATTTGTACCATATTTTAGGACTTTACTATATTCAAGAGCCGACAGCGATGGCAGTTGTGGAGGTGTTAGACCCTAAACCAGGGGAAAAGATTCTCGATGTAAGTGCAGCGCCGGGAGGTAAAACCACCCACATAGCTACGAAAATTGGCGATGAAGGAATAATTGTTGCTAATGAAATAGATAAAAAAAGAATAAAAGCACTGGTGGAAAATGTAGAGAGAATGGGAATAAGAAATATTGTCATAACAAATGAAACTCCTGAAAAGTTGGCTACCGCATTTGAAGGATATTTTGATAAAATTTTGGTAGATGCTCCTTGCTCAGGAGAGGGAATGTTTAGAAAAGACCCTACAGCAAGGAAAATTTGGTCTTTAAATAATGTCATGAGTTGTTCTATTACACAGAGAAATATTTTGCGAAGTGTAGCTCCTTTATTAAAAAAGGGAGGCATTTTGGTTTATTCTACCTGTACTTTTGCTCCTGAGGAGGATGAAGGAGTTATAAAAAAATTTTTAGAAGAACATCCTGAATTTGAAATTGAAGAAAGTGAGATTAGCAAATTCTTTGACAGAGGGCATCCCGAATGGGTTGAAGGTCCTGAAGATTTAAAAAAATGCATGAGATTATGGCCACATAAGGTGAGAGGAGAAGGACATTTTATTGCGAAACTGAGAAAAAAAGAGGAAGAAGAGCCAGACTCTAGATTTAAAAAAACAAAAGGCAGAAAAAAGCAAAAAGAATTACAACTATTTTACGATTTTGCTGATAAATATCTTAATTTAGACTTAGATAATCTAAATATTGAAGTGCATAATGATTTTGTTTACCATGTACCAGAGGGTTTACCGGATTTGAGTAATATAAAGGTATACAGATACGGTTGGCAGTTAGGGGAGCTTAAGAAAAACAGGTTTGAGCCTTCTCACTGGTTGGCAATGGGAATTAAAACTTTACAAGCTAAAAGACTTTTGGAACTTGAAAGAGAACAAAAGGAAAAATATTTAAAAGGAGAAACTTTTGAATTGGACTTAGAAGACGGCTGGATTTTTTTTACTATAGAAGGGTTTCCTGCGGGATGGGGCAGAATTGCAAAAGGGGTAGTTAAAAATTATTATCCTAAGTGGCTTAGAGATATAGAAGTATGGGAGGAATGAAATGATTAGGTGTTTATCATATTCACAAGGGGAAATTGTCAGTATTTCCCCTAATACTATTACAGAAAAAATTAACAATAAAAATCTTTTATGGGTTGATTTAGAAAACCCAACTGATTCTGAAATCAAAATATTAAGCGATGTTTTTAAGTTTCATCCTCTTACTATAGAAGATTGTCTCCATAGGAAGCAGCGGTCTAAAGTAGAAAACTACAAAGATTATTACTTTATAGTAATGAATGTTTTTAAAGGGAGAAAATTGGAAGAGGAATTTAGAATTTCAGAAATTTTTCTTTTTGTTTCTCAAAATTATATTGTTACAGTTCATTGGGGTAATATGGAAGTTGTGAATACTGTTTATGAAAAAGCAAAGAGCGCAGCGAATATTTTTGAGAGAGGAATTGATTTTTTGCTTTATAATCTTGCAGATGAAATTATAGATGATTATTTTCCTATTGTAGATGAAGTGGGAAATAAAATTGATGAAATTGAAGCAGAAATTTTTGAAAAAGAGAGTAAAGAAATTCAAAGTAAGATATTTCTTCTAAAAAAGAACATGTTGAAATTGAGAAAAATCATAACAGCGCAAAGAGAGGTTTTAAATACGCTTTTAAGGCATGACTTCGTTATAATAAAAGAAGAAAACAAATTGTACTTTATGGACGTTTATGACCATATAATGCGCTTGTTTGACTTTATTGATACTTACTATGACCTTCTCACTGGTACTTTAGACCTTTATATGTCTTACATATCAAATAGAATGAATGGGGTTATGAAGACTCTTACAATTATAGCGACTATAATTATGCCTCTAACCCTTATTACTGGTATCTATGGGATGAACTTTAAAAATATGCCTGAACTTAATACAGAATATGGTTATTTTGTTACTCTGGCGGTTATGGGAATTATAGCTTTTGTAGAAATTTTGTATTTTAAAAGAAAGGGATGGTGGTAATAAAAGCCTAAATATTAGGGGCTTTTATTTTTTTATGCTTTAAAATTTCAAACTTGAGGGAATAATATTTTTAGCACTAAATTGCAGTGAGGGAGTTGACATACTATGGAGTATGTGTTGATAGGAGCTATCTTGCTTTTAATAGCCGCGTTTGTTGTACATATTTCAAAAAAGCCTACATGGGGTAAGGAAGATTCTATAGGAGATTTCGACGATATTATTTTAAGTTCGGAGGAAATGGAAAAACATGCAGCAGAACTAGCGCAGAATCACAACATAATGAAGAGAACTAAATTATCCTATTTGCTAATTCCGCGGATGAATAAAAACTACAACTACATAAAGAATGTTTACAGAAATTTGAACAGCATTTTAAAAGAAGAGGATGTCTATATTTCTCAAGAAGAGGAGTGGTTGTTAGATAACTTTTATATAATCGAAGAGCAAGTTAAGGAAATAAGGAAAAGTTTGTCAAAAAGTTATTATTCGGGGCTTCCAGGGCTTAAAAATGGTTTATTCAAAGGTTACCCAAGAATATATGCTATAGCCTTTGAGCTAGTTCTTCACACTGATGGGAAAATTGATGAAAAAGCCATAATTAATTTTATAAAGGCTTATCAGACAAAGGCTTTGCTTTCCAGCTCTGAGCTGTGGGCTTTAAGCCTTATGATACGTATTGCTTTGGTGGAGAAAATAAAAAAGATTTGCGAGAAAATTGTAGAAACTCGCCACCAAAGGGAAAAAGCAGAAAAGATACTCACATTGCTTTTGGAAAAAGAAATGAAATATGAAGAAGTGAAAAAGCTTATAAGGAACAATATCAATGTTGCAGACAGATTCCCTCTACAATTTATTGAACATTTGGTAAGTAGACTTAGAAAAGAAGGGAGTAATTCTGTTAATGTCATACAGTCTATAGAAAAAATTTTAATGGAGTATGATACTAGCATTAACGATGTAGCAGAAAAGGCTCATCAAATACAGGCAAAAAGGCAAATTTCTATAGGCAATGCTATTACCAGTTTAAGAACTGTTTCCTCTCTCGATTGGGAACAAATTTTTGAAAGTTTGAGTTCCGTAGAGCAAGTTTTGAGGCAAGACCCGGACGGTACATATCCTAAGATGGATTTTGAATCAAGAGATTATTACAGACATGAAATAGAAAAAATAGCTAAATATTATAATACTTCAGAAACTTATGTTGCTAAAAAGGCAATTGAATGTGCAAAAGAAGTGACAGAACAAGAGGGAAAACTAGGATATATAAACCATGTAGGATTTTACCTTGTAGGCAAAGGAAGAAGTATTCTTGAAAATAAGCTGAGTAACAAATCAAAAAGGACAATAAGCTGGGGAAAAATTGCCAAAAAATCTCCAGAGACTTTGTATGTAGGTTTAATTTTAATCTTCCTATTGGTAGAGGAGTTTTTTGCATTAAAATATATAGCAAATTTTTCTAATAAATGGGGGCTATTATTTATCTCTGGTGTAATTCTTCTAATACCTTTTAGTGAAATGTCAGTTCAATTAGTAAATTGGATTTTAGTGCATATTTTTAAGCCAGTAGTATTGCCAAAAATTGAGTTAAAAGAAGGTATTCCTGAAGATGCTAAGACAATGGTAGTTATTTCTTCTCTTTTGCCAGATGAAAAAAGGACAAAAGAGCTGA
Organism: Thermoanaerobacter ethanolicus JW 200; assembly: GCF_003722315.1. Taxonomy (NCBI): domain Bacteria; kingdom Bacillati; phylum Bacillota; class Clostridia; order Thermoanaerobacterales; family Thermoanaerobacteraceae; genus Thermoanaerobacter; species Thermoanaerobacter ethanolicus. The sequence continues at coordinate 2,616,255 of NZ_CP033580.1, read as the reverse complement.
TTGAAAATCTTGAGGTGTATTATCACGCCAACAGAGAAAAGAATTTGTATTTTGGCTTATTAGGGGATTTTAAAGACGCTCCTTTTGAGGTTATGTCGGAGGATGAGAAGATTGTAAAGTGTGCTTTGGAACAAATTGAAAAGTTAAACGAGAAATATTCTAAAAACGGCGAAAAGATATTTTACTATTTCCACAGAAAAAGAAAATACAATCAAATGCAAAAAAGCTGGATGGGCTGGGAAAGAAAAAGAGGAGCTCTTGTCGAATTTAATGAACTTTTAAGAGGGAAGGAAGATACGAGTTTTTATGTAGTTAGTGGAGATGTTGCCAAACTAAATATAAAATATGTAATAACTTTGGATGCAGATACAAATTTGCCTATTGATACTGCTAAAAAATTAGTAGGTACTATGTTGCATCCCTTAAACAAAGCAGTGATTGACAGAGATTATGGTGTAGTAGTAGAGGGATATGGACTATTGCAACCTAGAATAGGCATTGATATAGAAAGCGCAAATGCTACACTGTTTTCTAAAATCTATGCTGGAGAAGGCGGTATAGATCCATATACTACAGCAGTATCAGATGTTTATCAGGATTTGTTCGGAGAAGGCATATATACAGGTAAAGGAATATACGATGTAGATGTATTTAGAGAACTTTTAAGAGATACTATACCGGATAATTCTATTTTAAGTCATGACCTTTTAGAAGGGTCCTTTGTGCGAACCGGTCTTGTCAGTGATATAGAATTGATTGATGGCTATCCTGCTAAATACAATTCCTATATCATGAGACTGCACAGATGGGTAAGAGGGGATTGGCAGTTATTGCCTTATTTGAAATCTAAAATAAAAAATAGAAAAGGAGAAATGGTAAAAAACCCCCTTTCTTTAATAACTAAATGGAAAATTATGGACAACCTAAGAAGAAGTGTTGTTTCAGTTGCCTTGATGTTAATGCTATTTTTAGGATTTAGCCTTTTGCCGGGAAGCAGTTTTTTATGGTTAGGGGTTGCGATTTTAACTGTATTCTTCCCCATTCTACCTGCTTTAGTTGACACTATTTTTAAAGGCCAGTTCAGACACTATTGGGAAAAAAGACATAAAGCCGTGATAACAAGCATAGAAGCCGCTTTTTATCAATCATTACTTAATTTTGTGTTTTTACCCTATCAAGCTTATATGATGGCAGATGCAATAGTTAGAACACTGACGAGACTGTATATAACTCGAAAGAATTTATTAGAATGGGTTACGGCTGCTGACATGGAGAAGCGACTTAGAAATGACTTTGCAAGTTTTTTTAAAAGAATGTGGATAGTTTTAGTAGAGGGATTAGCATTAGTTGCATTAGTTATGTATTTTAAACCCCAAGATTTAATTGGGGCAATAGTGCTTTTTTTCCTTTGGGCAATTTCTCCCTACATTGCTTTTTATATAAGCCAGCCAATAATTTCAAAAGAAAAAACTGTGTCACATGAGGAAATGGAGGAATTGCGCTTAATAACGAGAAAAACCTGGAGATTTTTTGAAGACTTTGTGACAGAAAGCCAGAATTATCTACCACCAGATAATTTTCAAGAAGACCCGCCTAATGGGATTGCGGAGAGAACGTCACCTACAAACATAGGACTTTACTTGGTTTCAGTAGTTGGAGCAAGAGATTTAGGCTATATAACCACAACTGAGATGGTAGAAAGAATCAAAAAAACCATCACTACAATTGAAAAAATGGAAAAATGGAACGGCCATTTGTACAATTGGTACAATACGAGGACTTTAGAGCCTTTAAGGCCCTATTATGTGTCTACTGTCGATAGCGGAAATTTAGTAGGTTATTTGATTACAGTAAAGGAAGCAATAGGTGAATTTTTAAATAAACCTCTTATAGATATTGAATTGGCAAAAGGCTTAAAAGATACTATCAAAATGTTGGATATAGAAGGAATTACTGAAGATATTTTTAGAAACATTTTAAATAAAAAAACTTTAATGCCATCTGATTGGGAGGTATTCTTAAGTAAAATTAGTGAGAAACTTTCAAGTACAGAAGATGAGGTAGGAAATATTGAAAGGTTAAAGAATATAATTGGGGCTTTAAAAAGGGAGATGAAAGAATTTTTAGCATGGACAGAATTTGATGAAAGACAGAAAGAGCAAGAAATTTTTAAAAGATATAAGGAGGTTTTTGAAGAACATTCATCTCCAAAAGAATTGGAAAAAGTCTATAAAAACTATTTATTAGAAATAGAAGAAGTTTTTGAAAAAGCTACAGAAGAGGAGAAAGCTTTGTTAAAAAGTCAAAAAGATAAAGTTGCCCAGGCTCTGGAGAAAATTAAAAAGTTGGAGGCAGAGATTGAAAATATAAAGAGTACAATTGAAAATTTGGTAGAAAAAACAGAGTTCAGGCATTTGTATGACGAAAAAAGACAATTATTCTCAATAGGGTACAATGTTGAAGAGGAAAAACTTACAAAGTCTTATTATGATTTGTTGGCTTCGGAAGCAAGGCAAGCAAGTTTTATTGCTATTGCAAAAAGAGAAATTGATAAAAAACATTGGTTTAAATTGGGCCGGATGCTTGCCATTGAAAATCGTTATAAAGGCTTGGTATCTTGGTCTGGAACGATGTTTGAGTACTTTATGCCCCTTTTAATAATGAAAAATTACCAAAATACTTTATTGGATGAAACTTATGCCTTTGCTGTAAGAGTGCAAAAAAATTATGCTAAAGAATTAGGAATTCCATGGGGTATATCAGAGTCCGGATTTTACGCTTTTGACATAAATTTGAATTATCAGTACAAAGCTTTTGGAGTCCCAAGTCTAGGTCTTAAAAGGGGATTATCCCACGACAAAGTAGTAGCTCCTTATGGGTCTTTGCTGGCTATTGGAGTAGATGTAGAAGGGGTGCTACAAAACATAAGGTTCCTTAAAAAAGAAGGAGTTGAAGGGAAATACGGTTTTTATGAAGCGATAGATTATACACCAGAAAGAGTTCCTTTTGGCAAGAAAAGTGCGATAGTCAAAAGCTTTATGGCTCATCACCAAGGTATGGCTTTTGTGGCTTTAGACAATTTTATAAATAACAATATAATGCAAAAAAGATTTCATAAAGACCCAAGTATAAAAGCTACTCAAATATTATTACAAGAAAAAATGCCAATGTATTTAGATATAACGAGGGAAGAAAGAGAAGAAGCAAGAAAAATTCAAAAAGTTCGCAAAGAAGATGGAGACTTTGTAAGGGTTTTAGGAGAATCAAAAACTTGGCTGCCAGAGGTTCATATTTTGTCAAGCGGAAGATATTTTGTAATGCTTACAGAAAAAGGGACAGGATACAGTAAAAATAACAAAGGTATTTTCTTGACAAGATGGAGGAAAGACTTGGCGCAAGATTTTGGTACCTTTATATTTGTTCAAAATATAAACTCTAATACTGTATGGTCAGCCACTTACGCTCCCTTTTACGAAAAAGGTCAGAATTACAGGGTTGTTTTCTCTGCAGATAAAGCAGAATACTTTAAAAGAGTTGGAAATATAGATACTCACTTAGAGATAGTCGTTTCACCAGAGGATGATGTGGAGATAAGGCGATTGACTTTAAAAAATCATAGTAAACATCCGAGAATATTAGAAATTACAAGTTTTGGAGAAATAAGCTTAATAGATTTGCCAACAGATGTGGCACATCCTGCTTTTAATAAACTTTTTGTAAAAACAGAATTTTTAAAGGAAGAAGATGCAATTTTAGTCTGCAGAAAGCCAAGGGAACAAGGAAAAAGTAAACTATGGGCTGTGCACAAGGTAGCAGTTTTAAGTGGAGAAATTGTGGGAGATACTCAGTTTGAAACTGATAGAGCAAAATTTATAGGAAGAGGAAGAAGTCTAAAAAATCCAATTGCTTTAGAAGCTGATCAGCCCCTTTCCAATACAGAAGGAGCAGTCCTCGATCCTATTGTAAGTTTAAGGAAAAGAGTAAAAGTAATGCCAGGGGAAGTAGCAAAAGTAGTATATATTTCTGCAATAACTGAAACTAAAGAAGAAGCCATAAAAATTGCTGCAAAATACAAAGAGGAAAATGTAGTAGAAAGAGCTTTTGAAGTGTCGTGGACAAGAAGTAGGGTAGAATTAGATTATCTTAATTTAAAACCCAGAGAATTAGGCCTTTTGCAAAGAATGTTGGCTCACATTTTATTTGTGAGTCCTCAGCGTAAGCTTAGAGAAGAGATGATTTTGAAAAATGTAAAAGGTCAATCTGGTCTGTGGGCATATGGGATTTCAGGAGATTTGCCAATTGTGTTAGTAGAGATAGAAAAGATGGAAGAAATAGAAATGGTAAAGTGGTTTTTAAAAGCTTATGAATATTGGAAAATGAAAGGGATAAATGTTGACCTTGTGATATTAAATAAAGATAAAAGCGGTTATCTACAGCCCTTACATGATAAGATAAAAGAATTAATTAATACTACCTTTTCTTATGACATTTTTGGCAAATATGGAGGCGTATATTTGTTACAGCAAAATAATTTAAAAGAGGAAGATGTATATCTTTTAAATACTGTTGTTGCCCTTAAGTTTGAAGGAGGAAATGAATCTATTTACGACCAGATAATGATTAAAGAGACAAAAAACGCTCCAAAACTTAAAAATCGGGTCAAAAAAGTACAAAATTTTGAAGAAATCAAATTAGAGGAATTACCATTAGATTATTACAATGGTTTTGGAGGATTTAGCTATGATGGCAAAGAGTATATCATAAAGTGGGAAGGCAAAAGTACTCCTGCTCCTTGGATAAATGTGATTTCCAACCCTTCTTTTGGCTTTCAGGTGTCAGAAACAGGAGCAGGGTATACTTGGGCAGAAAACAGCAGGGAATACAAATTGACTCCATGGTACAATGACCCTGTTTTAGACCCCCATGGAGAGGTAATTTATTTAACAGATGAGGAAACAGGGGACAGATGGTCAATTACTCCTTTACCTGCTGGTAAAGCAAAAGTTCATTATATAAAACATGGTTTTGGGTATACTTCATTTGAAACAATATGCTGTGGTTTAAGCCAACACTTAAAGATATTTGTAGCAAAGGAAGATTCGATAAAAATAAATTTAGTTACCATCAAAAATTTGGGAAATGAAAACAGGAAACTTACAGTAACTTATTATATAAGGCCAGTTTTAGGAGTAACTGATGAGATTACTTTTCCGTATCTATTTACAAAGTACGATGAAAAAATAGGAGCATTAATGATTAAAAATGTGTACAATGAAGATTTTGCTAACAGATTAGCATTTTTGTCAGCTTCAGAAAAGATATATTCATTTACAGGCGACAGGGCAGAGTTTATAGGAGTTGCTTCAAGTTTAACTTCACCCCAAGCATTGGAATATGAGACTCTCTCAAATTCTACAGGAACATCATTAGACCCCTGTGCTGCAATACAATTTCATGTAGAAGTAAAAGCTAAAGAAGAAAAGCAATTTACAATCTTATTAGGACATGGTAAAAACGAAGAAGAAGTAAAAAGGTTGATTTTAAAGTATACAAATGTTGAAAATTGTCAGAATGAATTGCGAAGAGTCCAAGAATTTTGGCAAGAGCTTCTAAGAAGGATACAGATTAAAACTCCTGACAAGTCAATGGATTTACTTGTAAATGGATGGCTGCCTTATCAAACAATTGCGTGTAGATTGTGGGCAAGGTCAGCTTTTTATCAATCGGGAGGAGCTTATGGCTTTAGAGACCAATTGCAGGATGCTATGAATATGGTATATCTAGAGCCAGAATTTACAAAAAATCAAATAGTCAACGCTTGCCAGCATCAGTTTGTTGAAGGAGATGTGCAACATTGGTGGCATCCTGTATTAAATAAAGGTATAAGGACAAAATTTGCCGATGACTTGTTGTGGCTTCCTTACGTCACAGCTGACTATATAGAAAAGACAGGAGATTGGTCTATACTGGACATAGAAGTAAATTACTTAGAAGATTTGCCTTTAAAAGAAGAAGAGGAAGAAAGATATTCAACACCTCGTATATCTGAAACAAAAGGTACAGTATATGAGCATTGCATAAGGGCTATAGACTATTCGTTAAAATTTGGAGAACATGGTTTGCCTTTGATGGGGGCTGGCGACTGGAATGACGGAATGAATAAGGTAGGAAACAAAGGAAAAGGGGAAAGTGTATGGCTTGGCTGGTTTTTGTACACTATTCTTCAGAAGTTTTCGCCCATATGTCAAACTAAAAAGGATGAAGAACATGCAAAAAAGTATCAAGAAATAGCTAATAAATTAATAAAAGCTATAGAAGAAAATGCATGGGACGGAAGTTGGTACAGAAGGGCTTACTTTGACGATGGGACACCTTTAGGATCTGTAGACAATTCAGAATGTAAAATTGATTCCATATCTCAATCTTGGTCTGTTATATCTAAAGCGGGAAAAGAAGTAAGAGTAAAAGAGGCAATGAAGGCTGTTGTAAATTATTTGGTCAATGAGGAAGAAGGGATAATAAAGCTTTTAACCCCTCCCTTTGACAACGGGGATTTAAATCCGGGGTATATAAAAGGATATGTTCCAGGAGTTAGAGAAAATGGGGGTCAATACACCCATGCGGCAGCATGGGTAATACTCGCCTTTGCAGAGCTAGGAGAAGGAGATAGAGCATGGCAACTTTACAACATGATAAATCCTATAAATCACACCAGGACCCCTATTGAGTGTATGAAGTATAAAGTAGAGCCCTATGTCATGGCTGCAGATGTGTATGCGGTAGAACCTCATGTAGGAAGAGGAGGTTGGACGTGGTATACTGGCGCAGCAGGTTGGATGTACAGAATAGCAATTGAGAACCTCTTGGGTTTGAAAAAATATGGAGAAAAACTTATAATAGACCCTTGTATACCAAAAAATTGGGATAAATATGTGATAGAATATAACTATAAGAATACGAAATATCTAATAGATGTAAGAAATCCCAATGCTGTTAACAAAGGTGTAAAAGAAGTATATATAGATGGGGAGCTTGTTACAGATAAGACTATTGATTTAACAAAGAAGGGAAATAGTCATCAGGTTTTAGTGGTAATGGGATAATAAGAAGCTATGACGACTATTGTCATAGTTTCTTATTATCATTTTGCTTTAAGTTACAATCTTAACTAATGCTTAACAATTTGTACACAAATTTTTAATAATTTTGTGATATAATTTCCACACTATGTAAAATGGAGGGTTGAGACTGCTATGATGATAGAGCTAAAAAACGTCACAAAAGTTTATGGTACTCGTAAAGCAGTAGATAACATAAGCTTTTCTGTCGATAAAGGAGAAATAGTTGGTTTTTTGGGGCCCAATGGTGCTGGTAAAACTACCACTATGAAAATGATAACAGGATATATGCCTCCTACCAGCGGTACTATAAAAATTGCAGGATATGATATTGTTGAACAACCGATAGAGGCAAAGAAACATATTGGTTATTTACCAGAGGTACCTCCTTTGTATTTAGATATGACCGTAGAGGCATATCTCCATTTTGTAGGAGGTATAAAAGGTGTTCCTCCAAAAAAGAGAAGAGAAGATGTTGAACGAATTATACATGAAGTTGGTTTGACTGATGTGAGAAAAAGGCTTATAAAAAACTTGTCTAAAGGTTATAAACAAAGGGTTGGACTTGCACAAGCAATCATAGGAGACCCTGATGTTTTGGTATTAGATGAGCCGACAGTAGGTCTTGACCCTAAGCAAATTAAAGAAATAAGAGATATTATAAAAGAGTTAGGGAAAAAGCATACAATAATTTTAAGCACTCATATATTGCCAGAAGTTAGTATGGTATGTGACAGAGTTATTATAATAAATAAAGGGAAAATTGTTGCAATAGATAAGACAGAGAATTTATCAACTGCATTGCAAAATTCAAGGAGATATTTTATAAAAGTGGAAGGGCCTTATGAAGAAGTAGTAAACAGTGTAAAAGAGATTGAAGGAGTAACTAATGTAGAAGCAGAAGTTGATTCAGATAATACGATAAAGTTGACAGTGGAATCTTCTGCTGATAAAGATGTTCGAAAAGATATGTTTTTTGCTTTTGCCAAAAAAGGCTTTCCAATATTAGAACTTAAAATGCTAAATTATAGTCTTGAAGAAGTATTTTTAGAACTTACAACAGAGGAGGAAAGTTACGATGAAAATGTGGGAAATACTAAAGAGGGAGCTTAAAAGCTATTTCTTTTCCCCCCTTGCCTATGTGCTGCTAGGATTTTATCTTTTGATATCTGGATACTTTTTTACAACCTATGTGTTATCTACTCATTATGCTATATTAACTCCAATCTTAGGTAGTATGGTCACTGTTTTTATGTTTATAAGTCCTATTTTGACAATGAGACTTATTTCAGAGGATATGAAGACGGGAACAGATCAACTTTTACTCACGTCACCCGTTACAGTTACTGATATAGTGATTGGCAAGTTTTTTTCTACAGTGTTTGTGTATTTAGTAGCACTTGTAATAACTTTTTTATACCCCATTTATCTTAAATTGTATTCTTCACCAGATATGGGTTCTATCATAGCAGGTTATATTGGAGTGTTTCTAATAGGAGTGACTTTTATATCAATAGGGCTTTTTGCTTCTTCACTTACAGAAAATCAAATGATAGCTGGAGTAATTGGATTTGCTTTAATTCTTGTGCTTTGGTTGATTAGTTGGCTAGGAGACGTGTTTAGTGGAAAAGCAAAAACTATTTTTCAGAATCTGTCTTTCTTTGACAGGCTAAATAATTTTCTAAATGGATTAGTGAATTTAAGTGATGTAGTCTTTTTCATAAGTGTAATTATATTCTTTATTTTCTTGACAATTCGTGTTGTAGACAAAAGACGTTGGAGTTAGGAGGAGAAAAGATGAATAATATAAGGCTAAAGTACGGGACTAATGCTTTTATAATGACAGCTCTTTTACTGGCTATTTTAATATTGGCAAATGTCATAGTCACGCAAAAGCCTGTCAAGTGGGATTTGACTAAAAACAAGCAATATACCCTTTCTGACCAAACAAAACAAGTTTTGAAAAGTCTAAAAACAGATGTAACTGTCTATGCCTTTTTCAAAGAGGGTACTACTTCAAGAGACATGGTAAAAAGTTTGTTAGATCAATACAGAAATGTTTCAAAGAGAATAATTGTCCATTTTGTAGACCCAGATAAGGAGCCGGCAACTGCTCAAAGATATGGAATTACGGATTATGACACAGTGCTTTTTATTGCAGGAAGTGGTGCTAATGAAAAAAGACAGATAGTAAATTCTTATGATATTTTTGGCATGGGTAGTCAGCCTAATACTGCTACTTTTAATGGAGAAGAACAGTTTACACAGGCTATAATTGATGTTACACAGCCTAAAAAATTAAATGCGTATATTCTTCAAGGACATGATGAATTAAACAGTATTGACTATTTGGTGACTTTTAAAAACGCTTTGAGAGGAGAAGGATATAATGTAGAAGATTTAAATATAGGACAGGCAGGAGGAATACCAAAAAATACAGACTTATTAGTTATTGTTAACCCAAGAAGAGACTTTACTGACAAGGAAATGGCTGCTTTAAAAGAATACTTTGACAAAGGCGGAAAAGCAATCATTGCAATGGGGGCAGAATATGGGCCTTTGACTCAAAAATCTGTAAATGAGCTTTTGTCTACTTGGGGTGTAAAATTTGACAATGACGTTGTAGTAGATCCAGGAAGGAATTATTTTATGGACCCGCTTTCTCCAGTTCCTCAGTACAAATTTCATACTATAACTAATAAATTGGATTTATCAAACTTGTACGTTGTAATGCCAATGTCAAGAAGTATTTCTTATCCTGATAAACCAACAGAAAATATAACTATAGAGCAATTGCTTTCAACCAGTGATAAAGCTTGGGGTAAAACCGATTTTAACTCAAAAGATGCTAATTTTCAAAAAGGTGATATCAAAGGTCCTTTAAGCTTAGGCTTAGCTATATCCGATTCAAAGACAGGAATGAAGATTGTAGCTATTGGAAGTAGCATGATGTTTACTGATAAAATAATTACATTGGAAGCTAATAGAGACTTTTTAATGAACAGTGCTAACTGGTTAGCGGATAAGACAACACAGATTTCTATACGTCCTAAATCCCTTGAGTTTAATCAGATTTTCCTAACCGGCAAACAAGCTGCTATACTCTTTTATACCACAGTTGTAACTATTCCACTGGTAATGTGGATAATTGGAGGATACATGTGGTATAGGAGGAAGACATTATGAAGATTTTTAAAACCACTATTGTTTTGCTGGTAATATTCGCTGTTCTTTTTGGCTACTATTTTTATGAAAGTAAGACCAATAAACCTGTTAAAGAAGACAACAAAATTTTTACCTTCAAAAATAACGATGTAAATTCTTTAAAAATAGAAAAAGAAGGGAAAACTTTAATTGATTTTAAAAAAGAAGGCGATACATGGTTTATAAAAGAACCTATTGACTACAAAGCAGATAGCATTTATGTTGATGAATTATTAGACAGCTTGACATCTCTCACTTTTGATAGAACGTTAGAAGGTGATTTATCCACTTATGGTCTTGACAAACCTTCTTATGCGATAAAAGTATCTTTGAAAAATGGAAAAAGCTATTCACTTTTTATAGGTAATAAATCTCCTGTAAAAGAAAATTACCAAGAGGGTTATTATGCAAAAACTGATGGAGATAAAATTTACAGAGTCAATGCTTCTTCTTTAGAGAATTTCTTTCTGACAGATGATTACGTATATAAATATATGGAAAAATTTGTAGTGTCTATTCCAAAGAATGAAATAACTAAATTAGTTTTCTACCAAGATGGAAAAGAGTATCAAATACAAAAAGGTGAAAAAGATAACTGGAAAATTGATGGGAAAGCTATTAAAGCTGATGATGTGGACAATCTCTTAGACGGAATAGTGTTACTTCAAATTAGTGGATTAGATGAAGGAAAAAATATTTCACAAGCAGATCAACCTTTTGCTTTTGATGTGTATGGCAAGGACAAAGTAGAAAAAATAAGCTTTGCTAAAAGAGATGCAGAAAATAAATATGTGCTTGTTAATGGACATTGCATAGGACAATATGTAACTTTGAAAGACATAAAAAATCTGCAAGATACTTTTGATAAACTTATTAAGTAAAATTATAGAAAGGCAGAAACTGTATGTTTCTGCCTTAAATTTATACTAAGCTTTTAAATGCAAAGTGCGTTGTAGGAGTATTTAATGTAATTTTTACTGCGAACAGTAAGTAGTTTGAATATGTTGAGTTCCATAGAAGAGTTTAAGGCATAAAAAGGTTTTCGGGGAGTTTAAAAATTTTTATAAATTTTTTTCTCTGTAAAAGAAGGAATTTTAAAAAAGATGTCGAATATATAATATAAAAAGATAGTTACCGATTACATAAATTATTAAAAATATCCTAAAATATCGCATTTATCATGTATGTAACAGGTTTCGAAAATGAACATGAAAAAATAAGTTTGGAGGATAAGTTATGATTTTTAAGAAAAATAGGTGCTGGTATAAAGAGAAAAATTTTTTTAAAAATGAAGGAGGAATTTTTGAAAAAATGTTGAATATATAATTATATAAAGATAGTTACCGATTACATTAAACGATAAAAAATAAGTATATTTGCGATTTAATACTGATGTAACAGATTTCATTAACTAAATTTAAATAAACAGTTGTAGGAATCCCAGACAATACACAAATTACAGGTTTTGGCATTCAGAAGCAAGAAGGAATTTACAAATTCACGTCGAATATTTATATTATACAAATAGTTACCGATTACATATACAATCGGTAAATCATATTAAAATAAGTCTTTGAATCATACGTAATAGATTACAAGGAGTGTGAGTAAATGGCTACAATAAGGGATGTTGCAAAGTTGGCTGGGGTTTCTACAGCTACAGTTTCAAGAGTTTTAAATGAACAGGGAGGTGTGAATAGCGAAACAAAACAAAAAGTTTTGGATGCAATTAAAAAGCTAAATTACAAACCGAACACTATAGCTAAAAATTTTAGACAAAATAAGACTGACACGATTATTGTTGTGATTCCCGATATTACTAACACTTTTTTCTCAAAAATACTTTTGGGTATGCAAGATGTTGCAAATGCAAACGGATACAATGTGCTTTTATGCAATACCAATAATGATGTGGAGAAAGAACTTGAATATATAAGGTTTACAGAAAGAAGAGGAGCAGATGGAATTATCTTTTTAACAGCAAGAGTTAATTATACTAACATTTTGGAATTAACTAAAACTTGTCCAGTAGTTGTGGCTTGTGAATATATAGACAATTTAGACATTCCTACTGTTTCTATCAACAATTTTAAAGCTGCTTATGAAGCTACTGAATATTTAATAAAGCTAGGCCATAAAAAAATTGCTTATATAAATGGTCCTAAAGGTATTGTATTATCCAGAGATAGATTAAGAGGATATAAGGCGGCTCTTGAAAGATATGGAATAGAAATTGATGAAAAACTTATTTTTGAAGGAGACTTTTATTACGAAAGTGGTTATAAACATGCAAAGCAAATCTTAGAAAACGAAGCAACTGCTGTATTTACTGCATCGGATGATATGGCTGCAGGCTTTATAAGATATTGCATAGATAATAACATTAAAGTACCGGAAGAGGTTTCAGTGGTAGGATTTGATAATATTAAATTAGCTTCTATTATAAAGCCTGAATTAACTACTATAGCTCAGCCAATGTATGAAATTGGGACTACTGCAATGGATATGCTTATCAAATTGATTAAAGGGGAAAATGTTGTGAATAGAAATATTGTATTAGAACATCGTTTGATAATAAGGGAAAGTTGTATGAGGAAGTGATAAATATGAATATGAATAAAGAAAATTACATTGTTATAAAGGGTATTACCAAATCTTTTTATAACGTAAAAGCTCTTGATAATGTATCATTTTCAGTAAAAAAAGGCGAAATTCATGCTATAGTAGGTGAAAATGGCGCAGGCAAGTCTACATTGATGAAAATTTTAAGTGGAGTTTATACAAAAGATGCTGGGGAAATATTCATTGATGGAAAAAAAGTAGATATATTAAGTCCAGATCAAGCTCAAAAACTTGGCATAGCCACAATTTTTCAGGAATTTAATTTAATTCAGGATATGTCAGTGGCAGAAAACATTTTTCTTGGAAGAGAGCCAAGGAAGGGACTATTTGTTGATTATAATTTAATGGCAGAAGGGACAAGAAAAATTTTTCAGCGTATAGGTTTTAATGTCAATCCGTATGAATTAGTAAAAAACTTGGGTATAGCAGAACAGCAAATTGTTGAAATTGCAAAAGCGCTTTCTTTAGATTCAAAGATTTTTATAATGGATGAACCTACAGCTGTTTTGACAGATAAAGAGATAGAAAAGTTATTTGCTTTAATGAAATCGTTAAAAAATTCGGGTGTAACTATCTTGTATATTTCTCATCGTCTGAAAGAAATAATTGAAATATGTGATAGAGTTACAGTATTGAGAGATGGAAAATATATTGCAACAAAAGATGTAAAAGATGTGGATGAAAAAGAAATTGTTAAGTTAATGGTGGGTAGAGAGCTGAATGAATTATTCCCTCGGCATGAATTAAGTTCCAAGATGGAACTATTAAGAGTTGAAAAATTAACTAGTGAGAGTGTTAAAGATATAAATTTCAAGTTGTTAAAAGGAGAAATTTTAGGCATTGCTGGACTGGTTGGAGCTGGTAGAACAGAATTAGCTGAAACAATTTTTGGCATTAGAAAAAAATTTGATGGGCAAATATACGTAAAAGGTGAATTAACTGATATCAAATCACCGATAGATGCTTTAAAAAAAGGTATATGTCTTGCAACAGAGGATAGAAAAAGTACAGGTTTGATACTCGAAATGGATGCAAAGTCTAATATAACTATACCTAATTTGGAAAAATATGCAAAATTAAAATTTTTTATTGATAGGAAAAATGAAATTTCGGATGTAACAAATATTGCACGTGATTTAGCGATAGATGTGGGAAGTTTAGTTAAGGAGGTGAAATATCTAAGTGGAGGAAATCAACAAAAAGTTGTGTTAGCAAAATGGATTCTAAAGAATTCTGAAATATATATTATGGATGAACCAACGAGAGGTATTGATATCGGTGCTAAAAGAGAGATTTATTACTTAATAAAAAAACTGGCTGATATGGGAAAAGGGATAATTGTTATATCCTCAGAGATGCAAGAACTTTTAGGGTTATGTGACAGGATACTAGTTATGTGGCAGGGAAAAATTACAGGAGAATTCTATAGGGGAGAAGCTACAGAAGAAGAGATAATGCTATACGCTACAGGATTAGCTGAAAGGAGTGTCCTAGGTGAATAGAGAGTTAGCCAAGAAGAAGACTTTTCACTCTTTCTATCAAAACAATAGTGTTTTACTAGCATTGATTCTTTTAATTATATTAGCTACGTTTGTGAATAAATATTTTTTAACTTTAACAAATATCATTAATATTTTGAGACAATCATCTATTATAGGTATCATTGCTATAGGTATGACGTTTGTTATTTTATCGGGTGGTATAGATTTGTCTGTTGGGTCAGTTCTTGCTTTAATAGGTGGAGTAATACTAACTGTACAAAATTTTGGTAGTGGTATATTCTTGTCAATTGTTATAGGAATATTAGTTGGAATTTTTATAGGATTAATAAATGGGCTTATAATCACAAAAGCTAAAATAGAACCATTTATTGTTACTTTAGGTATGATGACTATTGCGCGGTCTTTAATCCTGTATTATGCAAATGGAGGCAGTGTAAATGGTTCTATTATGGCTTATTCAAATATTGCAAATAGCCGGATACTTTATATTCCAGTTCCAGTATGGATTTTCTTGATAGTATATCTAATTGCATATGTAATACTAGAAAAAACACCGTATGGTAGATACATATATGCAGTAGGTGGAAATGAAAAGGCTACTTTATATTCTGGTATTAATGTTGATAAGGTTAAACTATTTGTATATATGTTTTTAGGCTTTACTGTATCAGTTGCAGCAATGATAGAATCATCACAATTAAATTCAATATCCTCTTCTAGCACAGGTACTTTTTACGAATTGGATTCCATAGCAGCAGTCATAATTGGAGGAACAAAATTATCAGGTGGCAGAGGAAAAATTTTTGGTACTATAGTAGGTGTTTTGATTTTAGGTGTGTTAGCTAATTTAATGAACTTGTCTAATATCTCTCCTTATTTGCAAGGATTTGTAAGAGGTGTAATTATCATAGGTGCGGTTTTACTACAAAAAAAAGAAAACAAATAAAAAGAGGATTAATTTTAATTTAACCGATAGTGATGTGCCAAATAATTTTGAACCCCACTTTCTCCTAAAAACGCTCTTTATGTATTTTAGCATAGAGATAAATGGGGTTCAAATAAAAAATAATACTATAAAAAATAATATCGAGAGGAGGAATTTCAAATGAGAATTGTTAAAGTTTTTTTGGCGAGCTTTTTAGTGGTAAGCTTAGTTTTTAGTATGGTCGCATGTAGTTCAACATCTACAACTACTAATCAACAACAAAATGCAAGTACTCAAAACCAAACTACCCAAAGTGCAGAGCCTCAAAATACAGCATCTGAAAAAACGTATACAATAGGTCTTTCTTTTCCTGCTGCAGACCATGGATGGCTTGGGGCGATCATTCAAAATGCTAAACAAGAAGCAGAACGTCACAAAAATATAAAATATATATTAACTACTGCTGATAACCCCATGAAACAAACTGCAGATATTGAGGATTTAATAACACAAAAAGTTGATGCAATTGTAATGCTTCCAATAGAGTCTGCAGCAATGACGCCTGTTGCCGATAAAATTAAAAAAGCGGGGATTCCTTTAATTATTGTAGATAGGGCTATAAATAGTGAGAATTATGATGTTTATATCGGTGGTGATAATTATCAAATAGGTAGAGAGGCAGGAGAATATATTGCTAAAAGACTAAACGGTAAAGGGAATGTAGTTGTTATTACTGGTGTTCCTTCCTCAGTTACTACAGAAAGGACACAAGGCTTTAATGATGTTATAAAAAATTATCCTGACATTAAAGTAGTTGCAATGCAACCTGGGGATTTTCAAAAAGAAAAGTCTTTTAATGTGATGCAAAATATATTACAGTCACAACCAAAAATAGACGCTGTTTATACAGAAGATGATGAAATGGCATTAGGGGTTATCCAAGCAATTAAAAATGCTAATAGAGAAAATGAAATGTTTGTTACAGGAGTTGGTGGCAATAAACAAGTTTATGAATTGTTAAAAAACCACGATAAATTAATGGCTGCTACTTTTGTATATGCTCCTACGATGAGTGGAAGTGCTGTAAGATTAGCTGTAAATTATCTTGAGGGTAAAGGATTAAGCGAATTATGGGAGAAAACAATACCGAGGAAAATTATACTTGATGCTCCCACAGTAACATCGGAAAATGTAGATAAATTTTATGATCCCAATGCTAATTATTAATAGTTGATATTTAATAGTTAAAGGGGTAGGTTTTTATTAACCTATCCCTTTAAAGCAAAGTAAAAAGGAGAAAAAGTTAGGGATTAGAAATGGGCAAGAATTTTAGCACGAAAATAGATTTAGAAATCTATTTTCATTCCTGGTTGTGCTTGCTTAAGCATGGATGGTTAACTAAAAAATATATGTCTTATATGTCTTATCTAAATAAAAGAGGAGGAACTCATCGAATGAAACTGGGTTTTGTAAGCGCAATATTGGAAGAATTAAGTTTTGAGGAAGTTATAGATTTTGCTTCGCAAAATGAGTTTTCATGTGTGGAGATTATGTGTTGGCCCAAAGGAGAAGCTGAGAGACGATATGCAGGAGTGACTCATATAGATGTTTCTGATATTGATGAGGGAAAAGCAAATTATATTAAGAATTACCTCAATAAAGCAGGTATAGAAATTTCAGCGTTAGGATATTATCCTAATCCTTTAGATCCCGATCCGGAAAAGCGTGAATTTTATATAGAACACATAAAAAAAGGAATAAAAGCGGCAAATAAACTTGGCATAAAAAATTTCAATACTTTTATTGGAAGAGATCAAACTAAAAATGTTGAAGAAAACTTAAAAATGTTTGTAGAGGTATGGAAACCAATAATCAAATTCGCTGAAGAACACAACGTGAGAGTTTTAATTGAAAATTGTCCTATGCTTTTTACAAATGACGAATGGCCTGGTGGGAAAAATTTAGCAACCACTCCTGCTATATGGCGAAGAATGTTTGAACTTATTCCAAGTGAGAATTTTGGGTTAAATTACGATCCTTCACATTTTGTATGGCAACAAATGGATTATATAAAGCCATTATATGAGTTTAAAGATAAGATACATCATATACATTTTAAAGATACTAAAATTTTTAAAAATAAATTGGATGAAGTTGGAATTCTTGCAACACCTCTCGAATATCAATCACCAAAAATTCCGGGTCTTGGCGATATAGATTGGAAAAAATTTATATCAGCGCTTTATGACATAAAATATGAAGGTCCTGCTTGCATAGAAGTGGAGGATAAAGCTTTTGAAGATTCTTTAGAGCATAAAAAACGTGCATTAATAATGAGCAAGAATTATCTAAAACAATTCATTGTATAATTTTACGAAACTTGCATTTCATGAGGTTAAATTTTCTTAGAAAATATAGCTAACAAAAATAATAAAGGTGATGAGAAGAATGAGAATTGGCGTTGACCTTGGAGGCACTAACATAGCTGTTGGATTAGTGGATGAAGAAGGACGTATAGTAGCTACAGATAGCAGACCGACAAAACCGGAAAGAGGTTATGAGGCGATTGCCAAAGACATAGCGGATATAGCTTTTGAACTTATTAAGAGGAGTAATCTAAGTGTAAGTGACATTAAGTCAATGGGAATAGGAGTCCCGGGTGTAGCAGATAGCGAAAAAGGCATAGTAATACGAGCGGTGAATCTCTTTTGGACAAAAGTTCCCCTTGCAAAAGAAATAAGAAAATACATTGATTTGCCAATATATATGGGCAATGATGCAAATGTAGCGGCTTTGGCAGAGGCGATATTTGGCGCTGGTAAAGGCTCAAAGTCCTCTATCACGCTTACTTTAGGTACAGGAGTAGGATCTGGCTTTATTCTCGACGGCAAAATATACAACGGTGCTCATCATTTTGCACTTGAGCTTGGACACATAGTGATAGGAGACAATGGTGTAAGGTGTAACTGTGGTAAGATTGGATGTTTGGAAACATATGCTTCAGCAACTGCTTTAATAAGAGAAGGGAAAAAGGCGGTAGAGAAGAATCCCAATTCTCTTATTTTAAAATTTGCAAATGGAGATATAAACAGCATAACGGCTAAAAACGTAATTGATGCTGCGAAGCAGTATGATGAAGACGCCATGCGAATTTTCAATGACTACGTCAAATACTTAGCTATTGGAATTGTAAATGTGATAAACATGTTTGACCCTGAAGTGATAATATTGGGTGGCGGAGTTGCAAATGCAGGGGATTTTCTCATAAAACCTCTTAAAAAAGAAGTGTCAGAAAATATTTTATTCAAAGACCTTCCTTATGCTGACATAAGGAAAGCAGAGCTTGGAAATGATGCAGGGATCATCGGCGCTGCCATATTAGATTAAATTAGGGTAGAGGAGGAGATGTAAAAAATGAGAAAAATAAAGGTTGGAATAATAGGTACGGGTTTTATAGGACCTGCACATATTGAGGCTTTAAGAAGATTAGGATTTGTAGAAGTAGTAGCAATTGCAGATGTTAATCAAGAGGTAGCAAAGCAAAAAGCAGAGTTATTAAATGTAGAAAAATATTACGGTGATTACAAAGAATTATTGAAAGATCCAGAAATAGAATCAGTTCATGTGTGTACTCCCAATTACCTCCATTATAAAGTTGCTAAAGATGCTTTATTGGCAAACAAACATGTAATATGCGAAAAGCCTTTAGCTATGAATTCTTCTGAAGCTGACGAGCTTATTAAAATTGCAAAAGAGAAAAAACTTGTGAATGCGGCACATTTTAATTTAAGATTTTATCCTTTAATGCATCATGCAAAAAAAATGATAGAAGAAGGTGAATTAGGGCAGATTTTTGCAGTAAATGGTTCATATCAGCAAGATTGGCTTTTTTATGATACAGATTTTAACTGGAGACTTTTGCCTGAATTTAGTGGAGATTCTAGAGCGGTTGCAGATATAGGTTCCCATTGGTTGGATCTAATCGAATTTGTTACAGGAATTAAAGTAAATGAAGTGTGTGCGGATTTTGCAACATTTTATCCTATAAGGAAAAAACCACTAAAACCTGTTGAAACCTATGCAGGGAAATTGTTAAGTCCAGAGGATTATGAAGAAGTAAAGATTGAGACTGAAGATTATGCTACAGTACTCTTAAAATTTAATAATGGAGCACATGGATCAATGACTGTAAATCAGGTTGCAGCAGGACGAAAAAATAGATTATATTTTGAGATTTATGGTTCTAAAAAGTCTATAAGTTGGGATTCAGAGAGACCTAATGAACTTTGGATTGGAAGAAGAGATGGGACTAATGAAATTTTAATGAAAGACCCTTCGTTATTAAATCCTTATGCTAGAGAAATAACTAGTTTCCCTGGAGGACATAACGAAGGTTTTCCTGATACTTCTAAACAGATGTTTAAAAAAGTTTACAAATATATACTTCAGGATGGTCATCTTAAAGGAGAAACTCCTGATTTTCCAACTTTTGAAGATGGACGTCGCGAATTATTCTTATGTGAACAAATAGTGAAATCTGCAAAAGAAAATAAGTGGGTTGTAATTGAGTAAAATCGATTAGGAGGGAGGCGAATCATCCCTCCTAATTTTTAAAATTACAAATTATACGCTATGCGAAAACCTTCGTGAATGGCATCTATAAATTTTCTAGGCTTGACACAATCTCCAATAGCATAAACAGGTATATTTTCTTCTTCAATGGACTTCAATAAATCATTTTTGGGTTTAGAACCAACTGCCATTACGACTGTATCTATACCAGTTATTTCTTGAGTTCCACTTTTACTTTCCATAATAACTTTATCTCCTGATATTTCTCGAACTTTGCTCTTCGTCAATACGGTTATTTTTTTCTCAGCCATTCTATTTAGTAAGAGAACTCTAGTCAATGCTCCAACATCCATTGCTATATCATCCAACATTTCCACTACAGTTACTTCTTTATCTTGATCAGCTAAAAATTCTGCAGTTTCACAACCCACCAGTCCACCACCAATGATAACTACTTTTTTACCGACAATAACCGCATTTTTAAGGACATCATGCGCTGTAACAACGTTTTTCTGATTAGCTCCAGGAATTTCAGGAATTATTGGTTCAGATCCTGTTGCTAAGATTACCACATCTGGTTTAACCTCTTGAATTGTCTTTATATCTGCTTCCTTGCCTTTTACAATCGCAATTCCAGATTTTTCTACTTGATTAATAAGATAATTAGCCAAATCATTTATTTCTCCTTTATAAGGCGGTACAGCAGCAATTAGCATTTGCCCACCTAGATCTGTTTGCTTTTCGTAAAGAACTACTTCATGTCCTCGCAAAGCGGCTACCCTGGCTGCTTCTAGACCACCAGGTCCACCACCAACTATTAATACCTTCTTCTTTTCCTCTGCCGGGTTTTCTATATCAAATTCTGTCTCATGTCCAGTTAATGCATTAGCTATGCAAGTAATATCAAGGTCTTGGAATAAACGATCAATACAACCTTGATTACAACCAATGCATTTTCTTATTTCTTGAATCTTACCTTCAGAAACTTTTCGGGGCAGATCCGGATCTGCTAGTAGAGCTCTTCCTATAGATACTAGATCAGCTTTGCCTTCACGGATGATTTGTTCTGCCATAAGAGGATCTTTGATTCGACCAACAACAATTACAGGTACTTTGCTATTAATTGCTTTCTTTATAGCAGCTGCGTTTTCTACAAAACAACCCTGAGGAATGGCTGCGGGCTGGATAATCATTGCCGAAGATTCATATACTCCACCTGAAATATGCAGGGCATCGATTCCTGCTTCTACTAACTTTTGAGCAAATATCTTAGTATCTTCAATCGTAAGTCCTCCAGGAACATATTCTTCAGCACTCATGCGATATATAATAGGGAAATCTCCACCAACTTCTTCTCTTACTCTTCTGACAACTTCCAATGGAAATCTAATTCTATTCTCAAAACTTCCACCGTATTCATCGGTTCGTTTATTGCTATACGGCGATAAGAATTGATTAAGTAGGTAACCATGGGCGCCATGGATTTCAATGGCGTCAAACCCTGCTTCTTTAGCACGTCTTGCAGCTTGTCCAAATGCTTCTACCAATTCTTTTATTTCGTCTACTGATAATTCTTTGGGCATTTCTTGCTTAACTGGGCAAGGAATAGGTGAAGGGGCAACCACTTTCATTCCAGTAACTTTCGAAGTTGTTTGCCTACCAGCATGATAAAGTTGCACGGCAATTTTTGCTCCATACTTATGCACCGTCTCAGTCAATTCTCTCAAGCCAGATATTAATTCATCTTTGTAAATACCAACTTGATTTTGAAAACCTTTACCACTTGGATGAACATATGTTGCTTCTACAATAATTAAGCCTACTCCACCTTTTGCTCTGGCTTGGTGATAAGCTTTAAAACGTTCGGTAACTGCACCATCAGCAGCTGCATAATTTGTAACCATTGGAGGCATGACAATTCTGTTTCTCAGTTTCATCGGTCCAATTTGAATTGGCTCTAAAAGCTTTTCGAACTCTAATGATGAGTTCATTTTAAACCCTCCTCCATTTTTGATTTTTGGGGTTATTGTTAAAAATATAACTATACCTACTTTAAATATAATGATACTCCAATTATTAGTAATGTCAAGAGCTTTGTGTAACTTTAGTAAAACTTTGTTTGCTTTTTATGGGTTCATTCCATTTAATACACTAAGCTGAGGAAGACGACCATTTTCTCTTACTGTTAGACTTAGCATCAACTAAATAAAAGAGGAGCTTTTTCTCTAAGAGACCTTAAATTCTAGGTCATAATAATAAGGTTAAGGTTTTATTCTTTTTTCTTATCTTCTACAAGTTTAATTATATATTTCACAGAATTTTCAGCTTTTTCAAATGCCTTGGTAGCATTATCTTTATTAGGTTTGCCACCAGGTAAATAGCCAATAGGAGCACTTGGATATCTTGTTGGAATATAATAGGAGTCTAAAAATTCCATATCATCTCTCAAAATTTCAAATTCTTTGTCCAAGTTTATACACAATTCTAACAAAGTGATCAAATTGTGTACTTTAGGAGGATTTATATTATTAAAAACCAAATAGGCTTTTAAAGCTTTTTCTACAGCTTGCTGCGAATGGAAACAAACAATATTATGCAAATCAGTTTTTAACAGTTCTTTTGCTGCCTTCAAATCGTCATTAGCATAATCTAACCACTGACTATATTTATGAACTTCTGTCATACAATATGACCCCCTTCTTGAGTACCTCTTCGGTATAAAATAGGTCTCTATTCTTCTTAAACAACTCTTCTTCTTCTGGTGTATATACTAAAAAATCAACTCCTACTCTAGGATGGGTAAGCCTCATTAAATATAAAGTTCTATCAGCAAATCTTAAATCCGTATCCATTATCACGACTAAGTCAATATCGCTCCATTCCTTAGCAGTACCATTAGCCATTGACCCGAAAAGTATTATCCTCTCTGGATTGCACTTTTCAATAATAATATTCGTTATTCTCTTTAGCTCATCTTCTAAGGAATACTTTAATAATTCAGTGGCTTCTATCATAAAAAACACCTCTCGTATAATATGATTGTAATTCACATCAAAAATTTAATAATAAACACATAAATTAAATCCTTAAAAACCATTTTTACCCTGGTAAAACAATCTCATAATTAAATCTCTCATTTTTTTATTTAAATGGTCCTTTGTCTCTGATAAACTTAAAAGTGGAAGGTCCCTTTTAAGTTTACTGAGGTATTTTTGGCTTACTCCTGTGGCATGCTGGTAAATCAGCATCACCACTCGAATAAGACTGAACCTCTGGAGTTATTGAGTAATACATACTCGTTTGTTGTGCCTCTTTAGCTTATCTGTCCATCGCTTGAGCATCGATGGTCAGGCACCCTATAAGCTAAATCTGGCTACTTCCCACGGCGAGGGTGTATTACAAAAACTTAAGAGACAAAGGACCTTTAAAAAACTTTTTACAAAAAGGAGCGTGAATTTATCCATGAGCTCTACACTTATCGTTGGCATTGATATTTCAAGTGAATTAAATGCTGCTTCTTTTATTGATGAGACCGGCAACCGCTTAGTGAAAAAAACTTTCTTCTTCCCTAATGATTTGGATGGCGCTCAGCAGTTTCTAAACTTTACTATCTCTCTTGCTCAACAATACAATATTTCATCTATCAAATTTGGCATGGAAGCTACTTCACACTATGCTTGGCATTTGCATACTTTCCTAGCTTCTTCTCCTGAACTTGCTCCCTTTAATCCTCTATTTTACGTCATCAATCTTTCTATTATTAAATCTTTTAAAGGCGCTTATATCCATCTTCCTAAAACAGACTCCATTGATGCAGCTGTTATTGCTGAATGTGTAAGATTTGGACAGGTCAAACCAACTCCTCTCCCAGACTTGAGATACGCTGCACTACAAAAACTCACTCGCATGCGTTATCATATTGTTCGTAGCCTGGTCCGTGAAAAAAATCGCGCCCTAAACCTTATTTCCTTCAAGTTCTCAACCTATCCCTCAGAGTGCCCTTTTAGTAATATATTCGGTAAGGCTTCCTTAGCTATTATTGAAAATTTTACACCTGATGATATTGCTTCCATGCCTCTTGATGACCTCATCGACTTTATTGTGAAAAACGGCAATAACAGACTCTCAGATCCTACTCAAATCGCCAAAACTTTAAAAGCTGCTGCTAACAGAGCTTACAGGCTTCATCATGATCTTGCTGAAGCAAACGACTTAGCTCTTTCTATGACACTCGAAAATATTCGCTTCCTCGAATCTCAACTTAAAAAGCTTGATGGCGAGATATCAAGACAGCTTAAAGCTTTTTCTCAAACTTTAACTAGTATCCCCGGTATTGGGGACGTCCTTGCTGCTGGTATCATCGCCGAAATTGGAGATATTAAAAGGTTTAATAATGAAGCTGCTGTTGCCAAGTATGCCGGCCTCATCTGGAATAAATATCAGTCTGGTAATTTCAATGCCCAGGATACTTCTTTAGTTAAGTGTGGTGATCAGTACCTGCGATACTATCTTGTTGAAGCCGCTAACTGTGTTAGGGTGCACACAGTGAGATTTAAAGAGTACTACAACAAGAAGTATCGCGAGGTACCTAAACACCAACATAAACGTGCCCTCGTCTTAACTGCTAGAAGATTAATCCCTCTGATCTTTGCAATGCTCAGCAAAGGTCAAATATATCAAGAAAGAGGTGTTGCTAGTATTTAAATACTTTTTTGTTAAAAATTAATAAGGAATTTTGTTCTGGAACTCCCAATACCATTTATTAGTATATTGGAAGAAGGATATCTTTTTGTCTTTTTTGACCTCCAAATGTCTCAAAAATTTTTTAATTACCCCCTTGACATTTTACCGTTTGTCTTTATTAAACTCTCCCTTTTATTCATCTTTATATTCAAAAACTGGGGCTTCGTAAGTTTTACAGGCTTTGCTTCATAAAAGTATTCATCAATCACTCCTGTGTAAATACATTATACCACAATAATATTAAGTTTTCTTCAAGTAATGTAAAATTTCGCTTTTTGATTTAAAGAAATTTCTTTGAATAAATCCTTTGAGCGAAAACCAAGCAGGTGTATAATCCATTTGCAAAATTTAAGTTAAACTTTTACAAAGGAATTTACACATTTATGTGGAATTATAATAATATCAAAAAAATTAAAGAAAGGAGACTTAGGCTTATGGAGGCTAAAAACATCATTTATGTAGATGAATTTACTAATGGAATTCTCGATCCAAATGAAAAAATGTTAGGAGTTGTAAAAGATGGAGGATACATTATAGCAAATACAGCGCCAGGATGTTGGGGGCCGATGCTTACTCCTAAATTAAGGGGTGGTCATGAGGTAACAAAACCAGTATTTGTAGAAAACGCAGAAGTGGGTGATGCAATAGCAATTTATATTGAAGATATTCACATAACATCTATTGCAACAGCGTCTGGGAAGGAGAAAGTCCTTGAAGGACGGTATGTAGGAGATCCTTTTGTTGCAGCTAAATGTCCTAATTGCGGAACACTTTATCCGGAGACTGTAATAGAAGGAGTTGGACCTGATTCTATTCGTTGTGCTAATTGTGGAGCAGATGTAGTACCTTTTAAGTTTGAACATGGCTATACTATGGTCTTTGATGAAGAAAACGAAATTGGAGTAACAGTTGATAAGGAAACTGCCGAGAAAATAGCACGAAATGGTAGAGAATACATGAAAATTCCTTATAATTCTGTGCAAAATCCATCTGTTACTCTTGCTCCTCATGACTTAGTGGGAGTAATAGCTCGTATGAGGCCTTTTTTAGGGCAATTAGGAACATTGCCTTCTAAAAGGATGCCTGATTCTCATAATGCAGGGGATTTTGGTACTTTTCTTGTTAATGCTCCTCATGAATATGGAATTACAAAAGAGGAACTAGAGTTACATCGAACGGATGGACACATGGATGTAAATCGTGTAAGAAAGGGAGCGGTTGTTATAGCACCAGTAAAAGTCAAAGGGGCTGGTGTTTATGTAGGAGATATGCATGCAATGCAGGGGGATGGAGAAATTGCAGGGCATACAACAGATGTAGCAGGAATAGTAATTTTGAAAGTTAAGGTTATTAAGAATTTAAACATTGAGGGACCTATTTTACTGCCTAATTTTGAAGATTTGCCTTATTTAGCACGACCCTTAACAGAAAGAGAAATTGAAAAAGCGAAGCAGCTTTCTTTGAAGTGGAATGTCAGTCGTTTAGAGAAATCTTATCCTCTTTCTTTCATTGGAACTGGTGAAAATTTAAATGAAGCTGTCGAAAATGGATTGCGAAGAGCAGCTAACTTTTTGGGGATTCCATTAGGGGAAGTTTTGAACAGAGCTACAATCACCGGTGCTATTGAAATAGGACGTTTGCCAGGAGTAGCGACTGTAACATTTTTAGTTCCGGAAGAAATGTTAAAGAAAAAAGGAATTTTAGATATAGTTGAAAAACAATACAATTAAAAGTCATATTTAGATTCTTTGTCAGGAGTTGGGATGGGTACTTTTCTGAATGCCACTTTATTATAGCAGGTATTTAGAATAAGTATCCTATTTTTTATGGGTGATTTTTATACGACCAATATTTATTATAGAACTGTTTTACATTCTAATTTTTGTCAATAAAGAGGTTTATAATCAGTCTACACAAAATTTTCTACAGTATCAGTTTCTATTCATATTAGTACTGTTTTTAAATCAATCACAAGATCTTCAAAAATAGAAACTTTAACTTTATCATCTTGTGTATATATGTCGGGTCGTCCATATCTTTCATTATCCTGTAAAATAAACACACTTAGGATTTTGTTTTCGGGTTCTACTATCCAATATTCTTTCACACCATACTTTTCATACAAGTTAAACTTGTGGAGTTTATCTTTCTGTGCTGTTGAAGGCGAAATAATTTCGATTATCAAATCAGGAGCTCCCGTACATCCCTTCTCATCAAGCTTGGATTCATCACACACAACAACTATATCAGGCTGAACTACAGTCTTTATATTTTCCTCGTCCTTCTCATTTCCGTCAGGAAACCTTACATCAAAAGGTGCCATATATACTTCACACGATTTATCTTTGAGATAATCAAAGAATTGGTAGAAAAGCTGTCCCAAGATCCTTTGATGAGTTCTTGAAGGGGAAGTCATCAAGTAAATTTGGCCATCAATCAGTTCTATTCTTTCATTTTCTGGCCACGCTATATAATCTGCATAAGTATATATTTTATTTTCTTTTGGCAACGGCATATTTAACACCTTCTTTCAAATTAGATTAAAAGCTTTTATTCCTCTTATGTAAATTGCCAAAAATCCACACCTTTTTCATCTAACAGTAAATACATTATTCACATTTAACTCCTTTTATATTTAATTATACCACAACAACCCTAAGTCTTCTTCAAATAATGTAAAATTTCACTTTTTTGATTTTGCGCGTGGATTTACAATGCAAGCAGGATAATATTCAGTACGTTTCTGCCTATTTGTCTATGCTTGACATACATTGAAAATTAGGATACAATAAAAGAAGTACAGTTTATTACTTTATCACGTTACAAAGACAGAGTAAATTGTGGGGTGTTTTAATGATATATTTGCCTGATGGTGTACAAGATTTTTTGCCGGAAGAATATAGAGTTAAGCGCAAAATAGAAGAAAAGTTTAGAGAGGTTTTTATAAAATTTGGCTATCAAGAGATAATGCCTCCTACTTTTGAATATAACGATAATTTTTCTGTTTTGTTTGATGAAAACAATTTGTACAGATTTTTCGATAAAAAGGGAAATATATTAGCTTTAAGGCCAGATGTGACTACTCAAATAGCGAGAATTGTGTCTACAAAGTTAAAAGGTAGTTTCCCACTTAAGTTATGCTATGTCGCTAATGTCTATCGCTATGATGATCCCCAGGTAGGAAAAATGAGAGAGTTTACTCAGGCAGGGATTGAACTTATAGGTACAAACCATGAAGAATCTGATGCAGAGATAATAGCAGTTGCGATAGAGGCTTTAAAAAGTATTGGAATAGAGGACTTTAAAGTGGACGTGGGACAGGTGGAATTTTTTAAAAGAGTAGTGGAAGATTTAGAGCTACAAAATGAAGAAATAAACCTTTTAAGAGAGTTTTTGCAACAGAAAAATC
This sequence comes from Thermoanaerobacter ethanolicus JW 200, assembly GCF_003722315.1. Lineage (NCBI taxonomy): Bacteria > Bacillati > Bacillota > Clostridia > Thermoanaerobacterales > Thermoanaerobacteraceae > Thermoanaerobacter > Thermoanaerobacter ethanolicus. Next base: position 2,588,160 of record NZ_CP033580.1, on the reverse strand, counting down.
AATCTGCGATAGAAGAATTCATAAATGATAAAGGAATTAGGGGCAAAAAAGCAAAGTTTTTAAGTGAACTTCCTCTTTTATTTGGTGGCGAAGAAGTGCTTAAAAGAGCAAAAGAGCTTTATGATACTCCTAAACTAGGTGAAACGATAGATTACCTTGAAAGAGTATATAGAATATTAAAAGATTTTGGTATGGAAGAGTATATAAGTTTTGACTTAGGAATGGTGCAAAATCTTAATTATTATACTGGTATCATATTCAGGTGTTTTGTTAAAGGGATTGGTTATGCTATATGTACCGGAGGAAGGTATGATGGTCTTTTAGGGATTTTTGGAGAGCACATTCCGGCGACAGGTTTTGCTATAAGTGTGGAAAGGTCAATGTTAGCACTTCAAAAACAGAAAAAAGATATTATTGATAAATCCTGGAGAGTTTTAATAAAATACAAGGAAAACTTAAGAAGTAATGCTTACAAGAAAGCCACTTTGTTAAGAGGTGAGGGAAAAATTGTAGAGATGTATAGCTATGAAAAAGCGAAGCATGTTGATGAAAATAGCTTTGACGAAATTATAGATATGGAGGAATAATATGGAAAATATTTCTATTGCACTGCCAAAAGGTAGAATGGCAGATAGTGCTATAACTTTGTTTGAAAAGGCAGGAATTGCTGAGAATATTTTAAAAGATATTTCTCGAAAACTTGTTGTTAATGACCATAAAAATTTAATGAAGTTTATGTTGGTAAAGCCGATGGATGTGCCCACATATGTAGAACACGGGGCAGCTGATTTGGGGATTTGTGGAAAAGATATTCTCTTAGAGCAAAAAAAAGATTGCTATGAAGTTTTAGATTTAAAATTTGGTTTTTGTAAAATGGTGGTTGCGGGGCCTAAAGAGGCAAAGGACAGTTTTCTTACTAATAAAAGAGTTGCAACAAAGTTTCCCAATATTGCAGAAGAATTTTTCAGGCAAAAGGGAGAAAATGTAGAAATAATTAAGCTGAATGGTTCTGTGGAGCTTGCTCCTATTGTGGGGCTGTCAGAGGTAATTGTAGACATTGTAGAGACAGGCAATACTTTAAGAGAAAATGGTCTTATAGTCATTGAAGAAATTTTTCCTTCCAGTGCGAGATTGATAGTGAATAAAGCCAGTCTTAAAACTAAAAGCCAGAGAATAAAAGAGATAATTATAAAATTAAAAGAGGTTGTGGAAACTTTTAAGGAGGTTTAAAATGATTGAGATATTTGATTTTCGAAAGGGAATTGACAATGGTATTTTACAAAAGCTTCACAACAGAAGTAAATTAGAGAATAAAGAAATAGCAAAAAAAGTGGAAGAAATAATTTCAAACGTAAGAGAGAGAAAAGACAAGGCTTTGTTTGAGTATACTTACATGTTTGACGGAATAAATCTTGACAAAAGTACTGTAAAAGTTACGAAAGAGGAAATAAAAAATGCTTATAAAGAAGTGGAAGGAGAATTTTTAAAAGCGATTGACAAAGCTATCAAAAACATAACAGAATTTCATGAAAAGCAAAAACAGTCTACATGGATGGATTTTAAAGAAGGTATAGTTTATGGGCAGATAGTAAGACCTCTTTCTCAAGTTGGGATTTATGTGCCGGGGGGAACTGCTGCATATCCTTCTTCAGTTTTGATGAATGGAATACCTGCAAAGGTGGCTGGTGTAGAGAAAATAGTGATGGTTTCTCCGGCTGGTAAGAAGGGAATAAACCCTTATGTGTTAGTGGCTGCAGACAAGATAGGAATAGAGGATATATATAAAGTTGGAGGCGCACAGGCTGTTGCAGCCTTGGCCTTTGGTACAGAGTCAATACCTAAGGTGGATAAAATAGTTGGCCCGGGAAATATTTTTGTCGCAATGGCTAAAAGAGCCCTTTACGGACATGTGGATATTGATATGGTGGCAGGCCCCAGTGAAGTTTTGGTAATAGCAGATGAGAGCGCTAATCCTAAATATGTGGCGGCGGATCTGTTGTCACAGGCAGAACACGATGCAATGGCATCTTCAATACTTGTCACAACATCTTTGGAGGTTGCACAACAAGTAAAAATAGAAATTGAAAGGCAAATGGAATATCTTGAAAGGAAAGAAATAATTGAAGAGTCATTAAAAAATTTTGGTGCGATAATTGTTGTAAATGATTTACAAGAAGCAATTGGTATTGCAAACGACATAGCTCCAGAGCATTTAGAGCTTAACATTTCCAATGCCTTTGAAATAATTGGTGAAGTCAAGAATGCAGGAGCAGTCTTTGTGGGAGAATATTCTCCAGAACCCTTAGGGGACTACCTTGCTGGCCCTAACCATGTGCTTCCTACTAGTGGAACAGCAAGGTTTTTCTCGCCTCTTTCTGTGACGGACTTTATCAAAAAGATGAATATTCTCTATTATTCTAAGGATTCTTTGAGAGAGGTAAAAGAGGATGTAATAACTTTAGCAAATTCAGAAGGGCTTACCGCTCATGCTAATTCTATAAAAGTGAGGTTTTAAAATGATTGAGAATTTGGTGAGAGAAGAAATTAAGGGATTTAAAAATTATGAAGTGCACAGTATTCCCTACAGATATAAGATGGATGCAAATGAAACGCCTTTTGAACTTCCTGAAGAAGTGATAAAAAATATTCAAGAGATTGTAAAATCTTCTCAAGTAAATGTATATCCAGACCCTACTGCAGAAAAGTTAAAAGAAGAATTGGCACGATATTGTGGAGTAGTGCCTACAAACATATTTGTGGGAAATGGCTCGGATGAGATAATCCACCTTATTATGCTGGCTTTCATAAACAAAGGTGATGTGGTAGCATATCCTCATCCTTCTTTTGCTATGTACAGTGTATATAGCAAAATTGCAGGAGCCATTGAAATACGTGTAAAATTAAAAGAAGATTATACTTATGATGTGGGGAGTTTCACGGAAGTTATAGAAAAATATCGGCCTAAATTAGTGTTTTTGTGTAACCCTAATAACCCAACAGGAAGTGTTATAGAAAGAGAAGATATAATTAAAATAATACAAAAGAGCAATGGAATTGTAGTTGTTGACGAAGCTTATTTTGAGTTTTATGGTAATACAATTGTAGATGCTATAAATGAATTTGAAAACTTGATTGTTTTAAGGACCTTATCTAAGGCTTTTGGACTTGCCGGTTTGAGAGTAGGATATGCTGTAGCTAACGAGAATATTTTAAAGTATTTAAACCTTGTGAAATCACCTTATAACATTAACTCTTTATCTCAGGTAATAGCTTTGAAGGTTTTAAGGACAGGTGTTTTAAAAGAAAGAATTAACTACATTTTAGAAGAAAGAGAGCGTCTTATAAAAGAGCTAGGCAAAATTCCTGGCGTTAAAGTTTATCCCTCAAAAACGAATTTTATATTGGTAAAATTTAAAGATGCAGGTTATGTATACAAAGGACTTTTAGAACAAGGAATTTTGGTGAGGGATTTTTCAAAGGTAGAAGGGCTTGAAGGAGCTTTAAGGATAACAGTGAGTAGTTGCGAGGCTAATGATTATTTAATAAATGGGTTAAAGGAGTTATTGCTATGAGGAAGGCGGAAGTTAAAAGAAAAACTAAAGAGACGGATATATACGTTGAACTTAATATTGACGGAAAAGGAAATTATGACATAGCTACAGGAATAGGTTTTTTTGACCACATGCTTTCTTTATTTGCCAGGCATGGACTTTTTGATTTAAAAGTGGTGGCAAAAGGAGATTTAGAGGTAGACACTCATCACACTGTTGAAGACGTAGGTATTGTATTGGGTAATGCTTTTTTAAAGGCTTGTGGAGATAAAAAGTCTATAAAAAGGTTTAGCACTTTTTATGTACCCATGGACGAAGCCTTAGTGAGAGTTTCTGTAGACATAAGTGGAAGGCCTTTTTTATACTGTGATTTGCCTTTAAAAGCTGAAAAAGTTGGAAATTTTGAAACGGAAAATGTGGAGGAATTTTTGAGAGCCTTTGCTTACAACTTTGGCATTACACTGCATGTAGAACTTTTGCACGGCGGTAACAGTCATCACATTATAGAGGCAACTTTTAAAGCACTGGGGAGGGCTCTTGATGAAGCGCTAAAGATAGATGAAAGGGTAGAAGGGATACCTTCTACTAAAGGGATTTTATAAAGATACAGTTTAAGCGAGATTGCATATACTTTACACGTAACTTAAGTGAGGCGGTGAAAAATTGATAGGGATTATTGACTATGGAATGGGAAATTTAAGAAGTGTAGAAAAAGCATTTGAATACGTAGGCTATGAGGCAAAAATTATAAAAGATGTAGCTTCGGTAAAAGAGGCTCATGCATTAGTTCTTCCTGGAGTGGGAGCTTTTCCTGATGCGATGGATACTCTCATTAAAACAGGTATGTTTGAAGAGATAAAAAGACAAATTGACAAAGGTAAGTTGTTTCTTGGGATATGTTTGGGGATGCAGCTTTTATTTGAAAAGGGTTTTGAGATAGAAGAAACTGAGGGCTTTAAGATTTTTAAAGGGCAAGTAATAGAACTTCCAAAGCATAATAAAATTCCTCACATGGGATGGAATAGTCTTGAAATAAAAAGAGAAACTCCACTTCTTAAAGGAGTGGAGAATGGAGATTATGCGTATTTTGTCCATTCTTATTATATAGCCAACAATGAGGAGAAATATGTGTATGCAGTGACTGATTATGGTGTTCAGATTCCTGCAGTTATAATTAAAGACAATGTTTTTTCTTGTCAATTCCATCCTGAGAAGAGCGGAAAAGTGGGACTTAAAATCTTAAAGAATTTTGGAGAGATGGCAAAATGATTTTAATACCTGCAATTGATATCATGGAAGGAAAATGTGTAAGGCTTACAAAAGGAGATTTTAATACCAAAGAGGTTTATTATGAAAATCCCGTTGACGTAGCTAAAATGTGGGAGGAATTAGGAGCAAAGAGAATTCATGTGGTAGATTTAGATGGTGCAAAACAAGGTCATTTGGTAAATGGTAAGGTCATTGAACAGATTATAAAAAACTGTAAAGCCGAGATAGAAGTAGGTGGAGGAATAAGGAATAGAGAAACTATCGATTATCTTTTTTCTGCAGGTGTTAAGTATGTAATTTTAGGTTCGGCGGCAATATATGACAAAGACCTTCTTCTTTATTCCCTTTCCAATTACGGAGAAAGGACGATAGTGGGTATAGATTCAAAGAATGGAGAAGTTGCCGTAAGTGGATGGCTTGAAAAGACTAAAATAAAAGATATGGAGTTAGCTAAAAAAATGAAAGAAATAGGAGTAAAAACGATAATTTTCACTGATATTTCTAAAGATGGAACTCTTAATGGACCAAATTTTAAAGCTTTAGAAAATATTTTAAAAACAGGTGTTCAAGTGATAGCATCAGGAGGAATATCCTCAATTGAGGATTTAAAAAAGCTTAAAGAGATGGGAGCATATGGTGCGATAATTGGAAAAGCCTTATATATTGGAAAAATAAACTTTAAAAGTGCTTTGGAGGTAATATAAATGCTTGCAAAAAGAATAATTCCTTGTTTAGATGTGAAAGACGGCAGGGTAGTAAAAGGAGTTAACTTTTTAAATTTAAAAGATGCGGGAGACCCTGTCCAGATAGCATCAGAGTACAATGAATTAGGAGCAGATGAGCTTGTATTCTTGGACATTACTGCTTCTTATGAAAAACGAAAAATAATGATAGAAGTTGTAAAAAGGACTTCTGAAAAAGTATTTATTCCTTTAACTGTTGGTGGTGGAATTTCAGACCTTGACGATATAAAAGATATTCTAAGAGCAGGGGCTGATAAGGTTTCAATAAATACCCAAGCTGTGAAACAACCAACTCTTATTCGTCAGGCCGCTGTACGTTTTGGAAGCCAATGTGTGGTTGTAGCAATTGATGCCAAGAGGCGAAGTGATGGCTCGGGCTTTGATGTGTATATAAACGGCGGAAGGGTAAACACAGGGCTTGATGTGATTGAGTGGGCTAAAAAAGTAGAGTCTTTAGGAGCAGGAGAAATACTTCTTACAAGTATGGATAAAGACGGTACTAAAGATGGGTATGATATAGAGCTTACAAGAATGGTAAGTGAAGCTGTCAATATCCCCGTTATAGCTTCTGGAGGTGCAAGAAATAAAGAGCATTTTAAAGAGGTTTTTACTGAAGGCAAAGCTGATGCTGCGTTAGCGGCTTCTGTGTTTCATTACAGGGAGTTGGAAATAAAAGAAGTTAAAAGATATTTAAAAGAAGAAGGTATACCAGTGAGAATTTAAATTTATCGAAAGGATGTAGAGAATGATTGATATAGAGGAATTAAAGTTTGATGGAAAAGGACTTATTCCTGCGATTGTGCAAGACTACAACACAAAACAAGTATTAATGTTGGCTTATATGAATGAGGAAAGTTTAAAATTAAGCTTGGAAAAGGGAGAAACTTATTTTTTTAGCAGAAGTAGAAAGGAAATTTGGCATAAAGGGGAAACTTCAGGTAATACCCAAAAGATAAAAAACATATTTTATGACTGCGATGGAGATGCTTTGCTAATTGAGGTGGAGCCAAAAGGGCCGGCATGCCATACAGGGAATGTAAGCTGTTTTTATAGAAGCTTTTTAGGTGAAGTTGAAAATTATGACATGGAAATACTTAAAATGCTATATGAACGGGTAAAAGATAGAAAGACAAACCCGGCAGAAGGGTCTTATACTAATTATTTGTTTGAAAAAGGCATAGATAAGATTTTAAAGAAAATTGGCGAAGAAACTACGGAGGTAGTGATAGCTTCCAAAAATGACTCCAAAGAAGAGATAGTGTATGAGGTTTCAGATTTACTTTATCATTTAATAGTTTTGTTAGTTGACAAAGGTATAAAGCTCGAGGATGTATACGGTGAGCTTGGTAGAAGGTATTATAAGCCAAAGGAATTTAAAGAAGAACATAAAGAGAATCGAGTAGGAGCTGAATAATTATTTTATTCAGCGTCCTCTCACACCACCGTACGTACCGTTCGGTATACGGCGGTTCATTAGGAATTGTGTACAATTAGATATCTTTGGGATAAACTCTTATAACCTATGCTTTCAAAGTATTTATTTGTAAGAGTCTTATTTAGGATTGGGCTATTGGATATTCTCCAGTAGCCTTTCCTTGTATTGGCGTATTCCCAGGCTTTTTGTTCTTCTACTCCTAGTTTTACTAAGTTATCATGCTTCGTTTTTATCTTCTTCCATTGTTTCCATATACATGCCCTTAGTCTTCGCCTTATCCATTCGTCAAGGGTTTTCATTATGCTTTTCGCGTCTGCTAATCCAAAATAGTTGACCCATCCTGTTGTTATTTGATTTAGTCTTTTTATTCTGTTTTCCATGCTTATTCCCTTGTTCCGATTGGTTATTTCTCTTACTTTTTCCTTAAACCTTTTGATGGATTTTTCATGGATTCTTATTCTTACTTCGTTTTCTTTTGTATAGAATGAAAATCCAAGAAATTTTCTTCTCCATGGTCTATCTACAGCACTTTTTGCTTCGTTGACTTTTAGTTTTAATTTGCTTTCTATGAACTTCTTTATGCTCTTCATTACTCTGTTTCCTGCAGACCTGCTTTTTACATATATGTTGCAGTCATCTGCATATCGGCAGAATTTATGCCCTCGTTTCTCAAGTTCTTTGTCTAGTTCGTCCAACATTATGTTTGCTAATAGGGGACTTAATGGCCCTCCTTGGGGTGTCCCTTCTTCTGTTGATACTTTGATTCCGTTTATCATTACTCCTGATTCTAGGTATCTTCGTATTAACTTTAGTACCCTTTTATCTCCTATCCGCTTTTCTAGTTTGGACATTATTATGTCGTGGTTTACTCTGTCAAAGAACTTTTCTAAGTCCATATCTACAACCCACGTGTATCCTTCATTTATGTATGCTTCTGCGGCTTTTATTGCGTCTTTTGCACTGCGTCCTGGTCTGAATCCATAACTGCTATCTGAAAATGTATGGTTGTAGACTTTATTTAGTATTTGGGCTATTGCTTGTTGTATTAGTCTGTCTAGTACTGTAGGTATTCCTAGTAGTCTTACTCCTCCATCTGGTTTGGGAATTTCTACTCTTCGCACTGGTTGTGGTTTGTATTTCCCCTCCAGCAGTTGTTGTTTTATGGTTGCCCAGTTTTCTTTGAGATACGGTAGAAGTTCATCTACTTCCATCCCATCGACTCCATGGCTTCCTTTATTTGCAACAACGCGCTTGTATGCTGCTTCCATGTTCCTTCGTTCTACTATCATTTCAAGCATCTTGCTGGTATATCTTTGTACTTCGTTTCTTCCATCTTCCGACGCCGATGATATACTATGCACTTCCGTTGTCTTTTGAAATTCCATTTCTCTATTCAACGGATAGCCTCTTTGTTGAGTTGTCTGCAGTCTCTGCATATCTTTCGAGTCCATAAGATTTCCAAAACCTCCTAACGTTCGGTCCTTCCTTATCTATTCATGTCTAGATAAGTACTATGACCTCTGCTGACTTCTCAAGGTTCAGCCATACATCACTGCATGGGTTGTCACTTCAGATTTTACTTCCATGACTTATCCTTGAGACCTCCCCGGGTAAGAACGATAACTTTCATCTCATATATCTGCCAGATTTACTGTATGGGATTCGGGTAGTGTTGGACTTCGTTTTGTTACGCAAACTCATCCACCCCAATTCAGCCTCTTATCTGGTTCTTGTTCATCAGACCGAGATTTTGCCTTAAGCTTCCTTCAGATTCCACCTCACGATGGACACCCTTGCTCTTGGCTAGTGGTTCCCACTACCAAGCCCACAGCGGACTTTCACCGCCTAGCTATCGCCCATGCCGGGCGCACGAAAGAAATAGGGAAAGTCAGTAAAAGACTTTCCCTCAGTTTGTTGACAAAGTAAAATTTTAGCCCCTGTTTTCTTAGTACCGAAAACAGGGGCTGTATATATCTGGATAAAATTTTCTTTAAAACTCCAAATAATGGATAAAGTTTTGAAATGTCAAAGGGCCCTTTGCCCTTCCTCCATAACCATAAGGCCATTTTCTTTAAATTCATGGCAGCAAAAACAAGCATCGCTTGCATGGACAATTTTTCTTTCCCTCTTAATGTTGTCCATCGCAAACCATGCTTCTCCTTTAAATCTGCAAACACTCTCTCTATTGTCTCTTTCCTTCTCTCATATACTTCTTTACAGTAAGGTGTATGCCTTAGGTGTTCTGCTTCTTCTACATATCCTTCCCATATGTGCCTGAATATCCTCTTTGTGTAGTCTTTACTTTGGGTACACTTTTCTCTTAAAGGACAGTTTTTACATTTTTCTGGGTTTGATTTGTATTCTCTATATCCTTCTCTATTGGTTGTAACATATGTTAGTATTTCATTCTGCGGGCATATGTAACAGTCATAATATTCATCATACACAAACTCATGTTTCTTCATAAAACCGTCTTTTGTTTTTGGTCTTGTGTATGGCACTGCTGGTATTATTTCTCTATCAAATATTGTCTTTAATATGTACGGATTTTTGTATCCTGCATCTACTGCTATTGCTTTCGGTTTTCCTACCCTATTTTCAACTTCTTTTAGTACTTCTTCAAACATTACGCTGTCGTGTACATTCGCTGCTTCAACTTTTACTCCTAATACAAATCCGTTTTTATCGCAGGCTGTGTGAAAGGAATATGCAAAACATTTTTCTTTTTCATTTTTGTTTAACATTCCACTATCTGGGTCTGTTTTGCTTACTTTTACTTCTTTCGTCTTTATCGTCTTGATTTTCTTTAATGGCTTTTTTCCATGAGCTTCTCTATCTTTGTTTATTTCTTCTTCTAGTTTTTCTTGGTAAGTCTTGGCTTCTTGTTCTATTATTTCTTTTGTATATTTTTTCTTATTGGCACTTGCTTTTACGTGAGTGGAATCTATGAATACTTCCTCTGCATTTACTAACCCATGCCTTATTGCTTCTTCTAAAATCTTCGTAAATATTTTCTCAAATATGTCTGTCCCTTTGAATCTTCTTATGTAGTTCTGGCTAAATGTTGAAAAATGAGGTATTTCTTCTGTTAGTCCATACCCTAAAAACCATCTATATGCAACGTTTGTTTTTATTTCTGCTATTGTTCTTCTTATCGACGGTATACCAAAAAGATATTGAATGAACAGTATTTTTATCAATACTACTGGATCTATACTTGGTCTGCCGTGATCTTCGGAATATTTGTCCTTTACTAAATCGTATATGAAGCTAAAGTCTATGACTTTTTCTATCTTTCTTAAAAGGTGGTCTTTTGGTACTAATTGATCTATGCTTACAAATTCTATTTGATGTCTTGCATCCTGTTTCTTTGTTAACATCTTCCTTCTCCTCTCCTCTTTTGCTTTATACCACTAAAATAACAAGGAACCCTTCTCATCATAACGGGTTCCCGATATTTTGTCAACAGTCTGAGGGAAAGTCAGTAAAAGACTTTCCCTATCTTCTTTATATGAGGTCCTCATAAAGAGGGTATTTTTTGAGCAGATTTGCTACTCTTTCTTTTGCTTTTTCTTTATAGTTTTCATCCCTTATTACATTGACTATAATGTCCGCTATTTTTACCATGTCTTCAGGTTTCATACCTCTTGTCGTAACAGCTGGAGTTCCCAGTCTCACACCAGAAGTTATATTTGGCCCTAATGGGTCAAAGGGTATAGCATTTTTGTTGCAAGTTATGTTTACTTCATCTAATCTTGTTTCTAACTCTTTGCCTGTTATTCCTGTATTTCTTAAATCCAACAACATCAAGTGGTTATCGGTTCCACCTGACACTAAATTTATTCCTCTTTCCATTAATGCATTTGCTAAAGCTTTTGCATTTTCGACAATTCTTTTTTGATATTCTTTGAATTCATCGGTGAGAGCTTCTTTAAAACAAACGGCTTTTGCTGCTATTATATGCATTAAAGGGCCACCTTGTGTGCCCGGGAAGAGTGCTTTGTCTATTGCTTTTGCGTATTCTTCTTTGCAAAGAATAGCTCCTCCTCTTGGGCCTCTTAAAGTCTTATGGGTGGTAGTCGTAACGACATCTGCATAAGGAACAGGATTAGGATGAAGACCTGCTGCTACAAGACCAGCTATATGAGCCATATCTACCATTAGGTAAGCTCCAACGCTGTCTGCAATTTCTCTAAATCTCTTAAAATCGATTATCCTTGGGTAAGCGCTAGCACCTGCGACAATCAATTTGGGTTTGTGCTTTTTTGCGACTCTTTCTACTTCATCGTAATCTATATATCCTGTATCTTCTCTTACTCCGTAAGATACGAAATTATAGATTTGGCCTGAAAAATTGACTTTGCTTCCATGAGTGAGGTGCCCTCCATGGGCTAAATCCATTCCCAGCACAGTATCTCCTGGCTTTATAAGAGCAAAATAAGCAGCCATGTTTGCCTGTGCTCCTGAATGAGGTTGTACATTTGCGTGTTCAGCACCAAAAAGTTTTTTGAGCCTTTCTCTTGCTAACTCTTCAGCTATATCCACATATTCGCAACCGCCGTAATACCTTTTATTTGGATACCCTTCTGCGTATTTATTAGTAAGAGGGGACCCCATTGCTTCCATTACAGCTCTACTTACAAAATTTTCAGAAGCTATAAGCTCTATTTTATTTCTCTGCCTTATAAGCTCTTTTTCAATTGCGTCTGCAATTTCTGGATCAGTTTTTCTTATTATTTCAATATCCATGACTTTACCCCCTATGTTTCATTTATATTTCTATTATAAATTTTTTGTATACTATATTCAATAACAAATCTCTCATCGCAGTGTCACAATTAACAAAAAGTTAATATAAATTTAACAAAATTAACGAGATTTTAATTTTAAAACTCACAAATTTGGTTATAATATAAGATGAGCTCCCTTAAAGATACCCCCTATCCCTCAAAAAAATTTTATTGAGGTCTTGATTTTTTTGAAAAAGGACTGTATAATGTATACTTGGTCAAAACAATGACTCCCCCTTTAACATATGCAAGCCCTTGGAATATTCCAGGGCTCCTTTTGTTTTTATATCAAAATTTTCTTTATGAGATTTTCAAAATTTTTGTGAGTAATTTTAGCAATTTGTTCTTCAGTATATCCTCTTTTTATTAGGCCTTCTACAATTTTAGGAAAGTGTGATATATCTTCTAAACCTTCTGGTGTACTGCTAATCCCATCAAAGTCAGAACCAAAACCTACATAATCTTCTCCTACTAATTCGCATATATAATTTATATGATTTAAAACATCTTCTAATGTAGCTTGACCTTCATCTCTTAAAAATTGTGGAGCAAAATTTATTCCAATTACACCGCCTTTTTGAGCTATCGCTTTTATTTGCTCATCTGTCAAATTTCTTCTGTGGGAGCATAGGGTTTTAGCATTAGAATGAGAAGCTATAATAGGTTTCTTACTAAGTTCTACTACATCCCAAAATCCTTTTTCATTAAGATGAGATACATCTACAATCATTCCTAGGCGATTCATCTCTTTTACAACTTCTTTGCCAAAGGAGGTAAGCCCCGATTCTTTAACACCGTCTACTCCGTCCCCTAAATCGTTTCTCAAACTCCATGTTAAAGTGAGAGCTCTTACTCCTAATTTGTAAAACATCCTAAGAAGAGAAATTTCACCTTCTAAAACTTCGCCGCCTTCTATAGAAAGCAATGCTCCAATTTTTCCTTTTTCTTTTGCTTTATCTATATCTTCTCCTTTTAATATTAATCCAAATTCTTTTGTTTCTTCGATTACTTCATGCATTTTGTCAATCATCTTTAAAGCCATTGTAGCAGCATTTTTTCTCATCTGTGTTGGGTCTACAAATACAGCAAAAACCTGTAAGTGAACTTTACCTTCTTTCATCCTTTGTAAATCCACATGACCTTCTTTTGACCTTTCAGTGAAATCTATTTTTTTGTCCACTAAATGATAAAGAGTATCACAGTGAAAATCTACAAACATATTCATCCTTCCCCCTTTTTATTTTTTCTTCGTAGTATGATTGTATCACAACAAAATATTTTTCAAAATTTGAGATTATTAATTAAAAATTAATTATCATGTAATAATTTGTTCATAAATGTATAGTACAATAATAGCATGAATGGAGGCAGAGTAGCATGATAAATAAACGGACTATTTACTTTTCTTTGTTTATTGCTTTATTAATAGGAATATCCTATATAATGAATTGGGAAATGGCTATTGCAAACTTCGCAGAAAAAGGTACACTGCCAACTTTTGATGACCCTGGGCAAAGAATCCTCATTATAGTTCCTCATCCTGATGATGAGACTTTAGGAATGGCAGGAATTATTCAAAGAGCTGTAGAACTTAAAAGGCCTATTAAAGTAGTAATAGTCACAAGTGGAGAGAGTTACAAGAAAGCTGCAATGTCATTTTGTGGTAAAACAAATCCTACTCCTCAAGATTTTTATCGTTTTGGACTTGCAAGACAGCAAGAAAGTATTGTTGCCATGAGAGTTTTGGGATTACCGCGACAAGATTTAATTTTTTTAGGGTTTGCTGATGGAAGCATCAGATTTTTGTGGAGCCAATATTGGGATAATGGCCGTCCAAGAGTGAGTGGCGGAATTCATGTGGCATATGCTCCTTATGATACAGTTTATAAGCCGGGTATTCCATATACAGGACAAAATTTAGTTAATGAACTTACGGAAATAATTAAAGATTTTAAACCTACTGATATATATTATCCTTTAGCAGATGATATGCATCCCGACCATTGGGCAGTAAGCAATTTTGTGAGATATACTATTACCGCTGTGAATATAAATGTCCGTGAGCATATGTTTTTAGTCCATCATCCACAATGGCCAGTGCCATGGATGGCGGAGAAAAATAGGCCCATGTTACCTCCTGTAGATATGAAAGATAGTAACACAGAATGGCAATCTTTTGACTTAACTCCAAAAGAAATAGATTTGAAACAAGTGGCTATAAAACAATATAGGACCCAAATAGATGTTATGGAACCATTTTTAATGGCTTTTGTAAGAAAAACCGAATTATTTGCTACAAAACCTGTCATCACTATTCCTGTAGTTGATTCAAAACCAGATTTACAAAGTAGAGCTTTGCCTCATACTCTTTTAAAAGTGTATACTGGTGGCATGTTAAATGAGGAAATATACAGAAGTGCAGCTTTAACGCGATTAGGAGCTTTTTATTACGACAATAAATTGTACATCGGCTTAGAATCGGCAAGACCAATATCTAAAAAAGTAATTTACCATGTTGAAATGAGGCTATTTTATAAAGATCAAAATGATATAAAACGTATTGATTTAGGAATTGTAAATGGAAAATTATATCAGTATAAAAGGGCAGAAAATTCTTTGACAGATGTCATAGCAGCAAAACCTACAATTAATGGAAATAAAATTTGGGTTGAAATAAAAATACCACAGGTGGACAATTTAAGATATATATTTATGGGAGCAGATTCTATTTATAGGAATCGTCTTATAGATAAAATACCTTGGAATATGTATAAAATAGGTGAGTAAAAGAGAAGGCTTTTAAAGCTTTCTCTTTTCTTTTATGTTTAAAAATAGAAATGTAATCATAGGTAAAATTATTTGTAGAGGTACATGTATGTAAAAAGGAGTAAATTTAAGACCTATAAGTATGTGGGTTTGATAACTGTCGGCAATTATAAAAGAAGCAGCAAAAATCATCGACAAAACAGGAAAAAGAAGGTATTTATAACTTTTTAGTTCCAACGCATTTTTTATCATTGTAAGTCCTGCATAAGTAAATACGCTAATCTTAAAAAATACCCCTATAATCATTATAAATACATACAAAGTGTCTAGGTTTTTTAAATTTCCTAAATTTATTAATCTTATAACTTGATACAATGGGAAATTTTCTCTTGAAGCTTCATCTGCTCCTAAAGAAGAAATTATAATGATATTGTTAAAGGACAATAGTAGACCAGTAAAAACAGTGGTTATCAGCATTATCTTTTTTATTTTTTCCTTTTGTTTTACTTTATCAAAAACTGTAGTAAAAGCAATAAGTTCACCAAAGGGAAAAGTCACAATTAGAGGAATTGCTGCTTTGATTACGGGAACAATTCCATTTTCTAAAATTGGTAAAAGCCTTGAAAAACTAAAATTATCTCCCATCATTATCATAGTTGTTTGAAAAGCCATAATAGCTAAAATAAGAGGGAGCAAAATTTTAGCAACGCGGGCAAGTACACATATATCAAATAGGAGGTAATACATTACTAATATAAGCATAAAAGAAGAAAAAATATATGTAGGTGTTCGAGAATATATTGTATTTACACTGAGTTCTACATAGTCTCTTACGTTTCTCGAAGCAATGTATAAAAAGTACAGAGCATAAATTAGAGATAAAGTTTTACCTATATATTTCCCATAAACAAACTCAAGTAACTGTGGAAGATTTTTTTGCGATTTTTCAAAAGAGGAGACGTACATAAGTGTAATTGGCAGAGAAATAAGCATTGCAATTAAAATAGAAAGCCAACAATCTTGTTTTGCTTCAATTCCCAAACAAAAGAGTACTGATGTTCCAATCTCAAAAGTTATCATTAAAAACAATAAATTGCTAACTTCTAATCTTTTGTTCATTGTTACCACCTTGAAAATAAACTTTAATATTAGGATTCCTATTAATTGAATTTTTTATTTATTTACTAATTTATCTATTAAAACAAAAAGTTGCTTAAGAAAAGGAATTATCAAAAGTGCAGAAAAAAGATTAAAAAATGTGTGGGCGTTTGCCACCTGTCTTAAAGGATTGTGGGGGGAGATGAGTTTCAAAAACTCTGCAAAAAAATTTGTAAAAGGCAAAAAGAGTATAGTGCCCCCTATATTAAGAAAAATGTTAAAGAGAGCTATTTTTTTCCCTTCTTTGTTAGAGGCAAAGCTCAGTATGATAGCCTCTGAGCAAGTTCCAATATTTAAACCATATATTATTGGCAATGCTTGAGGCAAGGTTATTAGTTGAGAGGAGACCAAAACTTGTAGTGTTGCTATACCTACATTACTTGATTGAAGGATTAATGCTGTGATTATTCCAGCAAGAATTCCCCAGAAAGGATTTGAAAGATTAGCACTAATAAGCTCGAAGTTAGAATTTTTTTTAAGAGGCATTGTAGCCAGTTCCATTATCTTAAGACCATAAAATACTAATCCAAATCCTAAAAATACATTTCCTACAAATTTTAATTTAGTATTGCAATTTTGGAAATGTAGTACAGAACCTATAAAAACTAAATAAGGGGCTATTTTAAACAGATTAAATGCGTAAAGCTGCACGGCAATAGTAGTTCCAATATTAGAACCTATAATTATACCTGCTGCGCTTTTAAGAGTTAAAAGCTCTGCTCCTGCCATTGTTACTGCGATTACAGTTACCATGCTACTGCTTTGAATAATTAAGGTTATAAAAAAACCTATTATTATTGATTTTAATAAATTGCTTGCAAAATTGTTAATAATTTGAGAAATTTTTTGGTGTGAGAAGACCTTTAATCCCCTTGTTAAAGTAAAAATTCCCCAAATAAATATTCCTATTCCTGCCGCGAAATATATTAAAGAGATTATCATTTTTACTCCCCCGCAAAGTCCTTTCCTATTTCAATTTTATGTTGCCAATGTCTTAAAATGAATAATTTTTCATTAAATAAAAAACACTAAGAATTAGGGATTAATAATATTTTTTAGAGGTGGTTGGATGAAAGGGATAATCATGGCGGGTGGAGAAGGAAGTAGACTAAGACCTTTAACAGCCGATATACCTAAGCCTATGGTACCTGTTGCAAATAAACCTGCGATAAAGCATATAGTGGAACACTTACACAAATATGGAATCAAAGATTTAGCTGTTACGCTTTTTTACTTGCCTCAAAAGATTAAAAAATATTTAGAAGAAGAATATGGGGATGAAATAAAGTTTTATATAGAGGATAAGCCGTTAGGGACGGCAGGCAGTGTCAAAAATGCTAGAGACTTTCTAAATGATACTTTTATTGTTATGAGCGGAGATGTAATTACTGATGTTAATATAAAAGAAGCTTATGAGTTTCACAGAAAGAAAGGGGCAAAAGTTACTCTTATTTTGACAAGAGTAGATGTGCCGTTGGAATATGGTGTTGTGATTGTGGATGAGGAAGGCAAAATAAAAAAATTTTTAGAGAAACCTTCTTGGGGAGAAGTGTTTAGCGATACAGTAAATACGGGTATATACATAATAGAACCAGAAATATTGGAGTTTATACCTCAAGATAAGCCTTTTGATTTTAGTAAAGATTTATTTCCTATGTTGTTGAAAAATGATATTCCAATGTACGGTTATATTACAGGAGGATATTGGTGTGATATAGGAAATACCAATCAATACATCACTAGTCATTTTGATATTTTAGAAGGAAGAGTAGATTTAGGATATAAAGATAAGTTACTTAAAAAGGGAAAGGTAATAGGTAAAAATGTTACAATTTCTCCTGAAGCTAAAATCATCCCTCCTGTGATTATAGGAGACAATGCAATAATTGAAGCTAACGCTGTTGTAGGACCTAACGTAATAATTGGTAAAAATAACTATATAAAGAAAGGGAGCAGTTTAAAAAATGCTGTATTGTGGGATGAAATAATTGTAGATAAAAATTGTGAATTAAGGGGTTGTGTAGTTTGCAATAGAGTGAGAATCGGCAATAATGTCCGAATTTTTGAAAACAGTGTTATAGGGGAGAGTTGTAAAATAAAATCCTTTGCTGAAATAAAGCCAGAGGTAAAAATATGGCCCTATAAAATAATAGATGAGGGCTCTGTGATCACAAAAGATGTAGTGTGGGGGAATGGAAGGAAGCCTTTGACTTTTGGGTATAGGGGGATTAAAGGAGTTTTTAATGAGGATATTACTCCTCAAATTGCAGTTGAAATTGGAGAAGTTTTTGGAAATATAGTGAATAGCAGTGTGTTGGTAGGACACGATGGGGATATTGTATCTCAATTTATAAGCGATTTAATAAGTTTTGGGCTTGTATCTGGTGGTTGTGAGGTCTTAAAAGTCAATAATACTCTTTTACCAACTTTAAGATATGGAATTAAGAAAAATAAGTGTGGAGGAGGAATCTATGTAGAGGAAGAAGAAGGAAATTTAAGGATTTTGTTTCTCGATAAAGAAGGGTGTGATATCGATAGAAACTTAGAAAAGAAAATAGAGAACAAATTGAGAGTATATGATATTGAACGAGTTGATGGGAAAAATTTAAAACCTATAAGAGAAATTGATATAAACAACGATTATCTTAACTTTCTTTTTGAAAAAAGGACTGCATATAAAAGTTTTAAAATTAAACCTTACAATGAAAAAACAAAACTGCTATTAGAAGCCATAGGTAAAAATGAGTTTTTTATAGCAGAGGAGTCTTATGATGTAGGGGTACTTTTTTATAAAAATGGAGAAAAAGTTAAACTCTACGACGAAAAGGGAAGAGAATTTGATGAAGATGAACTTGAGTTTATAAGAATGTTAATTGCTAAAGAGCAAGGGGTTAAAAAATTTGTACTTCCTTTTGATAGTTCCAAATATTTGACAGAATTTGCGAAGGAATTTGCAATTGAGACTGTAAGCAGCAAAATTTCTCATAAAGATAGAATGAAAACAATAGTGTCGAAGGAAGGTATAGAAAAAGACCTACAGATTAATTTAGATTTTGACGGCTTTAGTTTTTTACTAGACCTTTTAGAATACTTACAACATACCTCTCAAAAACTTTCCTCTATAAAAGATAGTTTTCCTTTAAGATATAGAATATCCAAAAGTATAAAATGCGATTGGAGAGATAAAGGGAAAATAATAAGAATGCTTTTTGAAAAGGCTGATGAAGGGGCAGAATTTTTAGATGGTTTAAAGTTTAATAAAGAAGATTCATGGGTGTTAGTAGTACCGGATTATGAATTACCTGCTTGTAATATTTATATAGAAGCTCCTACAAAAGAGAGAGCTGAAGAGCTATTTTCAATGTATGAAAATGAAATTAAAAGTATTATACAAAAATAAAATTTCTTTTTGCGCTTTTATAAAAACAATTGGAAAGTGATGTAAAGTGATAGATTACATAGTATACAATAGTTGTAACGCTTTACATCCTATTTTTTTGCGCAAAAAAGGATTTAAAGGCGAAAAAGTCTTTTTGATGTTTATTGAGTTGAATAATATAATATATATGGTACAATGAATAGTAAATAAATTAACAAAAATGATGGAAGACATGGCAATATGTAAAAGTGTTGTCATGTAGTCCGCCTCATAAAGAAAGAGTGCGGGCTTTTTATGTTTAAATTTAATATTTTTATAAAAAATCGATAATAATAATTAGAGGTGAAGGAGAATATGGATTTTATAATTCTATTAGGATTTGTAACATTGTACTATGTTGTAAAAGGAATAGTTAAATGGTGTTGTGATTTGGTAGAAGCTAATTCTTATGAAGTAGGGGTGTATTAAAGGTGGCCTTATTGTATGTGGTTTTTTTTCTTTTACTCCTTTATTTGTTTTATGCTTTAATACATCCGGAAGAATTTTAAGGGAGGAAAGTGCATGTATTCGAATATAGAACTTTTTACTATGATATTGGTTGTAGTTCTTTTAACTAAACCAGTTGGGACTTATATGTACAAAATATTTGAGTATAAACCGATGAAATTGGACAAAGTTTTTTTACCTGTAGAAAATTTTATATATAAACTTTCAGGGATCAATGCAGAAGAAGAAATGAGCTGGAAAAAATATGCATTGTCCTTTTTGCTTGTTAATACGGTAATGATGATAATTGGGTATATTATATTGCGAATACAAAGATTTTTGCCTTTAAATCCTACTGGAGTTAAAAACATGGAGTCTTCTCTTGCTTTTAACACGGCAATAAGCTTTACGACAAATACAAACCTTCAACACTATGCTGGGGAAAATGGCGTAACTTTTTTAAGCCAAATGATCGTAATAGTATTTTTGATGTTTACTTCTGCGGCTTCAGGGTTAGCGACTGCAGCAGCTATAATGAGAGGACTTAGCAGAAAAACAGATGGATTGGGAAATTTTTATGCAGATTTTGTAAGAGTAGTAGTAAGGCTTCTGCTTCCTATCTCTGCAATTGTCACTCTTATATTAGTATGGCAAGGAGTTCCTCAAACTTTTGCTGGGAAAGTAGTTGTGGATACATTAGAAGGTGGTAAGCAAACTATTATAACAGGTCCCGTAGCTGTATTAGAGTCAATTAAACACTTAGGAACAAATGGCGGTGGATTTTTTGAGGCGAATTCTTCTCACCCATTTGAAAATCCTACTTGGCTTACCAATATGATTGAGATGCTTCTTATGATGCTTTTACCTGCATCTTTAATTTACACTTATGGGTTAATGATAAACAATAAAAAACACGCTTTGGTATTATACATTTCCTTGTTTGTGATTTTTATTCTTTTGGCTGTTGGAGCAGTTTATGCGGAAAGTCATCCAGGAGTGGCTTATTCGAAATTACATATTGATGGTACGCCTTATGGAAATTATGAAGGAAAAGAAGTTCGCTTTGGAGTCTCACAATCTTCACTATTTGCGACTGTGACTACTGCTTTTACAACAGGTTCTGTTGACAGCATGCACGATTCTTATACACCTTTAGGAGGAGCAGTGCCGCTTATCCTCATGATGTTAAATACCATTTTTGGAGGAGATGGAGCAGGACTTCAGAATATAATAATGTATACAATATTGACGGTATTTTTGACAGGGCTTATGGTAGGAAGAACTCCAGAATATTTAGGAAGAAAAATTGAAACTAAAGAGATAAAACTTATAGCCCTTGCAATATTGGTTCACCCTTTTTTGATACTTTTTTCATCTGCTTTGACAGTGATGCTAAAAGTGGGAGCTTCTTCTGTAACGAATCCACTGTACCATGGACTTACACAAGTTTTGTATGAGTTTTCTTCTGCGGCGGCAAATAATGGTTCTGAATTTGCAGGATTTATAGGAAACACTGTGTTTATGAATATAATGACAGGTTTAGTTATGTTCTTTGGAAGATATATAACCATTATTCTTATGTTAGCTGTTGCAGGTTCTATGGCGGAGAAAATTCCTGCACCGCCATCGCCAGGTACTTTTAGAACAGACAATGCTTTGTTTGGAGCAATTTTTATAGCGATTGTTGTAATTGTAGGAGCTCTTACTTTCTTCCCAGCGATAATATTAGGACCTATTTCTGAGTTTTTGAGCATGACGTAATGGAGGTAACGCTTTATGAAAAGAAAAAAAGAAATAAAAACGATGAGTAGAGAAATTGTATTAGGTGCTATCAAAAACTCTTTTTTGAAACTTAATCCTCTTAAAATGTATAAAAATCCTGTGATGTTTGTGGTAGAGGTAGGTATGTTTATTACACTGTTGGCTACAATATTTCCTACTTATTTTGGAAGTACTTACGACGAAGTGGGATATAACGCTTTAATCACTTTTATATTGTTTGTAACAGTGCTTTTTGCTAATTTTGCAGAAGCACTGGCAGAAGGAAGAGGGAAAGCTCAAGCAGATACCCTTAAAAAGACAAAAAAAGAGACTATGGCAAAACTCATTAAAAGTGATGGAAGCATAAAAATGGTTAAGTCCTCTGAGCTTAAAAAAGGGGATATAGTGCTTTGTGAGGCAGGAGATATAATTCCGGCTGATGGAGAAATAATAGAGGGACTTGCTGCGATTGATGAGTCTGCAATAACAGGTGAATCTGCACCAGTTATAAAAGAAGCTGGTGGTGATTTTAGCTCGGTTACTGGTGGGACAAAGGTAATAAGCGATAGCATTAAAGTCCAAGTTACTGTTGACGAAGGGGAATCTTTTTTAGACAGAATGATAAAAATGGTAGAAGGAGCCAAAAGGCAGAAATCTCCTAATGAAATTGCTTTGACTACTGTTTTAGTGAGTTTGACAATAATTTTTATAATTGTTGTTATGACCCTATACCCAATGGCTAAATTTGTCCATGTAAGAATAAGTGCTACTACATTGATTGCTTTGTTAGTTTGCTTAATACCAACTACAATTGGAGGCCTTCTTTCTGCGATAGGCATTGCAGGTATGGATAGAGTTACACGCTTTAATGTAATTGCTATGTCTGGAAAAGCAGTAGAAGCTGCAGGAGATATCGACACAATGCTTTTAGATAAAACAGGCACAATCACTTTTGGAAATAGATTAGCAGCTGATTTTATACCAGTTGGCGGCCATAAAAAAGAAGAAGTTACATATTATGCCCTTGTATCCTCTTTAAAAGATTTAACTCCCGAAGGAAGGTCAATAGTAGACTTAGCTAAGAAAATGGGCGTAAAGGTACCGGAAGATATTTTAGATGGAGCGGAAGTTATAGAATTTACTGCAGAAACAAGGATGAGCGGACTAAATTTAAAAGATGGGACTATTGTGCGAAAAGGGTCTTATGATAAGGTGAAAGAATATATAAAAGAACAAGGAGGAGAAATTCCGGAAGATTTAGATAAAGAAGTTGAGAAGATATCTTTATTAGGTGGGACTCCTCTTGTAGTAGTGAAAGACAAAGAAGTATTAGGAGTAATATATTTAAAGGATACTATAAAACCTGGTATGAAAGAGCGTTTTAAACAGCTTAGAGCGATGGGAATTAAAACTATCATGGTAACGGGGGATAATCCTTTAACTGCAAAAACAATAGCAGAAGAGGCTGGTGTTGACGAATTCATTGCAGAAAGTAAACCAGAGGATAAGATAAATGTGATTAAAAGAGAACAGGCGGCAGGAAGGCTTGTTGCCATGACAGGAGATGGAACAAATGATGCACCAGCACTTGCCCAAGCAGATGTAGGACTTGCAATGAATAGCGGTACAATGGCTGCTAAAGAAGCTGCAAACATGGTGGACCTTGATTCTGACCCTACAAAGATTATTGAAGTAGTAGCAATTGGTAAGCAGCTTCTCATGACGAGAGGAGCGTTGACTACTTTTAGTATTGCCAATGACGTTGCTAAATACTTTGCGATACTTCCTGCCATTATGTCTGATACTTTGCCATCAATAAAGGTACTGGATATAATGAAACTCTCCTCACCGACTAATGCAATATTATCAGCTTTAATATTTAACGCCATTATAATACCTATTTTGATTCCTATTGCTATGAGAGGAGTAAAATATAGGCCAATGAGTTCTAATGCGTTATTGGCGAGGAATTTACTGATTTACGGACTGGGAGGATTGATTGCTCCTTTTGTGGGGATAAAACTTATTGACTTAATAATATCTTCTATCTTTTAATTTGGAGGATTTGCTATGAGTGAAGTTAAGAAAGCAATTAAATTTACACTTGTCTTGATGTTATTGCTAGGGCTTATATATCCTTTTATTATGACAGCAATTGCAAATTTAATATTTCCTTATCAGGCAAAAGGTAGTATAATTAAAGTAGATGGTAAGGCAGTAGGATCCGAGCTCATTGGACAAAAATTCACTGATTCTAAGTGGTTTATGGGAAGACCTTCTGCAGTGGATTACAATGCAGAGTCTTCAGGTGGTACTAATTACGCTTTATCCAATCCTAAATTTAAAGAAGAAGTGGAAAGAAATATTGAGGAGTTTTTAAAGAAAAACCCTGGAGTAAAAAGAAGTGACATACCTGCAGATATAGTTACTTCTTCTGCTTCAGGATTAGATCCTCATATTTCTCCGGAAGCTGCATATTTACAAGTTGAAAGAGTAGCTAAAGCAAACAATTTGCCAGAAAAAGTTGTAAAAAAACTTGTGGATGAAAATATTGAAGGCAGATTTTTAGGCCTTTTTGGAGAACCACGGGTAAATGTGCTTAAATTAAATTTAAGCTTATTAGAGGAAATTAGGAAATATAAAAAGTGAGGCTGTATGATGGCGAAGAAGTCCCCTGATTATTTTTTGAGAGAAATAGAAAGAGCTAATAAGGGAAGGTTGAAGATTTATCTTGGTGCTGCTCCTGGTGTTGGCAAGACCTATCACATGTTGCAAGATGCCAATGAAATGAAGGCAAGAGGTATAGATGTAGTAATAGGTTTTGTAGAAACCTATGGGAGAAAAGACACTGAGGAACAGATAGGGGACCTTGAGATTATTCCTTTAAAGGAAATAAATTACAAAGGTGTAATCTTGAAGGAAATGGATTTAGAAGCCATTTTAAAGAGGAAACCTCAAGTGGTTGTTGTAGATGAATTAGCCCATACAAATGCTCCTGGTTCAAAAAATGAAAAGAGATATCAAGATGTTTTGGAGCTTATAGATAACGGCATAAGTGTGATGACTGCTGTCAACATACAACATTTTGAAAGTCTTAATGATTATATAAACCGCATGACTAATGTAAAGGTGAGGGAAACTATTCCTGATAAACTTTTAGAAATATGTGATGAAGTAGAAGTAGTTGATGTTTCGCCGGAGACTTTGATAGAGAGGCTTAAAAATGGAAAGATTTATAGTCCCGATAAGATTGAAACTGCTCTTAACAATTTTTTTAGAATTGGCAATCTTTCCGCGTTAAGGGAACTTACATTGAGGGAAGTAGCAAATGAGGTTGACGATAGGCTTTTGGAATATAAAAATAGAAAAAACGTTATAGGATTAAAAGGAGCACAAGAAAAGATATTGGTTTGCGTAAATTTGAGATTTAATGCAGAGTATCTGATACGAAGAGGTTATAGGTTAGCTAAAATGCTTAAAGCAGACCTCTTTGTTTTGCATGTTTACAATGATGATGACTTAAGAGACCATAAAAAACTCAAAAAATTAGATGAAATCACAATGCTGTGCAACAAATTAGAAGCAAAGTTTTACATGGTCAAATCAAATGACCCTGCTAAGGCTATAATAAAATTTGCTGAAGAAAATGCAATTACTCAAATTGTAGTAGGACAGTCTGTGAGAAGAAGAATTGATGAAATAATAAGGGGTTCTATTGTTAGAAGAATAATGAAAGGTACTAAATTTATAGATGTTCTTGTTGTAGCCGATCCACGGGGGTAAAAATGGGTTTTACCCCGTTTTTTTATATGGTATAATAAGTCTGTAAAAATATTGTTTTTAAAGGTGTTATATTATGAAAAAAGAGGATAAGTATATATCTGCCACAGAGATAAATCAATTTCTTTATTGCCCCTATCAGTGGTATTATATAAAAAAATATGGAATAGAGTATATCAATAGTTTGAGAGAGCCAAAAGAGCAAGATTTGCAATTTAGTAACTTTAAGAAAGGGATAGAATATCATGAAAAATATTACAAGGATATTGTAAAATTGCGATATAAAAAATATGCGATTATTTTTGGAATTATAGCTATTTTATTAATAATTGCGATTATGAGGGTTTTAAAATGATTCTCAATATAATTTTTTTATTTTTTACTATATATTTGCTTATTCAATCAGTTATCGAACAGAGGCCTTTTTATAAAAAAATGAGAAGAAGCAAAGGATTTCGAGGAGGTAAAATAATCTACATAGATAAATCGCAAGAGGTAAAAGAAAAGGGATTAATATATGGGAAGTTATTAAAATCTGACAAATATGGCTTATCTGGAAAGCCTGATTATATTTATCAGTTGGGAGAAGAATTAGTCCCTGTAGAATTAAAAAGTAGTGAAGCTGATGATTCACCTTATTATAAAGATGTTATGCAGTTAGTTGCATATTTTTTGATAATAGAAGATGTATACCAAAAAAGAGTAAAAAGAGGGCGAATAGTTTATAGGAATACTATGTTTGAGGTTTATAATAGGCGACACTTAAGAAAAGAACTTTTTAATATATTAAAGCAAATGGAAAAAATGCAAGAAGGAGATTACTATCCTGAAGTAAATCCTTCTTTTGCCTTGTGTAGATTCTGCCTTTGTAGAGATACTGTATGTGAAATATACAAAAATACTTCCAAATAAAAACAGAATATTATGTTTATATAGAGAAAAAAATAAAAACGGAATATAGAAAAATTGAAATGAGGTATGGCTATGGTAAGAAAAATATTCTCTATCTTAATGGGAATTTTGTTGTGTTTTTCAATTGCTTCTTGTGGAATAGCTAAAAAAGACATTACAAGGGCAGAAGAACAAAAAATGCAAAATGAAGCTTTACAAAAGCCTTTGGAAAAACCTAAAGAAAAAATATCTAATACGGTCAACAATGCTGTTTATACCAATACAGAAAATCTGGATAACACTTTGTATAGCTGGGGACTAAGGGTGTTGCCAAATCATCAAACTCCAGAAATTACCCCTTTGGCAATGGAGCTTATAAAAAAATATGATGCGATTTTTGTAGGAGATACGACAAAAAAGGTAGTTTATTTGACTTTTGACGAAGGATATGAAAATGGTTATACACCTAAAATATTAGATATACTCAAAGAAAACAATGTAAAAGCTGCTTTTTTTGTAACTGGGCCCTATGTAAAAGAACAGGCTGATTTAGTTAAAAGGATGGTGGAGGAAGGGCATATAGTTGGGAATCACACAGTGAATCATCCAAGCTTACCTACCTTATCTGATGAAAAAGTAAAAGAGGAAATAACTAAGTTAGGAGATATGTTTGAAGAGCTGACAGGGAAAAAGATGAAGTATTTTAGACCGCCAAAAGGTGAGTATAGTGAGAGAACCTTGTATCTTACAAAATCGTTAGGTTATAGAACGGTTTTTTGGAGTTTAGCGATGGCTGATTGGCAGCCACTTCCTGGAGGACCAGAGGAAAGCTATAATACTGTTATGAAAAGGCTTCACCCGGGAGCTGTCATACTTTTACATGCTGTTTCAAAAGACAATGCTTTAGCTCTTGATAGGATAATTAAAAGTATTAAAGCCGAGGGATATGAATTTAAAACCCTAGATGATATACCATGAAAAATGTAAAATAAAGCCTTTGTGATGTAGGTTTTTCTACATCGCAAAGGCAAAATTGGGGGAATTATTTTGGGGACAATTCTTGAGAAGAAAAATTTATATATGATGGCTTTTGCATTACTTTTAAGCATTGGTTCAATTTTAGTCTTGTTAAAAATTACAGGCGTTAAAGAAATTGAAATGGCTTTTCACATACCCCTTTTTTATCTTGGGGCGATTTTTGGCTTGATAATATTGAGCTTGATAGTGGATACTTTGCGAATAAGGGATTTATTGAGAGAATTAGGAGAAAACTTGCCTTTTGATTATCTTTTTAAATTTAACCTTGCGACTTTTTTTATAAGCTACATAACACCTTTTGGCTCAGGAGCTTTACCTCTCATTGTATATTTACTTAGTAAAAAAGGAGTTTCACCAAATAAAAGCTTAATGATTTTTACTGCCAAGCTTTTGTTCTCAGGGATTTTTTTTGGGACTGTGCCTCCTATATTACTTATTTTTTTTAGAAATCAATTAGAATTAGGAACTGTTCTTTCTTATTTTGCAGTGTTAGTAAGTATATTTTTGATGTTTTTGTTATTTATATTAATTTATATCATATTAAAACCACGCTTTGTCATTGAGATTGTTAATAAAATAAGCAATATCTCGTTTTTTAAAAAGCCTAAACTGGAAAAGTATTTTGAAAAAATAAAAGAAGAAATCATACTTTATCATAAAAATTTTAATGACCTTTTTATAGGGCCTTCCAGTTATAAGCTGTTTTTTTCTCAATTATTTTATGCAGTAGCTTATTGGTTGCTTTTTTACAGCATTGCTCCAGTTTTATTATTAGCTATGAATATACCTTTTAATTTGTTAGCAGTAATTGGAAGACAACTCATATTTTATGACATTTTGGCGTATAGTTTTATTCCAAGTGGTTCTGGTGTAGTAGAAATAGGTTTTGCAACAATTTTTTCAAATATACTTCCTCCCAGTAAATTAGGAATTTTTGTGGGCATGTGGAGGTTTTTTACTTATTATGTTTACTTGGGAATTTCGGCTATAGGATTTTTTATGGCAATAAAAAATCAAGATGCAAAGAGAATGTTAATTAAATAACATTTTGGTACTAATTATCATACAGGAATAATAACCTTTGATATTTTGTATCAAAGGGGCAGACTGTTGACAAAATATCGGGAACCCGTTATGATGAGAAGGGTTCCTTGTTATTTTAGTGGTATAAAGCAAAAGAGGAGAGGAGAAGGAAGATGTTAACAAAGAAACAGGATGCAAGACATCAAATAGAATTTGTAAGCATAGATCAATTAGTACCAAAAGACCACCTTTTAAGAAAGATAGAAAAAGTCATAGACTTTAGCTTCATATACGATTTAGTAAAGGACAAATATTCCGAAGATCACGGCAGACCAAGTATAGATCCAGTAGTATTGATAAAAATACTGTTCATTCAATATCTTTTTGGTATACCGTCGATAAGAAGAACAATAGCAGAAATAAAAACAAACGTTGCATATAGATGGTTTTTAGGGTATGGACTAACAGAAGAAATACCTCATTTTTCAACATTTAGCCAGAACTACATAAGAAGATTCAAAGGGACAGACATATTTGAGAAAATATTTACGAAGATTTTAGAAGAAGCAATAAGGCATGGGTTAGTAAATGCAGAGGAAGTATTCATAGATTCCACTCACGTAAAAGCAAGTGCCAATAAGAAAAAATATACAAAAGAAATAATAGAACAAGAAGCCAAGACTTACCAAGAAAAACTAGAAGAAGAAATAAACAAAGATAGAGAAGCTCATGGAAAAAAGCCATTAAAGAAAATCAAGACGATAAAGACGAAAGAAGTAAAAGTAAGCAAAACAGACCCAGATAGTGGAATGTTAAACAAAAATGAAAAAGAAAAATGTTTTGCATATTCCTTTCACACAGCCTGCGATAAAAACGGATTTGTATTAGGAGTAAAAGTTGAAGCAGCGAATGTACACGACAGCGTAATGTTTGAAGAAGTACTAAAAGAAGTTGAAAATAGGGTAGGAAAACCGAAAGCAATAGCAGTAGATGCAGGATACAAAAATCCGTACATATTAAAGACAATATTTGATAGAGAAATAATACCAGCAGTGCCATACACAAGACCAAAAACAAAAGACGGTTTTATGAAGAAACATGAGTTTGTGTATGATGAATATTATGACTGTTACATATGCCCGCAGAATGAAATACTAACATATGTTACAACCAATAGAGAAGGATATAGAGAATACAAATCAAACCCAGAAAAATGTAAAAACTGTCCTTTAAGAGAAAAGTGTACCCAAAGTAAAGACTACACAAAGAGGATATTCAGGCACATATGGGAAGGATATGTAGAAGAAGCAGAACACCTAAGGCATACACCTTACTGTAAAGAAGTATATGAGAGAAGGAAAGAGACAATAGAGAGAGTGTTTGCAGATTTAAAGGAGAAGCATGGTTTGCGATGGACAACATTAAGAGGGAAAGAAAAATTGTCCATGCAAGCGATGCTTGTTTTTGCTGCCATGAATTTAAAGAAAATGGCCTTATGGTTATGGAGGAAGGGCAAAGGGCCCTTTGACATTTCAAAACTTTATCCATTATTTGGAGTTTTAAAGAAAATTTTATCCAGATATATACAGCCCCTGTTTTCGGTACTAAGAAAACAGGGGCTAAAATTTTACTTTGTCAACAAACTGAACCTTTGATATTTTGTATCAAAGGGGTATTTTTTTATATGTATTTTTCAGGTTTATTTTTTGGCATATTACTTGCATAAAGAAAAGATGGGGGTATAAAAATGAGAGAAAAGATTCTGGATGCAATGAGAGACTTCCCGATAATAGCTGCAGTGCGAGAGGCAAAAGATTTAAATACGGCTCTTTCTTCAAATGCACAGGTGATATTTTTACTTACTGGTGACATAATGAACATTTCTGAAATAGTTCAAGAGGTCAAAAGACATGATAAAATTGTTTTTGTGCATTTTGATTTGCTTGAAGGTTTAGGAAAGGACAACAAAGCAGTAGAGTATTTGGCTGAAAAAATAAAGCCCCATGGTATAATCTCTACCCGCAATAATATTTTGATACACGCTAAACAATTTGATCTTTTCTGCATCCAGAGACTTTTCATTTTAGATTCCCAGGCATTAAAAACAGGGTTTGCTTCAGCAAAACAAATAGTTCCAGATGCAATAGAAGTAATGCCTGGGATAATTCCCTCAGTGATAAGTGAAATATCAGTAGATGTGCATCAACCAGTCATCGCAGGAGGTTTAGTCAAGACAAAAGAAGAAGTTATAAATGCACTTAAATCTGGAGCTATTGCCGTATCAACGAGTGAAAAAAATCTGTGGTTTATTGAGTGAAAGGAGTGTGAGAGACATAAAAATTGAGTTTTAAAAAATAAAACTTAATAAATTTTGGAATCATGGAGGGATATTTTATGAGTGACCTTGCAAAATATGTTGCTGAATTTTTTGGTACGATGATACTTATATGGTTAGGTGATGGCGTTGTTGCAAACGTTGTCTTAAATAAATCTAAGGGTCAAAACAGTGGTTGGATTGTAATCACAGCAGGATGGGGATTTGCAGTGATGGTGGCTGTTTATGTAGTTGGCTGGATAAGTGGTGCTCACTTAAATCCAGCTGTGACAATTGGCTTAGCAACGATAGGCAAGTTTTCATGGAGTTTGGTGCCAGGCTATATTATAGCGCAAGTTTTAGGAGCTTTTGTGGGAGCTATAATTGTTTATTTGATGTACATGGATCATTATGCAGCAACTGAAGATCCCACAGCTAAGCTTGGTACTTTTGCAACTATTCCAGCTATAAGAAAGTTGGGTAAGAATTTTATGACAGAGGCATTTGGTACTGCTATGCTTTTAATAGGAATACTGGGTATAACAAATGGCAACAATCAATTAGTTGGAGGATTAGGACCGCTTCTAATTGGTTTACTTATTTGGGCAATAGGGTTAAGCTTAGGTGGACCTACAGGTTATGCAATTAATCCAGCAAGAGACTTTGGACCAAGGCTTGCTCATGCTATTCTTCCTATCCCAGGGAAAGGAGATTCTGATTGGGGATATGGCTTGATAGTTCCGATATTTGGGCCAATAGTTGGAGGAATACTTGGAGCGGCAGTTTACCAGCTTATTATGAGTATACACTAATATAAAAATTTAAAAAGTTTAAATCGGCGAGAATTTATCTCTCGCCGATATGATATTATAAAAAATTGTAAGGAGGAAAAAAGATGGCAAAGTACATTATGGCTTTTGACCAGGGGACAACAAGTTCCCGTGCGATAATTTTTGACCGCAGCGGGAAAATAATAGCTTCACTAAACCAGGAATTTAAGCAAATTTATCCTAAGCCAGGTTGGGTAGAGCATGACCCAATGGAAATCTGGGGTTCACAAATAGGTGTTGCAAAAGGTGTTATAGAAAAAGCGGGTATTAATCCGGAGGATATTGCAGCTATTGGCATTACAAATCAGAGAGAGACAACTGTTGTATGGGATAAAAATACAGGAAAACCTATTTACAATGCAATAGTGTGGCAATGTAGAAGGACAGCTCCTATATGCGATGAACTAAAAAACAAGGGTTTTGACAAGAAAATTAGAGAAAAGACAGGACTTGTAGTAGATGCATATTTTTCAGGAACTAAAGTAAAATGGATTTTGGATAATGTAGAAGGGGCCCGTGAAAAAGCAGAAAAAGGAGAATTGCTTTTTGGAAATATTGATACCTGGCTTATTTGGAATTTGACAAGTGGCAAGGTACACGTAACTGACTATTCTAATGCGTCAAGAACGATGCTTTTTAACATACATGAGCTTAAATGGGATAAAGAGATATTGGCTGAACTTAACATACCAGAGCAAATGCTTCCGGAAGTTAAGCCTTCCAGTTATGTATATGGCTATACTGATAAAAGTATATTTGGAGTAGAGATACCTATTGCAGGAGATGCGGGAGACCAGCAAGCAGCATTGTTTGGTCAAGCCTGTTTTAAACCTGGAATGGCAAAGAACACCTATGGAACAGGTTGCTTTATGCTTATGAATACAGGAGAAAAGGCTGTACCTTCCAATACTGGACTTCTCACTACAATTGCTTGGGGAATTGATGGGAAAGTAGAATATGCTTTAGAGGGTAGTATATTTATAGCAGGTGCTGCGATACAGTGGTTGAGAGACGAACTTAGAATAATTGACAATTCACCGCAAAGTGAAGAATATGCGCTGAAAGTTGAAGACACAAACGGTGTATATGTTGTTCCTGCTTTTGTAGGATTAGGAGCACCTTATTGGGATATGTATGCAAGGGGCACGATTGTAGGACTTACAAGAGGCGCAAAGAGAGAGCATATAATAAGGGCAACACTGGAGTCTATTGCTTATCAAACAAGAGATGTATTAGAGGCTATGCAAGAGGATTCAGGTATTAAATTGCAGGCTTTAAAAGTTGACGGTGGAGCAAGTGCTAATAACTTCTTGATGCAATTCCAATCTGACATTTTAGGTGTTCCAGTTGACAGACCTCAAGTAATTGAAACTACTGCTCTTGGCGCTTCTTATCTTGCAGGATTGGCAGTAGGATTCTGGAACAGCAAAGAAGAAATAGAGAAGAATTGGAATGTTGATAAACATTTTGAACCAGCTATGGATAATGAAAAGAGAGAAAAATTGTATAAAGGTTGGAAAAAGGCTGTAGAAAGGGCTATGAAATGGGCTGAAGAATAAAATAAAAAATTGATAAAAAGTAGCAGGAATTTTAAGATGTTTGTAGAATATATTTATTAAAGAGAAGAAAAAATAAATATGAGTATGGTGGAGATTTGGAGAACCATATATAGCCGACAGGGTCGGTTATATATGGTTTTTTTATCTTTTAAGGAGGTTTTATGACTATGAAAGAAATGTACGATGTTTTAGTAATAGGTGCTGGAGTGGTTGGATGTTCAATTGCGAGAGAACTTTCAAAATACAAATTAAAAATATTAGTTGTAGAAAAAGGTGAAGATGTGGCTTCGGAAGGAGCTTCTAAAGCTAATAGTGCAATACTACATGCGGGTTATGACCCTGTACCTGGTACTTTAAAAGCTATGCTGAATGTCAGAGGAAATGAAATGTACGATGAGTTGTGTAAAGATTTGGATGTTCCAATAAAGAGAACAGGTTCTTTAGTTGTGGCTTTTTCTGAAGAAGAGGTAAAAGAGCTCTATGAATTGTTTGATAGAGGAATAAAAAATGGTGTCAAAGGGTTGTCTCTCATTACAAAAGATATGGTCAAAGAGATAGAACCACACATAAATGACACTGTAGTTGCTGCTTTGTATGCCAAAACAGCAGGAATAATATGTCCTTATGGATATACTATTGCAGTGGCAGAAAATGCTGCACAAAATGGAGCAGAATTTGTTTTTAATTCAGAAGTAATTGATATCAAAAAAAATGGGGACTTCTTTATAGTAAAAACTCACAAAGAAGAATTTTACAGTAAATATGTTGTCAATGCTGCAGGACTTTATTCAGATGTCATAAATAACATGGTAGGGGCGAAGCCATTTTCTGTGCATCCTAGAAAAGGAGAATATTTGATATTAGATAAAGACCAAGGATATCTTGCAAGGACAGTAATATTCCAGGTTCCAACTAAAATGGGTAAAGGAATACTAGTTTCTCCTACAGTTGATGGAAATCTATTGATAGGACCTACTTCAGAAGACATACAAGATAAAGAATTTAAAGCAACTACCAGAGAAGGGCTCAATAAAGCAATTACAGTTGCAAAAAGAAGTGTGGATAAATTTGATGTCAGAAAGACTATCACTCAGTTTACAGGACTTAGAGCGACTCCTGATACAGAAGACAAAGACTTTATAATTGGAGAATCTGATGTGAAAGGATTTATAAATGCTGCTGGAATAGAATCTCCTGGTTTTACTGCAGCTCCTGCTATCGCTGAAATGATAAGGGATATACTTAAAGATGCTGGACTTCAGTTGATTGAAAAAGTAGATTTTAACCCAAAAAGAAAACCAGTCATAAGATTTACTGAACTTTCAGACGAGGAAAGAAACAAGCTTATAAAAGAAAATCCTGCTTATGGAAGAATAATATGCAGATGTGAGACAGTGACGGAAGGAGAGATAATAGATGCGATAAGAAGACCTGTAGGTGCAAAATCTTTAGATGGTGTTAAAAGGCGTGTAAGAGCTGGAATGGGAAGATGCCAGGGAAGTTTTTGTGGGCCGAGAGTTGTTGAAATATTAGCAAGAGAACTTAATATTTCTCCTCTTAAGGTTACAAAGCATGGAAGAAATTCGAATATACTAACTGCAGAGACAAAAAAATTTTTATTAGAAAAAGCATCGGAGGTTTTAAAGAAAGAGGTGTATGAGAATGCTTAACTATGATATAGTCATAATAGGTGGCGGCCCTGCAGGCTTGGGTGCTGCTGTAGAAGCCTATGAAAAGGGTGTAAAAAATATAGTCATAATTGAAAGAGATAAATATCTTGGGGGTATTTTAGAGCAGTGCATACACAATGGATTTGGACTTCAGGAATTTAAAGAAGAATTGACAGGACCAGAATATGCACAAAGATTCATTGATAAAGTAGAAGAATATGGTATAAATGTGATGTTGGAGACTATGGTTTTGGAAATAACTCCTGATAGAATTGTAAAAGCTGTTAATTCTAAGGAAGGTGTGTTCACAATAAAAGCTGGAGCTATAATTCTAGCTATGGGATGCAGGGAAAGGCCGAGAGGTGCTATTATGATACCTGGCACTCGCCCAGCAGGTATTCTCACAGCAGGTACTGCTCAGAGGTATGTAAATATGGAAGGATATCTTCCAGGGAAAGAAATAGTGATATTAGGTTCTGGTGATGTTGGGCTTATTATGGCGAGAAGGCTTACATTAGAAGGAGCAAAAGTCAAAGCAGTTGTAGAACTCATGC
This sequence comes from Thermoanaerobacter ethanolicus JW 200, assembly GCF_003722315.1. Classification (NCBI taxonomy): domain Bacteria; kingdom Bacillati; phylum Bacillota; class Clostridia; order Thermoanaerobacterales; family Thermoanaerobacteraceae; genus Thermoanaerobacter; species Thermoanaerobacter ethanolicus. The sequence goes on along the minus strand of NZ_CP033580.1, from coordinate 2,553,163 downwards.
CTTACTCTAGTGGACTTACAAGAAACATCGTTCAGTGTTTAGAGGACTTTAATATTCCTCTTCTTTTAAGTCACACTGTCATTGAAATTCACGGCAAAGACAGGGTAGAAGGAGTTACAATTGCCAAAGTTGATGAAAATAGAGAGCCAATTATGGAGACTGCACAGTATATAAGTTGTGATACGTTAATACTTTCTGTTGGCTTGATTCCTGAAAATGAGCTCTCTCAAAAGGCCGGTATAGAGCTAGACCCTATAACAGGAGGACCTATTGTAAATGAAATGTTAGAAACAAGTGTTCCTGGAATTTTTGCTTGTGGCAATGTCCTTCAAGTTCACGACTTAGTTGACAATGTTACTGCAGAAGCGAGATTGGCAGCTAATTCAGCAATACGATTTATTCGAGAAGGTGAATTTGGAAAAAGCAATATTGCCGTAAAAGCTGGTAATGGCATACGTTATGTTGTTCCGCAAAAGATAAATGTAGATAACATAGAAAAAAGGATAAAATTCAGAATGAGACCTGTTAACGTTTATAACAATGCTATGTTAGCAGTAAAGTCAGGAGACAAATATTTACTAAGACAAAAAAGGCAGCGCTTAACCCCTGGTGAAATGATTGATGTAAATTTAAGTAAAGACATACTAAAAAATGCAAATCTTGAAGAAGGTATTGTCTTTTTAGTTGAGGAGGGATAAAATGGAACTAAAAGAAATTACATGCATAGTTTGCCCCTTGGGCTGCAGGATACAAGTTGAAATGGAAGGAGGGGAGATAAAAAGCGTAAAGGGATATTCTTGTTCTAGAGGATTAGAATATGCTAAAAATGAAGTTACTATGCCTAAAAGGACTATTACTACAAGTGTGAGAGCAATAGGGGGACATCTTCCACTCTTATCTGTTAGGACAAAAGAGCCTGTTCCAAAAGAAAAGATACAAGAAATAATGCTTGAATTGGCCAAGGTAGAGGTTAAAGCTCCTGTAAAAATAGGAGATGTAGTGGTGAAGAACATTTTAGGTACGGGGGTTGACATAATTGCTACAAGAAACCTTTATGTAAAATAAGTTTTTGCGTGGTGATAAAATGGAGGGAAGAAGGGAAATATTAAGAACTCCTGTGAGTATCCATTCTCAGATTGCTGCCCATATTGTTCAAAAGGTTAGTCACATAAGCAGACAAAACAATGTAAGCATATTTTTAAGGAAGATAAATGACAATAGGTTGATTCCTGCAAATAGTATGTTATCAATGGTGACTTTTTTTGCTTCTCGGGGAGAAGAAATAGAAGTAGTGGTAGAAGGAGCAAATGTGGACAATGCTATAAAAGAGTTTAAAGGCTTTTTTTACAACGAGTTAGGGAAAGAAAAGGAAGAAAAAACTACTTATGAACTTTTAAAAAATACCTCAATAGCCTATGAGAAAATATTTAATTCTATTGGCTCAGGACTTATAGTTACTGATGAAAATGGGGCAATAATGATTTTTAACAAAGCAGCTGAAAGTATTACAGGGATTAATATGGACCAGGCTATAGGGAAAAAAATACAAGAAGTGATGTCGGATATAAAAATTGCTGATGTGTTAAAAACTGGCAAAGAAGAGATGAATAAAAAACTAAAAATAGGCACAAATGTGGTGTTAACAAATATAACACCTATTTATACAGGTACAAAAATAGAAGGGGCGGTTATAGTATTTTATGACTTCCCTCAAATAGAATATTTGGAAAATGAGCTGAAAAGAGATAGAAAACTTGACAAAGCTTTTGACATAATAATAGGCAATAGTGGAAAATTAAAAGACGCTCTTACTATTGCTTCTAAAGCTGCAGAAACTGATTCAACAGTCCTCATAAGAGGGGAAAGCGGAACGGGGAAAGAGCTGGTGGCTAATGCGATACATTACGCCAGTAAGAGAAAGGATAAACCATTTATAAGGGTAAATTGTGCGGCTATTCCTGTGACTCTATTGGAGAGTGAACTTTTTGGGCATGAAAGAGGAGCTTTTACTGGAGCTGTAACTCAAAAGATAGGAAAATTCGAATTAGCAGATGGAGGAACGATATTTCTTGATGAAATAGGAGATATTCCACCTGAGATTCAGGTAAAGCTTTTGAGAGTGATTCAAGAAAAGGAATTTGAAAGAGTAGGGGGAATAAAAACTATAAAAGTAGATGTGAGGATAATCGCTGCGACAAATAAAGATTTAGAAAAAGCAATAAAAGAGGGGACTTTTAGAGAAGATTTATACTATAGATTAAACGTTATACCTGTGATTTTGCCTCCATTAAGGGAAAGAAGAGGAGATATTCCTCTACTTGTCGAACATTTTATAGAAAAGCTGAACAAAAAACTAAACAAAAATGTAAAAAAGGTTACGAAAAAAGCTATGCAAGCATTGATATATTATGATTGGCCTGGGAATATACGAGAATTAGAAAATATAATTGAAAGGTGTATAACATTAAGTGATACTGATTACATCGATTATGAAGATTTGCCCCAATATATTCGAAATGAAACTACTACTGTATCAGATGATGATATTATTTATCTTGGAGAAAATAGTGAGCTACTTACAATGGAGGAATATGAGTATAAAATAATAAAGGCTGCGATACAAAGATATAAAAGCTTTAATAAAGCAGGAAAAGTTTTAGGACTTACCCATAAAACTATTGCTGCAAAAGCAAGGAAATTTGGACTTGTTGATAGATAATACCAAAAGAAATAAATAGTTGATACTTTTTACCAAAATAGCCTTTGAAGGCTATTTCAGACTGTAGACAAACTTTCGTAAATAGGATATTTTGCATAAGGAACGAGTTGTGACAAAGCGGCAACAAAACTTAACAAAACCGAGGGTGGAGGCAGGGCCGTAGCCACGGATGGCGGAGGCGGGCACTAAGACAAGGATGTCGAATGTGCCCGGTACCCTGCCGGAACCCGAAGGTCGAGTTTAGTTTTGTCGCTTTGGAACATCGGAGTGACGATGCAAAATATCCTATTTTAAAAATTTTTTACTTTGTCAACAAGCTATACCTGTTCGCTACAATTTATTTGGCACGTAAATTGCATTTAAAAACTAACAAAAGTAAATTTAGGAGGAGGTAAATTATGAAAAAGTTGATTAATAATCCTAATGATGTCGTGAAAGAAATGATAGAAGGTTTGCTGGTTGCTCACCCATCTTACCTGAGAAAACTTGACAACATAGATGTAATTGTCAGAAAAGACGCACCTGTAGAAGGAAAAGTTGGACTTGTAAGTGGTGGTGGCAGTGGCCATGAGCCTGCTCATGCAGGATATGTGGGCTATGGAATGTTAGATGCGGCTTGCCCTGGTGCTGTCTTTACTTCACCTACACCTGACCAAATTTATGAAGCGATTAAGGCAGTGGATGGAGGAAAAGGAGTATTATTGATTATTAAAAATTACACAGGTGACGTAATGAATTTTGAAATGGCTAGAGAAATGGCACAGATGGAGGGAATAGAAGTAGATGAAGTGATAGTTAACGATGATGTTGCAGTAGAAAATAGCACTTGGACGCAGGGAAGACGTGGCATTGCTGGAACTGTGTTTGTTCATAAAATTGCTGGAGCAAAGGCACAAGAAGGGGCTAGCTTACAAGAAGTAAAAAGAGTGGCTGAGAAAGTAATTGCAAATGTAAGGTCAATGGGAATGGCACTAACACCCTGTACTGTTCCAGCAGCAGGGAAACCCAGCTTTACTCTTGCAGAAGATGAGATGGAGATTGGTATAGGAATACATGGAGAGCCTGGAACTCACAGAGAAAAAATAAAACCTGCAGATGAAATAGTAGAACATTTAATGGAGAAAATAATAAATGACCTGCCTTATAAAGAAAATGACGAGGTTGCTGTTATGATAAACGGGCTTGGTGCAACTCCTTTAATGGAACTTTATATTGCGAACAGGAAAGTAGCAGAAATCTTAGAGAGTAAGAAGATCAAAGTTTACAAAACATACGTAGGAGAATTTATGACCTCTCTTGAAATGAGTGGATTTTCTATAACATTATTAAAATTAGATGAAGAACTTAAAACATTGTTAGATGCAAAGGCTGATACACCTGCTTTCAAACAATTATAAATTTTTAGGAGGTAGAAGATGGTTATCACAAAAAATGGTGTCCTAAAAATTGTGGACAAAATTGTAGAGGTTATAAAAGAAAATAAAGAGTACCTTACACAGTTGGATGCTGCTATTGGTGATGCGGACCACGGAATAAATTTAGATAGAGGATTTGATGCCGTAAAGCAAAAATTGACCACATTGCCTGAAACTACTGATATAGGGACAATATTAAAAACTATAGGCATGACTCTTGTATCTACGGTGGGAGGAGCTTCTGGTCCTTTATATGGTACAGCTTTTATGAGGGCTGGACAAGTAGTTCAGGGTAAAAATGAACTTTCTGAAGAGGATATAGTTAAAATCTTTGAAGCTGCTTTAGATGGCATCAAACAAAGAGGAAAAGCCGAAGCAGGAGACAAGACTATGATAGATTCTATTGAACCTGCATATAAAGCTTTAAAAGATAGTTTAGAGAACAACATTGCATTACCTGAAGCATTAAATAGAGCAGCTAATGCTGCAAAAGAGGGAATGGAATACACTAAGAATATTTCTGCAAGAAAAGGAAGAGCAAGTTACTTAGGAGAAAGAAGTATTGGACACTTAGATCCAGGGGCAACATCAGCATATTTGATGATAAAGTCTTTTTCTGATGTTGTCAATTTATCATGATGGTGGAGGAAAAAATGGTTGGAATAGTGTTAGTATCTCACTCAAGAAAAATAGTAGAGGGGATTTATGAACTTGCAAGCCAAATGACAGGTGGAAAAGTTCCCATAGGGATAGCTGGCGGGACACAAGATGGCAGATTGGGAACAGATGCTACAGAGATAATGGAGGAAATTAAAAAAGTAGACGAAGGAGAAGGAGTAGTAGTTTTAGTTGATATTGGAAGTGCTGTAATGAGTGCGCAAATGGCGATAGAACTCCTGGGAGAGGAATATGAAGGTAAAGTAAAAATTGCTGATGCACCTTTAGTGGAGGGAGCAATTGCAGCTAGTGTAGAGGCTTCTATAGGTAGTGATTTTGATAAAGTTCTTTTAGTGGCAGAAGAAGCAAAAAAACTTAATAAATTGTAATAGTTTTTGAGTCTGGACAAAATCCAGACTTATTTTTTGTGTAGAATTTTTACTCAAAAGGTATTAAAATAAAATAGGGATGTGCAAAATTAATTAAAATAATCACGAACAAAAACCAAAATATGTATGACATACAATATATAGTAATCAACACTGACAATCAAACATAAAGGAAGTGGTAAGGGAAAAGAAAAGGCAAAAAGAGGAGCTAAAAAAGGGCATAAATATCCTGTAGAAGTCAAATGTTAAAAAATGGCATGAACTAAATTCAGCAAAAGTTAAGCCGATTGCATCAGAGCACTAAGAGACTTAAACTCATCAAATTTACCCAGTTTAATAGCTACAATAGCGACAGTAAGCAAAGTAATATGGCCAAAAGTATTAAGGTTGCTGACAGAATTAATATTTCTAACATAAGCCTTTTCAAAATCTAGAGCTTTAAATCGAGAATTATATCTTTCTGATTCTACTCTTAGTCTATAGACAGCCTTAAAATATAGGGAGTCTCTATTAATAGAAGACCTATAATCAGAAGATATAATAGCATACTTAGTACAGCCTCTATGCTTTTTGCCATTAAAATATTTAGGATGCTTTATAGGGCAGGCAGAGTCATCTTTAGAATTACAGAACTTGCAAACAAATTTTTGCTTAATAAAACCATCAAAATACTGCTTGCCGTCTTTGAGCATTTTAATACCTGCTTCACAAACCATATAACCATCATCAGTCAGTGGGGGACTTTTAGAATTACGCTTGTTAAGAGGAATAAAACAATGACCATGGAGAGTATCTCTAACAAAATTATAAACTCTCTTAACATCATACCCCTTATCGGCAATAAAATTAACATACTTAAGGTTAAACCACTTATTAGTCTTTTCAAGTAAAGACAAAGCAACTTCAAAATCGGGGACATCAGCGGGAGTAGTAGTTTCAGCGATAGGTAATCCAGAGATAGCATCAACAATAATATGATTTTTATAGCCCCAATAAAACTTATAACGTTTATTAGAAGAATCATTAGAAGCAGAATAAACGCCTAATTTACAATCCTTATCAGACTTAGGCTGATTATCTTTAGAGAATTTATTTTTAGAAAAAGACTTAGGGTTATTTAACTTAGTGTTAGCTTTAATAGGGGTAGAGTCCATGGAAATAAACTCACCAGAGATAATGCCCATATTTTTGAGGATATTGACTTGATTTTGAAAGATAGAGGTCAAATAATCATGAGAGAACTCATTAATAAAACGGCGGAAAGTCCAATAAGAAGGAAGAGGTTTAAGGATGTTAAAGCCACAAAGATGAGCAATGATAAGATTATTGCGGAGATAATCTAAAAGGTCAGAAATTGTACCGAATCTTTCAGCTTTCATAACAATAAAAGCTCTAAACATTGCATGATGAGAATAACCCTTACGGCCAGGACTAGAGGAAGGGAATTCAGGTATTGAAGACAAGTCTAGATTTTTAAACATAGAAGAATAGAAATCAATTTTAGACAGAGAAGTAAAGAGTTCAGGTATATTTAAAAGCAATTGAAGCTGGTACATGTAGGATTTCCCCCTCCTTAAAAAATATTTTCATGCGGTATATATAATAATTCGACAAATGGGAGGGGAAATCCTACATAAAAGATAAAAAATTCAAGAGTGATAGGAAAAAAGTATGTCTGTAGAATGGCTTAAATTAAGGCTTCTGAATTTTGCACAAGTCTAAAATAAAAACATAAGGAGGTGATGGAATACGTCATTTTTAAATATTTATGATGTATACGATAACAACCTAAAAGAATTTATAGAAAAGGAGGATTATATAAATGCTTATTGGTATGTTTTTCAGCAAAAAAGTTTGGTAAAGAAATTGGACAAAAAATTATATGAATATTTGCTGTTGTGGCAGATAATACTTGAAATTTATATAGGTATTCCTGAAGAAGCAAAAGAGCATTTTCTTGAGCTAAAAAGCGAATTAGAAATTGATGAACATAATTTAGCTTTGTTTGTAAAAAGTGTGATTCTTTTAGATTTGGTAGAAGAATCTTTAAAAACAAAAAATCTTTTTGAAACATTAATGAATTATACTGGGGAAGACCAATGGATAAAATTTTATTTATTGTTACTTTCTTTTAAAAATAAAAGAAGGATTTTAGAAGTTTTGGAAGAATTACTTTATATGGAGAAAAAAGTAGAAGATAAATTGTTACTGCCTAAAATATATGGGCTTATAGCTGAAATATACGAAGAAATTGGTGAAATAAAAGGGCACCAATTCTTAGATAAAGCTTATAAATTAAATCCTCAAGATTTATATATATTGCGGCTAAAATTAAAATATGGCCTTATTAGTGAAGAAGAAAAACAAAATCTTAAACTTTATCGTTTGTTTCCAGAAGATTCGAAATTAATAAATGAGTATTACCATAAAACCAGAAAAAATTTTAACTCCATCCATAACTTTAAATTTTTTTGTTGGGGAGGGGATAATATTGGTGCTAGCTCTTATTTGGTATCCTATGAGGGAATAAATATTTTACTAGATGCGGGAGCTTTGATTAAGGATAAAACCTTATATTACAATTCTACAAAAAATTTACCTATAGATATTGAAGATATTGATTTAGTAATTATTACTCATGCTCATTTAGACCATTCTGGGGGAATTGTAGAATTATTAAGAAAAGGTTTAAACTCTCCGATTATAATGTCAAGACCTACTAAAGAAATTTTGAAGCAAATATTTTTGCGGGGACATACAAAATTGGAGGTAAAAATAGAAGAAGAGACTACAAATTTTGACAGTCAGATTATAAGTTTTGATACAGAAGAGGAAAGTAATTTTACAATAAAAAATAAAGAAGTAAAACTTAAGTTATTTCCTGCGGGGCATATCTTAGGGGCTGTAGCTGTGTATCTTGAGATTGAGGGGATAAAAATTTTTTATACAGGTGATTTTACATTAAAAGATGTGGAAAGCAATAAAGGACTTAGATTTCTTCCGGATTTAAAAGTAGATATTTTAATAACTGAAGCTACTTATGGTTACGGCAATAACTTTGGTGTCCAAAATAAGTATTTACAGGATAAATTGATACTTAAGTCGATAGAAAAACTATTGAAAGATGAAGAGAGAATACTTTTGCCTGTATATGCTATTGGTAAAGGGCAAGACCTATTATTATTTTTTAGAAAAACTTTTTCATATATTCCTTTTAATGTGTATGTAGATGGAGATATAGCATATTTTAGTAAATTATATGAAAATTTTGCTGGGCCCATATATGGGAATGGAATACTAAATGCGGCTGAAAATACTTTATACACTGATAGAAAAGATTTTATAAAAAAGGAAATAGCCCTAGGCAATTGCGTGATTCTCGCCAGTTCAAATGACTTAAAAGAGGGAAGTGCATCTTTTATATATGCTTCTGAAATAAAAAATTTTTCAAAGGGCTGTATTATGAATCTCGATACTAATAATAGAGAAATTGAAGGTTTAAAAAATTATCAAATTGGAATGTTAAATCATGCAAATATGGTAGACCTATTAGAAACAGTTATAAAGATGGCTCCATCTGCTGTTTTTGTAATTCACAGGGGATACGAAAGTAAGAGTGAAATAAATATAGAAACAATTTTAAAAAGAATTGAAGGAATAAAAGTTTTTGCACCAAAAGAAGGAGAAATAATAGAACTTCAATAGGGGGGAGTTTATGAAAAGATATGTAGGAATAGATTTGGGTACTACGAATACGGTTGCATCAATTTTGGAAATATCTCAAGAAGGGGAATTACTGCCTCGGGTCATAGATATTGGACAGTTTAATGAAGACTATGAATACATTTATGATAAAATATTGCCTTCTTGTTTATATGTAGATGAAAGTGGAAATCAGTATGTGGGTAGAATAGCACAGTCTATGAAAGTTAAGGAACCGGAGAGAGTTATTTATAACAGTAAAAATTATATAGGAACGTCAGGTTATTTTTGGGAAATTGATAGAAAACTTTTTTCACCAGAAGAAGTGGCAGCTTTAATATTAAAGGAAGCTAAACAGAGCTTGGAGAGAGAAATTGGTGAAGAAGTAGTAAATGCAGTTATAACTGTGCCAGCCTCCTTTAATCATGACCAAATTCGAGCAACAAAAAAAGCTGCAAAAATGGCAGGATTTGATGAACAAAATACTTATTTTATTTCTGAGCCTACAGCAGCACTTCTTGATTTTATAAATACTGAGAAGAAATTGCCACAAAACAAAAGACATTTAGATTTTTCGCGGCCGAGAAAAATGTTGGTATTCGATTTGGGAGGAGGCACTTGTGATGTCTCGATATTAGAAGTCCAAATGACGGATAAGGACTTCATTGTAGAAGAAATAGCCATTTCTTCTCATACTCTAGTAGGAGGAATAAATTTTGATTTAATGGGCAGTATTTATCTTTTAGAAAAATGTTCGAAGGAAATGGGGGATTTATTTGATAGTGAAAATGAAAAAAGGCATGTATATAACAGAATGGTTTGCGAGATGGAAAAGGCAAGAAAATTTTTTAGTATTTCAGTGGGAGAAGAAGTAATATATGAAAATATTGTAGAAAATTTTATAAAAGGGAAACCTTATAAGTTTAAAATATCTAATAAGGAATATGAGGAGTGTATAAGACCTCTATTGGTTAAAGAAGGAAACATGGGATATAATGTCGTAGACCCTATTTTAGATACTTTGGAAAAAGCGGGGCTTATGATTCAAGATATAGATGATGTACTTTTGACAGGAGGTATGAGCAATTATAAGCCTGTGCGAAATGTCATAGAGAAATTATTTATGAAAAAAGCTTTAATAAGTTTACATCCTATGTTTTCGGTTGCGCGGGGAGCAGCAATTTACCACTATTTAAGCGAAAAACTGAATAAAGGAAATAACAATATCAAAATTGAGCCTGTTCTGGCTTCCAACATATACATTGATATAAAGAATGGGTTACCTTTTTTGATTGTTTCACAAGGTACAAAAGCACCTTATGAAAGAGAGTATGACAAGATTTTAAGAGTAACTAATGCTACGGGGATGCGCTTGGATGTATTTTCAGGAAAAAATATATGGGACCCAAAGATGAAGCGTTTAAAAAGCGTCCAATTAAATTTTTCAAAGTTAATAAAACCCGGCACACCTATTTCTCTAAAAATAAGTTTTGATAGAAATAGGATTTTGACTTTGGGCGCATGGGTAGTAGCTTCTACAGAGCAAAGAGTTCAAGTGGCTATTGGCGAGGAGAGTGAAAACTATGAGCATTGACTGGAAGGAGTTGCTTTTGGAGAATAAAGATTTTTTTATAAATGTTAGGGATGTGCAAAATTAATTAAAATAATCATAATCAAAAACCAAAATATGTATTACATACAATATATAGTAATCAACACTGACAATCAAACATAAAGGAAGTGGTAAGGGAAAAGAAAAGACAAAAAGAGGAGCTAAAAAAGGGCATAAATATCCTGTAGAAGTCAAATGTTAAAAAATGGCATGAAATAGATTCAATAAAAATTAGGCCGATTGCATCAAAGCAACAAGAGATCTAAACTCATCATATTTGCCCAATTTAATAGCTACAATAGCGACAGTAAGCAAAGTAATATGGCCAAAAGTATTAAGGTTGCTCACAGAATTAATATTTCTAACATAAGCCTTTTCAAAATCCAGAGCTTTAAAGCGGGAATTATATCTTTCTGATTCAATTCTCAATTTGTAGACGGCCTTAAAATATAGGGAGTCTCTATTAATAGAGGACCTATAATCAGAAGATATAATAGCATACTTAGTACAGCCTCTATGCTTTTTGCCATTAAAATATTTAGGATGATTTATAGGGCAGGCAGAATCATCCTTAGAATTACAGAACTTGCAAACAAATTTTTGCTTAATAAAACCATCAAAATATTGCTTGCCATCTTTAAGCATTTTAATACCCGCTTCACAGACCATATAACCATCATCAGTCAGAGGGGGATTTTTAGAATTACGCTTGTTAAGAGGAATAAAGCAATGACCGTGGAGAATATTTCTAACATAATTATAAAGTTTCTTAACATCATAGCCTTTATCAGCAATAAAATTAACATACTTAAGGTTAAACCACTTATTAGTCTTCTCAAGCAAAGATAAAGCGGCTTCAAAATCAGGGGCATCAGCGGGGGTAGTAGTTTCAGCGATGGGTAAACCAGAGATAGCATCAACAATAATGTGATTTTTATAGCCCCAATAAAACTTATAGCGTTTATTAGAAGAATCGTTAGAAGCAGAATAAACGCCTAATTTACAATCCTTATCTGACTTAGGCTGATTATCTTTAGAGAATTTATTTTTAGAAAAAGACTTAGGGTTATTTAACTTAGTGTTAGCTTTAATAGGGGTAGAATCCATGGAAATAAACTCACCGGAGATAATACCCATATTTTTGAGGATATTGACCTGATTTTGAAAAATAGAGGTCAAATAATCATGAGAGAAGTCATTAATAAAACGGCGAAAAGTCCAATAAGAAGGAAGAGGTTTAGAAATGTCGAAGCCACAAAGATGAGCAATGATAAGATTATTGCGGAGATAATCTAAAAGGTCAGAAATTGTGCCGAATCTTTCAGCTTTCATGACAATAAAAGCTCTAAAAAGTGCATGGTGAGAATAACCCTTACGGCCAGGACTAGAGGAAGGGAATTCAGGTATTGAAGACAGGTCAAGATTTTCAAACATAGAAGAATAGAAATCAATTTTAGACTGAGAGGTAAAGAGTTCAGGTATATTTAAAAGCAATTGAAGCTGGTACATGTAGGATTTCCTCCTTCTTAAAAAATTTTTTATAGTGTATATATAATAATTCGACAAATGGGAGGGGAAATCCTACATAAAAGATAAAAAATTCAAGAGTGATAGGAAAAAGTATGTCTGTAGAATGGCTTAAATTAAGGCTTCTGAATTTTGCACAAGTCTATAAATGTTTCTAAAGAGGTGATGGATGATGGAATGGAATATTTGGGAGCAAAAAGGATGAAGGATAAAGATAAAAACTTTAAAAGAGAACTATTTAAATATTATATTAGCGAAACTAATGCAAAACTTATTGGAGAAAAAATTCAATTGCTATCTACTCTTCACCAATCTGCACTAGCTTCTTTAGAAAAAGACATTGTTGAATTAGGGAGAAATATTTTATCAGAGGGGCAAAATCCAATTGAGATGATAGTATATAGTGCAAAAGCTTTGGATTTAAGACAAGAGGAAATTTTTAAAAGAATGGTGAGAATTCTCAAAAATATATCAAATAACAGCTTAGAGGCCCGCGATGCTCTTATCACTATTTTGCAAGAATGGGAATGGGAAGAACAAATTAAACTTGTCATTCAAACGCTTAGAGAAATAAAAGAAATAAGGGCTTATGAGCAATTAATTACACTTTTAGAAAATGATAATTTAAAGGAAATAGCAGCAGAAACTCTTATAGAATTGGGAGAGAAAAAATGCATTCCTCATATATTGAATATGGTTAATTCTCTTAATAGATTTAATAGCAGAGAAAGAAATTTTGCTTTTAGAATTTTAACAAAGCTTACTGTGCTAGGAGATGAGGCAGTAAAGCAGATAATAGAAAAATATTTGGACAATGAAAATAGCAGCTTGAATATTGTATATTCTAATGTTATAGCGAATCTAAAGGAAAAGGCAGTTGAAAATATTGCAGAGTTGCTATATGAGGAGAGATATAGTCAAAAAGCTGCGATAACATTAGGGAAAATGAGGACGAGCATTGCTACAGAGTATTTACTTAAGGCTTATTATGATCCTAGCGTAAAAAACAAAATGAATATAGTAATTGGGTTAGGGTATACGAAAGATGAAAGATGTGCAAATATAATGTTGGAAATTTTGAAAGAAGAAAATCAATCGTTAGAGTTAAAGGCTTGTGCTATTACTTCTTTAGCAAATTTGCAAATATTAGAAGCAAAACCTATGATAAAACAGTTTTTAGAAAATAATTATTTGGCTATTAATGCTTATTCGGCTTTGGTTCAGTTGGGAGAGATAAAATATCTAAGTAATTTATTCTATTATATTGTAAAACCAGGTTTTTCTGTAGAGGAATTATTAAATGCAATAAAAGAAATTAAAAGATTGAAGGGGCTTAGGAACAGTGACATAAATAGGCAAATTGCGGAAGGGATAAAGTATATTATTAAAAATGATGATGGTTATGCTTGTATAAACGCTTTAAAAATAATAGAAACAAATCTCGACGAGGAAATAGCACAAGAATTAATACAAAAATTAAAAAACACTGCAAAGGAAGAAATACAGTATTTGATTTATAAAATTTTAGGCAAAAATGCGAAAGGATTAAAAAATATAATTGATGAAAAAATATTTAGTGATGCAATGGAAAGCAATAGTGCTAGGATTAGGTATTTAGCACAAAAAATCGTTGAAGAGAACTATAAAAAAACAGACAAGCTCATTAAAATGTGAGAAGGTGAAAATATGTTGGAATTTAAAAATGTGACAGAAAAGAAGTATATAGATATTTTTTTATCTACTCTTCCTTATGATGTGCTTATAAAACCTTTCAAAAAAAATACTAATTTACAGAAAAAGTTGGCCGGTTTTCGATTGATAGAAAGTGCTTCTCCACCTAAAAAGATAATTCCAATTCTCAGAGAAGAGATTTTGAAAGGGAATATAGATGAGAAAATGTTTATAAAAGAATGGGAAAAAATTTACGAAGATTTGGCGAAGCAGATACAGCTTTTGACTCTTGAAAAAATAGAGGAGAAAGTACCAGAGCTTTTGAGTTTATATAAGCCAGAAGTTATTTTTTCCGCACTTCTATTTTCCAAAGGTGAGAGTTATAAAAAAATATTACAGGACTTATCAAATTTAATTGAAGGAGAAAAAGAAAAAATAGAAAAAAATATTGATGGGCAAGAGGGTAGTGATAAACCAGTAAAAATCAACAAAAAACTATTGAAAGAGATTGAAAAATTACAGGAAAAATTGATTCTGCAGGAAAAAAAGAATATAATGGAGATAGAAAGGCTTACTGAAAAAATAAAAGAGCAAGAAGGGGAAATTTTAAGCTATAAAAATAAAATTTCACAGTTAGAAAAGGAAAAAGAAACATTAGAGGAGAGAATAGAAAAAATTGGATTAGAGTTTGAAAAAAGAATGAACAAGATTATTGAAAATGCCTCATCAAAAGAAAGACAAGCCGAAAATTTAAAAATTTCCGTGAATAGATTGCTAGTAGAAATCCAACAGCAAAAGATAGATTTTAACAATGTTTTGCTTGAAATAAAAGAAATTTTGACTAATATAGAAGAGAAAACAAATTTTTTGCTTGCCAACACTGTAGCTCAACTGGCTGTAACTAAGGAAGAACAAGAGTATTCTTTAGTAGAAGACCTGTCGCGAATGTTAAAGATAATTGACTGAGAGGTGTAACAATGCAACAAGATGAAGTAAGAGAATTGCGGGAACAACTCAATAAAATTCCGAAGACACCAAATGAGATTTCTTTGTTGTTAAAAAGAATAATAAAAAAACAAAAAGAAATAGTACAAATAATTAGCATTTTGGAGCTTTTTAATGAGACGGTGTATTTATACCATGTACTATTTAGGAAAAAAAATGTGGCAAATGCTTTGGCGTATTTGGATAAAGAAACACAAAACATTTTGGAGGTTGTTAAGAATATAGCAAATAATACAAAATATTTCAGCCTTATGGAAGAAAAAATGAAAGAAAATGTAGAAAAGACGATTAGAAAATATAAAGAGTATTTTGAAAATGCTATAGATGTTTTGTATGGGTATTATGTAGAATCGAGATATGTTAACGAAGTGGTAAGTGATAGAATAAGAGATTTCTTTTCTGAAGAATTGATAGATGAGGAAGAATTTTACGAAAGTGTTATTAATTTTATAAATGAGGTTGAAGAGGAAAAAGAAGAAAGGATAAAAGAAATAATATCCAGCATTCCTTTTGCTATGTCTAAAAAACGCTTTTATGAATATTTAACAAAGGGATTGGAGAAGGATTATCCAAATTATGAAGCTTTTTTGGAAAATGTAATAGATATAGAGGAAAATTTTTATGGAAAATTAATAGAAGGCTACGGCGAATTTTTCCCTCTTATTGCTAAGAAAATTGAGTACTTACAGTCACTGGATTTTAAAGAAATGACTCGGGAAGAAGTAGACGCGTACTTTAAAAAAAGTGTAGAGTTAATAAAAAGTATTCAAAGTCTAAGAGAGGTTTCTTTTTCTGTTTTAAAAATTATAAATAGACTATTGATAGTATTTTTGTCAGAAAATAAATTTGAAACTTTATTTAAAAAAGAGCCTTTTATTGTGGAGTATATGGATTTTTACAGCAAATTGAATAAAGATTCTTTAGATTACAAAGAAATAGAAAAAAACATCAAAAAATGTGATAATGTAATTTCTAATTGGTATTTTGAATTGTATAGGTATAATCTACTATTGGGAGAAATTGATTATTCTGGTTTAGATATTATGGAAATTATAGATGAGGGTATATTAGGAGACATTGAAACGCTTTCAGAGTACGAAAACTTGTTAAATGATACGAGTGAAGTAGTACTCGAGGGTGGTCAAATAGACGAAGAACCTATAGATATGGCTCTGATAAAAGGCGAAATAAAAAATGTCATTTCTTTAATTGAAGATATTTCAAGAAACATGAAAAATGAGTATAGGAAAGCGAGAATGAAAAGACTTATGGGAATTATTCCTGTACCTCAGAATTTTGAAAAAGAAGTCTTGCATTATATAAAAAACTCCATTGAGCTTGACAATTCACAGAGTAGAAAGTTATCTTTTATGCATACAGTAAAGAAAAAAATAGAACTTTACAATGATTTAAAAAACCAAAAAAATTTTTATGAAGCTATAATAAAAGGTGCAAAGGATGTTATTTAAAATGGTGAGGAAAACTATTGATGCCCTCCTTATTGGCGGGATGATGATTTCACTGCTTTTGGCTGTTTTGCTTAGTAGTTTGCAATATGTGGCTTTTAACGGTAATTTTTATAAAGAGGAATACGAAAAAAATGATGTAATGTCTGTAACTGGAATGAGTATCGATGAACTTATGAAAATAACCAAGATAATGCAGAGATATTTAATGGATAAAGAAGAGACTTTAGATGTAAGTGCAAAAATTAATGGCAGTATGCAGAGAATGTTTAATGATAGAGAATTAGCTCATATGAAAGATGTAAAAGATTTGTTTCAAATGGGTTTTTTAACAAGAAATATATCGATAATAGTTTTTATACTCATTTTTACATACTTTCTTTTTGCAAAATCCTTTTATAAAGCCTTCGATTATCTTTTAAAAGGTACAATATTTATAATAATTCTACTGTTGGCTTTTGCGTTGACGGTGACTTTGAATTTTGATAATTGGTTTACTGGTTTTCACCTTGTATTTTTTGACAATGATTTATGGCAATTAAACGCCGAAACAGATAGACTTATACAAATGTTTCCTTTAGAATTTTTTCAAGATGCTGTGTTTGTAATTTTCAGAAATGCTTTTTTTACTTTTATAGTTATACTTGCTATAGTATATGGGATACTAAAAATGACAAAAAAGCCTGTTTTTTAAATAGGCTTTTTTTGTCATACGCATAAAGTATTTTCTTCTTCCCATAATGCTTCTAATTCTTCTTTTGTAATTGATTCTTTTTCTAAAAGCTTTTCGGCTATCGCAATAACTTTATGTTTATTTTCCAGCAATATTTTTTTGGCAAGTATATAACAGCTATTTATAATTTTGTCAATTTCTTTATCGACAATTTCTGTGGATTTTAACATGTGTAAGTCAAAAACCCTGTTTCCCAATTCACTCATTCCATAATTGCAAACCATCTGATAGGCAATTTTCGTAGCTTCTTTTAAGTCATTTTCGGCTCCTGTTGAAATTTCATTGAATATTATTTCCTCAGAAGCTCTACCTCCTAAAAGCATGGTTATTTTATTTTTCAATTCTGTTTTTGTTAATAAAAAGGCATCGTCTTTAGGAAAGTTCAATACATATCCTAATGCTTCGCCTCGAGGAACGATTGAAATTTTTTCTATAGTATTTACGTTTAAAATTTTTCCAATAAGAGCGTGACCCGCTTCGTGGTACGCAGCAATAGTTTGTTCTTTTTCTAATACAGAAGGATTTTTCTTTTTAAGACCTGCGATTACGCGCTCTAACGCTTCTTCAAACTCTTCTTTTCCAATTTTACTTTTATTTTTCATCACAGCCAGTATTGCTGCTTCGTTGCACATAGTAGCCAGATGTGCGCCTGTCATACCATGAGTTTTTCGAGCTAATTCGGATAAAGATACAGTTTCGTCAAGGGGTTTATTGCGGGTATGTACCTTTAATATTTCCAACCTTGCTTTCATATTAGGTGCTCCAATGTGTATAGTTCTATCGAATCTTCCAGGCCTCAGTAAAGCTTCGTCTAACATGTCAATTCTATTAGTTGCTCCTATGACTATAATCCCTTCGTTGCTATTAAAACCATCCATTTCTACCAACAGTTGATTTAAAGTTTGATCTTTTTCTGAATTGTTATCGGTGTTTCTCTTTGTTCCCACAGCATCTATCTCATCTATAAAAATAATACTGGGAGCGCTTTTTTTTGCTTTTGCGAAAAGAGCTCTTATGCGACTTGCACCTACTCCTACATATTTCTCTACAAATTCTGAACCGGAGGCACTTATAAAAGTAGAATTGGTTTCACCAGCTAATGCCGTAGCCAAAAGAGTTTTTCCTGTACCTGGTGGCCCGTAAAATAATATACCCTTAGGAATTTTCGCTCCCATTTTGTTGTACTTTTCTGTATTTGTCATAAAGTCGATTATAACTTTTAATTCATCGATCACTTCGTCTAAGCCTGCCACATCCTTAAAAGTGATATTGGTTTTTCGATGACTGGCATCTTCATTTGTCTCAGTGATATTGTTATAGTTTACAGGCATGAGCTCCGAAAATTTATTTTTAAATAGTAGGTAGGTTACAACAATTACTGCTGCTGTCAAGATAAAAGAAAGGTTGAGATTTAGATCTGGTTTTACTTCTGAGATAAAAATGTAAATAAAAAGTAAATTTATAAAGATAGAAAGCACCAAAATAACAATGTGTAAATTCTTTTTCATAATTTCTCGCCCCCACTTTTATTCTGAATGTAGTTTTTGCTTATTAATGCAATTTATTCGTTAATTGCAAGAGTATAAAAAATGATTTTAAAGGCAAAAATGTAAAATAAATGAACAATTAGGAGGTTAGATATGAAAGGTTACATGGGGATAGACGTAGGTTCTGTTAGTACTAATATTGCAGTAATTGATGAGAATAATAGAGTAGTAGATTCTGTTTACATAAGAACACAGGGTCAACCTATTAAAGCAGTTCAAAATGCTCTTCGCGAGATAAAAAATAAAATAGGAGATATGGTTATTAAAGGAGTAGGCACCACAGGGAGTGCAAGGCAATTGACTGGCTTAATGGTAGGGGCAGACATTGTCAAAAACGAAATTACTGCTCATGCTGTAGCAGCTTCCAATGTAATAAAGGATGTCAAAACGGTAATTGAAATAGGGGGACAAGACTCAAAGATCATAATTTTAAGAGATGGGGTAGTAGTAGATTTTGCAATGAATACAGTCTGTGCAGCAGGTACCGGTTCTTTTCTTGACCAGCAAGCATACCGGTTAAATATTCCCATCGAACAGTTTGGAGACATAGCCTTGCAATCTAAAAGTCCTGTCAGAATTGCGGGTAGATGTAGTGTTTTTGCAGAATCTGACATGATTCATAAGCAGCAGATGGGATATGCTCTTCCAGACATAATAAGTGGCTTGTGTGATGCCCTTGTTAGAAATTATCTAAATAATGTAGGGAAGGGAAAAGAAATAAAAGAGCCAATAGTGTTTCAAGGTGGTGTTGCCGCTAATAAGGGAATAAAGGCAGCATTTGAAAAGGCATTAGGGATGAAAGTATATGTGCCTGAACATTACGGAGTAATGGGAGCCATCGGGGCAGCAATATTGGCAAAAGAAGCAGTAAAAGAAAAAGGATATACTTCCTTTAAAGGCTTTGAAGTAAGTGACTTTAAATATAGAGCGGTAGGTTTTGAGTGTACTGCTTGCCCAAATCGATGCGAAGTCGTAGAGTTCATACAAGGAGATGAGGTAATTTCAAGATGGGGAGATAAGTGCGGCAGATGGTCTAACAGCACTAGCAAGAAAGTCCATGCAAATACAGCTAGTTAATTAATGGGAGGCAATATAAGCCTCCCAATTTTAAACCTTATTTTTCTATATATGTCCATTTCCAATCATTATCCACGCCAACTGCATGCCTTACAATTCCTTTTACGTAATCCTGCTGTACATAAGCAGTAGCTGAGAAAAACAGTGGAGAAATTGGCATATCTTCCATCAGAATTTCTTCAGCTTTTTTCATGTTTTCCATTCTTATTTCATTATTATTAGTACTTTTTGCTTCTGCAATTAACCTATCATATTCAGGATTTGAGTAAAAAACCCGATTTGGCTCGCCACTCGTTTCAGTGACCCACAGGTCCATAAAAGTCATTGGATCGTTGTAATCGGCTCCCCATCTTGTCAATATTACATCGAATTGTCCTTGTGAGTACATTTGCAATCTTATCTTAAATGGAACATTTTGCAGTTCTACATTTACACCTAGATTTTTTCTCCAAAACTCTTGAATTGCTTGAGATTCTCTTTTAGCTACATCTGTATCATCAGCTAACAGGACTATTTTAGGCAAAGTAGTTATGCCTAATTCTTTCATTCCTTTAGCCAGTAATTCTTTTGCCTGTGCTACATCTTCTTTGAATAAATCTCCAACTTCTTTGCGGAACTCACCATTTTTCCCGGGAATGCCATAAGGTACAAATCCATAAGCAGGTATAGAGCCATCTTTTAAAATATTTTCTGTTAATTGCTTTCTATCGAGGGATAATCCGAAGGCTTTTCTTATATTTGCATTTTTAAACACCGGATTTTTTGTATTAAATGCTAAAAAGTAAGTAAAACCATTAGGATATATTTGAAGTTTGTCCTTATATTTTTCTACATAATCACCTGTAACAGTTATTACATCGTATTGACCTGTATCAAAATTTTGGGCTATAGTATTCATGTCTTTAACCATATCCATATAAATTTCATCTAATTTAACATTGTTTTTGTCCCAGTATTTATCATTTTTTACCAGGACAATATTTTGCTCATGATTCCATTCTTTTAATATGAAAGGACCACTGTATACAAGCGTATCAGGAGTTGTGGCTAATTTATCTCCTACTTTTTCTACAAAGGATTTTTCTAAAGGCAGATATGTTATAAAAGCCGTTAAGCTTAAGAAATAAGGAGTAGGAGCTTCTAAATCTACTTGCAATGTCTTGTCGTCTAATGCTTTTACTCCTACTTCATCAGCACTGACCTCACCAGCATTATATTTTTCTGCATTTTTTATTGGAAACATTATATAGGCATAATCCGATGCTGTTTTAGGATCTAATGCCCTTTTCCAAGAATATTCAAAATCATAGGCTGTTATGGGATTGCCATCGCTCCAATATATATTGTCTTTTAAATAGAAAGTGTAATGTAAACCATCTTCAGATATTTTCCAATCTTTAGCTAAACCTGAACCCTTCTGTGGTATTTCATCGGGGCCAAGCCTTACTAAACCTTCCAATACTGCATTAAGCACTTGAAAAGAAACTCCATCTGTTGAGGTTTGAGGATCTAAGCGAGGTGGCTCTTCACCGAGATTTAACCTTAGAACTTGTTTTTCTTTTGTTGAATTTGCTGTACTTTGCGCTGATTTACCACTGCATCCTGATAAAATAACAGATATAATAAAAATAAAAGTTAACAAAAAGATTACAACTTTTCGCATAAACCGTATTCCCCCATTCGTTTTTTGAAGATATTTTACTGCGAATAAACTTTTTGTGCAAGGGAATTATTTTTAAATTTTATTACAAAATTTTTATAACACTAAAAATGTTAATCTACATTAAACTTATTAAAAGCCCTTCCGAAATAATATGTAAAATTGTATAATAAAATTATAAAGTAATAATTTCGGGGGTTAAATGATGGATAACCGTGATATTATTTTTGCTCTTGACATTGGGACAAGGGTAGTTGTAGGGATAGTTGGAATTGAAAATAATGGGAAATTCCAAGTGCTTGCTGTTGAACAGATGGAACATGAAAGTAGGGCAATGTTTGATGGGCAAGTTCATGATATAGATAAAGTTGCTAATGTTGTTGAAAAAATAAAGAGAAGGCTTGAAGACTCTTTAAATATAAAATTGACAGAAGTATGTATTGCGGCGGCGGGAAGGTCTTTAAAAACTCAATCTGCGAGAGCGGAAAAAAATATTGATGAAGAGCACGAAATAACGGTAGAAGATATAGACAATCTCGAGTTGGAAGCTCTTGAGATTGCACAAAATTCCATTGTTTCTCAATCAGGGGTTACAAAATATCATACCGTCGGTTATACAGTATCCAATTATTACTTAAATAGTTTTCCTATTACCAATTTAAAAGGACATAAAGGCCGTGAAATAGCAGTAGAAATTTTAGCTACTTTTCTTCCTTACGATGTAGTAGAAGGGCTCTATGCTGCAGTAAAAAAAGCTGGGTTGGAAGTTTCATATATCACGTTAGAGCCTATAGCAGCAATAAATGTGGCAATTCCACCTGAAATTCGGATGTTGAATATAGCTCTTGTAGATATAGGAGCAGGTACTTCTGATATTGCTATATCAAAAGAAGGAAACATAATAGCGTATTCTATGGTGCCTTATGCCGGTGATGAAATTACGGAATCAATTGCTACCCATTTCCTCACCGATTTTAATACTGCTGAGAAAATAAAAAAAAGCACAAAAAAAGAAATCAAATTTAAAGACGTGTTAAATATAGAGCACAAAATAACAAAAGAAGAAGTAATGGAAATTATAGCGCCACAAGTTAAAGTTTTGGCGCAAAAGATATGCAACGAAATTATAAAATATAATGGTAAAAGCCCTTCTGCGGTATTTTTAGTCGGTGGCAGTAGTAATCTTCCTAATTTGCCTGAAGAAATAGCATCTATATTGAATTTACCTATAAATAGAGTATCTGTACGAGATATAAAATCAGTAGAAATTTTAGATTACAAAGGGAAGACGTTAAAAGGCCCTGAAAGCATAACTCCAATAGGAATAGCTTACTCTGCAATGATAAATAAGAGAAAGGACTTTATAAAAGTTTCTATTGACAATGAAACAATAAAGATTTTTAACATAAAAAATCCCACGGTAATGGATGCTTTAGTTGCTATAAACTATGACTCTAAAAATTTAATTGTACAAAATGGCAAAGATTTAGTTTTCAATCTTAACGGCCAAAAAATCGTTGTTAAAGGTGAAGAAGGAACACCTCCCAAAATATATGTAAATGATTCATTAGCAAATTTAAAAACTCCTATAAAGGATGGAGACGAAATAACAATTATAAAAGGGCAAAAAGGGCAAGATGCTACAATAACTGCTGGTGAACTACTAAAGCAGCAAAAAGGGAAAATAATTTTTGTAAATGATTCAAAAGTGGACCAAAATTATGTTATAAAAAATGGGGATGAGATAGTTATAAAAGAAGATTTAACAAGTTTTGTTGTAACAGTAAATGGGAAAGAAGTAGTGTTAAAGGGGAAAGAAGAGTATCTGTTTGTAGACGTATTTAATTTTATAGATTTGAAACTGGATAATAACAAAGTGCCAGAAATGAAACTTAATGGAAGGCGTGCCTCCTATACAGATATATTGAAGCCAGGAGATAATATTGAAATTGAAATATAAAAGTAGGTGAAGTCTCCGCTTTTAAAAGGGTGGAGACTTTAATTTTATTCGCTTTTAAATATATAAAGTTGTGGAATTTTGACATTGCTGATATAATTAAGGGAGAGGTGAAAAGAGAATGGATGTATTTATCGAAAGATTAGTCAAAAAACAAAAAACTTCGAAGGATACTCTATTTAGTATTAGTGTTGTAGTAGCTGCATTAATTATTGTGTTTGGCGTGATACCTTTAATACCAATAGTTAGAAATTTCTTGATTTTCTTTTTGCTTTTGTTTGGCTATTTAGCGTATTACTTAATAAGGTCGAGAAACATTGAGTTTGAGTATTCACTTACAAACAGTGATTTGGATGTGGATAAAATAATTGACCAAAAAAGAAGGAAACATGTTGTAAGCGTTGATTGTAGAGATTTTGAAATCATGGCAAGGGTTAATACTGACAAGTTCACAGAAGACATAAAAGCTATTAAAAATCGAATTGAAGCGGTAAGTTCTATGTCTTCTCCTGATGTATATTTTGCAGTTTTTGAAGATAAAGGGATAAAAACTGTTTTGTTTTTTGAGCCAAATGAAAAGATGATAGAGACTATAGGAAGATATATACCAAGAAAACTTTTCAAATAAGTGAAGAGGTAGTTTAAGAATGAAACAAGAGTTAGAACTTTTGGAGATAAATAACTAACAACTTTGCAAGGGGTTGATATAAGTGATTAAAGCAATTATCTTTGACATGGACGGTGTAATTATTGACAGTGAGCCAATACACATTAAATTAGAAGAGGAATTATTCAAAAGTTTAGGAGTAGAGATAAGTGAAGACGAACATTTGACATTTGTAGGGACTTCTTCTTATTACATGTGGAGGAAAATTAAAGAAAGATTTAATCTTTCTCAAAGCGTAGAAGAGCTTGTAGAAGTAGATAGAAAAAGGTATTTAGAGCATGTCTTGAAAACAGGCGAAATAATTCCTATAGAAGGTATAACAGAGACGGTAAAAAAGCTTTTTGAGAAAGAGTATAAATTAGCTGTTGCTTCTTCCTCTCCTATAGATGTGATAGAATTAGTTGTGAAAAAGTTGGGAATTGATAAATGCTTTGAGGTGCTTGTATCTGGAGACTATGTAAAAAATAGCAAACCAGCACCAGATATATTTTTATATACAGCAGACAAATTAAAAGTAAAACCCCATGAGTGTGTTGTAATTGAGGATTCATATAATGGAGTTTATGGTGCTAAAAAAGCAGGGATGAAAGTGATAGGTTTTAAAAATCCTAATTCCGGAAATCAGGACTTATCAGAAGCTGATTTTATTATAAGTTCTTTAGGAGAAGAATTATTAGAAATTATAGATGAATTAAACAATGATGGAAGATGTTGTAAAAACTAATAAAATAAATGGTGCGCCTGACAGGAATCGAACCTGCGACCTCTCGGTCCGGAGCCGAACGCTCTATCCGCTGAGCTACAGGCGCACACTTTACACATAAAAGTTTACTATGAAAAAATTAACCTGTCAAATGGATTTGATATTTATTAAACGTAGTGGTAAAATAATATTTGGAAACAATAAGCAAAAGGAGGAGTGACAGATGCAAGCAATCAGTATCGAAGCTATAAAAAGAGATACTGGTAAAAATGCAGCTCGCCGTTTGAAAAATCAAGGCTATATTCCTGCTATTTTATATGGCAAGGGTATGGCGGAGAGCATTCCTTTGGCAGTGGAATATAACGCGCTTCAAAGGTTGCTACAAAAACATGGAAGGAATGTCCTCCTCAATGTGATTGTGGATGGTTCTACTCATAATGCGGTTATTAAAGAAATTCAAGAAGATACTTTGAAAGGGAAAATAATTCATGTGGATTTCCAAAGAGTGTCAATGTATGAAGAAATTGAAGCTACTGTTCCGTTGAAATTTGAGGGAATAGGCCTTATTGAAAGTAGAGGTGGAATTGTACAGCATCAACTTTGGGAGTTGACAGTGGAAAGCTTACCCGACAAAATTCCTCAAGAAATTGTTGTGGATTTAAGCAATTTAGAGATTGGAGATACACTTTTTGTAAAAGATATACAAGTTCCTGAGGGAGTAAAAGTTGTAGATGACCCTGATGAGATTGTAGTTTCTGTATTGGCACCGAGAGAAAGTGAAGAAGAAGAGGCAGAAGAAGAGGCTACTGAAACAGCAAAAGAAAGTGAATAATAGGGAGTGAAAAATATTTTGTGTATTTAGATTAATTATATCCTCTTTCTCAGCAAGAATCAGTTAACATTTTTATCTGTTCTATCTTTAGTATGACCTTTTTTCTATATCTTATGCATGAAAGTGAATAATTTTGGTTAAAATATTTAATTAGGGATACTGTAAGCTTTTCTCTAGAACCTTTGAAGACCTAGGGATTCAAAAGTTCTAGAGAAAAAAATTTTTTCGGGCTTCGCCCACCTATAGGTATTTTTCAAGTCTTCCAGGATACATTATGATTAATTGGTTTAATACTATATCCCAGTTTTTATACCTCACTGTCCATTTCTTTAATACATTCATTGTTACTAAGTATAGCATTTTTTCTAATGCTTCATCAGATGGAAATATTGTTTTTGATTTTGTAACTTTCCTTAACTGCCTGTGGAATCCTTCAATTATGTTTGTTGTATACATTATTTTCCTTACTTCTTCAGGGAATTTGTAAAATGGACTTAATACATCCCAGTTATTCTCCCAACTCTTTATGGCATAAGGATATAGATTCTGCCATTTGTTTTTTAATTTCTCAAATTCATCCCTTGCTATTTCTTCATTAGCTGCTTGATATACTGCTTTAAAATCTTTACTGAATTCTTTAAGGTGTTTATATGACACATATTTGAAGCAGTTCCTTAATTGATGTATTATACATCTTTGTATCTCTGATTTTGGAAATGCTGCTTGTATTGCTTCTTTTATCCCTGTTAATCCATCTACAGAAAATACTAAAACATCTTCTACTCCTCTGTTCTTTAGCTCATTTAATACTCCAAGCCAGAATCTTGAACTCTCATTTTCTCCAATCCATATCCCTAATACATCTTTTATGCCTTCTATCGTTACCCCTAATACTACATAAGCTGCTCTATTGATAATATGACCGTCTGTTCTTACTTTGTAATGGATGGCATCCATAAATATGAAAGTGTATATCTTTTCTAATGGCCTTGATTGCCATTCTTTTATTTCTGGTACTATTCTTTCGGTTATTTTACTTACCATTTCTGCAGATAATTCTATTCCATACAGGTCTTTTATCTGGTCATGAATATCTCTTGTTGACATCCCTCTTGCATATAGAGCTATTACTTTTTCTTCAATTCCTGATATGTCTCTTTTGTATTTCGGAACTATTTTGGGTTCAAATTCTCCTTGTCTGTCTCTTGGAATATCAATTTCCATCTCACCAAATTGAGTTTTTACCGTCTTTTGAGTATAGCCATTTCTTGAATTTTGAGTATCTTTGTCTTTTTTGTCATATCTTTCGTAGCCAAGTTCTGTTGAAAGTTCTGCTTCAAGTATTTCTTGAATAGTATCTTTAAAAAGGTTTTTTAATGATGTATAAAGGTCTGGAATAGATTGAATATTGTTTTCACTAATGAAATTTCTTAATTGTTCTTTTGTCAATAGTGACATTTTTAAAACCTCCTTCTTGGTTTAGTATATATTCTAATTCTTACCAAGAAAGAGGTTTTTAATCGGTTTACACAAAATTTTTTACAGTCTCGAATAATAAAAAAGAGAGGTTATCCCTCTCTTTTTTTAATAATTAGCGATTTTTCTCTTTTCATTGGTTAGCCTTTCTGGGATTATATCATTTCGGATTAAGTCTTCATAAGTTTCTCGCGCAACGATTATGTCAGCCTGACCATTAGATACGAGTACTGCAGCAGGACGAGGTAACCTGTTATAATTGCTGGCCATCGAATAATTGTAAGCACCTGTACACAGCACTGCTAAAATATCTCCTTCTTCAATTTTAGGTAGGGTAATATCCCAAATTAGCATATCACCTGATTCGCAAAGCTTTCCTGCTATTGATACTTTTTCTGATTTTATATTCTTAGCTTTATTAGCTACAATAGCATCATATTTTGCTCCATATAAAGCGGTACGTATATTATCAGACATTCCTCCATCTACTGCTACGTATTTTCTAACACCTGGTATGTCTTTAATTGCTCCTACTGTGTAAAGAGTAGTTCCAGCATTTCCTATTATAGAACGACCTGGCTCTACAATTATGTTTGGCATTTTTATATTTAAAGCAACGGAATATTCCTTTACTGCTTGCATTATTTCTTGTGCTATTTGTTCGATTGGCTGGGGATCGTCCTCTTCTACATATGCTATTCCAAAACCTCCACCTAAATCTAGTTCCCCTACTTCCCAACCTAAAAATTCTTTTACTAATTTTAAGAAATTCATCATAATTTCTATTTCAGCTTTATAAGATTCTGCATCAAAAATCTGAGAACCGATATGAGAATGTAGACCTACTATATTTACATTTTCCAAAGTTAAAGCATATTCTATGGCTCTCATTGCGTCTCCATTAAAAAGAGGGAAGCCAAATTTTGAATCTATTTGTCCTGTTTTTACATATTGGTGAGTATGAGCTTCTACACCAGGAGATACTCTTATATAAATATTAGGAACTTTATTCATCTTTTTTGCCAAGTCATTTAACATATTTAGTTCAAACCAATTATCTACAATGATTCTCCCAATGTTATTTTCTAATGCCATTATAAGTTCTTCTTTCGATTTATTGTTGCCGTGAAAGTATATTTTTTCAGCAGGGAATCCTGCTTTTAACGCAGTATATAATTCTCCACCAGAAACGACATCAAGACCCAAGTTTTCTTCTTCAATTATTTTGCATATTGCCATTGTCATGAAAGCTTTGCTGGCATAAATCACTTCATTTCCTGGATAATCTTTTTTAAAGCCATTGTAAAATACTCTACAATTTTGTCTTAAGAGCTCTTCATCTATTACATAAAGCGGTGTACCAAACTTTTTTGCAAGAGTTACAGTATCGCAACCACCTATTTCCAAATGACCCTTTGAATTTATTTTCATTGTCCCATGCAACATTCTATCAACCTCATTTACTTTAATAATTTAAATTATGAAACTAAAAAACAAAATAAAATACAGCTAAGTATTACCTCAGCTGCCTATTTTGCACATAGACATGGTAATACCTCCTTCCCCCTATAGCGAGATAGCTCTTCACTGAAGGCTCGGGAAACCTCCAGTGACAGTCCTATACCTATTCGGCATAGGCCCAGCTGCGTAAACTTTAAGGAATTTACGCGCTTCGGCGAGCATCCCTTTCATATACCTTCATCGGCCCTTAAATACCTCTGGTATACTACTCTTGATGACCCGCGCCTCTACCTCACCTTCCAAGAAGATGAGGTATTGTTATTCACTTTTTTTATTATAATATCATTTATGAAAACAGCTGTCAATAGATTTTCAAAAAATTTTTTATTAGATATTAAAAAATGGGTAAACTAAATAAGAGGTGGTATAAATGCCATGGATAATAACTTTCATAGTTTCATGGATTATTTTCTTTTTGTTAGTTGATTGGAGATATATAAAATATACTGTATGGGGAGGCCTATTAGCTTTAAGTTTTCAACTTGTTGTAGATGAAATTGCAATTGGTCTTAATCTTTACGATTTTTCTAATGTTGTTATTAAAATTTTTAATTCAAGTTTATTTTTTACTTTTGGCGCACCTTTTTGCATAGGAGTATTGTATGCACAAACATATCCTAGAAATAATATTTTGCGCTTTATAAATGTGATTGTTTTAACTGTACTATTTTTTGTAATGGAATATTCATTAGTGCATATAGGGGTACTAAAATATCTTCACTGGCATTATTTATATAGTCTAATTATAGACGTGGCAGCACTTTTGGCCTTAGGGAATCTCATCGCTATTTTTAAATTATCCCCGGGGATGAGGAGGGGGAAATAGTGAAACTATATGTTTTTTTGAGTTTGATTGCTATTGATGGGGTATTGGTGTTCTTGTGGTTTAATTTTTTAAATAAAATTCAAAAAAAAGAGGGTTAAAGAAAAAAATACCTACTACTGTAGATATATTGTACAAAAATTTGTGCTAAATATCATATTTATTGACGATAGTAAAGAAGAAGAAATAGTATTATAATAAAAACATCAAACGTTTTCTAATAGGGGGAA
This sequence comes from Thermoanaerobacter ethanolicus JW 200, assembly GCF_003722315.1. Classification (NCBI taxonomy): domain Bacteria; kingdom Bacillati; phylum Bacillota; class Clostridia; order Thermoanaerobacterales; family Thermoanaerobacteraceae; genus Thermoanaerobacter; species Thermoanaerobacter ethanolicus. The sequence goes on along the minus strand of NZ_CP033580.1, from coordinate 2,523,774 downwards.
TCTAAAAATGGCTGATGTTGTACTCAAACATGTTTATAAAATTTATCCAGGCGGTGTTACCGCAGTTAAAGATTTTAATCTAGAAATTCAGGACAAAGAGTTTATAGTATTGGTTGGACCTTCTGGTTGTGGTAAAACTACAACATTGAGAATGATAGCAGGACTTGAGGAAATATCTCAGGGCGAACTTTATATTGATGGCAAACTTGTGAATGACGTGCCACCAAAAGATAGGGATATCGCAATGGTATTCCAAAACTATGCTCTTTATCCTCATATGACAGTGTATGACAATATGGCTTTTGGACTTAAACTTAGAAAGGTTCCAAGAGCGGAAATTGATAGAAAAGTAAAAGAAGCAGCTCGAATTTTAGGATTGGAAGAATATTTAAACAGGAAACCAAAAGCTTTGTCAGGCGGACAAAGACAGAGGGTTGCATTGGGGCGTGCTATTGTCCGCAATCCAAAAGTATTCTTGATGGATGAACCTTTGTCAAACTTAGACGCAAAATTGAGAGTACAAATGAGAACCGAGCTGTCTAAACTGCACGATAGATTACAGACGACTTTCATATATGTTACCCACGACCAAACAGAAGCTATGACAATGGGTACGAGAATAGTAGTTATGAAGGATGGCGTTATTCAGCAAGTAGATAAGCCTCAGACTATTTATGATTATCCAAATAATTTGTTTGTTGCTGGATTTATTGGAAGTCCTCAAATGAACTTTATTGATGCAAGATTAGAAAATAAGAATGGCAAAGTATATGCTACTTTTAAGGGATTCAGCATTTTGGTGCCAGAAGGGATTTTAAAAAGATTAAAAGATCCAAGCTACGTGGGAAAAGAAATTGTGATAGGAATAAGGCCAGAAGATTTGCATGACGAAGAAGTGTTCTTGGAAGCATATCCAGAGGCTGTAGTCGAAGCAAAAGTAGAAGTTACAGAGCTAATGGGTCCAGAGACATTTCTATATTTGGATGTGAATGGTGTTTCATTGACAGCAAGAGTAGATCCAAGAACAAGAGCAAAAGCAGGAGACGTAATTAAAATAGGATTTGATATAAATAAATTGCACATGTTTGACAAAGAAACAGAAATGACAATTTTGAATAGAGTAATAAGCTAAAAGGCGGTTATTCCGCCTTTTATTTTTTGTGTCAAAATACCACATAAATTTACATTTGCCTATTATTTCTTCTAGGAAATAGTGTATAATTATTGTATACTATAAAGTAAGGTGGTATGAAAATGATCGGCTATGACCTTATAAAAAAGGTAGCCTACGATATTCAAAAAAATATTCAAATGCCAATATATATAATAGATAAGTCCGGGAATTTAATTTACGGCGACAAAGATTTTTTTGAAAAAAAAGCAGGATTTTTAAAGATAAATGTAGAATATATTGATGAAAAAGAGATATATGAAGTAGGGGAATTTATATGCTATAACATATTTTACAATGATGTTCTCTTTTTTACTATCGCTTTAGAAGGAAAAGATGAACAATCAAAAAAAGTGCTTTATCTAATTTCTCTAATTTTTGAACAATTATTGCACAAATATGATAGAGAAGAGTTTTTGATAAAGGCTTTAACTTGTAAATTAAGCGTAAATTTAGTGTCGTATTATGCTGAAAAATATAAAATAAATAAGAATGTGAAATACACAGTAGCAATTGTCGAATCGAATAATGAAATTGACGATGCGATAAAGATAATTACCAACATTTTTGATAAAGGTAATTTATATACTGTAAAATTTGATGATAAAAGATTTGCAGCGATATTTTCTTACAAGGGAAATAACTCTTTAATAGAACTTTATAAAACTATGAAAGATATGATAGAAGCTGAAGGCTATATGAAAGTAAAAATAGCCAGTTCTTCTTCCTTTGTGCCAATTGAGGATATACATATCGCCTATAGGGAAGCAGAGACAGCCTTACTTATTGGTAAAAAATTGGAAGATGAAAAAGGAATATATATTTACGAAGATTACAGCTTTGCAGAAATTTTATGGGGAATTGACATAGAAAAAGTAAATAATTTTATTAAAAAAAGAAATATTGATTTTGGTATTTTCAAAGATGAGGAATTGATACAAACCCTAAATGCTTTTTTTAGAAATAGTCTAAATTTGAGTGAGACTGCCAGAGAGCTGTACATCCATAGGAATACATTAGTTTATAGACTTGATAAAATTTTTAAAATGACAGGCCTGGATGCTAAGAATTTTGATGAAGCTGTCCTGTTAAAGATGATCATGACTTTGACAAAATTATACGATATTCCGAGGTGAGAAAATTTGATAAAGTTTATAAATGTATCTAAAAGATACAATAAAGATATAATTGCTCTTTCAAATATTAGTTTTGAAATTGAAAGTGGAGAATTTGTATTTATTGTTGGGCCTAGTGGTGCAGGTAAATCAACTTTAATTAAATTATTGCTAAAAGAGGAAGAACCTACTTCTGGCAGTATTGTGATTAATAAAAAAGATATAACAAAACTTAAAAAGCGGGAGATACCTTATTTGAGAAGGAGTATGGGGGTAGTTTTTCAAGATTTTAGATTGCTTCCTAATAAAACAGTGTTTGAGAATGTTGCCTTTGCTATGGAAATAGTTGGAGCACATCCAAAGGAGATAAGAAGAAAAGTCCCGATGGTATTGTCATTAGTAGGATTAAGTGATAAAGCGGACAAGTATCCTAGGCAGCTGTCTGGTGGAGAACAGCAAAGGGTTTCTTTAGCAAGAGCTATTGTAAATGAACCTTCTATTCTTATAGCAGACGAACCTACGGGGAATCTGGATCCTGATACTTCCTGGGAAATTGTAAAACTTATTTCTGAAATAAATAAAAGAGGTACTACAGTTGTTATGGCCACCCATGCAAAAGACATAGTAGATGCTATGAAAAAAAGGGTAATAGCGCTGGAAAAAGGAAACATAGTACGAGATGAAGCAAGGGGTGTTTATGGATATGCTCTTTAGAAATTTAAAATATTTTTTAAAAGAAGGTTTTAGCAATTTAGCAAGAAATAGGCTTATGACAATAGCTTCTATAACTTCTGTAATGGCAGCAATGCTTATTTTAGGTTTGTTTCTTGTTATTATTTTAAATGTTAATAGTTTGACTAATCAGGTGGAATCTCAATTAGAACTTAAAGCGTTTTTAAAAGATAATATTTCTGAGCAAGAAGTTAGCCAAATAGGTAATGAGATAAAAACAATACCTGGTGTTACTTCAGTAGTTTTTGAATCTAAAGAAGAGGCTTTACAAAAATTTAAACAACAATTAGGAGATAAAAGCTATTTAGCAGAAGGTTTAGAAAAGGACAATCCCCTTCCCCAATCTTATATAGTAAAAGTGAAAGATGCTGGTTTAATGAAAGATATTTCAAACGAGATAAAGCAAATAAATGGAGTTGACAAGGTAAGTTATGGGCAAGATGTTGTAGATAAGCTTCTTGGAATTATAAAGATAATAAGGATAGTGGGGCTTTCCATTATACTTATTCTCTTTATAATTTCAATTGTCATAATTTCCAACACAATAAAATTGGGGGTTTTTGCAAGGAGAAGAGAAATAAACATAATGAAGTATATTGGAGCGACTGATTGGTTTATACGATGGCCCTTTTTGATTGAAGGTGTAGTATTAGGACTGGTAGGTGCCTTGTTATCAGTTGCACTATTAGTTTTAATTTATGGATATGTGCTTGATATTATTAATAATAAATTAATAGTGTTTCAACTATTGCCATTAGAAAAAATAGTAGGGGACATTTTGGTGTATTTTTCTTTAATTGGTGCAATAATTGGAGCCTTAGGAAGTGGACTTTCAATTAAAAGGTTCTTGAATGTGTAAAATTTACAAGGGGGAAATAGCATTGCGAAGATACAGGTGGAAATGGCTACTCTTTGTTGTTATATTTCTCTTTACAGTGCTCTTTACGTCCTATCCAAAAGCGGACCAGCTTCAAGATGCTAAAAACAAATTAAATCAAATTCAAAAATCCATTACTGAGACTAAGAAGAAAAAGGAAGAAGTAATTAATCAAAAAAATGATATTGCCGCTCAAATAGCAGATTTAGATAAAAAACTTAATGCTACACAGCAAGAATTAGCAAATGCACAAAAACAATTGTCTGATATTACTGCAAAACTTAACAAAACGCGCAAAGAATTAGAAGCGGCCAAACAAAAGGAAAATACCCAGTTCCAAACAATGAAGGAGCGCATAAGGGCTATATACATAAGTGGAGAATGGGGATATTTAGATGTGCTTCTTGGTGCCAAAAATTTTGGAGATTTTATAACACGATTGGATATTGTAAAACGCATAGTAGATTTTGATTCGAATTTATTTGAATCCTATAAGCAACAAAGAGAACTTATTGAACAAAAAGAGGAAGAATTAGCACAAATGCAAAAAGAAGCGCAAAATTATAAAAATCAAATAGTTTCTCGACAAAGGGAATTACAAGTAGCTATGGCCTCGCGGGAAGGTTTAATGAGAGATTTAGAGAGACAGCAAAAACTATATGAACAACAGGAAGACGAGTTACTGCAACAATCAAAACAACTAGAAACAGTTATTCAACAATTACAAGCGAAGTCAAAAATTAAATATGGTGGTGGAAAACTCTTATGGCCTGTTCCTTCTAGTAGTGTTATAACCTCACCTTTTGGAATGAGATATCATCCTATACTTAAACAGAGTAGAATGCATACGGGTATTGATATTGCTGCCGAGACGGGCGCTTCAATAGTAGCTGCGGCAGATGGACAAGTCATTTTTGCAGGTTATTACGGTGGATATGGATATGCAGTAATTATAGACCATGGAGACGGAATATCCACTTTGTATGGTCATAATTCTGCTTTATTAGTTAAAGAAGGAGATATGGTTAAAAGAGGTCAAGTTATAGCGAAGGCAGGAAGCACAGGTTTAAGTACAGGGCCTCATTTGCACTTTGAAGTGCGCAAAAACGGTGTTCCTGTAGATCCGATGGACTGGTTAAAATAACCAGTCTGTTTTTTTTATTTCATGAATGTTGTATAATAAAAAAGAACATACATATATAATTTTAAGAGACTAAAAAAGGTGGGGAAATTATGGCAAAAAAAAGATTTTATATTTTATTAGCAGTGCTTTTAATAGTTACAAATGTTATAACTTTTATGTTAGCAAATGCAGTATCAGTGGCTCTTCCTAATGGTAAAGTCCTTGTTTCTCGTGAGGAGTACCAGTTGATAGAAGAATATAATAAGCTTTTTGATATTGAGAAAATTCTTGAAAATAGGTATGTTGATAAAGTTAACTCCTCAGTCCTTTTAGAAGGCGCTATGAAAGGGATGGCCAACTCTTTAGGAGACCCTTATACTGTATACATGAATAAAAAAGAGTTTTCTGATTTTATGACTCAGACTACAGGCACTTATGGGGGAATAGGTATAGTTGTAGCAGTTGATAAAGAAGATCATATTGTAGTGGTTTCTCCAATAAAAAATACACCAGGAGAAAGAGCAGGGATAAAATCCGGGGATATAATAGTAGAAGTGAACAATACAAAAGTAAGTGGCAAAAATTTAGACGAGGCAGTGGCAATGATGAGAGGACCTCAAGGAACACAGGTAACGCTTACTATAATGAGAGAAGGAAAAACTTTTACTAAGACAATCACGAGAGAGATAATAAAATTAGAAACGGTATATGAGGAAATGCTTCCTGATAAGATTGGATATATTAAGATTACAATGTTTGATCAAAGTACTTCTGATGACTTTAAAGCATCCCTTAATAGATTAAAATCTCAAGGAATGAAAGGACTTATAATAGATTTAAGAGATAATCCTGGTGGACTTTTAGAGGAAACTATAGATATTTCTAATTTAATTTTGCCCAAAGGAGTTGTTGTGACGACTAAAGGAAGAGTTGACAATAAAGAATATTATTCTAAAGGACCAGGATTGGGATTGCCTATTGCAGTGCTTGTAAATAAAGGCAGTGCCAGTGCTTCAGAAATTTTAGCAGGTGCAATAAAAGATAGAAAAGTAGGAATTTTAGTTGGAACCACTACCTTTGGGAAAGGGCTGGTACAAACTGTTGTTGACTTTGGCGATGGTACAGGATTAAAATATACTATTGCGAGATATTACACGCCAAATGGCACAAATATTCAAGGCAAAGGAATTGAGCCAAATTACGTAGTAGAGCTTCCTGCAAATTACACTCTTCAAGATACTCCTGACTTAAAAAGAGATACTCAGCTTATAAAAGCTTTTGAGATTGTAAAAAGTGAGATAAAGTAGGGTGTTAAAATGATAGCTTTTATTCAAGTTTTTTGGATGGCAATAAAGACAATAGCTTTGTCAATTTTTAATCCTTTTTTCTGGATAGTGATAATTCTAATGATAATGCAGTATAGAAATAAAATAGCTATAGAAAGAGAGATTATGGGACATGAGCAAGAACCAATGAAAGAATTGGTTCTTGACTCTATCTTTTATGGTGTAATTGCTGCAATAATTGGGAGCTTTTTTATGATATTTTTAGGAATAACAATAGAAAATGTAGGGCTTCAGTATGTATGGCCTTTGGCTATAGTGTTAATGTTTGTCAATCCTAGATATATTTGTTTTTCTTATGCAGGAGGAATAGTTTCCCTATCCAGCTTAATTTTTGGATTTCCTAGTATAAGTGTTCCTGCACTTATGTCTATTGTAGGTATTCTTCATTTGATGGAAAGCCTTTTAATATATATAGATGGTCCAAGGAATACCACTCCTATCTTTGTAAGGCTTAAGGATGGGCGAGTGGCAGGAGGCTTTACTATGCAAAAATTTTGGCCTATTCCTTTTGCTGCATTAACTATTGCTACTGGGATAACAATAACGGGACAGGGAGTAAATATGCCAGATTGGTGGCCCATTATCAAACCGGCTGGAATTGATTTAAATAATGCAATTTTTTTAATTATGCCAGGTATTGCAGCTTTAGGATACGGAGATTTAGCTTTAACACAACTTCCAGAAAAGAAAACGCGAATTTCTTCTATACGTTTATTTTTCTTTAGTATAGTTTTGATTATATTGGCGATATTAGGAATCTATATTAAATTATTTCAATATTTAGCAGCTATTTTTGCTCCAGTGGCTCATGAGCTTTTAATTTTAATAGGCCAAAGAGAAGAAAGGGAAAATCCACCTCTTTTTGTAGCGCCAGATACAGGAGTGATGATTTTAGCGACAGCAAAAGGTTCTCCCGCTAGAGAAATGGGAATTAAACCGGGGGATGTAATATTAAAAATTAATGATATTCCTATTAATGAGCCAGATGATATAATACGAATACTCAATGAACGGCCTTCTGTGATGTGGATCACTGTAAAAGATTTAAATGGTAATTACACTAACTATGAATATAAGGATCCACAGGGAATTTTGGGATTAGGAGTTTTAATAGTGCCAAAGGCAACTTCTATGATTTATGAAATCAATGAGGGGGGAATATTTATAAAAAAACTAAAAGAAATATTTAAAAACATCTTTAAGAAAAACAAATAAGGAGGCAAAGTGTGTGTTTTTACAAACTTTTGAAACATATAATTCTATTAATGAAAGAGAATTAAAAGACAAAAATGTCGTTGTAATAGATACTCTACGGGCGACAAGTGTTATTACTACTGCTTTGTACAACGGAGCTAAAGAGATTATTCCAGTTTCAGAAGTAGAAGAAGCGATCGAACTTGTAAAAAGTTTAGATAAAAAAACTTATCTTTTAGCTGGGGAAAGAAACTCTACAAAGATTGAAGGCTTTGACCTATCTAATTCTCCTTTAGAGTATACTCGTGAAAAAGTAGAGAATAAAACGATAATTTTTACTACTACTAATGGAACAAAAGCTTTAAAAAAAGTCTCTTTAGCAGATAATGTAATTTTAGGATGCCTTTTAAATGCTTCTGCTGTTGCTAAGTATATATACACAAGCAATAAAGATACAGTAATTGTATGTGCTGGTACAGAAGGGAAATTTTCTTTTGACGACATAATAACTGCTGGAGTGATATATAAAAAATTGCAAGATTTAATGAAATTTGAAAGTGATGATTTGTCAAAAGCCTGTTATTTTTTGTATAAACCTTATGAGGACAACTTGTATGAAATAATGAAGGAGGGCTATCACTTTAAAAGATTAAAAGACTTAGGGTATGATGAAGATATTGAGTTTTGCTTGACAGTTGATAAGTTTGATATTGTGCCAAAACTTAAAGACGGAATTATAAAAAATTCAGCCGACCTGTAAAGGCCGGCTGTTTGGTTATGTGCGCCCGGCATGGGCGATAGCTAGGCGGTGAAAGTCCGCTGTGGGCTTGGTAGTGGGAACCACTAGCCAAGAGCAAGGGTGTCCATCGTGAGGTGGAATCTGAAGGAAGCTTAAGGCAAAATCTCGGTCTGATGAACAAGAACCAGATAAGAGGCTGAATTGGGGTGGATGAGTTTGCGTAACAAAACGAAGTCCAACACTACCCGAATCCCATACAGTAAATCTGGCAGATATATGAGATGAAAGTTATCGTTCTTACCCGGGGAGGTCTCAAGGATAAGTCATGGAAGTAAAATCTGAAGTGACAACCCATGCAGTGATGTATGGCTGAACCTTGAGAAGTCAGCAGAGGTCATAGTACTTATCTAGACATGAATAGATAAGGAAGGACCGAACGTTAGGAGGTTTTGGAAATCTTATGGACTCGAAAGATATGCAGAGACTGCAGACAACTCAACCAAGAGGCTATCCGTTGAATAGAGAAATGGAATTTCAAAAGACAACGGAAGTGCATAGTATATCATCGGCGTCGGAAGATGGAAGAAACGAAGTACAAAGATATACCAGCAAGATGCTTGAAATGATAGTAGAACGAAGGAACATGGAAGCAGCATACAAGCGCGTTGTTGCAAATAAAGGAAGCCATGGAGTCGATGGGATGGAAGTAGATGAACTTCTACCGTATCTCAAAGAAAACTGGGCAACCATAAAACAACAACTGCTGGAGGGGAAATACAAACCACAACCAGTGCGAAGAGTAGAAATTCCCAAACCAGATGGAGGAGTAAGACTACTAGGAATACCTACAGTACTAGACAGACTAATACAACAAGCAATAGCCCAAATACTAAATAAAGTCTACAACCATACATTTTCAGATAGCAGTTATGGATTCAGACCAGGACGCAGTGCAAAAGACGCAATAAAAGCCGCAGAAGCATACATAAATGAAGGATACACATGGGTTGTAGATATGGACTTAGAAAAGTTCTTTGACAGAGTAAACCACGACATAATAATGTCCAAACTAGAAAAGCGGATAGGAGATAAAAGGGTACTAAAGTTAATACGAAGATACCTAGAATCAGGAGTAATGATAAACGGAATCAAAGTATCAACAGAAGAAGGGACACCCCAAGGAGGGCCATTAAGTCCCCTATTAGCAAACATAATGTTGGACGAACTAGACAAAGAACTTGAGAAACGAGGGCATAAATTCTGCCGATATGCAGATGACTGCAACATATATGTAAAAAGCAGGTCTGCAGGAAACAGAGTAATGAAGAGCATAAAGAAATTCATAGAAAGCAAATTAAAACTAAAAGTCAACGAAGCAAAAGTGCTGTAGATAGACCATGGAGAAGAAAATTTCTTGGATTTTCATTCTATACAAAAGAAAACGAAGTAAGAATAAGAATCCATGAAAAATCCATCAAAAGGTTTAAGGAAAAAGTAAGAGAAATAACCAATCGGAACAAGGGAATAAGCATGGAAAACAGAATAAAAAGACTAAATCAAATAACAACAGGATGGGTCAACTATTTTGGATTAGCAGACGCGAAAAGCATAATGAAAACCCTTGACGAATGGATAAGGCGAAGACTAAGGGCATGTATATGGAAACAATGGAAGAAGATAAAAACGAAGCATGATAACTTAGTAAAACTAGGAGTAGAAGAACAAAAAGCCTGGGAATACGCCAATACAAGGAAAGGCTACTGGAGAATATCCAATAGCCCAATCCTAAATAAGACTCTTACAAATAAATACTTTGAAAGCATAGGTTATAAGAGTTTATCCCAAAGATATCTAATTGTACACAATTCCTAATGAACCGCCGTATACCGAACGGTACGTACGGTGGTGTGAGAGGACGCTGAATAAAATAATTATTCAGCTCCTACTCGATGTTTGTGTTGACAAGTAGGGTATGCTATAATAATAAGATGATAAATTGCAAAGAGGGTAGAAAAAATGAGTGGATTTAAGTTGGTATCTAATTTTAAACCAACAGGAGACCAACCTCAAGCTATAGAGAAATTAGTTGAAGGGGTAAAAAAAGGATATAGATTTCAAACCTTATTGGGTGTGACGGGTTCTGGAAAAACCTTTACTATGGCTAATATAATACAAAAGTTAAATCGCCCTACTCTTGTCATTGCTCATAATAAGACTTTGGCTGCGCAATTATACAGTGAATTTAAAGAGTTTTTTCCAGACAATGCAGTGGAATATTTTGTAAGTTATTATGACTACTACCAACCGGAGGCTTATATACCCCAAACTGATACTTATATTGAAAAAGACGCTTCTATAAATGAAGAAATAGATAAATTGAGGCACTCTGCTACGGCAGCTCTTTTTGAGCGAAGAGACGTTATAATTGTCGCCAGTGTTTCTTGTATATATGGCTTAGGTGACCCTGTAGATTACGAAAATCTTATGCTTTCCCTAAGGCCGGGAATGATAAAAGATAGGGACGAAATAATTAAAAAGCTTGTAGATATACAATATGAAAGAAATGATGTGAATTTTACAAGAGGCAAATTCAGGGTAAGAGGAGATGTAATAGAAATTTTCCCTGCTTCTTTTTCCAATAAGGCGATAAGGGTTGAGCTTTTTGGAGATGAAATTGACAGAATAGCGGAAATTGATGTATTAACAGGCGAAGTACTGGGATTAAGAAAACACGTGGCTATATTTCCGGCTTCTCACTATGCTACTTCAAAAGATAAATTGGAAAGAGCAATAAAAAGCATTCGAGAAGAATTGGAGCAAAGGTATAAAGAACTTAAAGATGCTGGTAAAATAGTAGAAGCTGAAAGGCTAAAACAGAGAACAAATTACGATTTAGAGATGCTACAAGAGATGGGCTACTGCCAAGGAATAGAAAATTATTCAAGGCATATTTCAGGAAGACCTCCAGGAAGCCCTCCTTATACCCTTTTAGATTATTTTCCTAAAGATTTTCTTATTTTTATAGATGAGTCTCATGTGACAATTCCTCAGATCAGAGGCATGTACAATGGAGACAGGTCAAGGAAAGAAGCATTAGTAGAATACGGATTTAGACTTCCTTCTGCTTTTGACAATCGTCCCCTTACTTTTGAAGAGTTTGAAGAGAGAATAAATCAAGTTATCTTTGTTTCTGCAACACCAGGGCCTTATGAGATTGAACATTCAGAGCAGGTTGTTGAGCAGTTAATACGACCGACAGGTCTTGTGGATCCAGAAGTGATAGTAAAGCCTGTTAAGGGACAAGTAGATGATTTGATAGGGGAAATTAGAAAAACAGTTGATAAAGGCTTTAGAGTGCTTGTTACAACTCTTACGAAAAAAATGGCTGAGGATTTAACGGATTATCTCAAGGATATGGGAATAAAAGTAAAATATTTACATTCTGATATTGAGACGATTGAAAGGGTTGAAATAATAAGAGATTTAAGGCTGGGTAAATTCGATGTTTTAATAGGCATAAACCTTTTGAGAGAGGGATTAGACATACCTGAGGTTGCTTTGGTGGCAATATTAGACGCGGACAAAGAGGGATTTTTGCGTTCAGAGACTTCCTTAATACAGACTATAGGACGTGCCGCAAGAAATGCGGAAGGACGAGTAATAATGTATGCAGATACTGTAACAAATTCTATGAAGAGAGCAATTGATGAGACGAATAGAAGAAGAAAAATACAAATGGAATATAACAAAAAACATGGTATAACTCCAAAGACAGTAATTAAGGGAGTAAGAGATGTAATTGAAGCTACTCACGTTGCTGAAGAAGAACAGAAGTACACAAGAAAGAAAGTTAAGACTTATGACCCTGAAATTATTAAGTCAACTATAGAGCAACTTGAAAAAGAAATGAAAGAAGCTGCAATTGAGCTGCAGTTTGAAAAGGCTGCAAAATTGAGAGATGTGATTTTTGAATTGAAGAAACAGTTGGAGGAAGTAGTTTGAGGTGAAATCATGGTGAAGGACAAAATTGTAATTAAAGGTGCAAGGGTTCACAATTTAAAAAATATAGATTTGGAGATTCCACGAGATAAATTAACTGTGATAACGGGTTTATCAGGCTCTGGCAAGTCTTCTCTTGCCTTTGATACCATTTATGCCGAAGGTCAGAGGAGATATGTGGAGTCTTTGTCTGCTTATGCAAGGCAATTTTTAGGACAAATGGATAAACCAGACGTTGATTATATAGAAGGACTTTCACCGGCAATATCTATAGACCAAAAGACCACAAATAAAAACCCTCGTTCTACTGTAGGTACGATAACTGAGATTTACGACTATCTAAGACTTTTATATGCAAGGGCTGGGATCCCCCATTGTCCTGTTTGCGGAAAAGAGATTAGCATGCAAACTATAGATCAGATGGTGGACAGGGTCAAAGAATTGCCAGAAGGTACAAGGATACAGGTACTGGCTCCTGTTATTAGAGGAAGAAAAGGGGAATATGCTAAGCTTTTAAATGATATAAAAAAGAGTGGATATGTCAGAGTGAAAATTGATGGAGTAATGTACGATATAAATGAGGAGATTAAGCTTGATAAAAATAAAAAGCATACTATTGAAGTCGTAGTAGATAGGATTATTATAAAACTGGGAATTGACATGAGGCTGACGGATTCTATAGAAACAGCTTTAAAATTAGCAGATGGGATAGTTACTATTGATGTAATAGACGGAGAAAGCTTTACACTCTCTGAAAAATACGCTTGTACAGAGTGCAACATAAGTATTGAGGAGCTCTCTCCGAGAATGTTTTCATTCAATAGCCCTTATGGGGCTTGCCCTGTTTGCACTGGATTGGGGGAATTTATGAAGGTAGATCCAGAGCTTTTAATACAAGACCCTAAAAAATCATTAGCAAATGGGTTGTTGCCGGGGATTGTTGCTTCACAGGATAGTTATGCTTATTACAACATTTTAAGATTGATTGAACATTTTGGATATACAGAGAATACTCCTTATGAAAAGTTTAGTGAAGATTTAAAAAATGTACTGCTTTATGGCAAAGATACAAAGGGAAAGTCCTATGGATTTGAAGGGATAGTAAACAATCTTGAAAGAAGGTACAACAATACTTCTTCAGATTTTATAAAAGAAGAGATAGAAAAGTATATGAGACCGGTTACTTGTCCTGCATGCCATGGAGCAAGATTAAAGCCAGAAGCGTTAGCTGTGACTGTTGGTGGACTTTCCATAAAAGAAATGACAGACCTTTCTGTTGGCGAGCTTATAAAATTTATTGACCAACTCAAATTGACAGAAAGACATGAGATTATTGCAAAGCCAATTTTAAAAGAAATAAAAGCAAGGCTTAGTTTTCTTGTAGATGTAGGCCTTGATTATTTAACTCTGTCAAGGCCCGCAGCTACTTTATCAGGTGGAGAAGCACAAAGGATAAGATTGGCAAGTCAGATAGGTTCTGGACTTGTAGGAGTCACATATATCTTGGACGAACCCAGCATTGGACTTCATCAAAGAGATAATGAAAGACTTATAAATTCCTTGAAAAAATTAAGAGACCAAGGCAATACTCTTATAGTAGTAGAGCACGACGAGGATACAATATATGCGGCAGACTACATTGTGGATGTAGGACCAGGTGCAGGTGAGCATGGAGGAGAAATTGTAGTTGCGGGTACGATAGAAGATGTGTTAAAATGTGAAAAGTCAATTACAGGACAGTATTTAAGTGGCAAAATAAAGATAGAAGTGCCAAAACAGAGGAGAAAACCTAATGGAAAAGCTTTAATAGTGAAAGGAGCTAAGGAAAACAATTTAAAAAATATAGATGTGGTTTTCCCTCTTGGAGTATTTATATGCGTTACAGGGGTTTCTGGCTCAGGCAAAAGCACCCTTATAAATGAGATACTGTACAAAGCATTGGCACAGAAGATTTATAAGTCCAAAGATAAACCAGGTATGCACGATGCAATAGAGGGTATCGATAATATAGATAAAGTAATAAATATTGACCAGTCTCCTATAGGCAGGACTCCTCGCTCAAATCCTGCTACATATACAGGAGTTTTCGACTATATAAGAGAGGTTTTTGCAAATACCCCAGAAGCTAAAATGAGAGGCTATAAACCAGGGAGATTTAGTTTTAACGTTAAAGGTGGAAGGTGTGAAGCATGTGGAGGAGATGGTATAATTAAAATTGAGATGAACTTTTTGCCGGATGTGTATGTCCCTTGTGAAGTGTGCAAGGGTCAAAGGTATAATAGGGAAACATTGGAAGTAAAATATAAAGGAAAAAATATTTCGGATGTACTTAATATGACGGTAGAAGAAGCGTTAGTGTTTTTTGAAAATATACCTAGGATAAAAAATAAATTGATGACTTTGTATGATGTAGGACTAGGATATATTAAACTAGGGCAACCTTCTACTCAGCTTTCAGGAGGAGAAGCCCAAAGAGTAAAATTAGCTACTGAACTTTCTAAAAGACCTACAGGTAAGACATTATATATTTTGGATGAGCCTACAACTGGATTACATTTTGCAGATGTGCATAGGCTTCTTGATGTTTTAAATAGATTAACTGATGCAGGTAACACTGTTATTGTAATTGAACACAACTTAGATGTCATAAAAAGTGCAGACTATATTATTGACTTAGGACCAGAAGGTGGAGACAAAGGTGGAATGGTAATAGCTACAGGGACACCTGAGGAAATTGCTGCTAATGAGAATTCTTATACTGGATGGTTTTTGAAAAAAGTCCTTTCTCAAAAATGAGGTGAATTTATGTATTATGCCATAGCTTCTCAGATATTAAAATATGTCCTTATTTTTCTCATCTACCTGTTTTTATACAGGGTTTTTAAAATAGTGTATATGGACATAAAAGGGGCAAGATATGAGAGGCAAATAACCTCTGCAAAACTTTCTTTTTTAAATGGAGAAAGGACTTTTAATCTTTTTGAAGTTACTACTATAGGAAGGTCGGAGGAATGCGATATAGTAATTGAAAGCCCTTATGTGTCTGCACGGCATGCTATCATACGAAAGAGGGGCAAAAGGTTTTATATACAAGATTTAAACAGTACAAATGGCACTTTTGTAAATGGTAAGAGAATAAAAAGAATTGCCAAAATAACAAATAATGATGTAATTACTTTAGGAGATGTTGAACTCAAATTTATTTTATAGGGTGAAATCTTATGGAAGAATATATAAAAACTGGATCTAAAGCTATGAAAAATGTTTTTTGGATATTTGTGATAGCTTTTGCATTGCTTTTTATACACAATAAGCCCAAAGGCTTTGACACTATATACTTTACCTTAGCTTTTCCGATATTGATATATATTGTATATTATTTGCATGTAAGATTGTTTCCTTTGGGTGAGATCCAATTTATCATTTTAACTTCTTTTTTGACAGAAATGGGGCTTATAATGATATATAGAGTTGCACCAGATTTGCTCATAAAACAGATTGTTTGGATTGCAATAGGATTTTTACTTTACTTCATTTCCTCATATATTTCAAAATACTACGATTTACTTTATAAACTCAAATATGGGGAAGCTATTTACATTGCACTTACAATAGCACTACTGGGCTCAACATTAATTTTTGGAAGAGAGATAGGTGGTGCTAAAAACTGGCTTACTTTTGACGGCATATATGTTCAGCCAGCTGAACTTGCTAAGATAATATATATAATTTTTTTGGCAAAATATTTGTGCACCAGGAGAGAAACAAAAGACATAATTATTTTAGGATTAATAACTCTTGCAATTGTAGGAATATTTGTATTAGAAAAAGACTTAGGGATGGCGTTTTTATTTTATGCTACTACAGTATTATTAATTTTTGTCTCTACTTCTAATCTATTGTACACAGCAGTAGGGATTGGGCTATTTGTTTTAGGAGGCATAATATCCTACTTTTTGTTTTGGCACGTAAGAGTAAGAATTGAGGCATGGTTGAATCCTTGGATGGATGTACCGGGGAAGACATATCAAATTGTACAATCCCTTTTCGCCATTGCTGCAGGAGGCTTTTTTGGCACAGGGCTCGGTATGGGGCATCCAGAGTATATACCGGTTGTGGCAACTGACTTCATATTTTCTGCTATTAGTGAAGAATTTGGACTTTTAGGTGCTATAGCCATAATTCTTGTGTATTTTGTTATAATGTATAGAGGGATTAAAGTAGCACTAAATGCTAAAGACGAGTTTGGTGTATTAGTAGCTGCAGGCCTTATTTCAATGTTTAGTTTACAAGTTTTTACTATAATTGGTGGTGTCATAAAATTCATACCTCTGACAGGGGTAACCCTTCCCTTTGTAAGTTATGGTGGTAGTTCTATGGTGACGAGTTTTGTGACATTGGGCATGCTCAATGGCATAGCTCTTAAGGAGGAGCAACAGGATGTCCAACTTAAATCGCAATATTAAAATTTTGTTTTGGTTTTTTTCTGTACTTTTTTTCGGACTAATTGCCTATTTAACTTATTTCCAAATATATGAAAGAGATAAATTAATTACTAGTTCTTATAGTGTTTACAATCGAAGACTTATAGAACAAGAAAAAAAGATATTGCGAGGTAGTATTTTGGACAGAAATGGGACTGTACTTGCAAAAAGCGTGTTTGTAGATGGTTCACAAAAGAGAGAATACCTAGATGGGCCTGCTTTTGCGCAAGTAATAGGGTATAGTCGCAGAATATATCAACAAGGGAATGCGGGAATAGAGAAAGCTTATGACAAAGAATTACTTGGGATGGTAGGAAATGACCCGATGACTATTCTAAGAAAATTGGTTTTAGCAAAAGGACAGGTAGGAGATGATGTATATTTGACAATAGATAAAACTCTTCAAGACCTTGCTTATAAAGAGATGGAAGGAAAAAAAGGAGCAGTGGTGGCTTTAAATCCTAAAACAGGGGAAATCTTAGCCATGGTCTCTACCCCTTCTTATGACCCTAATACTTTAGGGGAGAATTGGAAAGAAATAATGACAAGCCCAGATAACGTGGTTTTAAATAGAGCTACACAAGGTTTGTATCCCCCTGGTTCTGTCTTTAAAATTGTAACTACTGCAGCAGTTTTGACATATGAACCTGAGTTATATAACAAGACTTTTGATTGCAAAGGATATATAATTGTGGATGGCAACAGGATAAATGATTTTGGAGGCATTGCTCATGGAATAGAGGATTTTAAACAAGCTTTTTATAGGTCTTGCAATTCCTTTTTTATACAGATAGGTTTAGATTTAGGCAGTGAAAATTTACAGTCAATGGCATATAATTTTGGGTTGGATAAGAGAGTTCCTTTAGAAATAGATACAGCAAAAAATTATTTTCCTCCTATTGAAGGGAAAGTTGCTTTAGCAGAAACTTCTATAGGACAGGGTAAAATCCTTGTAACACCTCTTACAATGGCATTGGTTGCTTCTGCCGTTGCAAATGATGGGGTTATAATGAAACCCTATTTGATGAGATACGTGGCAGATCCTATTTCAGGTACAGTCATTGAAAAGAGCACTCCTTCGCAGTATTTGAATCCTATATCAAAAAAAGTGGCAGATACTATTAAACAATTGATGATAGGCGCAGTTAACGATAAAGAGGGGACAGGTAAAGCTGCACAAATTCCTGGTATTACAGTTGCAGGCAAAACTGGGACTGCAGAAAATCCTCACGGTGCTCCCCATGCGTGGTTTGTAGGTTTTGCACCTGCCGAAAATCCACAAATTGTCGTAAGTGTAATAGTTGAAAATGGTGGTGAAGGTGGGAAAGTAGCAGCACCTATAGCAAGAGATATAATAAGATCTTATTTAACTAAATGAAATTCTAAGGTGATGGACAATGAACATAGAAGAGAAATTAAAACTTTTGCCTGAAAAACCTGGTGTTTATATAATGAAAGACAAAAGTGGCAAAATAATTTATGTGGGTAAAGCGGTAGTTCTCAAAAACAGAGTGAGGCAGTATTTTCAAAACAAAGAAAATCAATTGCCAAAAGTAAAAGTAATGCTTTCTCATGTGGAAGACTTTGAGTACATTGTTACTGATACTGAACTTGAAGCTTTAATGTTGGAATGTAACTTAATTAAAAAGTATAAGCCTAAGTATAATATATTATTAAAAGATGACAAAAATTACCCCTATATTAAAGTTACAGTAAATGAAGAGTATCCCCGCATAATGTTTACAAGAAGAATTGAGCCAGATGGGGCTAAATATTTTGGCCCTTATAGCAGTGCCTTTGCAGTGAGGGAGACTATAAAACTTGTCAGAAAAATGTTTCCAGTAAGGACATGTAACAGAAATATTGAAAAGGACATTGGTAAAGTTAGAGAATGTCTCTATTACCACATAGGATTGTGTTCTGCTCCTTGCACTAACAAAATAAATAAAGAAGATTATAGAAAATTAGTTGATCAGGCAGTTCTCTTTCTTGATGGAAAGAGGGATTGGCTCATACAAAAACTTAAAGAAGACATGCAAAAAGCGGCGGAAGAATTGAGGTTCGAGGAAGCGGCGAGGATTAGAGACCAGATTTTTGCTATTGAAAGGACATCAGAAAAACAAAAAGTGGTATCAGTAGGAGAAGATGAACAGGATATAATTTCAATGGCTCGAAGTGTGGATATTTCCTGTATACAGGTATTTTTTGTGCGACACGGAAAACTAAGTGGCAGAGAACATTATTATATGAAAAATACTGAGGGAATGGAAAGAGGAGAAATAATCTCTTCCTTTATAAAGCAATTTTATGAAGGTGCTCCTTACATTCCCAAAGAAATAATAACTGATGTGGAATTAGACGAAAGAGAGCTTCTCAGTGAATGGTTATCACAAAAGAGAGGCAACAAAGTTTTTATAACAATTCCTGTAAGAGGTAAGAAAAAAGAACTGGTGGATATGGTTTATCAAAATGCTTTAGAAGCCCTTAAGAATGACATATCAATAAGAGAGGAAATTTCAAAAGACCAGGCTGTATTAGAACTTTCTAATTTAGTGGGGCTTGATTACGCTAAGAGAATTGAAGCCTATGATATTTCAAACACAAGAGGTCAAGACAATGTAGGGTCTATGGTGGTGTTTGTAGATGGAAAGCCAAAGAAAAGTCAGTACAGGAAGTTTAACATAAAATATGTAGAGGGACAAGACGATTATGAGAGTATGAGAGAGGTAATAGAAAGGCGTTTTTTGCACGGTATTCAAGAAAAAGAGCTTATTGAAAAAGGTGAACTTAAAGAGGATAAGGCAAAATTTGCTGAAATGCCAGATTTAATATTTGTAGATGGTGGCATAGGGCATGTAAATGCTGTAATGCAGGTGTTAAGTGGCTTTGGCATTTTTATTCCTGTTTATGGTATGGTAAAAGATTCAAAACACAGGACTCGAGGTCTTGTATCACCTCAAGGTGAAATTGACATACCTATGACTACAAAAGCTTTTCGCCTGGTTGCTCAAATACAAGAAGAGGCTCATAGGTTTGCTATAACTTTCCACAAAGAAAAGCAAAGCAAAAGATTTAAAAGCGAACTTCTCAATATCCCCGGCATAGGTGAAAAAAGAGCAAAAGCCTTATATGATGCCTTCAAGTCTATAGAAGAAATAAAAAGGGCAAGTGTGGAGGACCTTAAAAAAGTGGAAGGAATGAATGAAAAAGCTGCTCAAGCTGTATATGAATATTTTAGGAAATAAAAAGCGTCAAGATTTTGTCTTGACGCTTAAACATAATCCAGTAACCCCCTTACAGACACATCTCCTGACATAATACTAAGTCTTTTGCCCTCTTTAGTCTCTACTACCAAACTTCCATTATTGTCAATAGTGACAGCTTTTCCTTCAATTTCACCCTCATTGGCAATGACTTTTATCTGCCTTCCTATTGTTATGGATTTTTCAATGCATATAGGCCTTATGTATTCAAAGCCTTTTTGTAGATATGCATTATAATAAAATTCCAGGTTATTCAAAATGCTGGCGGTAAGTTTTTTCCTATCAACTTTAGAGTTGGTTTCTAAGTACAAGGAAGTGGCTTTGCCTTTTAATTCTTCAGGGAAATTGTCACAATTTACATTGACTCCAATTCCTATTATCACATAGTTTATTTTGTCAATTTCTGAACTCATCTCTGTCAATATTCCACACACTTTTTTATTGTTTAGTATTATATCATTTGGCCATTTTATTTTGCTTTCTACGTGAAATACTTCTTCAATAGCTTTAACTACAGAAATTGCCGCTAATTGTGTGAGATTAATTGCCTCTTTCGGCTGTATATTTGGTTTTAAAATGATAGACATCCAGATGCCACAGCCTTTTTGAGATATCCAACTTCTTCCTAATCGTCCTCTTCCTGCTGTCTGCTCTTCGGCAATAATTACTGTACCATCAGGAACGTTTGATGCGATTTCTTTGGCAAAGTTGTTTGTGGAATCAATAACTAATTTATGCATGTAATATTTTCCCAAGAAATTTGTAGAGAGATAAGGTGATACTTCTTCATAAGTTAACAAATCAGGTTCAGAAAGCAATATATACCCCATTTTGCGATGGGCTTCTATTTGGTATCCTTCATTTTTTAATTCATTTATATGTTTCCATATAGCAGTTCTTGAAACGTTGAGTTGTTCAGAAAGTTTTTGCCCAGAGATATATTCCCCTTTGTTTTCTTTTAAAAGTCTAAGAAGTCTTTGCCTTAACATTTTTTCACCTCAAAAGTTTATATGGCTATAAACATATTATAATTTACATCTTCCAAGAAGAAAAGGTTTTGTCTATTTACTTATTTTACATTAAATAATATAATTGAATTAAATGCAGCGTTTTGTTGCTGGCTGGAGGTGAAAAAGTGGATAAGATTCCTGTTGAAACTTTGATAAAGGATTTGAATTTAGAAGTCATTGTTGAAGCCAAAAATAATAAAATAGATATAACTACAAGTGATGTAAATAGGCCGGGCTTACAATTTTCCGGCTTTTATGAGCATTTTGCTTATGAAAGAGTGCAAATAATAGGAAAAGTCGAGACAACTTTTATAGAACAGCTGCCAGATGGCGTATTAGCTGAAAGAGCAGACAGATTTTTTAATTACCCTATTCCCTGTCTTATTGTAACGAGAGATTTAAATATTCGTCAAGAGCTTATAGATGCTGCGCAAAAGTACGATAGATATCTTTTGAGGACAAAAGAAGCTTCTACCAAGTTTATAAATAGATTAATTAATTACCTTGATGAAAAGTTAGCACCACAAATTACTATTCACGGAGACCTTGTAGATGTGTATGGTATAGGTGTTCTTTTATTAGGAGAAAGTGGCATAGGTAAAAGTGAAACAGCATTAGAGCTAATCAAAAGGGGACACAGGTTAGTTGCTGATGATGCAGTGGAGATTAGCAAGATAAGTGAGGACAAGCTTCAAGGGAGTTCACCGGAGATAATAAGGCATTTTATTGAGATAAGGGGTATTGGCATACTTGACATAAAGACATTGTATGGTGTAGGGTCTGTTAGAAATACAATGAGCATAGATTTAGTCATTCAATTGGAGGAATGGGATGAAGATAAATATTATGACAGATTAGGATTAGAAGATGAATATATTAAATTTTTAGATGTCAAAGTTCCAAAGCTTACTATACCTGTAAGGCCAGGAAGAAATCTCGCGATAATAGTAGAAGTAGCGGCGATGAACCACAGGCAAAAACAGATGGGGTACAACGCTGCCCATGAGCTTAACAAAAAATTATTAAAACAAATAGGGAATTAAAAGGAGAGGATAAAGTTGAAGTTAGTTTTGGACACTCATACTCACACAATTTCCAGCGGTCACGCTTACAGCACTATTACAGAAAACGCAAGAGAGGCTTATAAAAAAGGGCTTCAACTTATATGTATGACAGACCACGGGCCTAAAATGCCAGGAGCTGCTCACCTTTGGTATTTTGGAAATTTAAAAGTGTTACCTGAAAAAATAGAGGGGGTGGAGATATTAAAAGGGGTGGAAGCTAATATAATGGATGAAGAAGGAAATTTGGACTTACCAGAAGGAATACTTAAAAAACTAGATATAGTGATTGCCAGTTTGCATGACGTGTGTTTTGAACCAAGTGACGATATAGAAAGAAACACAAAAGCTATTATAAATGCTATAAAAAACCCTTATGTAGATATAATAGGACATCCTGGGAATCCCATCTATCCAATAGATATTGAAAAAGTTTTAATGGCTGCTAAAGAATATGGCAAATTTATTGAAATAAACAACAGCTCCTTTGTAAGTTCAAGAAAGGGCAGTGAAGAAAATTGTTTTCTCATTGCTAAAAAAGCGAAAGAAATGGGAGTAAAAATTGCTGTAGGAAGCGATGCCCATGTAAGCTTTGATGTAGGAAGGTTTGAGGAAGCTCTCAAAGTTATTAAAAATGCCGGTATAACTGAGGATTTAGTGCTTAATACTGATGCTGGAAAAATAAAAGAATATCTTAAAGAGAAAAAACGGAAAATTGGAGGAGAGGAAGAATGAGAATTGGTGTTGACCTTGGAGGCACTAATATTGCTGTTGGATTGGTGGATGAAGAGGGACGTATAGTAGCTACAGGTAGCAGGCCGACAAAACCGGAAAGGGGTTATGAAGCAGTTGCCAAAGACATAGCGGATATAGCTATAGAACTTATTAAGAGGAGTAATCTAAGTGGAAGTGATATTAAGTCAATGGGAATAGGAGTCCCGGGTGTAGCAGATAGCGAAAGAGGCATAGTAATACGAGCGGTGAATCTCTTTTGGACAAAAGTTCCTCTTGCAAAAGAAATAAGAAAATACATTGATTTGCCAATATATATGGACAATGATGCTAATGTAGCAGCTTTGGCAGAAGCAGCATATGGGGCTGGCAAAGGTTCTAAGTCCTCAGTGACAATTACCTTAGGAACAGGAGTAGGTTCTGGTTTTATCCTTGATGGTAAAATATACAATGGTGCACATCATTTTGCACCTGAGCTTGGACACATAGTGATAGGAGACAATGGTATAAGATGTAACTGTGGTAAAATTGGATGTTTAGAGACATATGCTTCAGCAACTGCTTTAATAAGAGAAGGGAAAAAGGCAGTAGAGAAGAATCCCAATTCTCTTATTTTAAAATTTGCAAATGGAGATATAAACAGCATAACGGCTAAAAATGTAATTGACGCGGCGAAGCAGTACGATGAGCAAGCAATGCGAATTTTCAATGACTACGTCAAATACTTAGCTATTGGGATTGTAAATGTGATAAACATGTTTGACCCTGAAGTGATAATATTGGGTGGCGGAGTTGCAAATGCAGGGGATTTTCTCATAAAACCTCTTAAAAAAGAAGTGGCAGAGAATATTTTATTCAAAGACTTACCGTATGCTGACATAAGAAAAGCAGAGCTTGGAAATGATGCAGGGATCATCGGTGCTGCCATATTAAGTTAAAGGAGGATAATTATGAAAATTCATGAACTTCACAAAAACGCAAAAGTGCCTGACGATCATGTTGCAATAAAGTTTAAAGATAGAATCTATAGTTACGGAGAAGTTGACTCTCTCATAGATAAGTACGCTTCTTTCTTTCAATCAATAGGTGTAAAAAAAGGTGATAGAGTAGCATTGAGTTTTCCCAATTGCCCTGAATATATTTTTTCTTTTATGGGAGCATCTAAAGCAGGAGCAATTGTTGTACCACTTAACATGATGCTTACTCTTGAAGAAATAGCTTATATAATCATGGAATCAGGAGCTAATACTTTGGTAGTTCATCCTGTAATAGCACAAAAAGTTGATAAATCTCAATTAGGAAGATTGAATCTTAAAAATGTGGTCGTTTTAGATGAAAATACAATTAATGCAATTTTAAAAATGGGTCCTTCTCAACATGTTGAAATAGAACCAGACGAAGTATGTACGTATATATATACCTCTGGAACGACAGGGAAACCTAAAGGTGCAATGCTTACTCACAATAACTTCATTGCTGATGTAAAAGCATTAGACGATGTATCTGACTTAGGACCAGAGGATAACTTTTTGTGTGTATTGCCTTTGTTTCACAGCTTTTCTTGGACAGTCAACATACTTCTTGGATTTTATTTAGGTTCTGCTATTACAATAAAAGAAAGTTTTATGCCAAAAGACACATTGGAGACACTGACAAAAGAAGATGTAACTGTATTTTGCGGAGTGCCTTCGATGTTTGCAGTCCTTATGAGAATGGCAGAAAAGGGACAATTTAAAGCTTTAAGGTTAGCTATATCAGGTGGAGCTCCATTAGCCCCTGAGATACAAAGAGGATTTGAGGAAAAATTCAATTTTCCTCTTGTAGAAGGCTATGGTTTAAGTGAGGCAGCTCCTGTTGCACTTTTAAATCCTTTAGAGCCTGATGCAATAAGAAAGCCAGGGTCTGTGGGATTGCCACTTCCTTGTGTTGAAGCAAAGATAGTGGACGAAAATGACAATGAACTTCCTGTGGGAGAAGTAGGGGAGCTTGTTTTAAGAGGACCTAATATAATGGTTGGCTATCACAACATGCCAGAAGAAACTGCCCAGACTTTAAGAGGTGGTTGGCTCCACACGGGCGACCTTGCCAAAAAAGATGAAGACGGATATTTTTACATTGTAGACAGACTAAAAGACATGATAATATTAGGTGGGTTTAATGTATATCCGAGGGAAGTAGAAGATGCCTTGTTAGAACATCCAGATGTTTTAGAAGCTGCTGTGATAGGAGTGGGTGATACATTGAAAGGAGAAGAAGTCAAAGCTTTTGTGGTGCTAAAGGAAGGAGCGAAAGCTGACAAAAAAGATCTTCAAAACTTTTTAAAGTATAAATTGGCATCTTATAAAATTCCAAAGATTTTTGAGTTTGTACCCGAACTTCCCAAGAATGCAGCTGGTAAAATACAAAAGAAATTGTTAAAATAAATGTAAAGGTGAAATGCAATGAGAGATTCAAAGCTTTACGACATAGCCTATTTCATAAGCGATTTAATGATATTAAATCTTCTGTGGATTGTATTTTCACTTCCTGTTGTGACAATTTTCCAATCCACAGAAGCTCTTTTTCGTTCTGTACATTTTTTAAGAAAAGACGAAGGAGAAGGAGTCTGGAAAGAATTTTGGAAAGCCTTTAAAAAACACTTTTGGTGGATGCTTATAAACTTTGTGATTACCGTTGCTGTTATTTTAATACTTTACGTAGACGTGAGATTTTTTATACAACAAAACACAGCTTTTGCATACATTCTTGCTGGTTTGTTATTGTCAATGGGACTCATGTTTTTAATCACATTGATATACACTTTTTTAACAATCCAATATTATGAGGGAAAACTTTTTGGCTTATGGAAAACCTCTTTTTTATTAGGTCTTGGACATTTACCCCAAACAATACTTATAATTTTGACGTTGTTAACTGCTTTGATTCTCGCAAACATTATGCCAATATTGTTCTTTATAATATTAGCAAGTGTTTCAGCCTATGTAATAGATATTATTTTTGAGGGAGTAATTAGGAAGTATATAAAGAAAGATAAGGAATGAGGTATGGTAGTTTAAAATATGAATTTACCACTTTAAGCATTGAGAAGGTAAAGGTGATGAGATAATAGTTACTTTCATTGATAGAAAAACCGTAGAAAAGATTGCTAGAGAATACGCCGGATTAGTCAAAAAAGAAATGAACATTTGAGAAAGCTTATTTATATGGTTCTTATGCGAAAGGCAATTATACTAGTGAAAGTGATATTGATATTGCTGTTATTATGTAATTTTTAAAAAGCTTCACTCTAATGTTAATTTAATTGGGATGAAGCTTTTGTTATTGTGGTATAATCAATATATGAAGACAAATTACATTTCGAGGTGTTAAAAAATGGGAGTTTTGTTGTCTTGTTATCTCATGCCTCATCCACCTATAATCGTACCTGAAGTAGGGAGAGGAGAAGAAAAAAAGATTCAAAAGACGATAGATTCACTTAATACTGTTTCAATCAACATAAAAGAAAAAAAGCCTGATACAATAATAATTGTCACTCCTCATGGATACGTTTTTAGAGATGCTGTAGCAGTGACTGTTTTTCCTCGTTTAGAAGGAGACCTTGGACAGTTTGGTGCAAGAGATGTAAGGTTCGAATTTGAGAATGATTTAGAACTTGTTGAAAAAATTGTAGAAGAATCGAGAAAAAAAGATATACCTATTGCAGAGATAAATGATGAATTAATCAAAAGAAACGCCCTTTCAAAAAAACTTGACCATGGAACAATGGTACCTTTGTATTTTGTGACAAAACATTATGCTACTTTCAAATTAGTTCATATTTCCTATGGCTTTTTGCCTTTTGAACAGCTTTACGAATTTGGAATTGCAATAAACAAAGCAATAATGGAATCAAACAAAAAAGTCGTTTTTATCGCCAGTGGGGATTTATCTCACAAATTGACTCCCAATAGTCCGAATGGTTATACGCCAAAGGGAGAAATTTTTGACAACAAGCTTTTAAATTTGCTTTCCGAAATGAGAGTGGAAGAAATAATAGGCATGGACAAAGGACTAATAGAAGAAGCCGCAGAGTGTGGATTTAGATCGGTTTGCGTTATGTTGGGAGCTCTTGATGGTTATGAGGTTAAAGCGGAAGTATTATCTCATGAAGGACCTTTTGGTGTAGGATATGGTGTTGCACAATTTGAAGTAGATCAGTATAAAGGAACAAGCCTTTTAGAAAAGTTGTACAGGTTAAAAAGACAAAGGATTGAAGAGATAAGGCAAAAAGAAGACCCATATGTCAAACTTGCCAGAGAAAGCCTTGAATATTATGTGAAAAATAAAAAGCTAATGCCAGTACCACAGGGCTTACCGGAGGAGATGTATAGTAGAAAAGCGGGAGTTTTTGTTTCTCTTCACAAAGATGGGGAACTTAGAGGATGTATAGGTACAGTAGTTCCACAGAGAAAGAATATAGCAGAAGAAATAATAAAAAATGCCATAAGTGCAGGTTTTGAAGATCCTCGCTTTGAACCTGTAGAGGAGTATGAACTGAAGGATATTGAGTATTCAGTGGATGTTTTGACACCTCCTCAACCTGTTAAATCAAAACAAGAACTTAACCCCAAAAAGTACGGAGTAATAGTGAGAAAAGGCTATCGTTCAGGATTGCTTTTACCTGACTTAGAAGGAGTAGACAGCGTTGAAGAACAAATTTCTATTGCCTTGAGAAAAGCTGGAATTAGTCCAGATGAGGATTACACAATAGAAAAATTTGAAGTTGAAAGACATAAATAGTAAGGTAAAAAGGAGGGAGAAGCCATTTCTCCATTTAAGTTGATGGAGAAATGGTATCTTTTACTATGTTAAAAGAGGCTATGTTCTATAAAAAACTAGAGAATAATGTTGTAGAATGTTTATTATGTCCTCACAATTGCCGTATAAATGAAGGAAAGTACGGAGTCTGTAATGTGAGAAAAAATATAAACGGAACATTAGTGACTGAAAATTACGGAATTATAACCTCTGTAGCAATGGACCCAATTGAGAAAAAACCTCTTTATCACTTTTATCCAGGCAGATATATATTTTCTGTGGGGACTTATGGCTGCAATTTAAAGTGTAAGTTTTGTCAAAATTGGGAAATAGCACATCAAAAATGGGAGGGAGATTACATCTCTCCTCAACAATTGATTGCTGCAGCAAAAAGACAAAGAGACAATATAGGGATTGCTTTTACTTACAACGAGCCTTTAATATGGTATGAATATGTACACGATGGATTGATTGAGGCTAAAAAAGAGGGGTTAAAAACTGTACTTGTGACAAACGGATATATAAATTTAGAACCATTAAAAAAGATACTTCCTTATGTAGATGCCATGAACATAGATGTAAAAGCCTTTACAGAAGATTTTTATAAAAAGATTGTCGGCGGAAGATTAGAACCCGTTTTAAAGACCGTCGAAGAAGTTTCGAAATATTGTCATGTAGAGGTTACTAATTTAGTTGTTACTGATTTAAATGACAAAGAAGAAGAAATAGAAAACTTAGTAAAATGGCTTTCTCAAATTGACAAAAATATACCTTTACATTTTTCAAGGTATTTTCCACGCTACAAACTAAATAATCCTCCTACTCCTATTTCTATTCTTGAAAAAGCCTATCAAATTGGGAAAAAGTATCTAGATTTTGTCTATGTAGGGAATGTAATGGGATTTGATAATAATACCCATTGTCCTTATTGCGGTAATTTGCTTGTAGAGAGGCAAAACTGGTATGTTAATGTAAAAGGATTGGAAGGCAATAAGTGTAGGAAATGTGGTAACAGTATAAATATAGTTAATTAAAGATACAAAATATCTCCTTTTACGAAAGTTTGTCTACAGTCTGTAAAAAGGCTACAAAGCCTTTTATTTTTTGTGACACTATCGTGATAATTTTCATATATTATCTTTAGATTATACTTTTTTGAAGGTCAAAACAGTTGGAATTAGTAGTAAAAAATGATATAATTTTAATTGGGTGATGATGAATGTTATTAACTATAAAAAAGGTTAAATAGCTGTATGATATAAGCAGAATTACATTAATAAACTGGGAAAAGGAAGGATTAATAACCCCAGTTAGAACAGCAAAAGGAAGAGGAAGGTACAAAAAAGAAGATATAGAGAAGTTATTAGGTATGCTGGAAGAAACACCAAAACCTAAAGTAGTTTTGTATGCAAGAGTGTCCACAAAGAAACAAGAAGAATATCTTAAGAATCAAATTAGAAGGCTTGAAGAATACGCTAATTCCCAAGGATGGCAGTATGAAGTCATATCCGAAATAGCAAGTGGAGTAAATGAAAATAGAAGAGGCTTATTAAAGCTTTTGAACAAGATAAAAAGAGGAGAAGTTGAAAAAGTTGTAATAGAATATCCTGATAGACTAACGAGATTTGGCTTTGAATATCTCAAATTTTTCATGGAAAGCTTTGGGGTGGAGCTTATAGTTTTAAATGGGAAAGAAAACGAAGAAGATATAAATAAAGAGCTAGCAGAGGACTTAATAGCAATAGTAACATCTTTTGCAGCAAGAATTTACGGACAAAGGGATGGCAAAAGACATGATAGTAATACAGGCTAAACTCATTTTTCTAAACCAACAGGACAAACAAATAGTATTAGACTTAATGAGAAGATGGTCTTCTTGTATGAGATTTGCATACAAAAGGCTTCTAGAAGGTTATGATAGAAAAACATTAAAAAGAGACCTTCCGAGAACTTTCAATTTAAACTCAAGGTATGTAGATGACGCAATAATGAAAGCAAGAGGTGTATTAGAATCATCTAGACAATTAGACAACAATCCAAAGAAAGTCATTTTTGGAGGAAGAGACTTATTTGGAAAACTTCAAAAGCGCCATATAAATGGGAAAGAATATCAAAAGCTAAAAACAAAGTGGCAAGAAAGAAGAAAAGGGAATCTCTATTCAAGAGGGGATAAAAGCAAAAAAGGAAATCTCAACACAAGAATAGAAGTAAAAGAAAATGGTACTTTCTTAAGGATAAATGTAGGGGAAAGAAAATATGTATATACCAAAATAAAAGCAGGCTATAAAAAGAATAAAAGCAGAGAAGAACTCCTTCAGGAAATCGCCGAATCAAACATACCCTACTCTGTAGAATTAAAACTTAAAAACGGCAATATATACGCCTATTTTGCTATTGAAGAAGAATATCCAGAAATAAAAATAACAAAAGACAAAGGGGTAATAGGAATAGACATAAACGCATATCCAGACAACATATCATGGGTAGAAGTAGATGAAAAGGGAAATCTAATAAGCTATGGCAGTATACCAATGCCAGAGCTTGCAAGTGGAAATAAAGACAAAAGAGAATATTTCAGATGGCAGTATGCTCATGAAATAGTAAAAATAGCAAAAGAAAAAGGAAAAGCAATTGTAATTGAGGGATTAGACATAAAAAACAAAGGCAAAAGAGGAGACTTTTCAGGGAGAAAATCAAGAAGGATAAAACATAGTTTCAGCTATAAATCACTTCTTTCAAAAATAAAAACACTAGCAAAAAGAGAAGGGATAGAAGTAATAGAAGTCAATCCTTATTACACCTCAATAATAGGGATGTTGAAATATGCACCGCAGTATATGATAACAAAAGATATAGCAGCGGCCTATGTAATAGCAAGAAGAGGGTTGGGACTGCAAGAAAAGATACCAGATAATTATATAAAGTTTCTCAATGCATTGACTGTAGATGAATTAGAAGAATTAAAAGAGCATGTAAAGAAAACAGTGAGAAACAAGCATATAAATAAAAAGCATTTAAAGGAAATAGATAAGGCAATAAAATTTTTACAAAGCCTTGAGAGTAAGCCAGGAAGGGTGCTAGAACCTCTGGATGGAACAAGTTTTAGTGCCTATAATTTCTGGCAAGTTCTCAAGGTAGCGGTGGTAACACCACTCTCCCCTGAGAAAGTGCCAAGAGACTTCTCTACCCTGAAGGAATTACTAATTCAGGGTAAGTGGGGAGACCCATAAGGGCGTGAGTTCCTGCTTCTTGGGGCAGGGGCTATGGTTTTCCCAAATACCGCCTGCTGGGGCAGGGAAAGCCTGAAAGGCGGACTACAAATACCCCAGCTATCTGAACTGTACAGTTTTGTATAGTTTGGGTAACCAGGTAAATAATAATGGATGACATAAAAAAAGAATTTCAAAAGGCAGTTGATGCCTTAAAATATGCGATGGAATTGTCTTTTAAGGAATATAAAAAAGACCCCTCTAAAAAGAATGAAATAGTAAATTTATGGCAAGAGACAATAGGAGAATTTTTACAATATTTTTCTAAAATTAGTGAAAAATATAATGCAAAGGATTTATATAAAGCGATAACAAAAGTTATAATTTTTGGTAAATAACACATTAAATTATATAAAAAATTGAGGGCAAAATATTAATGGAACAAAAGAGAGGAGGAGAGAAGAAAATGGGTATTTTAAAATTTCTTTCCTCCAGAAAGCTTTACTGGGGGATTGGAGCAGCAGCTTTAAGTTTAATGCTCTACCCAAAAGCAAAAGAAAATATGAAACCCTCAATAGAAAAGAGCATAGAAGAGATGCAAGATGCTG
Source organism: Thermoanaerobacter ethanolicus JW 200 (assembly GCF_003722315.1). Lineage (NCBI taxonomy): Bacteria > Bacillati > Bacillota > Clostridia > Thermoanaerobacterales > Thermoanaerobacteraceae > Thermoanaerobacter > Thermoanaerobacter ethanolicus. Next base: position 2,492,314 of record NZ_CP033580.1, on the reverse strand, counting down.
TTAATAAAGCTATGGAGTTTTTTGACAATAGCAAACAAAAAATAGTTGAAACAGTTAAAAATAAGATGGAAGAATTAAGACAGCAAGGCAGTGAAAAAGAAGAGATGATGCAACAAAAACAACAAGCACTACAGCAATTAGAATACCTTAAAAATAAGATACAAGCTCTTGAAGAGCAGATAAAAACATTAGAATGATAGTTTTGCTCAACCGCTGTGGTTGAGCTTTTTGTAAGAGGAAATTACCTCAACAACTTTTTGAATCAAGCGGTAAATTTCATAGTCAAGCATTGTTTACAAGGTAGGTTATATGTCATTACAGAAAAAGAAAATTCGGTTCACAAAGAGGCGGAATAAATTTGTTTTGTATAAAAACTTAGCAATATGTACATACTGTACATATTGCACATAATATGATATAATGGAGGTGAAAAAGGGGGAATGAATGAAATGTTTACAGTGAATGCAACAGATGCTCGAAATGAATGGAGTGATTTTATCAATTCGGTCATTCGTGAAAAGCCAAAAATTATTAAGCGCACAAAAGATTATATTTTTGTTTCAAACTTAGAAATGGCAAAAGAAATGTTAAAAGTATATACATTTACAGCAAATATTTTTAAAGAAGAGGATGGGAGTGTAACAATTTCATTAAACGAAATTGATATTGTTGCTAATGGAAAAAACGAAGAAGAAGCTTTAAATCGTTTAGTAAATGATTTAATTGAATATGCAGAAGATTTTTATAACGACTTTCAATATTGGTATTCAGCTCCTAACCGTAAAAAACATTTACCATATATTTTAAATGTCTTATTACAAGATAGTCATGAAGGAGTAAAAAAACTAATAAAATGCCAACGTGGAGAGAATTAAAGCGTTTTTGTGAAAGAGACGGTTGGGAGTTATATAAACAAACGGATCATTATTTCTACGTTAAACGTGATAAAAATGGCAATGTTAGACGGACAAAAGTTTCAATGGGAAGTGGTGAAATTCCAAAATATTTATGGAAAGAGATTTTAAAAAATCAGCTTCAAGTTTCAGAAGAATATTTTAACAGCAAAATATAGTATCGAGGTACAGTATTTTTACTTCGATGCTTTTTATTTTGTTAGACTGCTTCGGCAGTCTTTTTTAAATAAAAAAACAAAATTTAAAATAAAAGTATGAAAATTTATTTGTTGCTATTGATTTTTTTTAATTTAGAGGTATAATAGTAAATGTAATGCGTTACACATTTTATTAGCTATGTCTCTGAAAATCAATGAAAAATATTATGTAATCTGTTACACAGGAGGTTACAATGGCTAATATTAGAGAAGTTGCTAAAAGAGCGGGAGTCTCTGTTGCAACAGTATCAAGAGTTTTAAATGGCAGTGACTCGGTGTCTGAAGAAACAAAGGAAAGAGTATTAAAAGCGATAAAAGAATTAAATTATCATCCAAATCTCCTTGGAAGAAATTTAAGACGTTCTGAAACGAAAATGATATTGGCTTTGATGCCTAATGTCTCAAATCCTTTTTATGCAAGGGTTGTAAAAGGAATAGAAGATGTAGCCCATAAAAATGGTTACAATGTAATGCTTTGCAATACTGATTCTGATATTAACAGAGAAAAAGTATATCTTGAAATTTTAAAAAACAGATTAGCAGATGGCGTTATTTTTATGGCGCCTGTGATGGGAAAAGAAGAATTGACATTGATAGGCCAAAATTATCCTGTCGTTCAGTGCTGTGAATACATAGAAGGAGCTGGCGTTTCATATGTATCTATAGACAATTTTTCTGCAGCTTATAAAGCGGTGAAGCACTTGGTAAGTTTAGGACATAAAAAAATAGGAATGATAAGCTGTGAAAATAACTTTGTATCTACGAAGCAGAGGGAAGCGGGTTATAAAAAAGCTCTTGAAGATTTAGGAATAGAATTTGACGAAAAGCTTATAAAATACGGAGATTACAGCTTTAAAAGCGGAGTAAGAGCAGCGAAACAGCTTTTGGTGATGGAAGAAAGGCCTACTGCTATATTTGCAATTTCTGACATCATGGCTATTGGAGCTATAAGAGCGATAAAGGAAGAGGGGCTTAAAGTCCCTGAGGATATAGCGGTTGTAGGCTTTGATGATATAAGCTTTGCTTCTATGTATGACCCTATGCTTACAACTATTTCACAGCCAAAATACGATTTAGGGTGTGTTGCTATGGAACTACTGATAAAACACATGAGTGGCAAATTAGAAGAACCACAGAGGATTTTTTTAGAACATGAGTTAATAATAAGAGAGTCGACAGTAAAATAAAGAATAAAGTTTTGTCTTAAAAATACAAATTTAAATATAATCATGGGAGGAATTTTTATGGTAAAAGAAAAACTTAGAGTAGGAATTATAGGTTGTGGAGGAATTGCTTTTGGCAAACACATGCCCTCTTTGGCAAAACTAGGCAATGTTGAAATGGTGGCTTTTTGTGACATCATAGAAGAGAGGGCTCAGAAAGCGGCAAAGGAATATGGTACAAAAGACGCGAAAGTATATACGGATTACAAAAAACTTCTTGAAGATAAAACGATAGATGTGGTTCATGTTTGCACTCCCAACAAGTCTCATGCAGACATAACTGTTGATGCTCTTTATGCAGGGAAACATGTAATGTGTGAGAAACCTATGGCTAAGACTGCTGCAGATGCCAGAAGAATGGTGGAAGCATATAAGAAAACAGATAAAAAATTGACTATAGGGTATCAAAATCGCTTTAGACCAGATTCACAATATTTACATAAAGTTTGTCAAAATGGTGAACTAGGAGAAATATATTTTGCTAAGGCTCATGCTATACGTCGCCGCGCGGTACCTACATGGGGTGTTTTCTTGAATGAAGAAGAGCAAGGCGGTGGGCCTTTAATCGATATAGGAACACATGCCCTTGATTTGACATTGTGGATGATGAATAACTATAAGCCTAAAGTTGTAATGGGAAGCGCCTACTATAAATTAGGCAAAAAGGCAAATGCTGCGAATGCTTGGGGACCATGGGACCCTGAAAAGTTCACAGTTGAAGATTCAGCTTTTGGATTTATAGTAATGGAGAATGGGGCTACCATTATATTAGAGTCCAGTTGGGCTTTAAATACTTTAGAGGTTGGCGAGGCTATGACCACTTTGTGTGGAACAGAAGGCGGAGCTGACATGAGAGATGGACTTCGCATAAATGGAGAGAAATTTGGAAGGCTTTATACAACTAAAGTTTCTACTGATGTAGGTGGAGTAGATTTCTATGAAGGTAAATCAGATGACCCAGGATTTTTAGAAGCAAAAGCTTGGATTGATTGCATCATAAACGATACAGAGCCTGTTGTAAAACCAGAAGAAGCTCTTGTAGTAACTGAGATACTAGAGGCTATTTATACATCTGCGAAAACAGGAGAACCAGTATATTTTAACAGGTAAATGGAGGCTTTTGTATGGGAAAACTTAAATATGCATGTGTTGGTGCAGGGTCAGTTGCTGATTACAAACACTTAAATGGTTATTCAAAAGTAGAAGATGTTGAAATTGTAGCCATATCTGATCCGGATATAGAGGCTGCAAAAAGATTAGCGGAAAAGTACAATATACCTCACGTTTATACAGATTATGAAGAAATGTTTGCAAGAGAAAAACTAGACCTTATAAGCGTGTGTACCCCAAATTATTTACATGCGCCTATTTCTATAAAAGCGATGGAAAAGGGAATTCATGTGCATTGTGAAAAACCTATAACTCTAAATGCAAAGGAAGCTTATGAGGTCATTGAATCAAAAAATAAATACAAAAGGAAGTTTATGATAGGATTAAATAATAGGTTTACAAATGAATCTTTCTTTGTAAAAAGATATATAGAGGAAGGGTATATAGGCGAAATATACCATGTAAAGACTGGCTGGAGGAGAAGGAGAGGCATTCCTGGAAAGGGCGGATGGTTTACAAATAAGAAATTGTCTGGAGGAGGTCCATTAATTGATTTAGGTGTACATTTTTTAGACTTAGTCTTGTATTTCATGGGATACCCAGAGGTGCAATCTGTGTCAGCAGCTACTTATTCTAAGTTTTCAAATAGCAACAGTTTAAACAGCTGGAATTATGCAAAAAGCGGGGATGGAATTTACGATGTGGAGGATATGGCAGTAGGCTTTGTAAGGCTTAAAAATGGTGCCACAATTGACTTTGAATTCAGCTGGGCTTCCAACATTGAGGGAGATTACAATTACTATGAAATTTTAGGTGATAAAGGTGGCATATGGTTTAAAAACGGACAGCTTAAAGTATTTTCGGAAATTGTTGAGACATTGATTGAAATAGTTCCCGACACCAATTATCCAAAGTCGCCTTTAAATGAATTTGAACATTTTGTTGACTGCATAAAAAATGACAAAGAGCCTCTGGCTTCTGCTGAAGAAGGGGCAATTCTCATGAGAATAATAGACGGTGCCTATGAATCAGCTGAAAAAGGTAAGGAAATAGTTTTAGGTTAAAGGGGGAAAAAATTAAAATGAGTATACCTATAGCACTTCAACTTTACACTTTGAGAGAGGAGACACAAAAAGATTTTACAGGTACTCTTGAAAAGGTTGCGGAAATAGGATACGAAGGAGTGGAATTTGCAGGATATGGCGGTTTAAAAGCATCAGAATTAAGAAAAACGCTTGATAAATTAGGATTAAAAGCTGCTGGTAGTCATGTAGGAATAGATTTATTGAAAAACAATCTTGAGGAAGTGATAGATTATAACCTTGAAATAGGCAATAAATACATCGTCTGTCCGTGGAATGAGTACAAGTCAAGAGAGGATTATATTGAAACAGCAAAGTTGTTTAATAAAATAGGTGAAAAGTGTAGGGAAAAGGGACTTAAGTTTTGCTATCACAACCACAATCACGAATTTGAAATATACGATGGAGAATATGGACTTGATATACTTTACAAAAATACAGATAAAGACCTTGTAAAAGCTGAAATCGATGCGTATTGGGTTACATATGCGGGAGTTGACCCGTTAGAATATCTTAAAAAATTCTCCAATAGACTACCTTTAATTCACTTAAAAGACATGGATAAAAAGGACAGGTCTTTTACTGAAATAGGAAATGGAATTATCAATTTTAAAGAAGTAATAAAAATTGCAAAAGAAAATGGAGTTAAATGGCTAATTGTTGAACAGGATGTGTGTAAAAGACCTCCAATTGAAAGTGTGAAAATTAGTTTTGAAAATTTAAAAAAGATTTTAGAGGAGGAAATGTAGATGTATTTAGGATTTTTAACAGTATGTCTTGGGAATATGCCTCTTAAAGAAAAAGCTAAGTGGGCAAGTGAAAATGGGTTTAAATCACTGGAAATTGCCTGCTGGCCTAAAGACAATACGAGGGATTATTCTGCCAGTGACATAGATGTAGAAAATCTCACACCTGAAGAGGCGGAAGAAATAAAAAAATATTTTAAGGAGTACGGGCTCACAATTTCATCTCTTGCATATTATGACAACAACCTTGACAGAGACCCAGAAAAGAGAAAGTTTATAAACAATCACTTAAAAAAGTGCATTGATGTAGCTAAAATGCTTGGGACTGACATGGTGGGGACTTTTGTAGGGAGAAACATTGAAAAGAGCATAAAAGACAATTTTGATGAATTTGAAAGAGTTTTTACTGATATAATAAGCTATGCGGAAGACAAAGGAATAAAAATTATAATCGAAAATTGCCCTATGGAAGGATGGCAGGTACCTGGCCTTCCAGGAACCATATCTTTTACACCAGAGCTTTGGGAGGAGATGTTTAGAAGGATACCTTCTAAAAACTTTGGTTTAAATCTTGACCCTTCCCATCTTGTTTGGCAGTTTATAGACTATATAGATGTGATACCAGAGTTTAAAGATAGAATATTTCATGTACACGCAAAAGACACAGAAGTGTTTGAGGATAAATTTAAGCGATATGGAGTTTTCAACAGACAGCTTTACACAGGAACGCATGGCGAATTTGGATACTGGAGATACCGAATGCCAGGTATGGGAAATGTAGATTGGGGCAAGTTTATAAAGGCGCTAAAAGACAATGGATATAATGGGGTAATAAGCATAGAACATGAAGACCCTCTATATGAAGGCAGTGAAGAAAAAGTAAAAGAAGGGCTTCTTTTAGGATTAAAACACTTAAGCCAATTTGTAAAGTAGAAACAAAAGAGCTCAACCACAGCGGTTGGGCTCAGACTGTAGACAAACTTTCGTAAAGGAGATATTTTGCATAAGGTCGAGTTTAGTTTTGTCGCTTTGGAACATCGGAGTGACGATGCAAAATATCTCCTTTGAATATTTTTTAACTTTGTCAACAAACTGAGCTCAGCCACAGCAGTTGAGCTCTTGCTTTTATTTATATAAAGTTAAAATTTATGGTATAATCAAAAGTAAGGGCAATTGAGGTGGAATAAAATGGTCATATCAAAAATGGCAGAGATACTTGTAGAGATTTTTATTGTAATGGCAGTAGGATATTATATCACCTATATAAAATTAGTTAAGCAAGAACACTTTAAAATGCTGGCGGATTTGATCATTTTAGTTACAACACCTTTACTTATCTTTCACAACATGTATTCTAATTATACGCCAGCACTACTTAGAACTGCTTATATACTGCCTTTTGTAAGCTTCTCTACGTTAGTTTTGACATTATTAGTTTCAATGGCTATTTTTAAATTACTTAAAGCTCCAGAAGAAAAGAAAAATGTGTTGTATGCGATTTCCTCTTTTAGCAATACTTTATTTTTAGGGCTTCCCATAAACATTGCCTTATTTGGAGATAAAAGTATACCTTATGTTATCCTTTACGATTTAGGGCACACAGCTTTATTTTGGACTTTAGGAGTTTGGATTTTGTCTGAAGAAAAATCTTTTGACATAAATGGTTTAAAAAAACTTCTAAATCCTTCTTTTGCTTCTCTTGCTTTGAGTTTTTTAATAGTGATATCAAGAATCAAAATACCAGAGGTAATACTGAAAAGTGCACAAATGATAGGTAGTGTAACTATTCCTCTGGCTATAATGTTTATAGGGATGAACATGTATATAATCAAAAAAAGCAATATAGACTATTTTGTTTATCTTGCAGCAATAATAAAGCTCATTTTGTCTCCTTTAATAGCTTTTGGGATTGTGTACTTTTTAAATTTACCCCTTGATGCCAAAAAGGTTGCAGCTTTAGAGGCAGCAATGCCAACGATGATGACAGTAGCCATTGTTGCGAGGCAAATGAGCGAAAAAAATAGTTTTGCTTCTGCAGGAGTGTTTGTTACAAACTTGATTTCGCTTTTGACAATACCAATATTTTTGGTATTGGTTAACATATTTTAATTGGAGGAGTGATACAAATGTTTAAAGTCTTTGTGACAAGAGCTATTCCTGAAGAGGGACTTAATCTTTTGAGAAAGTATTGCGAGGTAGAAGTAAGCCCTTACGACAGAATGCTTACAAAAGAAGAGTTACTTGAAAAAGTACAGGGCAAAAATGCTGTAATCACACAGCTTACAGACAAAGTAGACAAAGAGTTTTTTGAAGCTGCAAAAGAAGTAAAAATTGTTGCAAATTATGCTGTAGGATTTGACAATATAGATTTAGAAGAAGCTACAAGAAGAGGAGTTTACATAACAAATACTCCTGATGTTTTGACAAATGCAACTGCAGAACTAGCTTGGGCTCTTCTTTTTGCAACTGCAAGAAGAGTGGTAGAATCTGATAAATTTATGAGAGCAGGAAAATTCCAAGGTTGGGCGCCAATGCTTTTCTTAGGAAAAGGCGTAACAGGCAAGATATTAGGAATAATAGGTGCAGGCCGCATAGGACAAGCTTTTGCTAAAATGGCAAAAGGCTTCGACATGAAGATTTTGTACACTGCACGAAGTCCTAAGAAAGAGTTTGAAGAAGAGACAGGAGCTCAATATGTAGACTTGGATACTTTGTTAAAAGAATCTGATTTTGTTTCCATACACGTGCCATTAACTCCTGAAACAAGACATTTGATTGGAGAAAAAGAATTAAAATTGATGAAAAAGTCTGCTATATTGATAAATACAGGGAGAGGTCCTGTTGTAGACGAGAAAGCCCTTGTAAAAGCGTTAAAAAACAAGGACATATATGCAGCAGGATTAGATGTGTACGAAAGAGAGCCTCTCTTTGAAGAAGAACTCGCACAGCTTGACAATGTCGTAATGCTTCCTCATATAGGAAGTGCAACAGAAGAAGCGCGAAGGGACATGTCAATACTTGTGGCTCAAAACATAATTGATGTAATAGAAGGAAGAGTGCCTCGCACTTTAGTAAATAAAGATGTATTGAATAAATAATATTTAAAAGGAATCCTTTTATGGATTCCTTTTTTCAATTCCAGACATTCCATAAAAACCAAGAAAAAAATTTTAAAACAAAGAAGGATTTTTTGGATTTATGTAGAATTAGTACACTAAAAGCAATAGAATCCACAAACAAAATGTGTGTTTTTAATTTGTGCCCCGGAGAGGTGTTGGATTACGTTCTTTATGGAAAGAATAAAAATGACTAATAAGTGTAGGAGAGGAAGTAAATGCTTGTTTCAACGAGAAGAGATAAGATTAAAGAGATTATTTTAAAAAAGAAAGCTGTTAAAGTATCCGAACTCTGTGAGATGTTTAATGTTTCTGATGAGACAATAAGAAGAGATTTGGAAGAGTTGGAAAGGCAAGGACTGGTGGAGAGAAACTATGGAGGAGCAGTATTGAAAGAAAGTATCATTATTCCTCCCCTTGTCAAAAGATTTAAAGAGCATATAGAAGAAAAACAAAAAATAGCAGCAAGGGCTGTGTCAGAAATACAAGAAGGCCATGTCATATTTTTAGATGCCGGTTCTACCACATATCACATAGCCCGTGCCATCAGAAATTTCAAAGGCATAACGGTAGTAACAAATGCCTTAAACATTGCTACAGAATTAGCCAACAATCCTGACATCAATCTTTTTATTACTGGCGGCAAATTAAAGCATGATAATCATTCAATGGTAGGGTTTGAAACCTTAAATTGTATAGGTAAATACAACATCGACATATTGTTTTTAGGAACAGGTGGAATTTCATTAGAAAAAGGGCTTACCACTTCTGATATTTTTGAAGCAGAAGCAAAAAAATCTATGATAAAGTCTGCAAGCAGAGTAATTGTTGTAGCAGATAGCAGCAAATTTGGGAAAGTCGCAATGGTATCTTTTGCTACTTTTGAAGATGTGGAGAAAATAATAACTTCTGGAGAGGAAAACAAAGAGATAATAGAGGAATTAAAAAATTATGTGAAGATTGAAGTCGTGTGAAAATAGAAAAGGAGTAGTAAACTGAATTTTAAATAAATACGAACACGAGCACTATGATTTGGTTGCAAAAAACATTGAAAATCACTTGAAAGAAATATTTAACATATAAAGAAAGGAAGATAAAAATGAGTGTAAAAATTGCGATTGTCAACTCTAGCAGTTTTGGCAAGCATTTTCCTGACCATATTGAGAAGTTAAAAGCATTGGGGGAAGTGGAAAGATTTGAACTTCCTCATGACATGAGGGGGAAAGCTTTAGCAGAAAAATTAATGGGCTATTCTATAATCATTGCCAGTGTAAAGCCCTATTATGACAGAGAATTTTTTGAATACAAAGACAAGACTCTTTTAATAACTCGCCATGGCATAGGATATGATGCTATAGACATAAAAAGCGCCACAGAAAAAGGCACTCTTGTCACAAAAGTTGCTGGAATTGTAGAAAGAGAAGCAGTGGCAGAAAATGCAATTGCCCTTCTTATGGATGTAATGAGGAGAGTAAGAGAAGCATCTTTAAGGGTAAAAGATGGCAAATGGCAGGAAAGAGCGAGTTTCATGGGGTATGAGATAAAAGATAAAGTTGCAGGAATAATCGGTATTGGGAATATTGGAAGTAGAGTTGCAGAAATATTAAAATATGGCTTTGGGGCAAAAGTTATAGCATATGACCCTAATCTTTCAGAAGAGGAGATACAAAAAAGAGGAGCACAGCCTGTTTCTTTAGAAGAACTTTTACAAACTTCTGACATTATTTCATTAAATGCCTCACTCAATGAAAAAAATTATCACATGCTGTCTCATAAAGAGTTTTCTATGATGAAGAAAAATGTTTTTATTGTTAACACTGCAAGAGGAGAACTTATAGATACAGAAGCTTTGATAAAAGCACTCAAAGAGGGAAAAGTTGCAGGAGCAGGATTGGACGTAGTAGAAGGTGAACCCATTGATGAGAATCATCCCCTTTTAGCCTTTGACAATGTTATAATCACACCCCACACATCTGCTTACACTTACGAATGCTTAAGAGGTATGGGGGACAAGGTTGTTTCAGATGTAGAAAAGGTCTTAAGAGGAGAAATTCCTGATGGCGTTATAAATAAAGAAGTTTTGGAGGGGGAGTCATGGAAAATTTAATTCTTTCTGTTGACATAAGTACTACAAATTTAAAAGCAGGTGTAGTGGACGAAAAAGGAAATATTTTAAGTTTATATAGAAAAGAAACGCCTATAGAAAGAGACAATGAAGGAAAAGCGGAGCATAATCCAGAAGTCCTTTTTGGTGCTTTTGTAGAAGCAGTTAAAGAGGCGGCAAAAGGATTTGAAGATAAAATTTCTTTAATTGTGCCTTCTTCCTACATGTTTGGGCTAATACCTGTGGACGAAAATTTAAATCCCCTGATGGGTATGATGACTCTTTTGGACTTAAGGGCAAGAATCTCTTTTTTCTTTCCTACATAACTGGAGAAAAGGTTAAAGCGATAGGAACCATTGCTTCTGGAGTGTTTTTTGGATTGAAAAACACCCACAATAAAGGCCACATGATAAGAGCCGGTATGGAAGGAGTTGCATTTTCCCTAAGGATGCTTTATGAGGCTTTAAAGGATAACAATGTAAAAATAAAAGAAATTAGAGCGGGAGGAGGAGGAGGTACAAAATCGCCCCTATGGATGGAGATTTTTGCTTCTACTTTAGGTTTGCCAATTAAAGTGTCTAATGTAGAAGAACCTGCTCTTGTAGGCTCTGCACTTTTAGGCTATTAAGCAATGGGAAGGTACAAAACTTTGATTGAGGCCACAAGAGAAATGGTAAAAATAGAAAATACTTATGTGCCTTCCAAAAAAAATAGAGTATCACGAAAAGAAATTTCAATTTTTTAGAGTTTTAACTAAAAATCTCAAAGAACTTTTTGAACTTCACAGCAAATTATAAAAACAGGAGGTAAAGTAAATGAATGAAATAGGTTTAATCGGCTTAGCAGTAATGGGACAAAATTTGGCTTTAAACATTGCCAGAAAGGGCTATAGCGTATCTGTATTTAATAGAACACCTGAAAAAGCACAAGAATTCATGCAAAACAAAGTAAAAGATGAACAAATTAAGCCTTATTATGACATCAAATCTTTTGTGGAATCTTTAAAAAGACCGAGAAAAATCATTCTCATGGTTAAAGCAGGAAAACCCGTAGATGATGTAATAGAGGAGCTTTTGCCTTATCTTGACAAGGGAGACCTAATCATTGATGGAGGAAATTCTTATTTTAAAGATACTTCAAGGAGAATTAAAGAACTAGAAGAAAAAGGCATACTCTATTTGGGAATGGGAGTATCAGGTGGTGAAGCTGGAGCTTTACACGGCCCTTCGTTAATGCCAGGAGGAACACAGGATGCATATGAAATGGTTAAAGATGTTCTTTTAAAAATTGCAGCTCAAACAGAAGCAGGGCCATGCTGTACATACGTTGGAAATGATTCAGCTGGACATTTTGTCAAAATGGTCCACAATGGAATAGAATATGCCATAATGCAAGCAATAGCTGAGGTTTACGATGTACTTCGAAAGGTGTTAAAACTTTCTCCCGAAGAGATAGGAGAGATATTTGAAAAATGGAATAATGGGGAGTTAAACTCCTTCCTGATGGAGATTTCTTATAAAATAATGAAGTACAAAGACAAAGAAACAGGAAAATACCTCGTTGACCTCATATTAGACGAAGCAGAACAAAAAGGCACAGGCAAGTGGACTTCCCAAACTTCTTTGGATTTAGGAATACCAACTCCCTCTTTGAACCTTGCAGTAGAAGCGAGAAGTTTATCTTTCTTTAAAGAGGAAAGAGTACAATTAGCTAAAAGAGTTACAAAAATATATCCTGAAATTGATATAGATAAAGAAAAAATAATAAAGAATTTAGAAAATGCATTACTTTTTAGTGTTTTTGCATCTTTTTCTCAGGGATTATGGGTTATATCTGAAGCTTCAAAAGTTTTTGAGTATAATATTGACCTTTCAGAAGTATTGCGTATTTGGAAAGGTGGCTGCATCATAAGAGCAAAGATTTTAGATTTCTTAAGAGACATTATTAAAGAAAATAAAGAAAATGTAAATCTTCTTAACAGTGAAAAGGCGTTATCTTTCCTAATGGATAAAATTGATTCAATAAAATATATCACTAATTTAGCAAAAGATTTTTACCTTCCAACACTTGTACTTAATTCTTCATTAGATTATTTCTTGAGTATGATAGAAGAAAACTTGCCTGCTAATCTAATCCAAGCTCAAAGAGATTTCTTCGGTGCTCACACTTACAGAAGAATAGACAAAGAGGGAATTTTCCACACTGAATGGGAGGCAGAATAATCAACATTGAATTAATAGGAATTTTTGCTCTCCCTTTTCCTTTCAACAAAAATTCAATAAAAAAACTAAAAGAACACGAATAATTTTTTGGATTTGTGTAGAATATATATGATAAACACAAGATAATCCACAAAGTAAATAACTGAGAATTAAGCTGAACGCTTTAAACCATCAAAAGATTTGATCTTATCAAAATTGCCTGAAACGTTTAAAATTTGTTGAAGCTTATACATGTAGGGTTTTCATACTTAAAAGTAGTTTACTTAGGTTTTGGCAGAACCCCAAAATCCTCATAAATTAAGGGGTTCTGCTATATATTTTCAAAGAAATTCCCCTGATTTTGTCGAATTTTGTATATAGAAATACAAAATCCACAAAACGTAGGAAAACCTATGAAAAATAAAGCTAAACAATTTGTCTGAAATTATTCCGCCTTCTGTATTTGTCAAGTAAAAAATATACAGGGAAAACCTTGCCTCTTGAAGTTAATTTAAAAAGGTACTGGATTATTGATGAATTTTCTGCTATTCTTATTATGAGACATTTGCTCCACTCCCGACATAAATATTGTTATGGTAATGTCTAACAATGTATAGCAATATTTATACAATGGAAACGGGCATTTGTCTCTACTTTTTTATAAATTTATTGCATATAAATTTATTATGGAAATTTATGTTATCAAATCTTCTCATCTATAGTTAATTGTTTAATTTGAGAAATTCTATAGGCTTTGAGCTAAATTAATTTGAGAAATAGAGTTTCACAACAACTTAGAAACTGACTGATGAAATGGGGGCCGAATAGCATGTCAATTTTAAAAAGGAAAGATAAGATTTACAGAAAATTAAGAGAACTTACTGCCTCATTACCACTAAGTGTTGACAATAGCAAATTAGGATTTGAAGCTGGTTACATAGGCGAATTAATTGGAATTGATCGGGCTAATACAAGCAGAGAACTTAATAATTTATTAAAAGAAGGGAAAGTTCTAAAAATTAAAGGTAAACCTGTTTTATACTTAGATAGAATGTACTTACAAGAAAAGTGGAATATAAGCTTTGCTAATCCAGTTATAGAAAGTCAAGAAGAATTTACTTTGATGCTTAAAGAAAAGGGGGTATTAAAAAGTATAAAAAAAGAGACCGCAAAAAATAATATAACCACAAATAAGGTTAATCTCAATTTTGAGTTTTTAGAAAATAGTTTTGACAACCTTATAGGAGCTCAAGATAGTTTAAAAGACCAAATAACAAAAGCTAAAGCTGCAATATTATATCCTCCAGATGGACTCCATACATTAATTGTTGGACCAACAGGTGTTGGTAAAACTACCTTTGCGGAAGCAATGTACAAGTATGCAGTTCAGATAGGGATATTACATGAGAAGTCTCCATTTGTTGTTTTCAATTGTGCGGATTATGCTGAAAACCCTCAATTATTATTGTCTCAGCTGTTTGGATATGTAAAAGGAGCTTTTACTGGTGCAGATAAAGAAAAAAGAGGTCTTGTTGATGAAGCTGATGGAGGAATTTTATTTTTAGATGAAGTACATCGTTTACCTCCAGAAGGTCAAGAAATGCTTTTCACATTAATGGATAAAGGAATGTACAGAAGAATGGGTGAGTCAGAAAATACAAGAAAAGCAAAGGTAAGGATAATTGCAGCTACAACCGAAGAACCGCAATCAGTCTTATTGCATACTTTTTTAAGAAGGGTTCCTGTTATAATTCAACTTCCAAGTTTGGAAATGCGAACATTGAAAGAACGACTGATGTTTATATATCAATTTTTTTGGGAGGAATCTCGTCGTATTAAAGTGCCTATAAAAGTATCCAAAGAAGTTATAAAAGCCTTACTATTATACGATTGTCCAGGGAATATAGGTCAATTAAAGAATGATATTCGGCTTATATGTGCAAGAGCCTTTCTTGAATATATGATGTCTCCAAATACAGTAGTTGAGGTGAAACTTTCAATACTTTCGCGTCATATTCAAGAAGGGTTATTTAAAATAAGAGATAATAAAAGAAACGAAAGAATAATAGCAGAAATTAATAATTATAAAGATAAAGATATAGTATTTGATGGATATAATACGGAACTTATGAATGAATTTAATGATAAACTTTTTATAGGTGATTATAAAACAGAAGATAATTTTTATGAGATAATAATAAATAATTGGAAAAAATATAATGAAGAGGGATTATCTTCTGGGGAAATTAGAAAAAAAATAGAAAACCAAATTAAAGAATATTTTGATAAGTATTTATTTCCCAGTGAGTCAGAACTTAACATTATTAATCGAGATGTAGTATTAAAATTTGTAAGTCCCAATATACTAGAAGCTGTTGAATTTGCTTTAAATAGTGTAAAAGATAAATTTAAAGGGCTTATTGATCAACGAGTAACCTATACTATTGCACTTCATATTGCAACACTTTTAGAAAGATTAAAAATGGGTACAGTAATATCTCATCCGGATAGAGAAAATATAGCAAAAGATTACCAATTTGAATATACTGCTGCAGAAGAAATAAAGGCGAAATTAGAAGAGAAGCTATATATAAAAATACCAGAAGATGAAATAGCGTTTATAGCTATGTTTTTGCATGCGTTAAGAATAGGTAGAAGAGATGAAAGCATTGGTGTATTAGTCATAATGCATGGAGATTATGCGGCAAGCACAATGGCGAGTGTGGCAAATGCCCTTCTTGGGGTAGATCATGCAAAGGCTTTGGACATGCCTCTTAATGAAAAAGTTGAAGTTACCTTAAATAAAGCTATTAACATTGTTAGGCAAATAGATAGAGGGAAAGGCGTACTTATATTGGTAGATATGGGATCACTTACAACTTTTTCTGATATAATTTCAGAAAGAACGGGGATTATAACAAAAACGATAGAAATGGTAAGCACGCCCATTGTTATTGAAGCTACGAGAAAAGCTTTAATGCCTGATATGACTCTTGACGAACTGGTGCAAGAAGTTATAAGTTTGGGTTCTGCCATATATAGTAGTTGTAATAATAAAGTAATAGAATATACGCAAATAGATTTTGAAAATAATATACCTTTTTTAAAGAAAAACTTGATTAATATACTTGATAAAACGTTAACTTTCTTAAATCCCAATAAGGCATATAACATTCTAGAGAATGTATTAAAAAATATATTATCGGATATTGGTTCTGATGTGGACGAAGAAATATTGATAAAGTTCTTATTTCATTGTTCATGTATGGTAGAAAGAATTATAAAAGGTGATAGTTTGCCTTATAATAATTTGAATTTTATTAAAAATAATCAAAGTGTTATGTTTGAACTTATAAAAAAACATTTTGAAATAGTAGAAGAAGTTTTTGGAATTTTAATTCCTGACACAGAAATTGCGTATATAGTAGAAATGATCAGCACATATTATGGCACGCTTTTGACTAAGAACTGACACACATATTGAGATAAATATTTAAAGACAGCTACACAAATAAAGTTTTTTAACATACATTAGTGCTAATGCTTTAAAATAATAGCACTAATTTTTTTTCTATTGTATATACTAAGCAAAGACTTTCTTGAGGAATTTTTAATTAGCATTCATATGACAAAATACTTGGCATGAAATTTGCTAAAAAAATTAATAGAGATTTTAAAGAACCAACAATTATCATAATAAAGGGGTAATTTCATGATAGGAATTTTAGTAGTTACACATGGAAATTTGGGCAAGGAACTTTTAAAAAGCGCAGAACTTATTGTGGGAAAGCAAGAACGAACAATGGCTTTAGGACTTTTTCCAGGTGACAATATTGAGGAATTAAAAGACAATATATTAAAAACAATTGAAATACTCGATGAAGGTGATGGGGTTTTAATATTTATAGATTTTTATGGTGGGAGTCCAGCAAATGCTACTATTATTAGTAGTAAAGATCTAGGGGAAAATGTAAAAGTCGAATATATAACGGGTGTTAATATGCCTATGATTATAGAAGCATTGACAATGCGAAAAATTTATAATTTAAGTAGTTTAAAAGAACATTGTATTGAGAGAGGAGTCTGCGGAATAAAAGATTTGCGAAAGTTGTATTTCTAACCACAAAATAGTTTGTGAAGGAAGCTGATGTTATGGTAGATATTGTTTTGGCAAGAATTGATGATAGATTAATCCATGGGCAAATCATGGCTTCTTGGGTACTGCATACCCAAGCTCAAAAAATTATTATTGTTGATGATGAAGTTTCCAATGATGTGTTTCTTAGCAAAGTAATAAAAATGGCAGCTCCTCCAGGTATAAAAGTAGAGATTTATAGCATTAAAGGGGCGATTCATGTCTTAAAAGAGAAGTTTGTTGATAAGGAGAAAGTAATATTATTAGTGAAGAGCCCTTCTACAATGTATTCTCTGATAGAAGGAGGAGTTAAATTAAAAGAAATAAATATAGGTGGTATGAGTGCAGGGCCAGGAAAGAAAATATTAGTTAAAAATATTTTTGTCTCACTTGAAGAAAAAGAAATATTAAAAAATATCTTAACAAAAGGTATACCTGTTTATTTACAGACTTTGCCTGATGACCCTAAGCTTAAGATAGACAAATATCTATGATATTTGCAATATTAGTGATTAAAAGCAGAATAAGGTATTCCCTCTTTTTGTAAGTTGTGTTTATATAATATTTTAGGGATGTGCAAAATTAATTAAAATAATCATAATCAAAAACCAAAATATGTATTACATACAATATATAGTAATCAACACTGACAATCAAACATAAAGGAAGTGGTAAGGGAAAAGAAAAGACAAAAAGAGGAGCTAAAAAAGGGCATAAATATCCTGTAGAAGTCAAATGTTAAAAAATGGCATGAAATAGATTCAATAAAAATTAGGCCGATTGCATCAAAGCAACAAGAGATCTAAACTCATCATATTTGCCCAATTTAATAGCTACAATAGCGACAGTAAGCAAAGTAATATGGCCAAAAGTATTAAGGTTGCTCACAGAATTAATATTTCTAACATAAGCCTTTTCAAAATCCAGAGCTTTAAAGCGGGAATTATATCTTTCTGATTCAATTCTCAATTTGTAGACGGCCTTAAAATATAGGGAGTCTCTATTAATAGAGGACCTATAATCAGAAGATATAATAGCATACTTAGTACAGCCTCTATGCTTTTTGCCATTAAAATATTTAGGATGATTTATAGGGCAGGCAGAATCATCCTTAGAATTACAGAACTTGCAAACAAATTTTTGCTTAATAAAACCATCAAAATATTGCTTGCCATCTTTAAGCATTTTAATACCCGCTTCACAGACCATATAACCATCATCAGTCAGAGGGGGATTTTTAGAATTACGCTTGTTAAGAGGAATAAAGCAATGACCGTGGAGAATATTTCTAACATAATTATAAAGTTTCTTAACATCATAGCCTTTATCAGCAATAAAATTAACATACTTAAGGTTAAACCACTTATTAGTCTTCTCAAGCAAAGATAAAGCGGCTTCAAAATCAGGGGCATCAGCGGGGGTAGTAGTTTCAGCGATGGGTAAACCAGAGATAGCATCAACAATAATGTGATTTTTATAGCCCCAATAAAACTTATAGCGTTTATTAGAAGAATCGTTAGAAGCAGAATAAACGCCTAATTTACAATCCTTATCTGACTTAGGCTGATTATCTTTAGAGAATTTATTTTTAGAAAAAGACTTAGGGTTATTTAACTTAGTGTTAGCTTTAATAGGGGTAGAATCCATGGAAATAAACTCACCGGAGATAATACCCATATTTTTGAGGATATTGACCTGATTTTGAAAAATAGAGGTCAAATAATCATGAGAGAAGTCATTAATAAAACGGCGAAAAGTCCAATAAGAAGGAAGAGGTTTAGAAATGTCGAAGCCACAAAGATGAGCAATGATAAGATTATTGCGGAGATAATCTAAAAGGTCAGAAATTGTGCCGAATCTTTCAGCTTTCATGACAATAAAAGCTCTAAAAAGTGCATGGTGAGAATAACCCTTACGGCCAGGACTAGAGGAAGGGAATTCAGGTATTGAAGACAGGTCAAGATTTTCAAACATAGAAGAATAGAAATCAATTTTAGACTGAGAGGTAAAGAGTTCAGGTATATTTAAAAGCAATTGAAGCTGGTACATGTAGGATTTCCTCCTTCTTAAAAAATTTTTTATAGTGTATATATAATAATTCGACAAATGGGAGGGGAAATCCTACATAAAAGATAAAAAATTCAAGAGTGATAGGAAAAAAGTATGTCTGTAGAATGGCTTAAATTAAGGCTTCTGAATTTTGCACAAGTCTATAATATTTAACAAAAGAGGGGGGAATTCCTTTGAAAGTATATAACTGAACCCCTTAATTTAAGGATTTTGGGGATTTGCAAAAGTTTAAAAATAATTTAAAACTGAAGGAGGTGGCGGGGGTTTTTGTTCACAATAGGAACTGCAAAAGCCTAAAAAATAATTAAAATGAAGGAGGATGTAAAGATGGATCAACAAATTACTCTTAGTGCTGGACAGGCAGCTTTAATAGCTCTATGGGTAGCAATAGTAGAAGCACGTGCTCTTGGATACTCTACGTTAATGCTTCGCTTTACTCCTATGATGACAGGTTTGATAGTTGGCATAGTTCTGCATAATATTCCTACTGCTATGACTGTTACTGCTGCTATTCAACTAATTTACATGGGTTTAATTGCTCCAGGTGGTACAATGCCAAGCGAACCGGCTGTGGCAACTGCTATAGCAGTACCGGTCGCGATTTTGGCAAAGCTAAGTCCAGAAGCAGCAATTGCTGTAGCTGTTCCTATAGGGCTTTTAGGTAGTTATCTTTATACTTTTAGGTTTTTTATTAATACCTTTGTCGTTCGTTTAGCTAATAAATTTGCAGATCAGCTAAATGAGAGAGGTATAACTTTCTCTATTGTCGTTCTCCCCATCATTGTGAGTTTAGTTATCTTTTTTCCAACAATTTTCATTGCACTTTATAAAGGGACACCTTTAATAGCTGCATTAGTGAAAACAGTTTCTGCTGGCAAAGTTTTTCATATGTTGTCGGTTATAGGAGGAGGGTTGCCTGCGTTAGGAATTGCTTTGACATTAACTGTTATAGGGAAAAGAAAATTCGTTGTATTTTTCCTTCTGGCTTATTTTATGACAGTAATTTTGAAACCTCTTAATGTAAATACTGTAACATATGCAGTCTTAGGGGGAATAATAGCTTATTTGTATGTTATGTTAGCTAGCCCGCAACAAGTCGAAGAATAAAAATGATTAAGGAGGTAGATGAGAAATGGGGACAAACGAAAAGAGTAAAGATTTAAGTACTGACCAGGCTAATGGTTTTCCAGAGAAGATTACTAAGAAAGATTTACACCGGGCTTGGTTTCGATGGTGGTATGTAAATGAGATTCCTCATAATTATGAAACAATGATAGCTCCTTCATTTTTGTGGGCTATGATGCCTATTTTAAAGAAATTATATAAAAAGGCAGAAGACTTAAAAGAAGCATATAAAAGACACCTCCTATTTTTTAATACCCAATGTATCTGGGGAGGAGGTACTATACTTGGAATTACGATTTCTTTAGAAGAAGAGAGAGCTAAAGCAATAGCTGAAGGAAGAAAAGAAGAAGCCGTCACTCCTGAAGTTATTAATAATACAAAAGTTGGTTTGATGGGGCCGCTTGCGGGTATAGGAGATGCGATAGATTCTGGGACTGTTCAATATATTTTAATAGCTCTTGCTCTTCCTTGGGCACAAGCAGGCAATCCTTTGGGTGCTTTGATTCCGTGGGTTGCATTCGTTACAATAACATATCTTTACGGATTTTACTTTGTTAGGGCAGGGTATAGTTTGGGACGAGCTGCAGTAGCGGAGATAGTTAGTGGTAAACGCATAAGAAGCATCATAGATGGATTATCGGTTTTGGGTACCTTTATGATGGGCGTTTTAGCAGCTTCATATGTGAATGTAAGTACTCCACTTAAGTGGACTATTTCAGGGAAAGAATTTGTGCTTCAACAGATACTGGATAAAATATTACCTGGTATGCTACCTTTACTTGTGGTAATGTCAGTTTATTTATATTTCTCTAGAAAAGGATTGAAAATTATACAAGTGCTTATGTGGTTAATAGTTATCTTTGCTGTGTTAGGGTTTATAGGTATACTCTAATATTAAATAGGTATACTCTAATATTAAATATTAATGGTTTTTAAGAGTTAAAAATATAGACTTAATTGATATATTTTGTAATACATTAGTAGAATAATGAAAGATAAAATTTTAAAAGTTGACTATGATAAAATCGCAAATTGATAAACTTGTAATTCTCTGAAATTATAAGGGAGGAGGGATGCTTGTTTCTCCCTCTTACCTTGTTTAGGGATAAACATATATACTAAAAAACTTGAATGAAAGACAAGCTATTTAATTAAAGAATGAATATGCTATGTATGAAGGAAACATTTTAACATTTAACGCCATTAAAAATAGAAAGAGGGGGAACAATGAAAGAGAAGGCTATTTTGATTATTACGCACGGAAATTTTGGTAAAGAGTTATTAAAGAGCGCTGAATTGATTATGGGAGACCAAAAAGATGTAGTTGCACTTGGACTTAATTTAGGGGATGATGTTGAATCATTACGGATGGACGTCGAAAAAATTGTTAAAGACAACCAAAAAGCGAATAAAGAAACAATTATTCTTGTAGATCTGTTTGGTGGAAGCCCATCAAATAGTGCTTTATCTGTTTCAAAGCAATATGATGTAAAAATTTTGACAGGGGTTAATTTGCCAATGTTGATAGAAATGTTATCATCTAGGGACAATTATGATACAGAAGATTTGATTGAAATAAGCTATAAATCAAGTGTTGATGGAATTAAAAAATTAGGATACAAAATTAGTAAAAAGGAGGAAAATAACTAGAAATGGGAGAAATACTTTTTGCTAGAGTGGATGATAGATTAATTCATGGCCAGGTTATGACTAAATGGTCAAAAGGATTTGGTTGTAATGCTGTTTTTGTAATTGACAATAATCTTGCGAAGGATGAATATATGAAAAGTATTTATTTAATGTCAGCTGCGACATCTAATTTAGCGGTAAAAATACTTGGCGTGGACGAAGCAATCTCGTTATGGAATAATGATAAGTTTGGGAATTACAGAGTTATTTTGCTTTACAAAGATATTGCTACAGTGAAAGAATCTATTACTAAAGGCTTGCCTATAAAAAAGTTGAATGTAGGAGGACTTGCTAAAAGTCCAGAGAAAAAATTTGTGATTCCGAGTGTTAGTTTAAAAAAGGAAGAAGCGGAGATGCTGTGGGAATTGGCAAATAATTTTGATGTCGAGGTATTTTTTCAAACACTTCCAGAAAGCAAAAGAGTTAACTTAGACGCTGCTCTAAAGCTATTTGGAATAAATATGTAAGTTTAGATACAGTGATAGAAAGGGTGATGTTAATGCCAAAGATTGTAGATGCAAAAAAATTAAAAGAACTAGAAGTAGAAATTTTTAAAAAAGCGGGTTTTAAAGAGTCAGATGCCAAAATAATAGCGGAGAACCTTATATATTCAGATTTAAGAGGAATAGAATCTCATGGAATATCTAACTTACCTATTTATGTAAAAAGAGCAAAATTAGGCTTGTATAATTTATCAGGTGATATAGATATCTTGAATTTAGATAAAGATATACCATTATTATTGATAGATGGTAAAAATAACATGGGACAGGTTGCTGCATATAAAGCGGTGGAACCTTTAGTAAATAAAGCAAAGAAAAGTGGGATTGCAGCAGCATTTATAGGGAATACAAACCATTGTGGTTCATTAGGGTATTATGGAAATATGATAGCAAATAATGACTGCATCTTTATAGGTATGACAAATGCTCCTGCATCAATGGCACCATGGGGTGGGAAAGTCAAATTTGTTGGGACAAATCCTTTATGTATTACAATTCCGTATAACGGCCAAGTAATAAATTTAGATATGGCAACTTCTACTGTAGCAAAAGGAAAAATTTATGTTGCATTGTCTAAAGGTGACAAAATACCAGATAATTGGGCTTTTGATGCAAATGGGAAGCCCACAACTGACCCTCAAGAAGCTTTAAAAGGAACACTATATCCGTTAGGGGGATATAAAGGATTTGGACTAGCAATGTTGATTGATATTATATCCGGTTTACTAACAGGTTCGTCATGGGGACCGGAGGTAGGATCACTTCATAACACATTAGATCGTGGTCAGGATGTAGGAATAGTATTTATAGCAATTAATATTACTGATCTAATGCCAATAAAAGAATATAATGAGAAAATTAATTGTTATATTGAAAAAATGAAATCTGTTCCAAGGTCAGAGGATAATATTGAAATTATGTTTCCAGGTGAACCAGAACTAAGAAAGATGGAAGAGCGTTTGAAAAACGGAATTCCGATAAACGACAAAACGTATGAAGAAGTAATAGAGTTGGCAAAAGAGTATAATATAAATTTTGAAGTGTAAGGTAAAGTGAGTAGCAAATGTAAAGTTGACTAAATCGTGGTGGGTTAACAAAGGGCAATCTTATAGGAATTACAATTAAAGTAAAACAAAATATGTTATATTTTTAACGTAAATTATGTGTCTTGGTATTATAAAAAAACTATAACATGGGTGGTTCGAGATGAGAAAAAAGATATTAATAACACCAAGATCTTTTGGCAAGACAAGTAATGTTCCATTTGAAATGCTAAAAAAATACGATTATGAAATTATAAGAAATGAATCAGGGAAACCATATGAAGAATCTGAATTGATTAATATTATAAAAGATATAGATGGTATTATTGTAGGTTTAGACAAAATTACAAGTAATGTATTAAAAAACGCAAAAAAGCTAAAAGTTATAACAAAGTATGGAGTTGGGATGGATAATATAGATATTGAAGAAGCTGAGAAGTTAGGAATAAAAATCACTTTTACTCCTGGTGCGAACAAAGAATCTGTAGCAGATTTAGCCTTTTCTCTGATGCTGTGCTTAAGCAGAAATGTTATTAAGTTGGATAATATAGTGAGGAGCAATAAATGGGAAAAGATAGTTGGTTATGAGGTGTATGGTAAAACTTTAGGAATCGTTGGTACAGGGAGTATTGGAAAGGGTGTTGCCAAAAGAGCTACAGGTTTTGACATGAAAATATTAGCTTATGATAAATACCCTGATTATGATTTTGCAGATAAAATAGGCATGAAATATGTTGATAAAAAAACGTTATTGGAAGAATCAGATTTTATAACATTGCATATACCGTTAAGTGATGAAACATATCACTTTATAGATGAAGAAGAATTTAATATTATGAAAAATACGACATATATAATTAATACTTCTCGGGGTGGAATTATAAACGAGAATGCATTATATAACGCTTTAAAAAACAAAAAAATAGCAGGGGCAGCATTAGATGCTTTTGAAGAAGAGCCACCACTAAATAGCAAATTGTTTGAATTAGATAATGTAATTTTATCACCTCATTGTGGAGCGTCTACTAAAGAAGCTACAGACAGGATGGGAATTATGGCGGTAGAAGGGCTTATCAGTGTGTTAGAAGGTATGGAACCTAAATATCTTTATAAGAAATAAAAATTAAGAGGAGGATGCGAAATGAAAAAGCAGGAAATAATTGAAAAACTTAAACAACTTAAAATAACAGCTGTAATTAGAAATAGCGATATAAACACAATGTTTTCTTTAGCTGATGCCTTAAAAAAAGGTGGTATTGAAGCATTAGAAATAACTGTTGAAACTCCTGGTGCTTTAGATGTAATTAAAGAATTAAATAAAGAAAATAAATATTTTGTTGGAGCTGGAACAGTATTAGATGCAGAAACAGCGAGGGCTGCTATTATAGCTGGTGCGAAGTTTATATTTACACCAGTTATGAGACTTGATGTAATAAAATTGTGCAATAGGTATGGTATACCTGTAATTCCCGGTGCTACAACACCCACAGAAATTTTAACAGGTTATGAGGCAGGAGCAGATTTCATTAAAGTTTTCCCTGCGGGTGTATTTGGACCTCAATATTTAAAAGAAATTTTAGGGCCACTTAAACATATACCTATTTTTGTAACGGGAGGAATTAATAAAAATAATATTAAAGATTTCATTTTAGCAGGTGCAACAGGTGTATCATTAGGTGGAGCATTAGTAGATAAAGATCTTATAGCAAAAGGCATGTTTGACAAAATAACCGAAAGAGCCAGGGAGTTTGTAAATTTAGTAAATCAAGTTTAAATTTACGTTGGTAAGTAAAATTAGGTATACAATGCTTAATTTTACTTACCATATTTAATTTAATAAATGGGGGATTTAAAATGGAGAGGGGAAAGAAACGATAGAAAGAGCATTTGCAAGATTTTATCCAATATTTATCAAATTTATTCAAAAACAACGAAGACCCCACTTTTTGTATGAGTTAAAAATGGAGTTTGTCTTAAAACTGAAGTGCAGAGAATTTCCTCTGCACTTTTAAAATATATTTTTCAAATCAATTTTTAAGTCATCGTATATCACCGATTTTAATACCTCATCTTTTGAAAAATTAATTGGTTCACCGTATACGCCGTCTTGCAAACTGAATATCTGAATTTCTTGGTTTTTTGGTGATACTATCCAGTATTCTTTTACTCCAAACCTCATGTACAAATCCATTTTTATTATATAATCTTTTGATGCTGTGGAAGGAGATAGTATCTCCACTACAAGTTCAGGTACTCCAGTATAGTTATTTTCAGTGAGTCCTTTTTCATCACAAATAACAGTTATATCTGGCTGTACTTTGTGCTTTTCTTGGTCATTTTGTAGTATAACATCTAAAGGGGCAACAAAATGTTTGCACTTTTTATCTATAAAATATATTCCAAATTCTGTCGATAAGTTCGTTAAAATTCTTTGGTGTGCCACTGAAGGGGCGGATAACAAATATATTTCGCCGTTTATGAATTCGAGCATTTCATCAGTTTTAGAGTCTATTTCTTCGAATTCTTCATAAGTAATTTTTTTGTTTTTAGGTATTATATTTTCCATTATATCATCCCCATTTACTACGTTCTAAATATATTTTAGCACATTTTTCAATATTAACAATTATTCATTACCTTTATAAGATAGTGTCAAGATACTGTAGGATATTTTTTTAAAGACAACCCCTGAAATTGCTTAAATCAAGGTTTCCATTATTATGTGTTTTTTATATCACTCTTTCATATTTTATTGCTTTTAAAATTCTATATATTGGTGTTACTTTGCCCATGTTTAATACTGTAATATTGTTTATTTGTTCTTTTGTATACGTTTTAGCTCTCTTTACTGCCTCTTTTATTTGCTTCTTTGTTAATTTATAACCTTCATTGTTGTTTTTGCGCTTTTTACGCCATTCTACTTCTCTTAAATTGCCTCCATTTTTCTTAAATACTCTTAATTTCGCCATTAGCTTTAATCCTTCTCTACTCCATCCTAATGGGTTCCTGCTTAACCTGTCTGAAAATACATGGCTTATATGCCCTTCTGCACTGCACCCTATTGCATCCTCATCTTCTTTGTATATTTTTATCCCTTCCCAGTTGTTTAATATGTATTTCTTTACTTCCCTTATTTTCTTCTTCTCTTGCTCTGTTTGTGCTATTTTTGATAGTTCATTAAATGCTTCTTTTAATTCTTTTTCATTCCCTTCATTTATTGCTCTCCATATCCTATCTCTATATCTTGGCTCTTTCGATGTTGCCATGAGTATGTATTTGTTTAAATGATACCTGTCTAATACAAATCTTGATTTTGGTATCCACTCTATCCCTTCTTTTATCCATCTTGCTCCATCACCTGCTATGTATATCTTCTCTATTTTTTCTTCTTTGTAATTGTCATTTATGTAATTTGCTACGTCTATCCATATGTCTTCTGGCTTTTGTCCTACATATGCTTTGTAATGGACATTCTTTAGCTCAGACCTACCGTTCTTTGTCTCTTTGCCTTCATGTATGTATACAAGTCGTGGCATTTCTTTTCCCCCGTCTTGTAAGGATACGTGGTCTTCATCTGCTTCTATGTATAATACTTTTATTTCTTTCTTTTCTTCTACTTCTTTTTTTATTTCTACTTCTCCTATCTCTCTTATTGCATTTAATACTGTCTGTCTACTTAATTCTACTGGGCTTGCTTCTTTACTGCTTTTTTCATAGGATTCTTCTGTCGCTTTTTCTACTATCTTTACTTTTACTCCTTCTTCTATCCTCTCATGCCTACCTATCCCTAATGCGTCATCTGTTAAGTAGGTGTATCTCCCATCTTCTTTTGATTTGTAATATGTCCTTTTATATTTTATTTCTCCTACTGTCGTTATTAAAGTCTTTTCATCTTCCCTTTCTACTACCCATTTCTCTTTCCTTCTCTTGTCTTCTTTTATTATCTTATCTAATTCTTCTATAATTGCTACCATTGTTTCTATACCTAATTTGTCTACCATTTCTCTAACTTTTAATGAAAGTTCTGTTATATCCATCCCTTCTTCTAATAACTTTTTAAAAATTTCTATCACATTATTGATGTAATTACATGCATTTTGTAGTATAATATCTTCAAACTTAATTTTTTTCACAAGAGACACCCCTTTCATGTTTTTTTGGTTTTCCACAATCTATTTTATCACAGGGGTTGTCTCTTGTTTTTTTATCATCTAAAAATCCTACGATAATTTTACACTATGCCTTTATAAAAATATCTAAAAAACTTTTTATAAACTAGAAGGAATTTTTAAATATGTGTCGAATATAAATAAAAAAGAGGTTAATTAAAATAATAAACAAACTCTTTTAAATGTTTTTCATTGCATGTGAATGTCATGTTTTAATAATCTCTTGTTTTAACAAAGCCATTGTATACTGTGGATTTCTTTTTTATTACAGACTTAATTAAAAAATATAATAAAGTCACTGGAGGATATATTATGGATTCCAGAGAGGTAGCATTACACATCGAGCGGCTTATAAAGTTTGCACTTAAAAAAGGCTTGATAGAGGAATTAGATGTGATTCCAAGCCGCAATGCACTTATGGATTTATTTAAAATAGAAAAACCTTATGAAGGTGAGGTTTCTGAGGAGGAATTAGAAAGCCCTTCTCCTATTTTAAACAAATTATTGGACTATGCGGTGGAGATAGGCCTTATTGAGGATACTGTTACCTATAGAGATTTAATGGATGCAAGAATTATGGGGCTTTTAATGCCAAGAGAATCAGAAGTTGTAAAAAAGTTTAATACCATTGCCTCTGAAAAGGGGATTGAAAAAGCCACTGAGTATTTTTATGAGCTTTCTAAAGCTTCTAACTATATTCGCATGGATAAAACTTCACAAAATCTATACTGGCGCACTCCCACTGAATATGGGGCTTTGGAGATTACAATAAATCTTTCAAAGCCGGAAAAAGATCCAAAAGAAATTGAGGCGGCAAAGAAAATTCCTCAGTCAGGATATCCAAAGTGCCTTTTGTGCATTGAAAATGTAGGTTTTGCGGGAAATTTAAATCATCCAGCAAGGCAAAACTTAAGAATAATCCCGGTAAAAGTTGCGGGAGAGCAATGGTATTTCCAGTATTCACCTTATGTATATTACAATGAGCACTGCATTTTGCTCCATGAATCCCATATTCCAATGAAAATATCAGAAAAAACTTTTGTGAGGCTTTTTGATTTTATTGAGCAATTCCCCCATTATTTTATGGGCTCCAATGCAGATTTGCCAATTGTGGGAGGCTCGATTTTATCCCATGAACATTTTCAAGGGGGAAGGCACGTTTTTCCAATGGAAGAGGCTTCTATAGAAGAATACTTTATACATCCTCAATATCCTAACATTAAAGCAGGAATAGTCAAATGGCCTATGTCTGCAATTCGCCTTTCAAGTAAAGACAAGGATAAACTAATAGAGCTTTCTTCACATATATTGAATACTTGGAAGGACTATAGTGATGAATCCTGTGACATATTGGCATATACTAAAAAGAATAGGGAACTCGTTCCTCACAATACGATTACACCAATTGCGAGGATTAATAAAGAGGGGAAATTTGAAATTGACCTTGTCCTTCGGAATAATAGGACAACAGATGAATACCCCTATGGAATTTTCCATCCTCATGAGGAACTTCACCATATAAAAAAAGAAAACATTGGACTTATAGAAGTTATGGGATTAGCAGTTTTGCCAGGAAGGCTGAAATTTGAGCTGGAGGAAATTATTAAGTTTTTAATAGGGGAAGAAAAATTTAATCCAGACTTGTATGGTGAAGGCAGTCCTTTATACAAACATATTCCATGGATTAAAGAATTGCTTCTAAAATATGGTACTAACTGCACTAGGGAAGAAGCCGAAAGCTATATAAAACAGGAGGTTGGAAACAAATTTTTGAAGGTTCTTTTAGATGCAGGAGTTTTTAAAAGAGATGAAAAAGGGAAAAAAGCCTTTGAAAGATTTATGAAAACAGTAGGCTTTGAAAAAATAGATATGAAAGGAGACCTTAAATGAAAACGGCTGTAATTGAAGCACTTGAAAAATTCTACGGTAAAAATGATGCTGAAATAAGGCTTTTCTATTCTCCGGGACGAGTAAATCTAATAGGAGAGCATACAGATTACAATGGAGGCTATGTATTTCCTTGTGCCCTTGACTTTGGAACATATGCTGCGATTAGAAAAAGAAATGACAAAAAAGTCTTCATGGCTTCTTTAAATTTCGATTTAAAGGTGGAAGTAGACCTTGATGCACTCAATTTTGATAAAAGCCATGATTGGGCCAACTACCCGAAAGGGGTTTTAAAAGTGCTACAGGATGAGGGGTATGACTTTTCTGGATTTGAAATTGTGTTTGAAGGCAACATTCCAAATGGTGCTGGACTTTCCTCATCTGCTTCAATAGAGCTGGTTACTGCTGTTGCAGTGAATGAAGTTTTCAATTTAAATATTGACAGAATAAAATTGGTGAAATTGTGTCAAAAAGCAGAAAATACTTTTGTTGGGGTAAATTGTGGCATAATGGACCAATTTGCTGTTGGAATGGGTAAAAAAGACCATGCTATTTTATTAAAAAGCGATACATTAGAGTATTCATACGTGCCTTTGAAGTTAGAAGGTTATAAAATTTTGATAACAAATACAAATAAAAGGAGAGGGCTCTTGGATTCAAAATACAATGAAAGAAGAAGTGAATGTGAAAAGGCCCTTTCATATCTTCAAGAAGCTTTGCCTGTAAAAAATCTATCTGAAATTACAATTGAACAATTTGAAGAATACAAAGATTTGATACCTGACGAAGTGCTTAGAAAAAGGGCAAAGCATGTTATAACTGAAAATAAAAGAGTTTTAGATGCAGTAAAAGCACTTAATGATAAAGACTTAATCAAATTTGGAGAATTAATGATTGAATCTCATAATTCTTTGAGAGATGATTACGAAGTTACAGGGAAAGAACTGGACACTTTGGTAGAAGAAGCGCTAAAATTAAAGGGAGTAATAGGTTCCCGTATGACTGGAGCAGGCTTTGGTGGCTGCACTGTAAGCATTGTAAAAGAAGATGCAGTAGAGGAATTTATAAAAGTGGTTACTCACAATTACACTCAAAAAATAGGCTACAGGCCAACAGTCTATATAACGGGAATAGGTGAAGGAGCAGGAGAAATTAAATACTGAAGGAGGTAAAAATATGGCGGTTTTAGTATGTGGTGGTGCAGGTTATATTGGAAGCCACACAGTTGCAGCACTTTTAAGGAGAAATGAAGAAGTTGTCGTTGTAGATAACCTCGTCACAGGACATAAAGAATCTGTTTTGGGAGGGAAATTGTATATAGGAGATTTAAGGGATGAAGCTTTTTTAGACAAGGTATTTACAGAAAATGAAATTGAAGCGGTGATTGATTTTGCAGCTTTTTCACTTGTAGGAGAAAGTGTAGAGGAGCCATTTAAATATTATGAAAACAACGTATGCGGGACATTGAGCCTTTTAAAAGCGATGAAGAAACACAATGTCAACAAAATCGTGTTTTCTTCAACAGCTGCAACATATGGAGAACCAGAAAGAATTCCAATAGAAGAGGAAGATAGAACTAATCCCACCAGCCCTTATGGTGAGACAAAGCTTGCCGTTGAAAAGATGTTAAAATGGGCAGACAGTGCTTATGGAATCAAATACGTCGCTTTGCGATATTTTAACGTTGCAGGGGCTATTGAAACAGGCGAGATTGGAGAGGACCATTCTCCTGAGACGCACCTTATACCGATTATACTTCAGGTTGCACTTGGGAAAAGAGAAAAGATAATGATTTATGGTGATGATTATCCTACTAAAGATGGGACATGTATAAGAGATTATATTCACGTGATGGATTTAGCAGATGCACATATACTTGCGCTTTATAAATTGAGAAAAGACCATAATAGCGCAATTTATAACCTGGGAAATGGAGAAGGTTTTAGTGTAAAGGAAGTGATAGAAGTTGCAAGAAAAGTGACAGGACATCCTATTCCAGCAGAAGTTGCTGGGCGCCGTCCGGGAGACCCTGCAGTACTTGTGGCATCTTCCAAAAAGGCAATAGAAGAGTTAGGTTGGGTGCCAAAACATCCATCTTTAGAAGAAATAATTGAAAGTGCTTGGATGTGGCACAAAAATCATCCAAATGGCTTTAAGAGAGGGTAAAGGAAGGGGTATAAATGGAAAACTTAATACCAGTCAGCTACAAATTGTTAAAAGGAATGAACGAATCAGTTATATTAAATATCATAAGAAAAATGGGACCTATTTCAAGAGCGGATATTGCCAAAGAGACAAATTTAACGCCACCGACTGTGACTAATATTGTAAACAAACTCATTGCTGAAAATATTGTAATGGAGTACAAAGTTGGCGAATCAAATGGTGGAAGGCCTCCTGTACTTATCAAATTAAATCCTGATTTTATGAGTATTATTGTCATTCATATAAGCACCTACAACTTACATCAATATACTCTTGATGCAGAACTTAAAACAAAAAAGAAAGAGAAGAATTCTATTAGAGGTTTAAAGCAAGAAGAAGTTTTAGAATTGTTGACATCTGTTCTTGATAAAGCAATAAAAGAATCTCCACAAAATGTATCGGGGATAGGAATTGTAGTTAGAGGACCTGTAAAAATGAAAGAAGGTATATCTGTATTTGCACCTAATATTGGGTGGAGAAATGTTCCTTTAAAATCAATTGTAGAAGAAAAATTTGGTGTACCTACCTATGTTATAAATGACGTGCGAGCTATGGCTTTAGGAGAATTTCACATGGGCAAAGCAAAAGATGTTGAAAATATGATATTTTTAAAGGTTGGCTATGGAATAGGTTCAGCAATACTTATAAATGGCAGGATATATACTGGAGCCAGTGACGGTGCGGGTGAAATAGGGCATACAACTATTGATGTAGCAGGGCCACAATGTAGTTGCGGCAATTACGGTTGCTTTGAAGCGTTGGCTTCAGAAAAAGCCTTAGTGAATTTAGTTGTTAAATCTATTAAAGAGGGTATGGATTCTATTGTGTATCAAATGGCAGAAGGGATGTTAGACAGTGTTACTCCTGAGATGATATACAAGGCAGCAAAACTAAACGATAAATTAGCAGTCAATGCTTTAAAAACTATAGGAAGATATTTAGGAATAGGTATAGCCAATACAATAAATACATTTAACCCAGAGCTCATTTTGATAGGGGGAGGGATTGTGCAGGCACGTGAGCTTATTGAAGATATCATCATAGAAAGTGCTAAAAAGCGCACTTTTGAGAATTCATTTTCTTCCTGCAGAATAGCTTTTGCTGAATTAGGTGATGATGCTACACTCATCGGTGCTGCCAATATGGTCATGGATGAAGTATTGTAACACCTCTCTGTCATTCTGAGCGCAGCGAAGAATCTTACCTACTGAAGTAATGAAAAAAATAAAAAATTATGCAGAAAGGAATGAGAATAGTATGGCAATAAAAATTGACAAAATAAACTTTTTAGGGTGGGAAAATAGTATAAAGCTGTCCAATGGCATTATTGATGTTGTGGCTACAACTGATATAGGCCCAAGAATTGTAAGGTTTGGATTTGAAAATGATGTAAACGAATTTAATTTGGACCCTAAAACTATTGGCTTAAAAGGAGGTGACGAATACAGATATTATGGCGGCCATAGACTGTGGCATAGCCCTGAAGACAGAAAGAGGACATATGTACCAGATAATGATGAAATTGATTGGCATGAAATAGAAAATGGTGTGAGACTTATTCAAAAGCCAGAAAAATGGGTTAACACACAAAAGCAAATCGATATAATCTTAAATCCTGATGAGAGTAGAGTAAGGCTTATACACAGGATAACCAATCTTGGAGCATGGCCTATTGAGCTTTCAGCATGGACAATAACAGTATTAAACACAGAAGGAATTGAAATAATTCCTCAGCCAAATAAAGACACAGATTTACTTCCAAATAGGCAAATTGTACTCTGGCCTTATTCTAAAATGAATGATAAAAGGGTGTATTGGGGAGAAAAATATATTGCACTGAAACAAGATCCTAATAACAGAGAACCTTTTAAGTTAGGAATTAACAATCAAGAAGGCTGGGCAGCTTACGCAAGAGGAGGACATCTTTTTGTAAAAAGATATTATCCACAACAAGATGTAACATATCCTGACTTTGGAGTATCTTTTGAAACCTATACAAACGATTGGATGCTTGAAATAGAAACGTTAAGTCCGTTTACAAAATTACAGCCTGGTGAAACTGTTGAGCATGTTGAAGAATGGGAGCTTTACAATAATGTAAATGTAAAAGATATAGATGAAGGTGCTTTTGATGAGGTTGTAGAAAAATATTGCAGGAAGTAAATTTTTGGTTACAAAAAAGTTTATAAAAATTTTTAATAAATTACGCTTTCGAAGAAGGAATTTTCGAATTCATGTCGAATATATAATATAGGAGTTAGTTAAAATAAAAAATAAAGTATAAAGAATGAGTTTTTGAAAAGCGAATTAAAAATGTTTACAGAAGGAATATATGATAATGAAATTGCAATAAATAACAATAATAATAAAAGTGTTTTAATAAACTATTATACCATAGTGATAAGTTTAGAAATTGTATAAATTAGATTAATTAGAATTTTTAAAGAAGATTATGTTAATTGATAACGTTCGCTGAAATCTACTTATAATTCTTCCATAGAGAAATTTTATTGTGAAAGAAGGTGGTAAAGCATTTTACGAATAAAAACAAATTTAAAAATAAAATAGAAAGCATAAAATCTTAATTGACTCTTAATTTTAAATTTCTTAATTACAAAAAAGGAGGAGAAACAATTTATGAGAAAACTATTAACTTATGTTGCCTTGCTTATGTTTGTTATTTCAATAGTACTTACTGGATGTGGTAATTCCAGTAATACTACATCAACTAGTAATTCTCAGCAAAATGCGGGAAGCAGTACAAGCAGTAATACCAACAACAAAAAATTACCTGTTATAGGTGTAGCAATTTACAAATTTGATGATACTTTTATGACAAGTGTAAGAAATGCTATGAATGAAGATGCGCAAGGTAAAGCTCAGCTTAATATGGTAGATAGTCAAAATTCACAGCCTACTCAAAATAATCAAATCGATCTTTTTATAACTAAACATGTAGATGCACTTGCAATTAATCCAGTTGATAGAACTGCTGCAGGTACTATTATTAGCAAAGCTAAAGCAGCAAATATTCCAGTTGTGTTTTTCAATAGAGAGCCATTACCACAAGATATGCAATCTTGGGATAAAGTTTACTATGTAGGAGCTAAAGCAGAGCAATCTGGTATTTTGCAAGGGCAAATAATGGCAGATTATTGGAAATCACATCCAGAAGCTGATAAGAATCATGATGGTGTTATGGAGTATGTTATGCTGATGGGACAACCAGGGCATCAAGATGCTATACTTCGAACAAAATATTCTATACAGACTGTCGAAGAAGCAGGTATTAAAGTTAAATGCCTTGCACAAGATTATGCAAATTGGGATAGAGTAACAGCACATGACAAGATGGCTGCTTGGTTATCTGCATATGGAGACAAGATTGAAGCAGTATTTGCTAATAATGATGATATGGCGCTTGGTGCTATTCAAGCACTGAAAGAAGCAGGCTATTTCAAAAATGGTAAATATATTCCTGTAGTTGGAGTAGATGCAACAGTTCCAGGAGTGCAAGCTCTTAAAGATGGTACATTGTTAGGTACAGTTCTAAATGATGCTAAAAATCAAGCTAAAGCTACATTTAATATTGCTTACGTTCTTGCACAAGGGCAAACACCGACTAAAGAGAATATCGGTTACGATATTACTGATGGCAAATATGTATGGATTCCTTATAAGAAAATCACAAAGGATAATATTAATGATGCTCTACAATAAAATTTAATGGCCAATATTATGTTTTTATAAATTTCTAAAGCAAGGGCTTGAATGTCCCTTGCTTTAGAAAAATTTTTAATGGCAGAAGCAGGAGGCATAAAAATGGCTGCTAATGAATTCGTATTAGAAATGAACAATATTTCAAAGCAGTTTCCAGGAGTAAAAGCTTTGGATAATGTAACACTTAAAGTTCGTAAAGGAACAGTACATGCAATTATGGGGGAAAATGGGGCAGGAAAATCTACTTTAATGAAATGTCTTTTTGGTATTTATGAACCTGATTCAGGCGAAATAGTATTAAATGGGCAAAAAATTACCATAAAAAATTCTAGAGAGGCTTTGGAGTGAAAAGAAAATGTACGTAGAAACGGAAAAACTTTTATCTAGGTTAGATATAGACATTAAGCCAAATGAATTAGTCAAAAATTTGTCAGCATCAAAGATTCAATATATAGAAATAGCTAAAGCAATTTCTTATAATGCAAAAATTATAATTATGGATGAACCAACATCCTCTCTGACAGAAAACGAAGTTGCTCATTTATTTGACCTTATACGCACTTTAAAAAAAGAAGGTGTTTCAATAATTTATATATCTCATAAAATCGATGAAATTTTTGAAATTGCGGATGAAGTAACTATTATGCGTGATGGAAAAGTGGTTGGCACATGGGATACTAAAGAATTAACGGAAGACATGATAATATCAAAAATGGTTGGACGTGAGATGACTAACAGATTTCCAATAAGGAATAGTAAGCCAGGAGAAGTATTCTAAAAGTTGAAAATTTAACATCGCCATTACCAAAATCATTTAAAAATGTTTCTTTCGAACTTAGGAAGGGTGAAATTTTAGGTATAGGTGGGTTAGTAGGTTCTCAGCGTACCGAACTGGTAGAAGCTATATTTGGATTAAGGTCAATAGCGTCAGGGAAAATATTTATTAAAGGGAAAGAAGCTGTTATTAGATCGCCTATTGATGCAAAAAGATATGGATTGGCATTACTTACTGAAAGCATGGAATTTCTATGATACATCAGGAATTACATCCTGTAAGAGATCGAAATGTAATGGAAAACATATGGCTTGGGAGGTTTCCTATAAAAAATTATGGATTTATGAAATTAGTTGATACGTTCTACTGGAATTTTCCCGGATTTAAATATAACAGAAAATGCTACGATTGCTAATATATCAAAATATATAGGCCGTTTTTTGTTACTTAATGATAAAATAAGGAAAGATGACACTACACAAATGGTAAAAACTTTAAGAGTTAAAACACCATCATTAGGAACTTTGATAAGGGATTTATCAGGTGGAAACCAACAAAAAGTACTTTTAGCACGATGGCTGCTTACTTCTCCTGAAATATTAATACTTGACGAGCCAACAAGAGGAATCGATGTTGGTGCGAAGTATGAAATATATACAATTATGAATGAACTTACAATGCAAGGCAAAAGTATTATAATGATATCATCTGAGATGCCTGAACTTTTAGGAATGGCAGATAGAATAATGGTGATGTGTGAAGGCTATTTATCTGGAATCCTTGATAAAGAAGAAGCAACTGAAGAAAAAATAATGCGCCTTGCTAGTAAATATACAAACTAAGACGGAGGAGATATTGATGAACAACAAAATTAAAACGTATTTAAGTCAATATGCAATATATTTTGTATTACTATTATTAATTATAGTTATTGCTATTAAGGATCCTTCTTTTATATCGGTAAGAGTTTTTAGAGATATTCTCGTTCAAAGTTCTACGAGGATTATTATTGCGTTGGGAGCTTCTCTTGCTATTTTGATAGGAGGTGCAGATCTTTCTGCAGGGCGTTTAGTCGGACTTGCAGCAGTACTTTCTGCATCACTTTTGCAAGACCCAAATTACTCAGCAAGATTTTTTCCACATTTACCACAACTTCCATTGTTAGTTCCGCTTTTAATAACTGCTATAGTTGGGTTGCTATTTGGACTGTTAAATGGATTTGTTGTGTCAAGATTTAATGTACCTCCTTTTATTGCAACTTTAGGTACTATGGTTATTGCTTATGGAGCAGATAATATTTATTTTAGCTTACCTCCTAATAATTCACAGCCAATTGCTGGTCTTAGAAAAGATTTTCTTGAATTAGGTACAGGAGGATTTCTTGGGATTCCATATGTTGTTATTATTGCTGTTATTATTACCATAATTATGTGGATAATTATGAATAAAACAAGTTTTGGTAAAAATTTATATGCAATTGGTGGAAATAGAGAGGCGGCAGTTGTATCAGGTGTTGATGTAAAGAAACATATTTTATGGCTATTTGCTATCGCAGGGACTTTATACGCTATTGCTGGTGCACTTGAAGCTGCAAGAACAGGAGGAGCAACTAGTGAATATGGAACTATGTATGAATTAGACGCAATAGCTGCCTGTGTTGTTGGTGGATGGTCAGTATCAGGAGGGGTTGGAACAGTCCCGGGCGTCATAGTTGGTGTTCTTTTGTTTACTGTTATTAATTACGGCTTAACATTTATTGGAATGAATCCTTATTGGCAATTAATAATCAAGGGAGCTATTATTGTATCAGCTGTTGCTGTTGATATTAGAAAATATTTAACTAAAAAATAAAGCTCATCCACACTGTAATACATCTTGATTTAAGCGGGATAGCTGATATTGTTTCTAGGCTAGTTTGAATAATTTATCAAAAAGTATTATAAAAGAGAAAATGAATGTGGAGAATGTAGTAGAGACATTTAATCCCACCCTTTGCGGTGGGGTTTTTTGACGTGCGCCCGGCATGAGCGATAACTAGGCGGTGAAAGTCCATTGTGGGCTTGGTACTAGCCAAGAGCAAGGGTGTCCATCGTGAGGTGGAATCTGAAGGAAGCTTAAGGCAAAATCTCGGTCTGATGAATAAAAACCAGATAGGAGGCTGAATTGGGGCTGATG
This sequence comes from Thermoanaerobacter ethanolicus JW 200, assembly GCF_003722315.1. Lineage (NCBI taxonomy): Bacteria > Bacillati > Bacillota > Clostridia > Thermoanaerobacterales > Thermoanaerobacteraceae > Thermoanaerobacter > Thermoanaerobacter ethanolicus. The sequence continues at coordinate 2,454,125 of NZ_CP033580.1, read as the reverse complement.
AATTTGCATTACAAAACGAAGTCCAACACTACTCGAATCTCATACAGTAAATCTGGCAGATAGATGAGAAAAAAGTTATCGTTCTTACCGGGGAGGTCTGAATGATATGCTCAAGTCGAGAATAAATTTTCTCCATGAGTAACCTATATCGTGAGATATAGCTTAATATTCAGAAGTCAGTTCAAGTCATAGTACTGTTTGAACCTACCGAAGGGATAGGTAAAGGGGACTTGACGGTAGTATTTAAGTAGATATTAGGATAGACTATTCATGTTTGAAAGCTGTCAACCCTGATAGGGACTGCCTAACAGAAAATAGAGTGGAACTCGAAGATAAAGGTTAGGAGTGCTTAGTGAAATTTACGCCTAATATATGGAGCATTCCTGTAATGAATAAAAAATAAGGAAGAATGAACTTTAAAAAAATAAGTACCTCCTGATAAAATACAGAGTGTAAGTTCTAGAACTTACCTCGAATTATCAAAATAAACAGGAGATACCTAAAATGAAGTATACACAAAATGAAAAGATTTTGCAAGTAACAGAAGACACATTAATTGCGGGAGTAGACATAGCAAAAGAAAGCCATTATGCCAGAGCATTTGACTACAGAGGAGTAGAATATGGGAAATACCTAAGATTTGAAAACAATAGAGAAGGTATGACAAAATTTTTTAGATGGGCAAAAGAGTTGATGGAGAGACATAAGAAAAACAAACTAATAGTAGGGATAGAACCGACAGGGCAATATTGGCTATGTTTTGCCCAATACCTTAAAGACAATAACATAAAGGTAGTATTGGTTAATCCATTTCATGTAAAGAGGAGCAAAGAATTAGATGACAATTCTCCCACAAAAAGCGATAAAAAAGACCCAAAAACAATAGCAATGCTAGTAAAAGATGGGAGATATGTAGAGCCGACAATACCTGAAGGAGTATATGCAGAATTAAGGGTAGCGATGGACATAAAAGACAGGTTGAACAAACAAATAGGGATGACAAAAAATCAAATAACAAGATGGATGGACATATACTTTCCGGAGTTTAACACCGTATTTTCAGACTGGGAAGGGAAAGCAGCACTTATCACATTAAGAGAATTTCCAACGCCTGAGAAGATAGAAAAAAAGAGTGCTGAAGAAATAATATCGATATGGAAGAAAGAAGTACAAAGAGGGGTAGGAGAAAAAAGGGCTATAAAGCTGATAGAAACTGCTAAGGAGAGCATAGGGAAGAAGCAGGGCATAAAGATGGCGGAATACGAGATAAAGACTCTCATTGAACAATACGAATTTCTCAAAAAACAAATTGAAGAAATAGAGAAGAAGATAGAAGAATTAATAGTTGAAATACCAGGGGTTAAAGAACTACTAGAAATCAAAGGGATAGGAGTAAATACAGTAGCGGGTTTTATTGCAGAAGTAGGAGATATTGAGAAATATGAACATCCAAAACAGATACAAAAACTAGGAGGATTAAACCTAGTAGAGAATAGCTCTGGTAAGCATAAAGGAGAAACGACAATAAGTAAAAGAGGGAGGAAGCGATTGAGGAGAGTACTATTTAATGCAGTAATGGCCTTGGTTGCAAAAAACGAAGAGTTTCGTGAACTACACAAATATTACACTACCAGAGCGCAAAACCCGCTAAAAAAGAAGCAATCACTAATAGTATTGTGTAACAAACTGATAAGGGTATTTTATGTCATATTAAAAAAGGAGTAAAATATGACCCAATCAAGATGATGAAGGACATAAAGAGGCCAGCCTTACAGGAAGCTGCATAAAAAGTGCTAACATACTATCAAATCAATTAAGGGTTAATCATCTTCTCTTCAGCTTTAAATTACTCACATCTAAAAAGCTGACCCTTAAGAAGAATTAATTTTTAGGGAAAAGGAAAGTGTGAACGACGTGACATAAAAGGTAAAGTAAGGAATAAAACAAAAACAACTAGTCAAGAGATGGGATATTGACAACAAGAGCGGGAATTGTCATACAAGAATAATCACCATACGGGCAAAGACCCTGCAATGGAGCAGAAATGACATCCACCTCATGGCAGGTAGAACGAAGGAATTAAGGACTAAGATCCAGTGAGACATGGGAGGGTAAACCCCATGAGATAAGTGGAGCTATCCCGCCATAATATGGAAATAGGATATGAGGTTTATTAAACTTACCTATTTAATGGTTAGATAAGTAAGAAATGATAATATAAGCCATGAGATGCTCTTGTTGTGATGAAAAAATTAAAGAAAAACTAAGATATTAAGAGAAAATAAAAAATAATATAAGGAGGAGGACTTACTATGCCTATTCATTTTAATGATAAAACAAAAACTTTTTACCTAACTGCCAAAGATACAAGTTATGTAATTTATGTTTTAAAAAATGGCGCTGTTTTACATGCATATTTTGGCAAAATAATAAAGGATCCCAATATATACCATTTATTAAAATTACCTCATACAAGTATAGATAATGATATTATTAACTTTGGGAATCAGTTAATGCTGGATTTTTTACCACAAGAGTACTCTGCGTATGGTAATACTGATTTTAGGAGTCCTGCATATCAAATTCAGCTTGAAAACGGTTCTACTGTTTCTGATTTAAGGTACTTATCTCACAAAATCTATAAAGGTAAGCCTAAATTAGAAGGGCTTCCGGCTACTTATGTTGAAAATGAAGATGAAGCTGATACTCTTGAGTTAGAATTGTATGATAAAGTAGCTAATTTAAAGGTAACCTTAATTTATACAGCATTTAGGGATTATGATGTTATAACAAGGTCAGTGAGATTTGAAAACATGGGAAAAGGAGACATAAAACTACTTAGAGCTTTGTCTATGAATGTTGACTTTAATGATAGTAATTTTGAAATGCTTCAATTGTCAGGGGCTTGGGCAAGAGAAAGACATGTTATAAGAAGACCCCTTGTACCAGGAATTCAGTCTATTGAAAGCAGAAGAGGTGCAAGCAGCCATCATCAAAATCCTTTTATAGCACTTTTAAGAAAAGACGCTGATGAATGGCGTGGAGATGTTTATGGATTTAGCATTGTTTACAGTGGCAATTTCTTGGCACAAGTAGAAGTAGATCAATATAATATGGCAAGGGTTTCTATGGGAATCAATCCATTTGATTTTTCATGGCTTCTAAAGACAGGTGAGGTATTTCAAACACCAGAAGTCGTTATGGTTTATTCGGATAGTGGCTTAAATAAAATGTCAAATACCTATCACAAATTGTACAGAAATAGAATTATGAGAAGTAAATTTAAGGACAAAGAAAGACCAATTCTTATAAACAATTGGGAAGCCACTTATTTTGATTTTACAGAAGAAAAGCTTAAAGAACTTGCTAAAGAAGCTAAAAATTTGGGTATTGAATTGTTTGTTCTTGACGATGGATGGTTTGGGAAAAGAAATTCTGACAATTCTTCACTGGGAGATTGGTTTGTAAATAAAGAAAAGATTCCAAGTGGTTTGGATGGCCTTGCAAAAGACATAAATTCTTTAGGTTTAAAATTTGGATTATGGATGGAACCAGAAATGGTATCTCCTGATAGTGATCTATATAGAAAGCATCCTGATTGGTGTATACATGTGCCTGATAGGTTAAGAAGTGAAAGCAGAAATCAACTTGTGTTAGACTTGTCGCGAAAAGATGTACAAGATTATATTATAAAGGTAGTCTCAGATATTTTAGAAAGCGCCAATATAAGTTATGTAAAATGGGATATGAATAGAAATATGACAGAGATAGGCTCTGCACTTTTGCCTCCTGAAAGACAAAGAGAAACTGCTCACAGATATATACTTGGACTTTACAGGATATTAGAAGAATTAACGACAAAGTTTCCTGATGTTTTGTTTGAAAGTTGTGCTGGTGGTGGCGGCCGTTTTGACCCTGGAATGCTTTATTACATGCCACAGACTTGGACCAGTGATGATACAGATGCTGTAGAAAGACTCAAAATACAGTATGGTACAAGTATAGTTTATCCTCTTATTTCAATGGGAAGCCACATATCTGCTGTACCAAATCACCAGGTTCACAGAATTACACCTTTAAAAATACGTGCACATATAGCAATGTCGGCTAATTTTGGCTTTGAACTTGATTTGACCAAACTATCTAATGAAGAAAAAGAGGAAATAAAGAAATATGTAAGAAAGTATAAAGAAATTAGGAAACTGGTGCAATTTGGAGATTTTTATCGATTGTTAAGTCCCTTTGAAGGGAATGAAACTGCTTGGTTGATTGTTTCTGAAGATAAAAGAGAATTTTTGCTTTATTATTTTGAAGTTTTGAAAGGAGCAAATGAACCTATTAAAAGACTTCGTCTAAAAGGAATAAATCCAGATTTTAATTATGTTTTAGAAGATGATGGCAGTTTATATAGTGGTGATGAACTTATGTATGCAGGGTTAGTAATTCCAGAACTTAAAGGGGACTTCCAGAGCATTATGATGCATTTTAAGGAGGAGAGTATTAAGAATGAGTAGGAAAGTATTGAATTTTAATGTAGATTGGCTATATATTCCTGAAAACTTAAATGATGCATATAAACTTGATTTTGATGAAAGCAATTTTGAACTTGTTAGTCTTCCTCATGCAAACAAAACATTTCCTCACCACTATTTTAAAGAAGAAGACTACAGGTTTATTTCATGGTACAGAAAACATTTTAAAGTAGGTGAGAGATACAAAGGTAAAAAGGTTTATGTTCATTTTGAAGGTGTTATGACTGTTGCGAAGATTTATGTAAATGGCGAATTTGTAGGAGAACATAAAGGAGGATATACCCCTTTTGAATTTGACATTACAGAATATGTCAAATATGGTGATTTCGAAAATTTAATTGCTGTACAAGTGGATTCAAGAGAACATAAAGATATTCCTCCAGAAGGTCATCTTGTAGATTATATGTTGTTTGGTGGAATATACAGAAATGTATGGCTGAAAATTTTAAATGATACCCATATAAAAGATGTTTATTTTGTTGTTGATAAATTGCAAGATTCTGTTGCGGAAATTTCAATTACTACAACCATCGAAGGTAAAGAGGTAAGAAATGCAAAAATATTGACAGAGGTTATAAATAAAGAAGGTGTTGTGTGTTCATCTTCGGTTACTGATGTTAAAGACATGCAAAAGGAGATTATACAGCGAATAAAGATGGATAATCCATTAACTTGGCATCCAGATCATCCATATTTATATAATGTGTATGTAAAACTTATTGCAGAGAATGAAATTTTAGATAATTATACTTTTAGAACAGGAATAAGGACTGTGCATTTTGGAGATGACGGTAAGTTTTATATTAATTGTGAACCTTTAAAATTAAGAGGATTAAACAGACATCAGACTTTTCCTTATGTTGGCGGTGCTATGCCGGATAGAATACAAAGAAAAGATGCAGATATACTAAAGTATGAATTGGGATTAAATTATGTTAGGACGTCACATTATCCGCAGGCTGTTTCATTTTTGGATAGATGTGATGAGATAGGCTTGCTAGTTTTTGAAGAGATACCTGGATGGCAGCATATAGGCGACGAAAATTGGAAGAACATTGCAAAAGAGAATTTAAAAGAAATGATTTTAAGAGATAGAAATCATCCTTGTGTATTTATTTGGGGTGTGCGAATAAATGAGTCTTTAGATGACCACGATTTTTATACAGAGACAAATGAAATAGCTCATAACCTGGATAGGAGTAGACCAACATGTGGTGTTAGATATTTAAGAGATAGTGAAAAACTTGAAGATGTATTTACATATAACGACTTTATATATGATTTAGAAGGGAAAATACAACTTCCAAATCACAAAAAGTATATGGTAACAGAATATATGGGCCATATGTATCCGACAAAATCATATGATAACCTTAATAGACTTATTACTCATGCAAGGTTGCATGCTCTTATTCAAGACAAACAATATGGGATACCAAACATGGCTGGTGCATCAGGCTGGTGTGCATTTGATTATAATACCACAAGTGCTTTTGGTTCAGGAGACAATATATGCTATCATGGAGTCTGTGATATATTTAGACTTCCAAAATTTGCAGCTCATTTTTACAGAAGCCAGGCCGATCCTCACTTATATGGGCCCTATGTGTTTATAGCTTCGTACTTAATACCATCATTTGAAGAGGAAAATGGTGATAAATTGCTTGTATTTAGTAATTGTGAAGAAGTGGAACTTTATATAAATGATAAATTTGTGAAAAGACAAATGCCCAATAGAGTTGACTTTCCTAGTTTACCACATCCACCTTTTGAATTTTCAATAAAGGAATGCGGAATCAACTATATGGAGGTAAGAGTTAATAATGCTTCTATTACTGCGGTAGGTTTGATAGACGGTAAGGAAGTAGCAAGACATACATTAAGGCCATATGGGAAACCACATAAATTAATTTTTTCTTGTGATGATAATGAGATTATGGCAGATGGCGCTGATTGTACACGGGTTGTTATAAGTGTTGTGGATGAAAACGGCTCTATTCTCCCATATGCTAATATACCTGTATCATTTGAAATAGAAGGTGAAGGAAAACTGATTGGAGAAAATCCGTTGACATTAGAAACTGGCAGAGGAGCAGTTTATGTAAAATCGACACGAAAGCCGGGAGAAATAATTTTAAAAGCTAAATCTCATTATGTAGCGGAAGAAAGCAATGTATCTATAAAAACTAAGTCAATAGGATATTAAAAACCCACCCTGTGCGGTGGTTTTTTGATTTTATCATGCAAATAGAAGCTGAAAGATTATAATATTGACAGATTTTTCTTAAATAAAATATAATGAAAACAAAATAATAAAAAAACTGTTAAGAGATATAGAAGATATAGGAGAGGAGCATTAATTATGAAGAGACAATATTTGGCATTTATTATGTTAATTGCATTTAGTATCATTACTTCAGGTTGTTCTAATTCAAATTCACAAGAAAATCTTTATACGGGAACAATAGAAGCCGAAACTTTGTATGTACAATCAGAGATATCTGGTCTTATCACTGATTTATATGTAAAAGAAGGAGATGAAATTAGAAAAGGAGATAAGATAGCTTTACTTGATGTAAGTCAATATGAAGAACAAGCAAAAATAGCTAAAGCCAATTTGGAAATAGCAAAGTTAAAGTATGACCAAGTTAAAAATGGACCTAAGAATCAAGCTGATATAGCGAGATTAAACGTAGACCAAGCGCAAGCAAATTATGATTTAACCAACCTTATGATTAAAAAGGGAACAATAACTTCTCCGATTGATGGTACTATAACTAATATTTACATTAATGCTGGCGAAATAGCTATGGCAGGAGGAAATATTGCTCAAATATCTGATTTAAAGAATCTTTTTATAAAAATATACATACCAGAAAAGAATTTGCATAAAGTTTCTTTAAACCAAGAAGTAAGTATAAAAGTAGATTCTATAAAAGATTTAATTAAAGGAAAGATTACTTATATTTCACCAAACGGCGAATTCACTCCCAAAAACACTGTGACAAAGTCATCAAAAGAAGATGTAGTATACCAAGTAAAAGTTCAAATCCTTGACCACATAAAAGATTTAAAACCTGGAATGTTGGCAGATGTCATTGTAAATGAATAGAAGGTGTAGATAATGGAATATGTAATAGAATTGAAAGAATTGACAAAACGATTTGGCAATATAACTGCTGTAGACAAGCTTACGTTACAAGTTCCGACTTATAAAATATTCGGCCTATTAGGGCCAAACGGCTCAGGAAAATCCACCACTATACGGATGATTTGTGGCATTTTAAAGCCCACATCAGGAGAGGGAGCTGTTCTAGGCTATGATATAGAAAAAGAAAGTGAGAAAATAAAAAAATCTATAGGGTATATGTCTCAAAAATTTAGCCTTTACGAAGATTTAACTGTGAGAGAAAATTTAAATTTTTATGCGAGTGTGTATGGACTAAGTAAAAAAGAGATGAAACAAAGAATCAAAGAAGTTCTTGATATTGTTGGATTAGAGGAGAGAGGAAAGCAAATTGCTGGTACATTATCAGGAGGATTGAAGCAGAGGCTTGCTTTAGGCTGTGCTATATTACATAATCCTAAATTGCTTATACTTGATGAACCTACATCAGGAGTGGACCCTTTATCAAGAAGGATGTTTTGGGATATCATAAAAAGCCTTGCTAATGATGGTATGTCAATTTTATTGACTACTCATTATATGGAAGAAGCAGAAATATGTGACCTCACAGCTTTTATGTTTAATGGAAAGTTGATGGCTTTTGGTACCCCCTATGAGATAAAAAGAGAAAATAATCTTGATTCGCTTGAAGATGTCTTTATTAAATACGTAAGGATGATGAATAATGAATAAGACGAGGCTTTTTGCAATTATTAAAAAAGAAATTATACATATAAGAAGAGACAGGATAAGTTTAGTTATTTCATTTATTATGCCTATTACAATGCTTTTGCTCTTTGGCTATGCTGTTGCAACAGAAGTTGACCATATACCAATGGCAGTTTTTGACCAAAGCAAGACCTATGAAAGCAGAAACTATATTGAAGCATACAAAAATTCACTGTATTTTAATCCGGATTTTTATGTAAGTAGTATAGATGAGTTAAATCGTTTACTGGATGAAGGAAAGGTAAAAGCAGGTCTTATTATACCGCCGGATTTTTCGCAGTATAAAGTAAAAATGGTACAGCCTTTACTTAAAATTGATGGTTCTGATCCTACCACAGCAAGGACTGCTTTATCAAGCGGTATTATGATATCTCAAATGTTTTCAAACAATATTGTACAAAAAGAATTGAAAGTCAAAGGCATGAAAATGCCTTCCATTGGAATAGACCTTTCTACAAAAGTAGAATACAATCCAGAACTCAACACGCAAGTGTTTACAATTCCGGGGCTTTTGGGTCTAATCATGCAAAACATCACCATAATATTGACGGCTTTTGCGCTTGTGAGAGAAAAAGAAAGGGGCACAATAGAACAATTGATTGTAACCCCTATAAAATCTTCAGAATTAATGATTGGAAAACTTTTACCTTACATTCTAATTGGTTACACAGATTTTTTAATGGTTTTAGGGCTTAGCATGTATTGGTTTGGCGTGCCTGTTAGAGGTAATATATATCTATTGCTTTTATTAGGACTTGATTTTATAACCTGTGCTCTTGCAATAGGAATACTTATCTCAACAGTAGCGCAGACTCAAACTCAAGCAATGCAGGGGGCATTTTTCGTATTGCTTCCAACCATAATATTGTCAGGATTTATTTTTCCGAGGGAACAAATGCCTACTGTTATAAGAGCAGTTGGAGATATTTTTCCACTTACATATTTTCTAGTTATTTTGAGAGGGATAATAATAAAGGGTATAGATGCTTCTCTTCTTGTACATCAAATAGTGATAATTACTCTTATGTCAGTTTTTCTTTTGACAGTGGCCATATTGAGATTTAGAAAGAGACTGGACTAAACCTGAAAAAGTATTTATTACGGAGAAAGTTTTTATGGTAAAATTAACGTAGAACAAAAAGTATTTAAAATTTTTTTGGAAAGGAAGAATTTTTATGAAAGGGACTTGCTATTTTTGTATGAAAGAATTTGAAAAATCTTCAATGTTGAGACATATTCTTTCATGTAAAAGTATGAAAGAGTATTTTTCAAAGCTGTCAGATGAAGAAGGGATAAAAGAAAAGGAAGTTTTTATTTTAAGCGTATATCCTAAATACGATTCATCACTTTATTGGCTATATGTTTCTGTGGATACAAAAGCTACCTTAAGAGATATTGACAAGTTTTTGCGTGATTTTTGGCTTGAGTGTTGTGGACATTTGAGCCAATTTAAAATTGATGGTGAAATATATGATATAGATCCGAAAGGGTGGTTAGATGAACCTTTCTTTTTTGGACCAAAACCGAAAAGTATGAACTATAAATTAACAAATGTTATAACGGAAAACATGAAGTTTGATTATGAGTATGATTTTGGTTCAACCACGCACTTGGAATTGAAAGTTTTAAAAAGACAATTACTTCCACAGAAAAAGAAAGTAGTTGTTTTGGCACAAAATATTGCCCCGATTTACTATTGTGATAATTGTCAGGAAAAAGCTGAATATTTTTGCTATGAATGTGGAGAATTTTTGTGTGAAAATTGTGTAAAACAACATTTATATCATGAGGAAATGATAGAGAAAATTGCGAATGGGATTGCAAATTCTCCTCGCAATGGCGTTTGTGGATATGGCTTTCAAGATATGTCTTCTATGATGAAAAAATATTTACCTACGGAGTAGATGCTGAAATATGGTTTAATCATATACTAAATTTAATCTAAAGTTTTTACAAGTTTTGTCGATGAATAAATTAAACAAAAACAAAAGAGAATTGGGGGTGGAAATATGGCAAGCCTCATTGATACAAATTATTGGTATATGTATCCTTATTACAGTGAGTATAGTTATCTTTTTAATATGACTAATCCATTGACTTCAATACAAAATATTACACCAAGTAATATATTTGAAATTGCACAGCAAGCGATGTATATAAATAATGAGAATCAACAATTGCCAACGCAAATAACTAATGTTCTTGTAATGTTAAATAGCTATGCGAACAATCTAGCAGATACAGCAGCCCAACTTCAACTTACATCACCAAATAGTGTCTTTAATCAGATGGTTGCTACATCCAGTGACCCAAATTCCATAAGTGCAACAGCTCAAGCGGGTGCAACTGCTTCTACTTATAATGTATCTGTAAATCAGCTTGCTGTGGCTCAACAAAATATTGGAACGAGCTTAGCAAGTAACAGCATTACAAGCCTTACACCTGGGACTTACAGCTTTACTGTACAAGTAGGTGGTAAGCAGTATAATATATCCTTCAATGTTAATCAAGGTGATACAAATCAAACTGTTTTAAATAATATGGCTCAAGCAATTAACTCTGCTAATATGGGAATTACAGCTATTGTAAATAATGATCCGTATCTTGGTACAAGCCAGTTAGTATTGAATGCAAATAGCACTGGAACAAATAATGCATTTACATTGACTGATGTTACTGGCAATGCAGTTTCTTATACCGGTGCAAATACAGTATCAGTGGCAGCAGCAAATGCAACTTATACTATTAATGGTGTGAGTAATACCTCTCAATCAAATACTATTTATCTTGACAATAACAATTTAGCCATAACATTTAATAAAACGGCAAGTAATGTCACTGTTACAGTTACACATGATATACAAGCTATAAGCAACAGTATCAATAATTTTGTTAATGAATACAACAAAATGATAACATATGTAAATCAAAACCAGCAATATATAAGCCCCCTTGTTACTTCGGAACTTGTGCAAAGTTATGAATATCAAGCAGCAAATTTGCAAGCGATCGGAATTATTCAAAATCCAGATATGACTCTCTCTATCGATCAAAATACCTTAAACAGTGCGCTGCAGAATAATTTTAATACGGTCCAAACAGCTTTTGCTGGTTACAATGGTTTAGCTGTAAATGTGGGTCAACTTGCCGAGCAAATAGCCGAGAGTCCCCTCACAGCCTATGCAAATGAAATGGTGCCAATAGGTAATAATTATATGGGGCTTTATAATTCACTTGGAATGTTGGATACTTCTTTAATCTGGTCAATGTTGCTGCCATCAGGGCAATTTGTAAATTCATTTATTTAAATTAAGGACAATCCTACTGATATATTTATCAATTTCTATGTTGTTGCTTTTGGCATATGTAAGAACTAAAAGAACTATTTTTAAAATACCCCACTAAAAATTATACATGCTTTCGAATAAAATATAAAAAATAAAAATGGAAGTAATCTCACTTATTTATTTACCGAACCGCCGTATACCGAACGGTACGTACGGTGGTGTGAGAGGACGGCGGTTAGTCACCGCCTCCTACTCGATTTATTTATAGTCATTTATACTTGCTTACCACTTTTTCTTAAAAAGACAATATCTCTATAATCAACTATCCCCACCAGTTGCTATATAAGCAATTGTACTTTTATTATGTGGTTAATAATGTACGATTGACCAATGCATTTACGATTGCATTCATATTATCATATATAATCACTTTTTGCTCTTCGATTTTATTGTAAAGCTGTTTTAAGTATTGTACTTCTTCAAAATCCTTTGACTCTAAATAGGACATATATTCATTAAAAAATTTTCTTGATAATAGCTGTTCTAGATTTTCTAAAATCATATCGCTATCATCTATTCTTTGAGGTAAATTATTAACATACTTAGATAGGGATATAACGAATCTTATCTTTATTAAACTAATCTGGGCATTTGTTGGTATAGCTAAAAATTCTAATATGTTTTGAAGCTTTTCTTTGAGGTCATTATTTTTTGTAGTTTTTTCTATTTCTACTATTTTGCCTAATATAGAAGAATACACTTTTTCTGCAACTATATCTTCATCAAAAATTTCATCTATCACTTCGTCAAATATAGAATCAAAAAGTTCTTGTTGTTCTGTGTTTTTCTTTTTAAAGAGTTCAGCAGCTTTTGTAAGGAACTTTAAATAAAAAATATAAAATGCATAAAATGGTATTTCAATTTCCATTTCAGGGTCTAAAATATAATTTAAATCATCTCCCATTTCCATAAACATATTGGCACTTAAATATTCGGCAAATATAGGATATTTGTAGAAGATTTCCATCACTTTCTTATTTACTAAGTCTTGAGGTAATTTTTCTGCATCATTTAAAACTTTTTCTAATTCATCTTCTCCATCTATAAGGTCAAATTCCGTTGCTTCTAAGATAGGTGTTGTAAATATCTTATAAGTTTTATCTATAAATGCTATCGAAAGCCAGATAAAGATATTCTTCATTTCTTCTTCGGTAAATTTTTCTGTACGTAGAGAATAGGCTAAATTCAATAAATAGTTTTCTAAAAAAGATGTATTAGATATTTTATCTAAAACTCTTTCCATTTCTTCTTCATTATCAAGATCTAGATTCATTATAAAAGTAACTGGGACTCTTAAGTCTTTCAACCCTTCATTTTTTCTGAATATACTTACAATTTTTCTAAATAACTCTTCGGTTATTTCATCTTCATTTTCTTCATTAAGTTCTTCCAGTTGTTGTTTTCTTTCTCTCAATGATTCTATTAGTAATACTTTTAATTTTTCCACATTTACAGCCTCATTTTTATTATCCAGCTTAATTCCATACATTACACTTAATATTCGTATAAATTCATAATCATAAGGTAAAAATACATCTTCCTTTTCTATTTCTCTTAAGAGGTTTTTTTCAATTTTTTCTATGTTAGGAAGACAGCATTTTTTATATTTTTTCCCACTTCCACAAATACATTCATCATTTCTATCAATATCAAAAATTTTACTCATTTAAGGCCCTCCAAATTGATTTTTACTTTCTTTTTATAGATTATCATATTGTTTTTTTCTTGTCTATTGTTTTTAAATATATATTTAAACTTTCAAATGCATACACAGAGATTTCGTATTCACCCTCCATGCTTAACAGAGAGCAACTATATTATAGAAAGGATGTTTTATTTTGCAATTTTTTGAGAGTGACTTTTGTTTTTATTAGTTCTTCACAACCACACTTAAAACATTTATTCATAATATTTGTCTCCTTATGTTCAAGATTAACTTTTTTATATTCAAGTTCTCCATGTGATATACTCCTTTTGTTCTAAATAGATTTTAATGATGTAGCGTTAATTTTAATTGATAGTACAAAATTTAAGTAGGTGATTAAGCAGGGAAAAGGAGTATATGAAGTTACTCGAGAAGATCAAAAAGATTTTTGAATGGGCATAAGAAAAGCGAATGCAAAATACCCCACTTTTTGTATTAATTATAAAGTGGGGTTACAACTTAAACGTTAAAGAAATATTTTATACATTAAGTTCTTCTGGCTTACGTTTTAATATAAATTTTAATATGATGTAGTAAATTATTCCTATCAAAGTCCATGCAGCGCCAAGGATTTTGGCATGTACATTAAGGCTTATCCATACATAGAAGATAACTAGAAAGCCTAAAATTGGAGATATTAAGTGTTTCCATATATTGCTAGAATGATTTTTTATCATAAAATATGTTATAACGGTGATGTGGAGAACTAAAAACGAAGTTAAAGCTCCAAAGTTTATAACAGATGTAAGATCAGCTATCCTGTCACTATAGATTGCTACGAGGACAGCTGAAAGTATAGCGATAAAAATAGTTGCTATATAAGGAGTTTTATATTTTGGATGAACCTTTGAAAGAAATTGGGGTAAGTTTTGGTCTCTTGCCATACTGAATAATACCCTTGAAACAGCAGCTTGAGCTGCCAATGAGTTTGCTATTCCCCAAGCGAAAGCTGTTGCCAAAGAAGTAGTAAGCATGAGCCATTTTCCTCCTGCACGATTAGCAACTTCATAAAAAGCTACGTCTAGATTGGAAAAAGCTTTGTAATCAGGCCATACCATTGATGCTACCCATGTTTGAAGTATAAACAATATGCCAGCGAATAAAAGTGCAAGTACAGTTGCTCTTCCTACAGTTTTTTTACCACCTATTGTTTCTTCAGCAAGGGTACTTATACCGTCAAAACCAAGAAAACTTAAAACTGCTATAGAAACAGCACTCATTACAAGACCTAAGCTAAAATTTTGCGGGTCATAAAAAGCTTTAAATGAAAATTTTGCTCCATCTATACCATGAGAAATTGCAAAAGCACCAACTCCTATAAAAACCGCTAAAACTATAAGTTCAAGTATTAGTACAATTTTATTAAACTTAGCTGTAATTTCGATTCCTACAATGTTAATTATTGTATTTATTAAAATGAATGCTAATGCCCACACTATTACAGGAATAGCTGGAAATATACCATTTAAAGCAGCTGCACTGACAACGTAAAGAAGAGCAGGAACTAATAAATAATCTAGCAAAATGACCCAGCCAGTAAAGAATCCTATAACTTTATTCAAACCTTTAGTTGCGTATGAATAAACAGAACCAGCAATCGGAAAAGCTTCAGACATTGATGCATAACTAAAAGCAGTAAATATCATTCCTACTATTCCAATTGCGTAGGCAAGCGCAACCATTCCTTTTGATATATCAGCGACAAACCCATAAATACCAAATGGCGCAATAGGAACCATAAAGATGAGCCCATATATTATTAAGTCCCAAATTGTCAAAGCTCTTTTTAATTCTTGCTTATATCCAAAATTCTCTAATGATGTATCATTCTTATTTTCCATAGCTTTTCCTCCCTTAGAACACTATGTTATAGCTATCCAATACCCAGTTTGGCAAACTAAAGCGTGCAGTTTTAAGTGGATCTACTACTTGTGAAATCTGTACATTTCCTGCTATGCTAAAAAGTGTAGCTATCTCCTCTATTGATAAGTTGGTAAAACTTTGAAATAAGTTTGCCATATCGTGAACTGCTATTTTTACTGCTTTATCCAAAGATTCATCTGATGCTATTGTTGCTGTTACCTCTGGTGTTTTTACGAGAGGATTTACAAGTTTTAAATTTTTTACAACTCTAACTTCTACTGTAACTGAGCCTGCTACTTCTACGCCTGATACACCTACTTCTCCATCTCCCATTACAGCGTGTAAATCTCCCAAAGCTAACAAAGCACCATCTACAAATACTGGCAAAAAAAGTTTTGAACCTTCACCGATAAGTGCAGTGTCCATATTTCCACCATGAGAACCAGGTGTTCCACAGTTTATATTACCATTCTTTGGTGAAACGCCAATTACTCCTATCATAGGTTTAATTGGAATAAAAATTTTTTCATCAAAAATAATTTTCCCATCTTTTATATTAACCACTCGGGAATACAGTTCATCCATTAAATCACCCAATACTCCTAGGTCTTTGCCTGTTGCCACTACACCTTTATCAGCTATTTCAATATTTTTAATTGTGACTTCCAAAACATCTCCTTCTTTAGCACCTTCAACATAAATAGGGCCTGTTGCAGGGTTTACTTTGTTCCAATCCATTTGTTCTAATTTATCCTCATTTGTTTGGATTTGATTTGAAAAGCAATCCAAAGTCTCAATTTCTATTTCGTCTCCGCTTTTTACAAAAAGTACAGGTTTATTATCTTTGGAAAAACTAAATATATGATTTTCTTTAGATAATTTGTGTATCATATTCTCAATCCCCCTTTTCATTTTAGAGTGAATTTTAGACCATTATACTACCTAAAAATTTGTTATTCAAGGTTAAAATTTTTAAATTACTAAAATTTTTTAATTATGGGGTGTTTGGTTGATTTCTATTAAAAAATAAAATTTTTTAAACTTTCAAATGCGTAAATATTTTTTATATAACAATATGGTAATTTATAGTATAATAAAACTATAAAAGAATAATAAAGAACGCGGATAGTAAAAAGATGGAGACTTTTTAAAAAGGGGGTGAGACAAAATGAATAGGAGTTCAACAGAATCTAATATGCGAAGAGATGAAATTTTAAAACGTTTAAAAGAAAATATTTCAAAAGGAAAAGCGATTGTTGGAGTTGCTGTAGGGTCCGGCTCAGCAGCAAGGTATGCAGAGGAAGGAGGAGCGGATTTTATTCTTATATTGAATGCAGGCATATTTCGAAGTGCTGGTATACCTTCCATTGCCTCGTACTTGCCTTTTAAATCTTCAAATGAAATGGTAATGAACACAGGTGAAACAGAGATAATACCCAGAGTTAAAAAAATTCCCGTAATATTTGGAGTTTGTGCTACTGATCCATTGTTAAACTATGACTATTTTTTTACTAGAATTAAAAGAATTGGTTTTACAGGAGTTATTAATTATCCCACTGTATGTCTCATCGATGGACAATATCGACAATATTTAGAAGAAACAGGTTTAGGATTTGAAAATGAAGTAAATTTTATGAGAGAGGCTTCCAGAGCAGGATTAGTTACTATAGCTTATGTACATGATGTACAAGATGCTGAAGCCATGGCTAAAGTTGATGTTGATATCCTATGTATAAATTTTGGATTTACTGTGGGTGGGAAAAGTGGAATTAAATACGGATTTACTTTACAACAAGCAGCCGAAAAAGCTCAACAAATTTTTTCTGCTGCAAGTCGTATAAAACCAGATATCATTAAACTGGTATATGGAGGACCAATTACATATCCTAATGATTTTCAATATATAGTAGAAACTACAGATGCTCAAGGATATATTGGAGGCTCTGCCATAGAAAGAATTCCTGTTGAAAGCAGCATTTCAGAAACTACTTCTAGATTCAAAAGCATTTACATGCTTCAAAAAGAAAATATTTATTTAAAACAAGAATTAGCCAAAAAACAAGGTTTTGATAAAATTATCGGTAATTCTAAGGTTATGCAAGAGCTTTATGACCTTATAGTAAAAGTAGCAGAAACAGATGTGAATGTTTTAATTACTGGTGAAACTGGGACAGGGAAAGACCTTGTTGCCAGAGCAATTCACTTACATAGCAATAGAAGAAATGGACCTTTTATTACCGTTAATTGTGCTACGCTGCCATTGACACTTTTAGAAAGCGAATTATTTGGGTATGAAAAAGGTGCTTTTACCGGGGCATTGCAAAGGAAATTGGGGCGTTTTGAATTGGCGCAAGATGGGACACTTTTTTTAGATGAAATTGGAGAAATGGAACTCCCTTTGCAAGCAAAATTATTGAGGGTTATTCAAGAAAAAGAATTTGAAAGAATTGGAGGACTTAAAACTATTCATTCAGACGTGAGGATTATTTCTGCTACTAATAGGGACTTACAAAAAACTATTGAAGAGAAAAAATTTAGAGAGGATTTGTACTATAGATTAAATGTTGTAGAAATTCGCGTGCCTCCTTTGAGAGAAAGAAAAGATGATATTCCTGCATTAGTAAGCTATTTTGTTAAAAATATAAATGAAAAATTTGGATTCGATATCGAACGAATATCTCCGAGTGCTTTTCAAGTTTTACTTGAATATGACTGGCCAGGTAATGTTAGAGAACTTAAAAATGTACTAGAACATGCAGCTGTGTTGAGTAATAAAAGGAGTATCGAATTAAAAGATTTACCATTATATTTACAAAAATATTCTAATACAGCATTAGATAGGATGCCGGAAATTGCTGAGTTAGAAAATCATAAACCTGAGATTCAAGATACCAATAATAAAGAATTTTATCAAAAACTTTTGGCAAAAAACCGGTGGAATATTACAAAAACTGCACAAGAATTAAAGATAAGTCGAAAAACACTTTACAAAAAATTAAAGGAACTTGGACTTAAATAATCTTTTAAGTGTATATTAGGAATTTTGTAAGGGGTAACACATTGTTACTTAAAGAAACAAAGTGTTACCCCTTGTTTTATAGTACCACTCATTAAAGTAAAGAAAAAATGGCTTAAGAATATTGGCATTGATTTTGCATAATAATTTAGAGTAAACGATAAACAAAACAAGGAAGGAGGTGCAATAGTGTCGAAAACAATCGTATTACTTGGAACCTTTGATACTAAAGGACGAGAATTTGCGTACATTAAAGAAATAATCGAGAAACGTGGCCATCAAACTATATTAATCGATGCAGGAATTATGGGCTCGCCACTAATACAGCCAGATATTTCTCGAAAAGAAGTGGCTTTCAAGGGTGGCTCTACAATTGAGGAGCTAGTTTCAAAAAAAGATAGGGGATTTGCTATAGACATAATGTCTAAAGGTGCCTCTGCAATTGTCCAAGAACTTTATAAAGAGGGCAAGCTAGACGGAATTATCAGCTTAGGTGGTTCTGGAGGCACTGCATTAGCAACAGCCGCTATGAGGACACTGCCAGTGGGAATTCCCAAAGTAATGGTGTCAACAATGGCGTCTGGCGATACAAAGCCATATGTTGGTGTCAAAGATATCTCAATGATGTATTCGGTAGTAGATATTTCTGGAATAAACAGATTATCAGCTTCTATTTTGACAAATGCTGCAGGTGCTATTTGTGGGATGGTAGAGGTTGAATTACCTAAGAAAAGTAAAGCTTCTGGTGAAAAACCTCTTATTGGTGCTACTATGTTTGGAGTAACTACTCCTTGTGTAGAAAGAGTACGCTCTATTCTTGAAGAAAACGGCTGCGAAGTGCTGGTTTTTCATGCAACAGGAACAGGCGGAATGGCTATGGAAAGTTTAATTGAAAGCGGCTTTATTAACGCTGTGGCTGATATTACTACAACAGAATGGTGTGACGAACTTGTTGGAGGCGTACTTTCTGCAGGCCCAACCAGGCTAGATGCTGCAGGGAAAGCAGGTATACCTCAAGTAGTGTCTGTAGGAGCATTGGATATGGTTAATTTTGGACCAATGGATACAGTACCAGAGAAATTTAGGTCGAGGAAATTATATAAACATAATCCTACTGTAACATTGATGAGAACTACCGTAGAAGAAAATCGCAAATTAGGAGAAATTATAGCCGAAAAACTCAATAAAGCTAAAGGGCCAGTAGTATTATTTATTCCACTGAAAGGAGTTTCTGCTATTGATCGAGAAGGTATGCCTTTTTATGATCCGGAAGCAGATGCTGCATTGTTTGAATCTATTAAAGAACACTTAAAACCGCATGTCGAGATTAGAGAAATGAATTGCCACATTAATGATCCTGAATTTGCCGAAGCAATGGCTAAAACATTGCTTCAATTGATTAAAAAGTAAAATGGAGGGGATAAAAAATGGCAATTAGCAGAGAAGTTGCGTTAAGCAGGTTAAAAAAAGTAGTCGAAGAAGGGAAACCTATAATTGGTGCAGGAGCTGGTACGGGAATTTCAGCTAAGTTTTCCGTACAAGGTGGTGTGGACCTAATCATTATTTACAATTCAGGTCGTTATAGAATGGCAGGGCGAGGCTCTCTTGCGGGGTTGATGCCTTATGGTGATGCAAATCAAATTGTTGTTGAAATGGCAAGCGAAGTTTTGCCACTAGTGAGGGATACTGCTGTTCTTGCAGGAGTTTGTGGCACAGATCCGTTTAGGTTAATGCCGGTTTTTTTAAAACAATTAAAAGAAATGGGATTTACAGGTGTTCAAAATTTCCCTACAGTTGGCTTGATAGATGGTCAATTCCGCCAAAATTTAGAGGAAACAGATATGGGGTATTACAAGGAAGTAGAAATGATAGCTCTTGCACATGAATTAGATATGCTTACATGTCCTTATGTGTTTAATGAAGATGATGCAGTTAAAATGGCTAAAGCAGGTGCGGATATTTTGGTAGCCCATATGGGATTAACTACAAAAGGATCAATTGGTGCTAAAACAGCTCTTACTTTAGAAGAATCTGCTAAACGAATTCAGGCTATACACGATGCAGCAAAAGAAGTAAATCCAGATATCCTTGTTTTGTGCCATGGTGGACCTATTGCTGAACCAGAAGATGTACAATATATTTTTGATCATACAAAAGGTATTGTGGGTTTCTTTGGAGCATCCAGTATGGAACGTCTGCCAACCGAATTAGCAATAAAAGCTCAAGCTGAAAAATTTAAGAGTTTAAAAATAAAAAAATAGAATAAAAAATATATCCGGATATCCTAAAAGATTAAATGGGATATCCGGATATGCTCCTACTTAAATTGGTGTATAAAAATATCACTTATATTTGTTGATTTTCAATGCCTTGATTTTTCACTACAGTATGGCTGACTTACTAGGAGTTAAAGTAAAAATGAAAAAGTATGAAATTGTTTGATGAATGAAGGGAGCATTCCTGTAATGAATAAAAAATAAGGAAGAATGAACTTTGAAAAAATAAGTACCTCCTGATAAAATACAGAGTGTAAGTTCTAGAACTTACCTCGAATTATCAAAATAAACAGGAGGTACCTAAAATGAAGTATACACAAAATGAAAAGATTTTGCAAGTAACAGAAGACACATTAATTGCGGGAGTAGACATAGCAAAAGAAAGCCATTATGCCAGAGCATTTGACTACAGAGGAGTAGAATATGGGAAATACCTAAGATTTGAAAACAATAGAGAAGGTATGACAAAATTTTTTAGATGGGCAAAAGAGTTGATGGAGAGACATAAGAAAAACAAACTAATAGTAGGGATAGAACCGACAGGGCAATATTGGCTATGTTTTGCCCAATACCTTAAAGACAATAACATAAAGGTAGTATTGGTTAATCCATTTCATGTAAAGAGGAGCAAAGAATTAGATGACAATTCTCCCACAAAAAGCGATAAAAAAGACCCAAAAACAATAGCAATGCTAGTAAAAGATGGGAGATATGTAGAGCCGACAATACCTGAAGGAGTATATGCAGAATTAAGGGTAGCGATGGACATAAAAGACAGGTTGAACAAACAAATAGGGATGACAAAAAATCAAATAACAAGATGGATGGACATATACTTTCCGGAGTTTAACACCGTATTTTCAGACTGGGAAGGGAAAGCAGCACTTATCACATTAAGAGAATTTCCAACGCCTGAGAAGATAGCAAAAAAGAGTGCTGAAGAAATAATATCGATATGGAAGAAAGAAGTACAAAGAGGGGTAGGAGAAAAAAGGGCTATAAAGCTGATAGAAACTGCTAAGGAGAGCATAGGGAAGAAGCAGGGCATAAAGATGGCGGAATACGAGATAAAGACTCTCATTGAACAATACGAATTTCTCAAAAAACAAATTGAAGAAATAGAGAAGAAGATAGAAGAATTAATAGTTGAGATACCAGGGGTTAAAGAACTACTAGAAATCAAAGGGATAGGAGTAAATACAGTAGCAGGTTTTATTGCAGAAGTAGGAGATATTGAGAAATATGAACATCCAAAACAGATACAAAAACTAGGAGGATTAAACCTAGTAGAGAATAGCTCTGGTAAACATAAAGGAGAAACGACAATAAGTAAAAGAGGGAGGAAGCGATTGAGGAGAGTACTATTTAATGCAGTAATGGCCTTGGTTGCAAAAAACGAAGAGTTTCGTGAACTACACAAATATTACACTACCAGAGCGCAAAACCCGCTAAAAAAGAAGCAATCACTAATAGTATTGTGCAACAAACTGATAAGGGTATTTTATGTCATATTAAAAAAAGGAGTAAAATATGACCCAATCAAGATGATGAAGGACATAAAGAGGCCAGCCTTACAGGAAGCTGCATAAAAAGTGCTAACATACTATCAAATCAATTAAGGGTTAATCATCTTCTCTTCAGCTTTAAATTACTCACATCTAAAAAGCTGACCCTTAAGAAGAATTAATTTTTAGGGAAAACGAAAGTGTGAACGACGTGACATAAAAGGTAAAGTAAGGAATAAAACAAAAACAACTAGTCAAGATGGTATATTGACAACAAGAGCGGGAATTGTCATACAAGAATAATCACCATACGGGCAAAGACCCTGCAATGGAGCAGAAATGACATCCACCTCATGGCAGGTAGAACGAAGGAATTAAGGACTAAGATCCAGTAAGACATGGGAGGGTAAACCCCATGAGATAAGTGGAGCTATCCCGCCATAATATGGAAATAGGATATGAGGTTTATTAAACTTACCTATTTAATGGTTAGATAAGTAAGAAATGATAATATAAGCCATGAGATGCTCTTGTTGTGATGAGAAAATTAAAGAAAAACTAAGATATTAAGAGAAAATAAAAGATAATAGAGGGAGGCGCTTATTATTTCAGGAATTGCAATGCTTAAATTTGGTAATTCACGTCCTGCATCTGGCGCAGAACATCATTTATCACATTATTTAGAGATGAGAGAAATATTATCTGAAAATGAACATCATCTTCATGGGACAAAAGTCGGCGTAACCAGCGTTATTATTTCAGAAATTTATCATTACATATTTTCATTTACACTGGACGATATAAAAAAGCTTATGTCAAAAAAACTTTCACTAAATGGTGATGAATTTGAAGCGAGGATAAAAAATGCATATGGTGCTATAGCTAACGAAGTTTTGAGTAATTTAAATTATTTTTATTTAGATGAGGTAAAAAGAAAACAAAGACAAGAGAAGATACTTAAAAACTGGGATCATATGAGAAATTGGGTAAAAATAAATGTTCCTGATGCAGCAACCATTCAGAATTTATTACAAACAATAGGTGCTCCATCTGAATTAAATGAAATAGGGGTAAATGAAGTTTTACTTTACGATATGTTAAATAATGCTAAAGAGATAAGAAAAAATTATACGATCTTAAGACTTGCAGAAGATATAAATTTTCCTATTGAAAAATTATTTAAAAAAGTTAAAAAATTTTTAGGCACAGTTTAAAAATGAAATAACCTTTATTTTCCACAGTATAAAGCATGGCTTTTAATTTTTTAAAGTTAGATATATAATAAAGGTAAATAAATTGATAACGGAGGGATGAAGTGATGAAATTTTTTCTTGACACTGCAAATGTTGACGAAATAAGAGAAGCTAATGCATTAGGTGTAATATCAGGTGTTACTACAAACCCATCTCTTATTGCCAAAGAAGGAAGAGATTTTATTGAGGTAGTAAAAGAAATTACTCAAATTGTAGATGGTCCTATAAGTGCAGAAGTTATAAGCGATGACCATGAGGGTATGATTAAGGAAGCAAGAGAATTGGCAAAGATACATAAAAATATAGTAATAAAAATTCCTATGACGGCTGAAGGGTTGAAAGCAGTAAATGTTCTTTCAAAAGAAGGAATTAAAACAAATGTGACGCTAATATTTACAGCAAATCAAGCTTTATTAGCAGCTCGTGCAGGTGCGACATATGTAAGTCCTTTTGTAGGAAGGCTTGATGATATAAATACAGATGGCTTGCAGATTATTGAGGATATTGTTACGATATTCAATAATTACGACATAGATACAGAGATAATAACTGCAAGTGTAAGACATCCTATACATGTTTTACAGGCAGCAAAACTAGGGGCACATATAGCGACAGTACCATATAAAGTGCTCATGCAGATGGTAAAACATCCGTTGACAGATGCGGGAATAGAAAGATTTAAAGAGGATTGGAGAAAAGCAGGGCTAAAAATATAAATTGATAAAAAAGCAGGGTAGAATTAGGAAAGCTATCCTGCTTTTTTAGTTATTTAAGAGTGATTCTAGTGTAAAAACTCAATTTTAGAATCTGCTTTTCTGTACTTTGACAATTTATTTAGGTAAATTGTGGTAATTTACACCTATGATAACAAAAATCCAGTGTAAAGTCTGCCGAGAAAAGCTTACATTTTACCTTTATAATACGTTATTACCATTTATTGGGCCAATATGGGCACACCTCCCCCTTGGATCTCTGGAATAGCTTTTTTAGCTCGCTCCAACATGTATCTTGCAAAACGCTTAAAGTTCTGGGCCAATACCTTTAAGCCTACGTTTACTCTACATTTTACAAGTCCCCTTACTCGAAGCTTCGAAAGACCATGACCCCTCTTCAAGGCTGAATTGGTACCTTCTATTGCAGCTCTTTTGCTCTTGTCTTCCTCACACCTACATTCTATCTTTTCCCGTTGTTTGGCTGCTTCTATCGATTTTAGATTTATCCTCACCACGTAATCTTTTTTCTGTTCTTTGCAGTAACATTGATTTTTCAATTCACACATTGCACAGGCTTCTTTTGGAAAATGGGCCACCGTCTGCCCCTTCTTAACACCGGCATGGATGGGTATTATTCCCCTTGGGCACTTCGTTATCACTTTCGTTTCTTCATCTATTTCATATTCGGTCACTGATATCCTAGAAATAGGCTTCCTGCCGCTTAAGTCGGTAAAGTGGAGTTCCACACCGTTTTCTTTTGCAATTTGCACTACTTCTTCGGAGTAATAACCACCGTCTACATAGACTTCTTGGCATTCGGTATTTTGTTTTACAATAGGTAGTCTTTCTTTTAAAAGTTCTACATCGCTTTTTATGTTCTTTTCTACCGTATAGTCTGTTATGAGCTGGAAGGGATTTTCTTTTGAACAGGTTTCGCTAAGGTTTAAAACGTATCCGCTTTCAACTTTGTTCCCCTTCTTGCGATAAGTGGCATCCTCATCGTATGCTGACTGAAGGGAGTCGCTGGGTATGCTTTTGCTGTCTTTGGCCTTAAGCTTCTTGGTTTTTTCGTCGTAGTATGCCTGTTCTGACAGGAATCTTGTGAGGATTCTATATGCATCGGATTTCCCAAGTCCGGGAATATTTTCGATTGTTTCCTTTGCTTCCTGGCACAGATTCAAGAGCATTTCGAGCCTGCTTTCGCTTTCTGAAGGCTTGGTTTTGTGTATCACTTCTGTCTTGAATTCAGGGTTAAGAACTTCTTTCAGGTTCTCTGAAAGTCTATCTTCAGGGATGGATTTTACTGCCCTGTAAAGTACATCAAAGGCAAGGGCGATTCTTCCTGCTTTTTTGATGTTTGACATGAACATGGTGGAGTCCATGCGCTGTTCTTTTATGGATATGCCTGCTTCTTTGGCAAAAATCCTGGTAAGATTTAAAAACTGCCCGAATATCAAGTCTTCTTGTTCAGGATGTTTTATGAGGTATTGGTATATTCTTGATCTAAAGTCATACAAGGTTTTCTCTGAAAGGTTCATGCCTCCTAATGTCCTTATTCCTACAGCGTAATTTATCAGGTAATTGAAGTTGAAGTTTTCGATAAGTTCATCATCAGAGTAGTTTTTAAGGTGTTTTATGTATTCCAGGGAAAGGAGTATGTTAACCGGGAAATTAGGCCTTCCTGTATCACTGTATAAAACTGAAAAGGGTTTTTCATCGATGTTGCAGAACACGTATTTATAGAATATGGGTGCCCATGATTTTTCTAGTTTAGCCTTTATCCTTGAATCCATGAAGTTAACACTTTCAAATAATGATTGTTGGAGATGGTCGCTGTTTTCTCTAAACAAGTGCAACACCCCATTTGTTGTAATTTTTGCTTCTTTGATTCTAACATAATTCTATGAAAATTTGTACTACCTATATTTTTATGTTTATTTATTCAATCTATTTTATATTTATACTTCTTCATAAAGAAAAGAGGCTTTTTACACTAGAATCAAGAGTAATTTTTAGAATATAGATAGTAAGAGGTGGTTAATGTGAGAAAGCCTTTTACTATTTTGTTATATTTGTTAGTGATATTTTTTCTTATATATTGGCCTTACTATATGAATCTTTATGAAAAAGAACAAATACAAGAAAAAAATCAGGTAGAAGAGGAGTTTAGGGGGATAATAACTTTTTGGGATTTTCCTCATCCTTCAATAGGAGACCCGGGAGGATTTAAATTTATAAAAAAGAAAATAGAATTATTTCAGTACAAATACCCGGGTGTGGTAATAGATTTTGAGCCTCTTTCATACAAAGACGGATATGAAAAACTGATTAACTCTTCTAAAGATGGCTCTTTGCCAGATATTTTACCTGTTGGGGCAGATTTTTATTTTATTTCAAAGGATTATTTAAGTCCTATCAATAAATATGTAGATGAAGCGTTTAAGAAGCAATACAAGGAAGGCGTTATTGATGCTATAAGTTATAAAGGCAATATTTATGGAATGCCTTTAGGAATGTATACTAATGTTCTTTTTTTAAATGTTGATATGTTTGCCGAAAAAGAAATTCAATTGCCTGAAAATGGGGAATGGAATTACGAAGAATTTGTTGATAGTATGGCAAAACTCACCTACACTGAAGGGAAAAAGGATAAAAAATATTTTTATGGATTAGGTCTTTCTCTCGCGCCTTATAGCTATAATTTATGGGGGTTTTTACTTTTAGATGGTGCGAGGGCTTTTGACAAAGAAAAGTATTCTTTTTTTGGCCCTCAAGCAGTTTCAGGGGTGCAAAAAGTTTTGGATTTATTCAATAAATATAAGGTGGTCAATCCTGTTTCACTTGAGGGAGACAGAGAAAAATTATGGCAAGACTTTATTACTACTAAAAACACTGCTGTATTAATAGAAGAAAGCTATAAAATAGCACAGCTTAAAAATTTACAGTCAAAAGAAAAGCTGTTTGAGTTTGATGTAGCGATGTATCCTGAAGGGGAAAGCGGCATCCCACTGACATTATCACCTAAAATATATGCCTATGGTATAAAGAAAGAAAAGGATGAAAAAAAGCTTGAAATGGAATATAAGTTTATAAAGTTTATTACAGAAGACCAACAAAAGGTAATTGAATTAGGTTATGTACCAGTTAAAAAAGACAAAATTATTGAAGACGATAAAATGAAAAGAATTGAATTAGCTACTAATTATACAAATATTATCCCACAATTTGGTGGATGGAGTAAAATAAACAACACAGTGATAGAAAAAATAAAAGAAGGGATAAAGAATAACAAAAATGCCTTTGATATAACAGAGGAAATAAAAAACAGTGTGAGTCAGTAAAGGGTATTTATAGTTTTTTTCTTATTATGATGATAGGCTTGGACACTTTCTTTTTATTGGCATATACTTTCTTTATCCCCTTTAATGTGACACATTTAATGAAGAGTTTCTTTCAAAGAGAAAAAATGCTTTTGAATAATAGGGCCGTTATTTAATATAACTTTTTTACCATCCTATTTTTTTATTGGTGTGCTAAATAAACTGGTATTATTATTTTTTTACTGTATCGTAATATCTAAGAGTGTCTCTTAATATTTCCTGGGCTATTGGCGCGGCTACTTCTCCTCCCATATACCCATTTTGCGTAGGATTTTTAACAAGAACTAATACGGCAATTTTTGGGTTTTCAACTGGTGCAAATCCAGCAAATGATGCTACGTATTTTCCTGGAGCATAATTTTCCGTTGTACCTGTTTTTCCACCTACTGTATAGCCAGGTACTTGTGCTGTTTGAGCAGTGCCTTCTGTTACTGTTTTTTCAAGTATATACTTCATTGTATCGGAAGTTTTTTTAGAAATTACCTGTCTGACTATTTGAGGTTTATATTCTTTAATTATTTTATCTCCCTCTTCAATATATTTTACAATATGTGGAACCATGAGGTTTCCACCGTTTATTACAGCGGAAAAAGCCGTAATCATTTGAATAGGAGTCACGGCAATTCCCTGACCAAATGACATAGTGGCGAGGTCTACGGGGTATACTTTTGACTTTAGCAAAATCATTCCACTGGCTTCGCCGGGCAGTTCAATCCCCGTAGGCGAGCCAAAACCAAAAGCATATATGTATTTATAAAAAGTGTCAAGGCCTAAACGTTCTACCACCTGCATAAAAACTGTATCACTTGATTTTTCAATAGCTTGCGAAAAAGTTATATCTCCCAAAACTGTCCAACTTCTAATTTTTCTACCGGAGACTATATAATACCCAGGGTCATAGAATTTTTCGTTTGGCGTAACTACAGCTGATTCTAATGCTGCAGAAGCGGTTATCACTTTAAATACCGAACCGGGTTCGTAAATACTTGATATTGCAGGATTTGACCAATATTCTTGTGAAGGTACATCTTGCGGATTATTTGGGTCAAAATCAGGCAAGTTAGCCATTGCAAGTATTTCACCCGTTTTTGGATTCATAACTATTGCTGTTATACCATCTTGCGGTTTATACTTTTCATAGCCATTTTTTATAGCTTTTTCTGTATAACTTTGTATTACAGAATCAATTGTGAGGACAATATTATCACCATTTGTAGGTTTGTAAAGCTTGCTTGGGACTCCTACTTTTCTACCTTCTGCATCTACAAGAGAGATTTCACGGCCAGGTACACCACTTAAGTATTTATTTAAAGAATATTCAAGGCCATACAAACCATTGCCATCAATTCCTGTGAACCCTAATACTTGTGATAGCATTTTGCCGTTGGGATAATTTCTCATAAAAGTATCTTCTACATATATGCCTGGTATGTTAAGACTTTTTATTTTATTTATATTTTCAAGAGGAATGGACCTGCCAAGTACAGCCCATTCTGATTTTTTATTTGAAAGAATTTTATAAAGTGAATCTTTGTCCATATTTAAATATTTATAGAGTTCTTCAGAAACTTTTTCTGGGTTTTTTATAAATTTAGGAGCCGCAAATACATCTCCTGCTGGAACATTACAGGCAAGTATATTCCCGTTTACATCATAAATATTGCCCCGTTGAGGCTTTAATATGATATCAGCAGTACTTTGCCTTTCGACTGCCATGGCAAGTTTTTCGGAGTTTATACCCTGTATCCATATAAGCCTTACAATAAGGGCGAAAAACATGATAGTAAGAAAGACGAATATAGTAAATGTTCGTTTTTTTACATATGATGTCAATTTTATTCTAACCCCTTTTTATAAAGATTTTGTTTATCCAATATAATTATACCATAGATATTTTGTGGTATAATTAGATAAAAAGATAAAATAATTAAGCTTTATTAAATGCTAAGCAAAAATCATAAATCCAAACCGAAAAACAGTCTTTAATATGTAGCCTTTTCACTTGTATTTTTGTTTAAAAAATGTATAATATTATTATAGAGAAAAATTAAATGACGGTGATGAAGCTCACCTTATTGCCGTGAAGGCTAATGGCTTCTACATTGTTGAATGTAGAGGCCATTTTTGTTTATTTGACAAAAAAGAGAGGATGAGAATCTGCATGAAGTTAGAATTTATTCCATTGTATGAGGTTTTTGAAAAATATAAGGGAGGTTGTCCAATATGCAAGATTATAAAAGACGAAGAAAAAGCCTATTGTGAGCATTTGTTTGAAGATGAGGTTTTAAAAGACCCTGAAATGTATGTCAAAATAAGAGAGACAAATTTCTGCCATTATCATTTGGAATTATTGAATAATTCATATGATAAATTGGGTTTGGCAATTGCATTAAAAGCAAATATCAGTTATAAATTGCAGCAGATTACAGACAAACGTAAGTCTTTAAAGAAAAAAAGAGCGAAAGAAACAAAAAACAAATGCCTTATTTGTGATTATTTAAGTGAAAGAGATAAATACCAGATGCATATATTGATAGATATTTTACATACTGATAAAGAATTTGTTGAAAAGCATAGTGAAGGGTTGTCTAAATTGTGTTTTCATCACCTAAATATGCTTATAGAAGCTAAAAAGGATATTACACCACAAATTGAGAAAATAATTAAAATAAATGAAACGGCAATTGAAAAAAATATTACTGATCTTGAATGGTTTATAACAAAATTTGATTATAGATTTCATGATGAACCATGGTATGACTCCAAGGATTCGTTTGAAAGAGCATTGAAATTATTGAGAGGTGGCTATTATGATTAGGATTTCTTTTGAAATTACTGATGAAAGCTTTGAAGAAATCAAAGAGTTAGTTGCTGACTTTGAAAAAGATGGTTTTACAGAAGAAGATGCATATAGAGCTATTTTTGAAATGGGGATTAAAGCATATCAAATAGAAAGGGATAATCCTAATGAAGATGACTTAAGAAGACAGCTTATTTCTATGGCGTCTAAATACTCTGCAATGAAATTTAAAAATTTTCAGTTGATGCGTGACAACCAAACACTTGAAATAAGATTAAAAGGTTATGAGTCTGAAAATAGATATCTTAAAAAAACTTTAGGTATAAGGGTTGATGAATGATGAGATATATATGTCCTGTGTGTTTTAAAATAGCTGAAATTGGAGAAGAAAAGTGCTCGAATTGCGGATATGATTTTAAAAATATATCAAAGGATGATTACAGTGAAAAACTTATAAAAGCTATAAATCATCCAGACTATAATGTTGCTTACATGGCAGCAAAAATAATTGGGGAACTTAAAATAAAGAAAGCAGAAAAAGTATTGATAGAACATTTACGCAATAATGGGGGTAAAAAGGACCCATATATTGAACAGATTATTGTTTGGGCTCTTGGAGAGATTGGCGGAGAAGAGTCTCACAGGTTTCTTTTAGAAAACAAAGATAAATTCTCAATTTTAACAAAAAATATCATTGAAAATTCTTTGGAGAAAATTAAAACAAGAGTGGCAAATAAGGAAGGTGAGTCAATTGGAAAATAAAGAGATAAAAAACAACGTGAATAATAACATTAAAGTCTTGGGGTGGGTTGCATTTTTTGGTGGATTAAGTCAGGATATGATTGTACCTATTTTGCCTACTTTTTATACGCAGATTCTGGGACTGAGTAAAGAAATGGTAGGTTTAATAGAGGGAAGTGTCACTACAGTTGTAAGCCTTATGAGAATAATATCCGGAATAATTTCAGATAAGATTGGGAAAAGAAAATCTATTGTGTTTATTGGATATCTATTTTCTGCCATTGGAAGAGTATTACTGCCATTGACGAATGGTGCTGCCATGGCTTTTGGGTTGAGACTGGTTGATGGTATTGGAAAAGGTACAAAAGATGCGCCGAGAGATGCACTTGTTGCAAAATCTTCTAAAATTAAAAATATGGGCTTTTCGTTTGGATTTCAAAGAATGCTTGACACATTAGGTTCCTTCCTTGGGCCATTGATTACTGCCGGTTTAATGCTCTTGTTTACCAAATATATAGATTCTATAAAGTACAGATTAATATTTTTGATTGCTGGCCTTGTAGCTTTTATCACAATAATCCTCATAGGTTTATTTGTAGTGGAGCAAAAGGGTGAAAGAGTAAGTTCATCTTTCAAATTAGATTTGTCTGTTTTTAAGGGAAAATTTCTGCTGTTTTTCATTGTAATGCTAGTTTTTACGCTTGGCAACAGTAGTGATGCATTTTTGATTCTAAGAGCTCGCAGTGTAGGTGTAAGTGAATCGACGATACCGATAATTATAGCTATGTTTAATCTGTTTTATGCGTTGTTGTCAGTACCGAGTGGAGTATTGTCTGACAAAATAGGAAGAGTTAATGTAATCAGGTTAGGCTGGATTATTTATGCAGTTACATATCTCGGTTTTGCATTAGCAAAATTGCCGTGGCATATTTGGGTTTTGTACGCGATATATGGAGTTTACTATTCAACAACGGAAGGTGTTGCAAAGTCTCTTGTTGCACATATAGTCGATGATAGTAATAGAGGAACTGCATTTGGGTTGTATAATGCATCGATGGGACTACTTGCACTCCCGGCAAGTTTTATTGCTGGATATTTGTGGGATAAAGTATCTCCTGCTGCACCCTTTTACTTTGGAGCATTATGTTCCATAATGGCAGTTGTTCTAATAACACTGTTTAAAATTGAAAAAAGTTAAAAGGG
Organism: Thermoanaerobacter ethanolicus JW 200; assembly: GCF_003722315.1. NCBI lineage: Bacteria > Bacillati > Bacillota > Clostridia > Thermoanaerobacterales > Thermoanaerobacteraceae > Thermoanaerobacter > Thermoanaerobacter ethanolicus. Next base: position 2,421,896 of record NZ_CP033580.1, on the reverse strand, counting down.
GGATGAGAGAAATGCCGTCTATAGATTCCTGGGCAAGAACTATAAAAGACTACAGTGAAATTCCTGAAATGTTTAAATCTTATTACGATAAAAACTTTAAAGATTCGACGCGTTTTTTAAATGCTGTATATACTCCTGCTGATAGCTGGGGTAGAAGAAAGACAAACGATAAACTCATGTTCTTGTATGAAAATAATGTGGTTTTTCTCGAAAAAATGAAAAATAGTATTAATGCTGTTTCGTATCCTATTGAAAATATTAATTACATTGAAAATGGGTCTATATTGTTATATTCATGGCTAAAAATAAATGGGAACATAGAAGGTGAAACGAGGTCATTTGTGCTTGAGTACAACACTGTTGTCGAAAATATATTTAAGCCTATAATTGAAAAATTACGTATATTATTATGTGACATAGAAACGTCTGATAAGGAAAAAGAAATAGATGACTTTGATTGTTTGAGGGATATAAATTACAAGTTTATGAATTATGCAAAAAAAGCTGTATTAAATGGCGAAAAAGTAATAGATTTTTTATATCAAGCTGATATAAAAGTTCCTTACTTTAAATTCTTCAAAAAATTAAAATCAACTTCTCATATGATTATATTTACAAATAAAGAATTAATAATATTACAAGAAGAAAATGCAAAGTCTATAAAAGATGTAAAATATGGTGGTATATGGATTTACATTCCTGTACATAAGATTTTAAATGCGTACATTGATGAGGAAGAAACTGGGTTTTTAAATTTATCTATTAATGTATCTGGCTCTAATGTTTTTAAGTCACGATTTGAATTTTCACAAAAGGAGAAGGTAGAAGGATTAATTGAACAAATTAACAAAATAGCAAGATACAATCTATTATAATATTAATAAGTTTCAAAAATGTCAACCGTATTATAAACGGTTGACATTTTATCAAAAAATTTATGTCAAACGGTTGACATATAAAAATTAATTAAGTATAATAAGAGTAAATCTAAAAAATTTAAAGAAAGGGGATTGTCATGAAGAGAAAAATTTTATCCATTATGTTGACGTTTGCATTGGTTTTTTCGCTCATGGCAGGCTGTGGTACAAAAAGCAGCGATAATGGAGAAAGTAATAGTACTGCCACGGCAACAAAGACTGTAAAAATTACTTTGCTAAATTCTAAGGGGGAAATTCAGGCTCAATTAGAAGATGCAGCTAAAGCTTTTACAAAAGAAAATCCGAATATTACTGTAGAAGTCATTCCTGCAGCAGCCGGTCAGTCACCTTTTGAAAAGGTTACCTCCATGTATGCATCTGGTAATGCACCGACAATGGCAATGTTAGATCCAGGTGATATAGCAAAATTCAAAGATAAATTCTTAGATTTAAGCAGTGAAAAGTGGGTTTCAGATGCAATAGATGGTGCTTTAAATGCAGCTACAGTGGATGGAAAGGTTATAGCGTTTCCGTTTGCTGTTGAAGGATATGGACTTATTTACAACAAGGCTGTACTGGACAAGGCTTATGGTGGAAACTTTGATCCGAGTTCTATAAAGACGAGAGATGCTTTAGAAGAAGCATTTAAAAAAGTAGAAGCAACAGGTGCTAAAGCACTAGAAATTTCTCCAATGGATTGGTCTTTAGGCGCACATTTCCTTTCAATAGCGTATGCGGATCAATCTAAAGATCCTGCTCAAGTAGCTCAATTTTTATCAGACTTAAAAGCGGGAAAAGTTGATTTAGCAAATAATAAAGTGTTTAATGGCTTAATGGATACTTTTGACATGATGAAAAAGTACAACATAGATAAAAATGATCCATTATCTCCGACTTATGATAGAGGACCAGAGCTTATTGGTAAAGGTGAAGTTGGATTTTGGTTTATGGGAAATTGGGCATGGCCACAGATAAAAGAATTTGATACTGCAAATGGACAATACGGCTTTATACCTGTACCAATCAGCAATAACCCAGATGACTATGGTAATTCAGGTATACCTGTAGGTGTAACAAAATTTATCGGCATAGATAAAACACAAAATAGTGCTGAGCAGCAAGATGCAGCTAAGAAATTTTTAGATTGGTTGGTATACAGCTCTACAGGTCAAGACATGCTTGTGAACAAACTTAACATTATACCTGCATTTAAAAATATAACTTTACAACCGCAAGATCCCCTTGCTAAATCTATTTTGCAGTATGTTAAGAGTGGTAATACTTTAGAGTTTATGACTACATTGCCACCTGACCACTGGTCAAAGTTAGGAGCTTCAATGCAAAAGTATTTGGCAGGGAAAATTGACAGAAAAGGCTTGATTGATGAAATAGAAAATTATTGGAAAAATGTTCAATAATACGTAAGATTTGATTGAATAACGGATAGAATGTTATTGTCTATCCGTTATTCAATATAAAAGTGAAGGAGGATATGAGTGTGGAACAAGAAAAAACTTTGTTGGCTAAACTCAAAACGTACTTGATATTTGCAGGACCTACTACCTTTGCTTTTCTCACAGTAATAATACTACCGTTTTTATATGGAATATATTTAACTTTTACTGATTGGAATGGTATTTCTGCTACACATGCTTTTGTAGGTTTTTCAAATTATTTACAAGTATTTAAAGATAAAGTATTTTGGACATCTTTTTTATTGACACTAAAATATGTATTTTTCACAGTAATATTAATTAATGTCATAGCTTTTTTCTTGGCTTATATGTTAACGAGTGGCGTAAAAGGCCAAAATTTCTTTAGAGCAGGGTTTTTTACTCCCAATTTGATAGGCGGAATATTGTTAGGTTTTATATGGCAATTTATTTTTTCAAACATTTTAGTATATTTAGGAAAATCATATAATATACCAATTTTGTCAGGCTCTTGGTTGTCAGATCCTGACAAAGCTTTTTGGGCTTTGGTGATTGTGACAGTCTGGCAGTATACTGGTTATATGATGGTGATATATATTTCAGGTTTTATGAATATACCGAGAGATTTGTTAGAAGCAGCAAGTATAGACGGAGCAAATACTTATCAAAGACTAAAAAATGTGATACTTCCATTAATGGTGCCTTCTTTTACTATAAGTGTTTTTTTGACTTTACAAAGAGGGTTTATGGTTTACGATATAAACTTGGCTTTGACAAATGGAGGACCATATAAAAGCACCGAACTCATATCACTTCACATATATAACACTGCTTTTTTAAGTCAGCAGTATGGTATTGGTCAAGCAGAGGCGTTTTTTCTCTTTTTTGTGGTAGCGGCTGTCACGTTGCTTCAAGTGTATTTTAGCAAAAAGCTGGAGGTGGAAAATTGATGGAAAAGAATAATCGCCTACTTGGTGGAATAAAATTTTTTGCTTTAAGTATTTTTTTGGTACTTTATATATTTCCATTTTTTATAGTTTTAATTAATTCCTTTAAAGAGAGAAAGGAAATACTAGAAAACCCACTCAAGCTTCCGTCGGTGCTGAATTTAAGCAATTACATTGATGCTTTTACAAAAATGAATTATCTACATGCTTTTTTGAATTCTTTGATTATAACTGCTTTTAGTGTATTTTTGATTACATTGCTGTCATCAATGACTGCTTATATTTTTGTAAGAAAAAAGTGGAAATTCAATCAGTTTATGTTCTTTTTTATGGTGGCATCTATGATTATTCCTTTCCAAGGGATAATGATACCCCTTGTAAAAATATATGGTTCTATCGGCATGATGAATAGCAAATGGGCATTGATTTATATGTATGTAGGTTTTGGTGCATCTTTGGCCGTATTTATGTATCACGGTTTTATAAAGAGTATACCATTGGAATTAGAAGAGGCTGCTACTATTGATGGGTGCAGCCAGCTTCAGACTTTCTTTAAAATTGTTTTTCCGCTTTTGAAGCCAGTAACAACAACAATAGCTATATTGGATATTTTGTGGATATGGAATGACTTTCTATTGCCATATTTAGTACTCATGGCGCCAGAGCAGAGAACTTTACCGCTTTCTGTTTTCTATTTTTATGGAACTTACACGATTGAATATGGGCCTGCTATGGCAGCTCTTATGTTAGCTACAATTCCTGTAATAATTGCATATTTACTAATGCAAAAGCAGATTATAGAAGGCGTTTTAAAGGGTTCAATAAAATAAAGGTCTGGAGGTAGTAGAATTGGAATTGAGAAATATAAATGATGCAAATAAGTATATTCAAGCAAATAAGAGTAGATTAAATTTACAGTATAGATTGAAATACCATCTAATGGGTGAATATGGTTGGATTAATGACCCTAATGGATTTATATATTACAAAGGTAATTACCATTTGTTTTATCAGCACAACCCTTATGAAGCAGTTTGGGGTCCAATGCATTGGGGGCATGCGATTAGTAAGGATTTGGTTAAATGGACTTATCTTCCAATAGCGTTAGTGCCGGGAGATGATTTTGACAAAGATGGGTGTTTTTCAGGTAGTGCCATTGAAAAAGACGATATGTTATGTTTACTGTATACTGGACACATATATACAGGACCTGATAAGAGTAAAGATTATAAGCAGGTTCAAAATTTGGCTTACTCGAAAGATGGCATTAATTTCATAAAATACAGTAAAAATCCTGTAATTGGAGAAAAACAAATTCCAGAAGAAGCAAGTAAAAAGGATTTTAGAGACCCTAAAGTTTTTAAAAACGGACAATATTATTACATGATGTTAGGTTCAAATGATGGAAATGGACACGGGCAGGTATTATTGTATAAATCAACAAATTTAAAAGATTGGGATTTTGTAAATATACTTGCGAGAGGGAATGAAAACACAGGTTACAATTGGGAATGTCCTGATTTATTTGAATTAGAGGGCAGGCATGTACTGATGGTATCTGCAGAACATATAAAGACTAGAGGGAATGATTTTAATAGTACTCACTCATCTATATATTTTATTGGAGATTTAGACATAAACAAAGGGATATTTAAGTTTGATATTGATGGTTATCAACAGATTGACTATGGATTTGACTTTTATGCTCCACAAACTACTAGTGATAAATTGGGAAGAAGGCTTATGGTTGCATGGATGGATATGTGGGGGGAAGTTATGCCAACACAGGAAAGAGGCCATAATTGGGCTGGAGCCATGACATTACCAAGGGAAATTTTAATGGTTAATGGTAAATTATATTTTAGGCCGATTAAAGAAATAGAAAACTACAGAAAAAATCATTATAAGCTTATAAACTTAAAGATAGATGGAGAAAAAAACTTAGACACATATGGTGACTGTTATGAACTTGAAGTTGAGTTTGAGGGGGGTAAAGCAGAGGAATTTGGTTTAAAAATAAGAAAAGGAGACAATGAAGAAACTATTTTATCATATAAAAGAGATGAATCATTATTTATATTTGACCGCAATAAATCAGGTATAGGACCTAAAGGAGAAAGGAAAATAAATGTAGCTTTAAAAAATAATAAACTTAAACTCAGAGTATTTGTAGATGTAAGTTCGGTTGAGATATTTATTAATGATTGGGAAAAAGTAATGAGTGGAAGGATATATCCTAGCAAAAATTCGGTAAATATATCTGTATATTCCAAAGGGGAATGCAAAATTAATTATTTAAATAAATGGGATATTGTTGTAGATTAAATTTATTGATAAATTTAAAGTGAGCGTTACCACAGTGTAAAATAAAATCTGTGTGGGGTGATTATAATGTATGATGTTATAGCTTTAGGTGAGTTGCTGATTGATTTTACTCCTGCAGGGTTTTCTGATAATGGAAATACACTATTTGAAATGAATCCTGGGGGAGCACCTGCAAATGTGTTAACTGCTGTTACAAAATTAGGAGGAAAAGGTGCTTTTATAGGTAAAGTAGGTGATGACCAATTTGGATATTTTTTAAAAAAAGTGCTTGAAAATAATCAAATTAACACAGATGGTTTAAAATTTACTACAAAAGCAAATACAACTCTTGCTTTTGTACATCTTGATGACAAAGGAGACAGAAGCTTTACTTTTTATCGAAATCCGGGAGCTGACACAATGTTGGAAGAAGAGGATATTGAACTGGATTTAATAGAAAAAGGAAAAATATTTCATTTTGGGTCTTTATCTATGACAGATGAACCTTCGAGAAGTGCCACATTAAAAGCTATTGAATATGCAAAACAAAATAAAAAAATTATTTCATATGACCCAAATTGGAGACCACCTTTATGGGAAAATGAAACTGTTGCGAAAAAAGAAATGGTTTTGGGATTACAATATGCAGATATAGTGAAATTATCTGAAGACGAACTACAATTTCTGACGGGAGAATCAAACTTGGAATATGGCAGTAAAACATTATTTGATATGGGGATAAAACTAGTTTTAGTAACTTTAGGAGCAAAAGGTTGCTATTATAGACATACATCGGGCACAGGACATATACCTGCATATCGTGTAAATGTGGTAGATACAACAGGAGCTGGAGATGCTTTTTTAGGAGGAGTTCTTTATAATATATCAAAAATAGATTATCCCCTAGATAAATTAAAAACTCAAGAACTCGAAAAAATTATTGACTTTGCTAATGCTACCGGTGGACTATGCACAACTAAAAGAGGAGCAATTCCTGCAATGCCAACATTAGAAGAGGTAAAATATTTACTAGTACATGGTGTAAAATCGTTGTAAAATATGCCATTATGAAGACTTTAATTGTAATTACGATAAAGGTATAATAGAAGAGGAGACAAAAAGTAGTAATAGAAGGTGATAGACATGCCAACTATAAAAGACGTAGCGAAAAAAGCAGGAGTTACAGTTACGACTGTATCGAGGGTTTTAAATAACAGAGGCTATATAAGCGAGGTAACGAGAAAAAAAGTTTATGAGGCGATGAAAGAGTTAAATTACCAGCCTAACGAGTTAGCAAGGTCCTTATACAGAAAAAAATCCTATTTAATAGGTTTATTAATTCCCAATGTAGCGCACCCTTTTTTTGCAGAATTGACCGGTTATATAGAATATTATGCTTATCAAGAAGGTTATAAAATTTTGTTGTGCAATTCTGGGCAAGATAGTAGCAAGGAAAAAGAGTATATAGATATGCTGAAAAGGCATCAAGTTGATGGTATAATTATTGGCAGTCATACCTTAGAAGCAGAGCAATATTTAAATGTGAAACTTCCTATTGTGGCAATTGATAGATATTATTCCAATATACCTTATGTAGCTTCAGACAATTATAAAGGTGGAATTTTGGCTACAAAACTTTTAATACAAAAGGGATGTAAAAAAATTGCTCACATAAGCGGCCCATTGATTTTGAATACACCGGCAAATAATCGTTATAAAGCGTTCAAAGAGGTAGCAACACAAGAGAATGTTGAGTATTTTGTTGTAGAAACAAAGTTAAACAGGTTTGAGATAGAAGAATATAAAAAAATAGTAAGAGGCCTTTTTAAAGAACATCCAGACATTGACGGTATATTTGCCAGTGGCGATTTAATCGCTGCTTCTGTAATAAGTGTGGCTAAAGAGTTAAATAAAAAAATACCTCAAGATTTGAAAATTGTAGGTTATGATGATATAAATGTCGCTAATTTGGTAGTTCCATCTTTAACAACCGTAAGACAACCAATTAAAGAAATAGCAAGAAAAGCTATTGAACTGATATTACGCCAAATAGATGGTGAAAAGGTGGAAAAAGAAAATATTTTGCCTATAACTCTGATAGAGAGGGAGACTACGTAATTTTGACCTCTCTTGACTTTTTTATTCAATTAAATGTATAATTTTATGTGCTGGCCTAAATATTGGCTTAAATGGAATATACCCCTGTATGGTATTTTGAAGGTGTAAAAAGCTTGTAGAAATACTATTATGGGGGTGAGAAGATGGAAAGTCTACAAGATATAGCGCACCAAATCTACCAAAAAACAGGGGTTATGACTTCCTCTAAGGATGTGGAAAAAATATTGTCAGCTGCTGCAGCAACTCCGCATTTTTGGGAGATTATAACTCTTTCACAAAAACCTTTTTCAGTTGTAGCAGAAATAATTGAGTTACTACGTCAAAAAAATTTGTTGAAAGTTGAGAAAAATGGAGATATAAAATTTAATTCTAAAGGTTTAGAATATCTTGTGAGTCTTAAAATAGCTCCAAAAAGAACATATACTTGTCACGCGTGTGAAGGACGAGGGATAAACTTTTCTAAATTAGAAGACTTGATCAAAAAATTTGACCAAGTGACAGTAAATCGCCCAAAAGCTATTAGCGATTATGACCAAGGTTTTGTTACGACACAAACAGTGGTGGGCAGAATAGCTCTCCTGGCTGAAAGAGGAGATTTAGAGGGGAAAAAGCTTTTAGTTTTAGGTGATGATGACCTTGTAAGTATAGCAGCAGGACTTTCAGGTATGCCAACGGAAATTGTTGTGATGGAAATAGACGATAGACTAGTGGAATACATCAATGAGGTGGCAAATAAATATAATCTGCCTATAAAAGCCATGAAATACGATTTTAGAGACAAACTACCAGAGGAATATGTAGGGTATTTTGATACTTTTATTACTGACCCGCCAGAGACTATAGAAGCTTTGGAAATTTGCATAGGAAGAGGGATTTCTGCTCTTTCCAAAGAAGGGTGTGCGGGGTATTTTGGACTGACGTCGATAGAGGCCTCATTGGAAAAGTGGAATGTTTTCCAGCAAATTTTAGCAAGTAAATTTAAAGTGGTAGTGACAGATATTATCCATAACTTTAATCATTATGTAAATTGGGACTATCTTTTAAATACAGTAGGTAAACAATATGAATTTGTGCAAGTAGAGCCAAAACTTAATTGGTACCGGTCTTCTATGTATCGTATAGAGACCTTAAAAGATTCAAAAGGAATTGAAAATGAATATAAACCTTGTGAATTATACGTAGACGAAGAAGCTTTAATATACAGAGGAGACAAAGCATAGGCTTCCATACTAATGTGGAGGCCTATATTTATTATTCAGTACAAGCACAAGACAAACTATAAAATCATATGTAAAAATGAGTATATAAAATTTTATGAAAAGAGTGATCGCTATGAAAGAAGAAAAAGAAGGATTAAATGCTTATTTGCTTGTAATTGTACTTTCGTTGATTCTCTATTTCGGTTTGGGTTATGCAAAACCTGAAGAGCCAGCGATAATAATTTTTCCACTGCCAATAAGATGACATAAAAGTTATAGGGGGAGAAAATACATGTTTTCATCGGATAATTTAGAATCCCAATTGAAAGATTTGCTATTAAAGCTAGGATTAAGGGAAAATAGCGAAGAGAATGGTCAAAAAGAAAATAAGGAGGAGGATAAAGATGAAGAAGGTGGAGAACATCCTGATGTAGATGGAGGGAATGGTGATAAAGGGAATGGGGAAAATGGTGAAAAAGATAATACAGGTGGAAAAGGAGGAGATGAAAAAAAGAAGGGAGTCTTAACCCCTTCACAGATAATGGTTATTTTAGGTATACTTAGCGGAGCTTTGGAACCTATCTCAATAATTGTGGATAGAAATCAAAATGTGCAAATTGTTTTATCAGGTACATTGATAGAAAAAATAGAATCAAAAGAGGATACGCAACCCAAAGAAGGGGATTTTTTAGACAACGTAATAAAAGCTTTGTTTTAAAAAGTGTAGTTCAAATATCATTTTTTAGCGCTTATTACTATGAAGGAGCCTTTGCCAAAGCCATATCTTACAGGTTCTTTTTCTTTTATTTCATCAAGTTTTTTAAAAATGGTCTGTGAGAAATTGAAATTTTTAAATCCTGCTTCGTAAAGCAATTCAACTATTTCACTTGTAGAATAAAACGTTGCTTCTTTGTAAAATAGACTTTTTTCTTTATTTGCTTGATATATTTTGCCAATTGTGCTCTCTCTATCTACAAAGCCTATTAAAATTGTACCGCTATTTTTAAGTACTCTAAAACATTCTTTGAAGGATTTTAGCACATCGTCTACAAAACATACAGTCGTCACCATTAAAACAAGGTCAAAAGAGTTGTCTTCAAACGGAAGATTTTCTGCTACTCCATCTACCACATTAAGACCCCGTTCTAAAGCTATTTTTCTCATTTGATAAGAAGGTTCTACTCCGCTTTTTATACCTAGAGGTACTGCAAACTTTCCAGTTCCGATTCCTACTTCCAACCCTTTTTCAAATTTCGGCATAAGCAATTTTACAGCATCTAATTCCGATTGATAGGCGTATTCATTTTTTTCAAACCATTCTTCATATCTGTCAAAATGTTTTTCAAAAGCAGATATTTTAGGCATAATTTCTCATCCTTTCTAAAACTTAAATTTTTATCCACTTTTCTATGCTTATTCTTTGAAAGTCACAGTTTAATAAACCTCCCCTTGCTTTCATTATATCATATAACAAAAAATATAATGCACGCATATCTTTAGCTTTTACTATCTTGCAAAGTTTTTACATTTTGGGTATAATGATATTGACAATTGTATAAAAAGTGATGGAACTCACTTCAACCGCCGAAAGGCTGATAGTTCCTACTTGGTGTAAAAGCCAGTAGGAACTATTTTGCTTTTTAGGGGGTGATAGTAAAGTAAAAATGTCACTCCATATCTGAATTTCGATTATACTGTGGCTAGGAGGTGAGATTATGAAGAAACAATATGACCAGATTAAAAAAAGTTTAGATGTGATATTTGAAAAAATAGAAAGAATATCAAAAGATATCAATATTAAAGCAGTAGGAGAAGCTGTTTCAGAAGTTAAAAATAAATTTTGCAATAATATTTTTTATCTTGTGATATTAGGACAATTTAAAAGAGGAAAATCAACATTTACTAATTATATGTTAGGAGCTGATATACTTCCAACAGGTGTTGTTCCTTTAACATCTGTTATAACAAAAATCCAATATAGCCCTGATATATGGGCAAAAGTTCTATATGATGATGGCAGAAGTGAAAATATTGACATTAAAGAATTGGATTTGTATTGCACAGAAAAAAACAACCCTAAAAACATAAAAGGAGTCAAGGAAATACATATAGGATATCCTTTTGAGTTTATAAGTAATGACGTAGTAATCATAGATACACCGGGAATTGGTTCAGTCTATAAACATAATACAGATGTTGCATATAGTTATATAAATAAAGCTGATGCTGTGATTTTTTTGCTTTCAGTAGACCCTCCTATAAGTGAACTGGAAAGGGAGTTTTTGTCTAAAATATCTGAAAATGTTAATAAAATATTTTTTGTTTTAAATAAAATTGACTATGTAAATGAAATGGAGCTAAAGGAAATAATCAATTTTAATGAAAATATTGTAAGAGAAATTACAAAGAATAATAACATTTCTATTTATCCAATTTCTGCTAAATTGGCATTAGAAGGCAAAATATCAAAAGATAATAAAGCAATTGAAAAGAGTGGAACTCAAAAGCTGGAAAATGATTTGCAGAATTTTTTAATAAAAGAAAAAGAAAAAGTGTTGCTTGAAAGCTATGCCAAAAATATTGAAAGAATTATTTCGATGTGCCAAACTTTTTTTGAAAGCAGTATAAAATTGAAACAAATTCCATTAGAGCGTCTTGAATCTAATATAAAATCTTTTGAGAACTTTATTAAAGAAGTTGAAAAAAGCAAAAAAGAAATATCCTTATTGTTTCAAGGTGATATGAAAAATATTTTACAGAATTTTGATAAAAAGATGGAAGAATATAAACAGTTTATCAGTATAAGAGTATCAGAAAAGATAAAAGGATATTACCACGGTATTCGTGACTTTAGTCGAATTAATCAGAAAAAAGAGCTTGAAAAGTACCTCGAAAGAGCTATTATAGAAGAATTTGAAAAATTAAAAGGTCATATTGAAAGGGATATTGAAGAACAATATAGTAAAGCTTTGTCTATTTATCTTTTAAGGCTCAATGCAGTCATTGATGAAGTAAAAACAGTAGCAAACGAATTGTTCGGCATAAATCTGGAATATTTTAAAAGCGTAGGTGGTATTACGGCAGAGAGTAAATTTACATACAAGATAGGATATGATGTTGGTGCATTGGAAATAGACCCTGTGTATTTTACCTATTTTTTGCCTAAAAAATTTGCTGGAAAAATTATTTTAAAAAGGATTTTAGATAGAGTAGACATTGATGTTGACAGAAACATAGGTCGCATTCGTTATGATTTATTAACAAGGATTGAAGAAAGTTTTAGTGAATTTGAAAAAGATATGAATTTTAAATTACAAACGATGTATGATACTGTAAAAGAACTACTTGCTAAGTCAATAAAGGATTATAAATTTGATAGAGATAGCTTCGAAAGAGAAAAAGCTTGTTATCAGACATTGCTAAAAGATATTGAAAAAATACGTGAAGAATTAGAGCATGTTTTAAATATGTTGAAATAATATAGTGAAGTATATAAGTGAAAGAATTTAAAAATTCAACAATAAAAAATATTTTTTTGGGTAAAATATTATTGACATAAGTCCATAACAGTGATATTATATAACTAGGTAATGGTCATATGACCAAAATAAAAGAGGAGGGATTGATATGCCAAGAGGAGATGGAACAGGTCCAATGGGTTTAGGCCCAAGAACAGGAAGAGGCTTAGGATATTGTTCAGGATATAATGTACCTGGTTATTTAAATCCTGTAGGAGCATACTGGGGATTTGGCAGAGGCTTCGGTTGGTTCGGCAGAGGAAGAGGATTTAGACATATGTACTATTTAACAGGACTTCCTGGTTGGGCAAGAGGATGGTATGGTTATGGGTATCCTCAATATCCTGGCTACAATATAAATGAAAAAGATGTTTTAAGTGCTGAAGCAAAATATTTGGAAGACCAATTAAAATATATAAAAGAAAGATTGGACCAATTAGAGAAAAAAGACGATAAAAAAGAGGAATAATTAGTTTTAAAAGTCGCAGTCACGCAAGTGGCTGCTTATTTTTATGCTTTAATTTGATATAATTTGGCTAAAGTGTTATAGTAAAACAGATTAAGTGCGCTTTTTGTTTAATAAATTTATTGACATATGACAAAAATAATAATATATTAATAAATGTAAGTAACATATGTCAATAATGAAATGGAGGATGCAATATGAAAATAGCTATTTCCTCAGAAGGAAAAACTCTTGAAGCTAAGGTGGATTCAAGATTTGGACGAGCTCAATATTTTATTATAGTTGATAGTGAGACGATGGATTATAAAGTTATTGACAACGCTGCAGTAGCCCAAAGCAGTGGTGCGGGCACTAAAGCGGCACAGACTCTTATAGATGAAGGCGTACAAGTTCTCATCTCAAGCAGTGTAGGACCAAACGCTATGGAAGTATTTAAAGCAGCAGAAATTCCAGTTTATAAAGCAATAGAAGGAGATGTAAAAACAAACATAGAGCTTTTTAAAAATGGAAGCCTTGAAAAGATAACAGAAGCGACAAATCAAGGACATCACCATCATTAAAAGGAGCATTGAAGATGAGAAGAGTCAAGATTTCTGTATTGAGTGGTAAAGGTGGGACAGGAAAAACAACTGTTTCTGTTAACCTTGCCAAAACTTTTAATAATAGCCTGTATGTTGATTGCGATGTAGAAGAGCCTAATGGCTATTTATTTTTAAATCCTCAAATAGAAGATGAAAAAACGGTTGAAGTCATAATACCTGAAATAAACTCCGACAAATGCACATTATGTGGTGAGTGTGTAAAAGCGTGTAGATTTGGAGCTTTAACAAAATTAATCAAAAAAATTCTCGTGTTTGACCACTTATGTCATTCCTGCGGAGCTTGTTTTGAGATGTGTCCTTATGATGCCATAGTAGAAAAATACAAACCTATTGGTACGATAAGGAAGGGCAAAGCCCAAAGCGTGGATTTTATAGACGGAAAATTAAATTATGGAGAAGCGACTGGAGTGCCTATTTTAAAAGAGATTAATAAATTGATTGAGAATGTAGATAAACCTGTAATAGTGGATAGCCCGCCAGGGACTTCTTGCCCAGTTATACATTCTATTGAAGGAAGTGATTTGTGCATTCTGGTTACAGAACCTACTCCTTATGGTTTGCACGACTTTGATTTAGCGGTACAGCTTGTAAAACAGATGGGCATTCCTATGGCCGCTGTCATTAATAAAGCTGGGGAAGGGGACAATATTATCGAGGAATACTGCGAAAAAGAAGGCATAAAAGTTTTAGCGAAGATTCCTTTTAAAAAAGAGTTTGCAGAGGCTTATTCAAAAGGGAAATTGTTGATTGAGGTTAATGAAGAGGTAAAAGGAATATTTGAGAAGTTGACGATTGATGCATTGGAGTTGATAAAAAAATGAAGCAGTTAGCAATTTTAAGCGGGAAAGGTGGTACAGGGAAGACAACAGTTGCCACTACTTTGAGCACCATTATTAAAAATAAGATTATGGCGGATTGTGACGTAGAAGCTCCTAACCTAAATATAGTTTTGCAAGGAGAAATAATAGAAAAGCAAGACTTTTACGGCAAAGAGACAGCAGTAATTGACAAAGACAAGTGTATTGAATGCGGACTTTGTGAAAGACTTTGCAGGTTTGATGCTATTTCAAATTTTGAGGTAAATCCTTATTATTGTGAAGGTTGTGGCCTTTGCATGTATAAATGCCCTGTTGAAGCGATTAAATTGGTAGAGGAAAAAACAGGCCATGTAGTATATGCCAAGACAAAGTCTGGAGAAAAAGTAGTATATGCAGAGCTTTTTCCTGGAGCAGATGGTTCAGGGAAATTGGTGACAGAGGTGAGAAAGAAGGCGAAGGAAGTAAGTGACGATAACGATGAGTATTTGATAATTGATGGCACTCCAGGAATAGGATGTCCTGTCCTTGCTTCTGCTACGGGTGCTGATTTGGTATTAATTGTTACAGAACCTACACTTTCTGGTTTTGCTGACATGAAGAGAGTGTTGTCAGCGATAGAAAGCTTTAAAGTTCCTTCCGTGGTGTGTGTCAATAAATGGGATTTAAATAAAGAAGTATCACAACAAATAGAAAAATATTGTGAGGAAAACAACATTGTGGTTGTTGGGAAAATAGATTTTGATGAAACAGTTGTAAAAGCTCTAAAAAATTTACAAAGCTTAAGTAGTTATCCTGACAGCACTGCTTACCAGCAAATTTATAAAATGTGGCTTAGGATTAAAGAAATTTTAGATGAAGGGGTGGAAAGTAAATGAAAATTGCTGTTGCTTCAGAAGGCGAAGAAGTTTCAATGCATTTTGGACATTGTGAAGGTTTTTGGATTTTTGATGTGGAGAATGGTAAAATAAAAGACTCTACTTTTTTACCTAATCCCGGTCATAGGCCAGGATTTCTCCCAGGGTTTTTAAAAGACAAAGGAGTTGATTGTATAATTTCTGGAGGTATGGGTACCAGTGCTATTGAGCTTTTTAATAGTTACGGAATAGATATAATAACTGGTGCTGAAGGAGATGCAAAAGAAGCAGTAGAGAAGTACATCAATGGTACTTTGACATCTTCTAACAGCCCTTGTGAAAAACACGAACATCATCACTAAAGAGGGGAGGAGAGAGTAATTGGAAATACAGGTGCTTATAGAAAATGTGGTGTTTAATAAAAATTTTGTAGCAGAACATGGATTATCAATTTTAGTAAAAAAAGATGATAAAGAAGTTTTGGTGGATACCGGCCAGAGTGAAAACTTTATGAAAAACTGTGGTTTAATGGGGATAGAAGTGGAAAGATTACAAAAAGTAGTGCTTACTCATGGACATTATGACCACATCGGAGGACTAAAAGGGTTACTTGAAAAGAATCCCAATGTAAAAATATATGCTCATAAGCGGATTTTAGATAAAAAATATGCATTGAGGGAAAATGGAAATATAGATGAGATAGGTTTTAACTTAGCAATTTACAATAAATACAAAAATAATTTTGTGCTAATAGAGGAAGATACAGAAGTAGAAAAAGATTTTTTTGTGATCACAAGCACTGACATAGTTTATGACAATGAATTCACTACTAAGAATTTTTTAATTGAAGAAAAAGGAGAAAAAATAAAGGATAATTTTTTAGATGAGGTTTTTGTGGTAGTAAAAGAGGAAGATGGAATTAATGTAATTACGGGATGTTCCCATGCAGGTATATTAAATATTTTGGGAACGGCAAAAAGGCGTTTTGAAGGAAGTTCTCTCAAGTCATTAATTGGAGGTTTTCATTTAAGAGGTATGCCAGAAGAAGAAATCATAGAAATAGCCAAAAAAATAGATAGCTATGGAATAGAGAAAATATATACAGGTCATTACACGGGAATAGACGAATATGGAATCCTAAAATCTGTTTTAAAAGACAAACTATCTTATTTGACTACCAGTTCATCAATTATTGTTTAACAGATGAGGAGGACTTTTTGTGATAAAAGTAGCAATAGGCTCTAACGACAAGATACATTTATCAGATAAGCATTTTGGCATGAGCAAGTATTTTATAATCTTTGAAGTAGATGAAAATAATAGCTACAAAAAAGTTGAAGGAAGGGAAAATCCCTATGGGGGAGATAAACATAAACATGCTGAGACAGATGAGATAATGGAAGTTTTAAAGGACTGTCAAGTTTTTATTGGCAAGGCAATGGGTAAAGAGAGCCAAAGGAGAATAAAAGAAGAATGGAATAAAACTCCTATAGTAGCGAAAGATGTAGACACTGTTGAGGAAGCTATAGAACTTTATTCTAAAAAATTTTTGTAAAGAAAGGAACGATTGTTATTTAATATTTTTTTACGATAGCCTTTATCTTTTCCAATTGTCCTATTTTGGGATAAAATAAGCTTTTTGATATTTTCAAGGCTATTTACAGCTTCAGAGGGATTGTCAGGTACTTTTCCAGGATAAAGTTTATATAAATTTTTATACTCATCTATACCTATATTTGGCATTATTACATTAGCTCCACACTTTAGTCCTTTAATATAACCTGCTTTGTCTTTAACAGCCAAAGCAGTAGTAGCAGGTATGTTAATGTCAGGCAATAGTAGTCTTGATAAAGCCAACATTTTTAATACAATTTCCACATTGCCGCCTTTTTCCCTTTCTAAAGGTGTGTTTTCGCAAGGTATAAAAGGACCTATTCCTAGCATATCTGCATCTATTTTTTTAAAGAATATGAGGTCTTGTGCCAGCATTTCTAACGTATAAAACAATTGTTAATAAAAAATCAATAAAATTGTTAAACTATTTTCTTAACAAATTTTTGATATTTTATTGACATAAGTTTATTATAATCCTATAATTTACGTAGAGGTACCCTACAGGGTAGGGGGTAGTTTCTAGCAAAATGCAAAATATAGGAGGTAATAGAAGTGATGGAAACTGATGTTTTGGTCATTGGAGGAAGCGCAGGTGGAATTTTAGCAGCTTTATCTGCTAAAAAAACTTACAAAGATAAGAAAGTTACTGTTGTAAGAATGGGAGAACGGGTAATGGTTCCTTGCGGTATTCCGTACATTTTTGGAACATTAAAAGACACATCTAAAAATGTTATACCCGATGCAATGCTTACCAATGCTGGTATTGATTTAATAATAGATGAAGTTCTTTCAATTGATAGGGAAAACAAAAAAGTTAATGCTAAAAAGAGTGGAGAAATTTCCTACAAAAAACTAATTTTAGCGACAGGTTCTTTGCCAATAGTTCCTACTTTTATACCAGGGCATGACTTAGAAAATGTATTTACAATAAAAAAAGACGAAGAATACTTAAAATTTGTTCAGCAAAAGATTAACGAGGCTCAGGATGTTGTAGTAATTGGCGGTGGATTTATTGGTGTTGAAATGGCAGAGCAGGTGCAACTTCTTGGCAAAAATGTAACAATAATTGAGGTTGCTGACAAGCTTTTGTGGCAAGCCTTTGACCCTGAATATAGTGATATGGCAGAAGCTACATTAAAAGAACATGGTATAACAATAAAAACAAATACAAAAGTTACAAAACTTATAGGGGATACAAAAGTAAAAGAAGTAGAACTGCATACAGGTGAAAGAATAAAAGCTGACGTTGTCATATTAGCTATGGGAGTGAAACCAAATACTAAGTTAGCTGAAGCTGCAGGTATAAAACTCAATGAAAGAGGAGCAATAACAGTTGATGAATACATGAGAACTAACGATCCAGATATATTTGCTGTTGGTGACTGTGCAGAAAAGAAGTGTTTCTTTACAAGAAAGAATGTTCCTATACTTCTTGCCTCTACTGCGGCTAATGAGGCAAAAATTGCAGGTGTAAATGTATTTCAATTAAGATTGGTTAGGGAAAATAAAGGTACAATAAGTGCTTTTTCTACAAAGATATACAATACTGCTTTTGCTGCTGCAGGTCTTACAGAAACGCAAGCAAAAGCTGAAGGCTTTGATATAGTAATCGGAGAATTTAGCACAATGGACAAACATCCTGGAACTTTGCCTAATGCAAAGAGTGTGAAGATAAAATTGATTTTCTCAAGATATTCTGGAGTCATGTTAGGAGCTCAAATAGCAGGAGGAGAAAATGTTGGTGAAATGATTAATATTTTAAGTCTTGCAATACAAAAAGGAACAACAGCGTCAGAATTAAATACCTTCCAAGTGGCGACACATCCACTACTCACATCTTCTCCTGTGTCATACCCAATAAATTCAGCTGCTTTAGATGCTATGTCAAAGATATGAGAATTTTAAGAATTAAAAAAACAGGCCAAATTTGGTCTGTTTTTTTAATGCCTATTGTTTTCGCTATTTTTTCGTGTTATAATTTTTAAAAAAGTAACACCGTATTATACTACTCGTATACATTATACATGGACCGATAATAGTAAAAATTTATTAATGGAGCATTCCTGTAATGAATAAAAAATAAGGAAGAATGAACTTTGAAAAAATAAGTACCTCCTGATAAAATACAGAGTGTAAGTTCTAGAACTTACCTCGAATTATCAAAATAAACAGGAGGTACCTAAAATGAAGTATACACAAAATGAAAAGATTTTGCAAGTAACAGAAGACACATTAATTGCGGGAGTAGACATAGCAAAAGAAAGCCATTATGCCAGAGCATTTGACTACAGAGGAGTAGAATATGGGAAATACCTAAGATTTGAAAACAATAGAGAAGGTATGACAAAATTTTTTAGATGGGCAAAAGAGTTGATGGAGAGACATAAGAAAAACAAACTAATAGTAGGGATAGAACCGACAGGGCAATATTGGCTATGTTTTGCCCAATACCTTAAAGACAATAACATAAAGGTAGTATTGGTTAATCCATTTCATGTAAAGAGGAGCAAAGAATTAGATGACAATTCTCCCACAAAAAGCGATAAAAAAGACCCAAAAACAATAGCAATGCTAGTAAAAGATGGGAGATATGTAGAGCCGACAATACCTGAAGGAGTATATGCAGAATTAAGGGTAGCGATGGACATAAAAGACAGGTTGAACAAACAAATAGGGATGACAAAAAATCAAATAACAAGATGGATGGACATATACTTTCCGGAGTTTAACACCGTATTTTCAGACTGGGAAGGGAAAGCAGCACTTATCACATTAAGAGAATTTCCAACGCCTGAGAAGATAGCAAAAAAGAGTGCTGAAGAAATAATATCGATATGGAAGAAAGAAGTACAAAGAGGGGTAGGAGAAAAAAGGGCTATAAAGCTGATAGAAACTGCTAAGGAGAGCATAGGGAAGAAGCAGGGCATAAAGATGGCGGAATACGAGATAAAGACTCTCATTGAACAATACGAATTTCTCAAAAAACAAATTGAAGAAATAGAGAAGAAGATAGAAGAATTAATAGTTGAGATACCAGGGGTTAAAGAACTACTAGAAATCAAAGGGATAGGAGTAAATACAGTAGCAGGTTTTATTGCAGAAGTAGGAGATATTGAGAAATATGAACATCCAAAACAGATACAAAAACTAGGAGGATTAAACCTAGTAGAGAATAGCTCTGGTAAACATAAAGGAGAAACGACAATAAGTAAAAGAGGGAGGAAGCGATTGAGGAGAGTACTATTTAATGCAGTAATGGCCTTGGTTGCAAAAAACGAAGAGTTTCGTGAACTACACAAATATTACACTACCAGAGCGCAAAACCCGCTAAAAAAGAAGCAATCACTAATAGTATTGTGCAACAAACTGATAAGGGTATTTTATGTCATATTAAAAAAAGGAGTAAAATATGACCCAATCAAGATGATGAAGGACATAAAGAGGCCAGCCTTACAGGAAGCTGCATAAAAAGTGCTAACATACTATCAAATCAATTAAGGGTTAATCATCTTCTCTTCAGCTTTAAATTACTCACATCTAAAAAGCTGACCCTTAAGAAGAATTAATTTTTAGGGAAAACGAAAGTGTGAACGACGTGACATAAAAGGTAAAGTAAGGAATAAAACAAAAACAACTAGTCAAGATGGTATATTGACAACAAGAGCGGGAATTGTCATACAAGAATAATCACCATACGGGCAAAGACCCTGCAATGGAGCAGAAATGACATCCACCTCATGGCAGGTAGAACGAAGGAATTAAGGACTAAGATCCAGTGAGACATGGGAGGGTAAACCCCATGAGATAAGTGGAGCTATCCCGCCATAATATGGAAATAGGATATGAGGTTTATTAAACTTACCTATTTAATGGTTAGATAAGTAAGAAATGATAATATAAGCCATGAGATGCTCTTGTTGTGATGAGAAAATTAAAGAAAAACTAAGATATTAAGAGAAAATAAAAGATAATAGAGGGAGGGGTAATTAGTGTCAAAACAATTAAAAAAATTTAATGGAATAGTTGTTATTTTGTTAGTGATTGTCATTTCTTTGACAGCTTGTAGTAAAGCTTCACAAAATCAATCTCAAACTTCTCAAACTTCCAAGGAAACAGTTCAAACAGTTACAGATTTAGTTGGAAGACAGGTAGAGATAAAGACCCCAGTACATAAAGTTGTAGGGATAGGTCCAGGAGCTTTAAGACTTATAACCTATATAGATGGGATTGATAGAGTCGCAGGAGTAGAAAATATAGACAAAAAACTTGTAGATGGTAGAACCTACAATATGATTTTTCAAGAGAAATTAGCTCAACTTCCTACTATTGGACAAGGTGGTCCTGATTCTACAGCAGATGCAGAGAAATTAGTTGAAGTAAATCCTGACGTTATTTTTGTGATATCTTTGCTCGACAAAGCCAAAGCTGATGACTTGCAGGCCAAAACAGGAATTCCTGTGGTAGTTTTAAGCTATGGCAAACTCGGTACTTTTGAAGAGGATGTATATACCTAATTAGAGATTATAGGAAAGATTATGGGAAAAGAGGATAGAGCTAAAGAAGTAGTTGACTACATCAAAGGAATTCAAAAAGATTTACAGGACAGGACAAAGGATATATCAGAGGATAAAAAGCCAACTGTTTATATAGGTGCACTAGGATTTAAAGGTGCACACGGTATAGAGAGTACACAAGGGAATTATCCGCCTTTTATGGCTGTAAATGCAAAAAATGTAGCTGATACTTTAGGACAAAAAGGAAGTATCATGATAGAAAGAGAAAAATTATTAGATTGGAATCCTGATATAATATTCATTGATGAAGGGAACTTTGATTTAGTTAAACAAGATTATCAAAAAAATACTGATTTTTATAAAAGTTTGAAGGCTGTTAAAAATGACAATGTATATGGAATTTTACCTTACAACAATTACACTACAAATATTGACACAGCTTTGGTAGATTCCTATTGGGTTGGAAAAGTTCTTTATCCAGAAGCATTTAAAGATATCGATCCTGTAGAAAAGGCAAAAGAAATTTATAGTTTGTTTTTTGGAGATTACGGAAAAAATGTGTATGACAAAATGGAAGAAGTGTATGGGGGTTTTGAAAAAATTAAGTTTTAGAGTATAACATAATTCCTCCGCTTTTCGAGTGGGGGAATTACAAAGATAAGGGGATGAAGCTTTGAGACAGTCATTTATATATACTGTACCGGATAGCTATAATAAATATATCAAAAGAAAAATATTGATTATATTTTTAACAGCTTTGGCTACATTTGTACTTGCAGTATATGCTATAAATGCAGGTTCGGCTGGCATTAGTACCTATGATGTCATAAAAACGTTGTTAGGTAAGGGAGAAGAGAGATTTCGTATCATAGTTTGGAACATTAGGATGCCAAGGGTTTTAACAGCAATTGTAGCAGGAATTGGTCTTTCAGTTGCAGGATGTGTAACCCAAAGCATTTTAAGAAATCCCTTAGCCTCTCCTTTCACTTTAGGTATTTCTCAAGGAGCAGCTTTTGGAGCAGCAGTAGCTATAATTGTGTTTGGTGCAGGTAGTACTGCAAATTCTGATTCTGTGATTATAAACAATCCTTATTTGGTAGTTTTTTTTGCTTTTTTGGGTTCAATGGGTTCGACAATAGTCGTATTGATGTTGGCAAAAAGCTTTAGAGTAACTCCTGAAGCGATGGTTTTGGCAGGAGTAGCTTTAGGGTCTTTGTTTTCAGCTGTTACTATGATTTTGCAGTATTTTGCTGATGATGTAAAAGTGGCTTATGTAGTTTTTTGGACATTTGGAGATATAGGAAGGGCATCATGGAAGGATTTGGGCATAATGTCTGTAGTTGTAGGTATTTCTCTGATACATTTTATGTTTAACAGATGGAACTATAATGCTTTAGACAGTGGAGAAGAAACGGCAAAAGGTCTTGGAGTTGACGTGGAAAGAGTAAGATTATTAGGCATGTTTGTCTCTTCTTTAATTGCTGCCGTTATTACCTCTTTTGTAGGAATTATAGGCTTTATTGGACTTGTTGGACCTCACATAATGAGGAGATTAATTGGAGGAGACCATAGATTTTTGATTCCTGCTTCTTCTGTAATGGGAGGTTTAATACTTTTAGCATCAGACACTTTAGGCAGAACTATTATTTCACCGGTAGTATTACCTGTGGGCGCTATAACCTCCTTTTTGGGAGCACCGGTTTTCCTCTATGTGCTTTCAAGGGGGTATAAGAGATGATTTTAGATATAGATGGTATTGAATTCAGTTATACCAGTGTACCCGTTTTAAAAGATGTTAAATTTACTCTTCAAAGAGGAGAGTTACTTTCTATTTTAGGAAACAATGGGGCGGGGAAATCTACTCTTTTGAAGTGTATAAATAAAATTCTAAAACCTCACAAAGGAGCAATATATATCGAAAAAGATGAAATTTCAAAATTAAGTAGAATAGAGGTAGCTAAAAGAATAGGATATGTGGCGCAAAGGAATGAGAATGGTCGATTTACTGTATTTGATGCGGTACTTTTAGGAAGAAAACCTCATATAAAGTGGGATGTGACTGAAAGGGATATAAAGATTGTAAATGAGGTGTTAAAAAAATTTGATTTAGAAAAATTATCACTGTGCTATTTAAATGAGTTAAGTGGAGGAGAATTGCAAAAGGTAGTCATAGCGAGGGCTTTAGCACAGCAACCTATTGTAATGCTTTTGGATGAGCCGACGAATAATTTGGATTTGAAAAACCAAATCGAGGTTTTAAGAATTGTGAAAGAGACAGTGAAAGAGCAAAATATAGCAGCAATTGTTATAAGCCACGATTTAAATTTGGCACTTAGATTTTCTGATAAATTTTTACTTTTAAAAGATAATACCATTTTTGCTTATGGTGGAATGGAAGTCATGACTGAGGAAAATATAGAAGCTGTTTATGGTATACCTGTTGCAGTAGAAAAATGCCGTAATATACCAATAGTTATACCACTCTAAATTGTAGAAAGGGGTAGTTTAGCTTGAATTTAATACCAATAGGAATTATTCACAGTCCTTATACAGACAAGGGGGACGGTTCCTTCCGTCTGAGTTTTCGGACATGGGGAACCGTCCCTTCCGTCTGAACTTTCATTCCACTTTAACGGAAAGGAAGGGATAATTGCCGTGGAATTGATACATATAGGTGTGATACACAGTCCCTATAAAAAGAGAGGGGAAGCGCCTCATCAAGGAAGGGTGAGCGATAAGGAAGCAGTGTTGGAAATATATCCTGAGTTTCAAGAAGGGCTTCAGGATATAGAGAGTAAAAAGCACATAATAGTTCTTTACTGGTGCCATTTAGGGAAAAGAGATGTCATAAAAACTGCCACTCCATGGGGGCCAGAGATAAAAGGAGTATTTGCCACTCGTTCTCCTTCAAGGCCAAACCCTATAGCTTTTTGTGTGGCTGACCTTGTAAAAATTGAAGGAAATAAACTTTATGTAAAAGGTGTGGATGCCTTAGATGGAAGTCCTATACTGGATATAAAGCCTTATGTTTATGAACTTGACAGCATAAAAGGTCCAGAGGATACATTGTAATATACCCTTCAATACAGTTAAAATATGTGGCAATACGCTGCGGAGAATGAGATAAGATTTAAAGGCGGGAAAAAGGTCTGTATAGATTGCTTTGAAGAATAATCCCCTTGCACAGGGGAGAGGGATATGCTATAATTTTTTTAGCGAATATTGTATACAGTATACAAGAGGTGAATAAAATGAAGTCAATTTATACCTGTGGAGTATGTCCAAAAAAGCCTTGTGCTAAAGGGGAGGGGAATTTTCCTAAAAATTGTCCTACTATTGAAAAAAGAGATATTGTAGAACAGTCAGTTGCGATATACAAACAAGATGAAATGGTTCATAAGATAATGAACTTCGCCAATACTCTTCCTAAGAAGGAAAATGGAGAATTGAGAAGTAGGGCAGAAGAAATAATAGAGTTTATTAAGCAGATGGGATTTAAAACTATTGGCGTTGCATTTTGTTATTCTACGAGTAAAGAAGCGAAACAATTTGTAAAATTATTAGAACAATATGATTTAAAAATTGTTCCTGTTTGCTGTAAAGTCGGTTCTATTGATATAGAAGATATAGACATTCAAAATAGGGATGTGCAAAATTAATTAAAATAATCATAATCAAAAACCAAAATATGTATTACATACAATATATAGTAATCAACACTGACAATCAAACATAAAGGAAGTGGTAAGGGAAAAGAAAAGACAAAAAGAGGAGCTAAAAAAGGGCATAAATATCCTGTAGAAGTCAAATGTTAAAAAATGGCATGAAATAGATTCAATAAAAATTAGGCCGATTGCATCAAAGCAACAAGAGATCTAAACTCATCAAATTTACCCAGTTTAATAGCTACAATAGCGACAGTAAGCAAAGTAATATGGCCAAAAGTATTAAGGTTGCTGACAGAATTAATATTTCTAACATAAGCTTTTTCAAAATCTAGAGCTTTAAAGCGGGAATTATATCTTTCTGATTCAATCCTCAATTTATAGACAGCCTTAAAATATAGGGAGTCTCTATTAATAGAGGACCTATAATCAGAAGATATAATAGCATACTTAGTACAGCCTCTATGCTTTTTGCCATTAAAATATTTAGGATGCTGAATAGGGCAGGCAGAGTCATCTTTAGAATTACAGAACTTGCAAACAAATTTTTGCTTAATAAAACCATCAAAATATTGCTTGCCATCTTTGAGCATTTTAATACCTGCTTCACAAACCATATAACCATCATCAGTCAGTGGGGGATTTTTAGAATTACGCTTGTTAAGAGGAATAAAACAATGACCATGGAGAGTATCTCTAACAAAATTATAAACTCTCTTAACATCATACCCCTTATCGGCAATAAAATTAACATACTTAAGGTTAAACCACTTATTAGTCTTCTCAAGCAAAGATAAAGCGGCTTCAAAATCAGGGGCATCAGCGGGGGTAGTAGTTTCAGCGATGGGTAAACCAGAGATAGCATCAACAATAATGTGATTTTTATAGCCCCAATAAAACTTATAGCGTTTATTAGAAGAATCGTTAGAAGCAGAATAAACGCCTAATTTACAATCCTTATCTGACTTAGGCTGATTATCTTTAGAGAATTTATTTTTAGAAAAAGACTTAGGGTTATTTAACTTAGTGTTAGCTTTAATAGGGGTAGAATCCATGGAAATAAACTCACCGGAGATAATACCCATATTTTTGAGGATATTGACCTGATTTTGAAAAATAGAGGTCAAATAATCATGAGAGAAGTCATTAATAAAACGGCGAAAAGTCCAATAAGAAGGAAGAGGTTTAGAAATGTCGAAGCCACAAAGATGAGCAATGATAAGATTATTGCGGAGATAATCTAAAAGGTCAGAAATTGTGCCGAATCTTTCAGCTTTCATGACAATAAAAGCTCTAAAAAGTGCATGGTGAGAATAACCCTTACGGCCAGGACTAGAGGAAGGGAATTCAGGTATTGAAGACAGGTCAAGATTTTCAAACATAGAAGAATAGAAATCAATTTTAGACTGAGAGGTAAAGAGTTCAGGTATATTTAAAAGCAATTGAAGCTGGTACATGTAGAATTTCCTCCTTCTTAAAAAATTTTTTATAGTGTATATATAATAATTCGACAAATGGGAGGGGAAATCCTACATAAAAGATAAAAAATTCAAGAGTGATAGGAAAAAAGTATGTCTGTAGAATGGCTTAAATTAAGGCTTCTGAATTTTGCACAAGTCTACATTCAAAAAGATAAAGAGGGATTTGTTGCTACTTGCAATCCTATAACACAGGCAGAGATAATGAACCAAGAAAATACAGAACTCAATGTAGTAATAGGTCTTTGCGTAGGCCATGACATACTTTTTAATAAATATTCTAAAGGGTTAGTCACAACACTGGTGGCAAAGGACAGAAAATACGCTCACTGTCCTGTAAAAGGATTAGAACTTGTTAATGTGTAATTTAGTATAAAGAGGCATTATACTTTTTGTATGAAGCCTCTTTTTTTATTAACATATGAATTAGAAAAAATAAAAAATAGGTAATTTTCAATAAAGGAATGCAATTTAACTCGGTATTGGTGGATGAGATAAACAATGCCTTGTGGAATAAATGGGAAAAAATGTACTAATAATTATTGACATATGTCAATAAAATGTGTATATTTAAATTGAACATATGTTAAAAATATGGTGGTCTATGATGTATAAAAACAAAAACGATTTGATGTCATTAATAATAAAAACATTGAAAGCAAATGGCTTAAAGATAACTGAGAAACGCCAAATTTTAATAGAGGTATTTTTGAAGAGCCCTAATATTCACTTTGATTTTGATACACTCCTTGAGGAAGTTAGGAAAGAATGGTCCCATTATGGTGTAGCAACTCTTTATAGGAATTTAGGAATTTTTGTAGATAAGGGAATATTATCAGAAAATATAATAGGAAACAAAAAATACTATGAACTTAAAATGTTTAACAAAAAAAGATTCACGCTCATTTAATTTGCAAATATTGTGGTAGTATAGACGAATATTACAGCCCAAATTTGGTAAAGTATATAAAAATGATAGATAAAAAATATGACTTTGATGTGTATTATGGAGAATTGAATTTTTATGGAATATGCAGTAATTGTAAAAGGGCTATAAAAAATGATTTAAAATAGGCAAAAATAATGGCCTATTTTAAATCATTTTTTGTATTGACAATGAAAGAAAGCAGTGGTATACTACATGTTGGGGATATTAATAAATAATATACTAGATTTTGTGCAAAAGAGAATATACACAGATACAGGTGCCCAATTTCAAAGGGGAATTGGGTTAAAAGGGAAGCAGGTGAGAATCCTGCACGGTCCCGCCACTGTGATGGTGAGCTCTTTACAAAAAGCCACTGTCTGTTCAAACAAAAGGAACCGTCCCCGATGTTTGAAAGGTGGGAAGGCGTAAAGAGCGATGAACCTAAGTCAGGAGACCTGCCTGTATTTGGATTACACTTGCTCTACGGTCGATAGAGGAGGTGAGGTACTTTGCACACCTCTTAACTTGCCGTAGAAGTTAAGGGGTTTAATTATTTTTACAAAAGAATGGAGGTTTAAAATCATGAGAATTGCTATGAAGGTTATAAAAAGAGATGGAAGGGAAGTTGAGTTTGATAAGATAAAGATTGCAAATGCTATATACAAAGCTTTTAAGGCAGTGGAAGAAGGGGAATACAAAGATGCCCTTGAAATAGCAGATGAAGTGACAGAGTACGTAGAAAATAATTTAGAAGGAATAGCCAGTGTAGAGCAGATTCAAGATATTGTAGAGCAATACTTAATAAAGCATGGTCATGCTAAAGCGGCAAAGGCCTATATTTTGTACAGAAAACAGCATCAAGAGATAAGAGAATTTAAAAAAATGTTTATGGACATTGAAAAAATGGTGGATGAATACATAGGGAAACAAGATTGGAGAGTAAATGAAAATAGCAATATGAGTTATTCACTTCAAGGTTTAAATAATCATATCTCCAGTACGATAACAGCTCATTACTGGTTAAACAAAATATATCCTCCAGAAGTTAGAGATGCCCATGTAAATGGAGATTTGCACATTCATGACTTAGGCCTTTTATCTGTGTATTGCTGTGGATGGGATTTAAGGGATTTACTGCTTTCTGGATTTACAGGGGTAGAGGGGAAAGTTCAAAGCAAACCTCCAAAGCACTTTAGGTCCGCTCTTGGACAGATTGTCAATTTTTTCTATACACTTCAAGGGGAAGCAGCCGGTGCACAAGCTTTTTCTAATTTTGATACCTATTTGGCACCTTTTATATATTACGATAATCTTTCTTACAAAGAGGTTAAGCAAGCTTTACAGGAGTTTATATTTAACATAAATGTTCCAACTAGAGTGGGATTTCAAACTCCTTTTACAAACATAACTATGGATCTTGTGGTACCGGAGATTATGGCAGATGAACCTGTTATAATTGGTGGTCAATTGATGGATAAAACATATAAAGAATTTCAAAAAGAAATGGACATGTTAAATATAGCATTTGCAGAAGTTATGATGGAAGGAGATGCCAGCGGGAGGATATTTACTTTTCCAATACCTACTTATAATATAACTAAAAATTTTGACTGGAATAGTCCTGTCATAAATAAAATAATGGAAATGACTGCGAAGTATGGTTTACCCTATTTTAGCAATTTTGTAAATAGTGATTTAGATCCCAATGATGTGCGTAGTATGTGCTGTCGGCTAAGGTTGGACAACAGAGAATTAAGAAAGCGTGGAGGAGGGCTTTTTGGAGCGAATCCTCTTACAGGTTCAATAGGAGTTGTAACAATAAATATTCCAAGAATTGGATATTTATCTAAATCAAAAGAAGAGTTTTTCCAAAGGTTAGAAAGGCTTATGGATATTGCAAAAACAAGCCTTGAAATAAAGAGAGAAGTTTTAGAGAAAATGACTGAAATGGGATTGTATCCTTATTCAAAATTTTACTTAAGAGATATAAAAAAGAGATTTGGATTTTACTGGAAAAATCATTTTAACACGATAGGACTCATTGGAATGAATGAAGCACTATTAAATTTCATGGGAGTAAGCATAGCCAGTGAAGAGGGAAGGAAATTTGCACTTGAAGTATTAGATTTTATGAGGCATAAATTAGAACAATATCAATTAGAATCTAATTTCATGTACAATTTAGAAGCCTCCCCTGCAGAAGGAGCTTCCTATAGATTGGCTAAAAAAGATAAAGAATTATTCCCCGACATAATAACTGCAGGTAGCGATGTGCCTTACTATACTAATTCAACACAGCTTCCTGTAGACTTTACGGAAGATATATTTACTGCTTTAGACTTACAAGAAGAGTTACAAACAAAATACACAGGAGGTACAGTATTTCACGGATTTATTGGAGAGAGTATAAACGATGTGAACACCTGCAAAGCTCTAGTCAAAAAAATAGCTTATAATTATAGAATTCCTTATTACACTATAACTCCAACTTTTTCAATCTGTGAAGACCATGGGTATATTTCTGGGGAACATTTTGAATGTCCTTACTGTGGGAAAGAATGTGAGGTTTACAGCCGCGTAGTTGGATATTATAGGCCAGTAAAGAATTGGAATGAAGGGAAGAAAAAAGAGTTTAAGGACAGAAAGGAATTTGTTGTATGATGTACGATTTTATGCCTGTTTCTTTTGCTGATTTCCCAGGAAAAATTGCAGCCACTGTTTTTGTAAGTGGCTGCAATTTTAAGTGTCCTTACTGCCATAACTCTTATTTAATTCAAATAAGGGAAGGTATACGGAGTGAAAAGGAGTTTTTTGATTACCTTAAAAAGAGAGCAAATTTAATAGAAGGAGTGTGTATTACAGGCGGAGAACCTACTCTTTGGAAAGGATTACAAGATTTTATAAAAAATATAAAGGATTTAAATTTTAGTGTTAAGCTTGACACTAATGGATCAAGGCCACAAGTGTTAGAAGATCTATTAGATGAAGGATTGCTCGATTATATAGCTATGGATATAAAAGCGCCAATAGAAAAATATGGCATATTTTTAAAAAACAAAAAAGATATAGATAATATTCAAAAAAGTGTAGAGATAGTTAAAAATTCTAATATAGATTACGAATTTAGAACTACTGTAAATGACAAACTACTTACTTTAGAAGATTTTGAGGCTTTAGCTGATTGGATTTCTCCTGCAAAAAGGTATGTTTTACAAAGGTACAAGTATGCTGAAGGAGTATTAGATAAGGAGAAAAGTGAAATTCAAGATTATGATATTAGCTTTTTAAAAAAAATAAAAGAAAAACTGAATGGAAATTTTGGCGAAATATTAATAAGAGAATGAGAGAGGCACCTCTCTCTTTTTATTTTTCGGAAAAATGAACTTGATAATGGACATAAATTAAAAATGGATTTATAATGTATTTAGAAACATTTGTTTTTCTAGGGAGAGAGGGAATAGGATGGCTAGCAATATACATATTTCAATAAATTACCAGATATTAATTTTGTTGATTTTAGCAATATTTTATTTATTAGTGCATAATGCAGGAAAGGAAAAATATATTCTATTTTGGGGAAGTGCATGGGGACTTGATTTAATAAGATACGCCATGGAATATGCAATAGAATATGGGGATATGCCTAATACATTTTTGATACAGGTGATAGTATATGGTTTGCTTGTAATAAGTTCTATATTGTTTACTTATGGTTTTCAATCTTTTTTTGAAGTAAATTTTTTGCAAAAGGGTTTATGGATTATTTCACTAAGTTTAGGGTGGTATGCAGTAAATAAAATTTTAGAAAGTAGTAATTATATAGCTGTGATTCCAATGTATATTTTTTTAGGGGTTATGAGTATATTTTCTGGTACATTGATATTTAAAAATTTCAAATCCTCAAAAGTGATTTCTAGTTTAGTCATAGGAATATTACTTATTTTAATGGGCATTCGTGAGATTACATTTCCCGTTATAAAACACTTTAATTTGATAAATTATTTAGTTGATTTTGACCTTTTGTATTCCTTAAAAGTTATATTAGCGATTGCTTTACTGATGCATTTCTATGAAATTGCAAGCAATATATTAGCTATTATTTTTCACAAACAAGAAGAACTTATGAAATCTTTGAATAAAGAAAAAGAATGGCTTCGTGTTACATTAAAGAGCATTGGAGACGGAGTTATTGCTACGGATGCAAACGGCAATATAGAGTTTATGAATCCTACTGCAGAAAAGCTTACAGGGTATAAAGAAGGAGAGGTATTAGGAAAGAGAATTGATGAGGTTTTTAATATAATCAATGAAGATACAAAAGAGAAGGTAGAAATTCCAATAGAAAAAGTTTTAAAAACTGGTGAAATTACAGGGCTTGCAAATCATACTGCTTTGATATCAAAAGATGCTCGTGTGATATCCATTGCCGATTCTGCTGCTCCCATAAAAGACTCAGAGGGAAATGTAATTGGGACAGTTATGGTTTTTAGAGACATAAGCGATAAAAGAGAGTATGAAAAGCTATTGAAACAGTATGAATTTATTGTAGAATCTTCTAATGAAGGAATTGGGAGTTTTGACCTTGAAGGCATTATTCAAACTTGGAATAAAGGATGTGAAAAAATATACGGCTATAAAGCTGATGAAATGATAGGCAAGAGCATATACACTTTGATGCCAGATTTTGAAAAAGAAAAAGTCAAAAATATTTTACAAAGATTGTTAAAAGGAGAAGAAATAAAAAGTTATGAAGGAATGCGGATTACAAAAGAGGGAAAAACTATACATGTGCTTGTTTCACTTGCTGGTTTAAAAGATGAGTTAGGTAGATATATTGGTATATCTTTTATTTCCCGTGATATTACAAAAAACAAAAAAACCGAACAAATTTTAAGAAGATATAAACTGCTTTTTGACAATATAAATGACATAATTTTATTTGCAAGATATGAAGATGGCAAGATTATAGAGGTGAATAAAGCTGCAATAAAGGCTTATGGCTATGAAATGGAAGAACTTTTAAAGATGGATATTTTTGAGCTTTGTAATTGTGAGAAAGAGGAGTTGACTCAATTGTTAGATGTTGAAGCTGAAAGGGGTGTTTTGCTGAACTTACAACATAAGAGAAAAGACGGTAGCGAGTTTTATGTGGAGGCCAATGTAGTAAGTGTTGATTTTGAAAATGAAAAGCTTATTATGACGATAATAAGAGATATAACAGAAAGGAAGTTAGCGCAAGAGAAGCTTGAGCACTTGGGCACCCATGATATACTTACTGGCCTTTACAATAGAAACTTCTTTGAAGAAAAATTAGCTTTTGTTGATAAACAGAATATAGTGCCGACTGGTTTGATAATTTGTGATGTAGACGGATTAAAACTTATCAATGATACAATAGTACATAAGGCAGGAGACATGCTTTTAAAAACAGCGGCGGATGTGCTGAGAAAATGTTTTAGAGGACAGGACATTATCGCCCGAATAGGAGGAGATGAATTTGCTGTAATACTGCCTAACGCTAGCATTGAGATTGTAGAAGAAGCGGTTGATAGAATAAGAAAAATGGTTGAAAATAGTAAATTTACTTTTGAAAAAGAAAACATACCTTTAAGTATGTCAATAGGCTATGCAGTGAAGAATAATAGTTTTAAAAAAATTGAGGAAGTTTTTAAAGAAGCAGATAATAACATGTATAGAGAGAAGCTATTTCATAAAAGAAGCAGTTATAGAAAAGTATTAGATTCTATCTTAAAGATGTTTGAAATACGACAGCCTAAGCTACAAAAGCATCTAAATGCAGTCAAAGAAATTTTAGCAAACTTTGCCGAATATTTAAAACTTTCTCAAGTGCGGATAAAAAATTTAGAGCTTCTGGCTGAGTTTCATGATATTGGAATGATAGGAATTTCAGATAAAATACTAGATAAGGTAGATAACTTAAATGAAGAAGAAAAATTGGAATTTCAAAAACATTGTGAAATAGGTTATAGAATCGCCATGTCTTCCCCTGATTTAGCTCACCTTGCGGATATGATTTTAATGCATCATGAATGGTGGAATGGACAAGGTTATCCACTTGCTGTAAAAGGAGAGGATATTCCTTACGAATGTAGAATTTTGGCTATAGTAGATGCTTATGTGCAGATGATAGATGAAGAAGGGAAGGGGCTTTCTAAAGAGCAAGCGCTAAAAGAGATTAGAAAGATGGCGGGGATACAATTTGACCCTATTCTTGTTGAAAAATTTTTAGCCTTTATGAAGGATTGATATTTTTCTTTAAAAAGTATAAAATATTAAAGTAATCGTCATTTATTAAACAATAGGGTGTGATAAAATGCCAAGACCTCCAAAATGCAGATGGGTTAGAAGTGAACCAAATGTAACTCATTTTAAACCAGTAGGTGTGCCTATGTCTATGTTAGATGAAGTTATACTAACAGTAGAGGAATTAGAGGCTATAAGGCTTAAGGATTTGGAAGGTTTAGAGCAAGAAGAATGTGCTGATATGATGAAGGTGTCGAGACCCACCTTTTTTAGAATAATCAATTCAGCTAGACAAAAAGTAGCGGATGCTTTAGTTAATGGTAAAGCGATAAGAGTGGAAGGTGGAAATTACAGAGTTTATGAAGAAGAACAAAGAGGTCATAGAGGTATGCGCCATAGGCATGGCCACTGGGGTGGAGAAGATTAAAATTCTATTAAATTTTCATATATTTTTACAAAACCTTTCATATATATAGTATAATTAATGCTGTGAATTAGAATTACTATATATATGAAAGGATGGAGTAAATGGACCTTATAAAAAACTTCATTGATATTGTATTGCATCTTGATAAGTATTTAGGCAGTGTTATTCAAACTTATGGCACATATACTTACAGCATTTTGTTTTTTATTATTTTCCTTGAGACTGGCTTTGTGGTGACGCCTTTTTTGCCTGGAGATTCTCTTCTCTTTGCAGCAGGGACTTTTGCAGCAATTGGCAGTTTAAATATATTTTATGTCGTTATACTTTTGGCCTTTGCTGCCATATTAGGAGATACAATAAACTATCATATAGGGAAATTTGTGGGGGGAAAAATTTATGAAAGAGAAAACCTACGGTTAATAAAAAGAGAGCATTTGCTGGAAGCTCGTGACTTTTATGAAAAGTATGGTTCTATTACTATTGTTGTAGGAAGATTTATACCAATTATTAGAACTTTTGTCCCTTTTGTAGCGGGTATTGGACAAATGAGATATTTTAAGTTTTTATTTTACAATGCATTAGGAGGAACGCTGTGGGTTTTACTTTTTACTTTAGGTGGGTACTATTTTGGGAATTTGCAAATAGTGAGAGACCATTTTGGATTGGTGACAATTGCGATAATTGTCATATCGTTAATACCCGCAATTATAAGCTTTTTAAAAAGGAAAAAACGTTGATGCAGGAAGTTTTTGATAAAATGTGTGCTGCTTCGATATAATATTTATTTAATATATTTTAAATTTTATGAAAGGGGAAGATGGATTATGGGCCTGTTTGGAACTAAAGGTGAGACTATCGTTATAAATGTTAAAGGAATGTCATGCAATCATTGCAAAATGTCTGTCGAAACTGCACTAAAGAAATTAAATGGGGTATCGAAAGCTATTGTTGACCTTGACAAAGGTAATGTTACGGTAACATATGATCCTGCTAAAGTTTCTGTAGATGATATGAAAAAAGCAATTATTGATACCGGATATGAAGTATAATACCTATTAAAAAATTTAAATGAAAGAAAAGCATTGAATGAAATATCAATGCTTCAGTTTGTTGACAAAGTCAAAAAATTTTAAAATAGGATATTTTGCATCGTCACTCCGATGTTCCAAAGCGACAAAACTAAACTCGACCTTCGGGTTCCGGCAGGGTACCGGGCACATTCGACATCCCTGTCTTAGTGCCCGCCTCCGCCATCCGTGGCTACGGCCCTGCCTCCACCCTCGGTCTTGTTAAGTTTTGTTGACGCTTTGTCACAAGTCGCACCGATTGCAAAATATCCTATTTTCGAAAGTTTGTCTACAGTCTGAAGCATTGAATGAAATATCAATGCTTTTCTTTGCGTTATCTTGGTTTAAATGTTGTGCATTCTGTTTCTGCACTAGTTTTTGCAGACATTACTTTTGAATTTATTTCAATCGATGGAGCATGACATTTCATATCTTTCCAGTAACTACAAGTATTTACTGAACATTTAACTACATTTTCTGCTGACATGTGACACACCTCGCTTTTTATTATCAAAAATAGTATTTGCATATATTATTTTATTATACCTTTCTGAAAACAAAATAACAGGGTGTTTTGCGCAGCTTAATGGCAATTCTTAAGAAAGAAAAAACATTAAAAATTAATGGTAATATTTATAAGAGTATTAAAACAAAAATAGCAAAAAGTTTATAAGCTTTTAAAAAATACATGAAAGTGCATAAAAAGACCCCGCATCAAATGGGGTCTTTATAAATATTAGAAATAATGATAATGCTAAACTAATTTTAAAAGGTTTGTTTAGCAGTATCAATGGTTATTTCTAGAATAGTTCTAAACCATGGAAATTTCTCTTTCCTCATGTCAAATGGGAACGTTCTTTTATGAATTTTGTAGTTCCAGTGTTCAAAAAACTTATTCCTTTGTATATTTTTCGCTGAACTATTCGATTCCAAATTGTCGATTTAACCCGATTGCTCATTTCTATCTTTTTTTCCGCCTTGTTCATTTACCGACAGGAATTAACGCCCAAGTGTAACATTGACATAGCTATTCCATGCATTAACAACATGAGGTTCATCTTCGCATTGGGTTACGATAAAATATCTATCTGGCCTTTCTAAATTACTCATGGAAGACTTTTGTATTAAAATGTTTTAGCAACTTCCTGAGCTCGTTTGGTTGCCTCTGACACTATTTTTTCTACATCTTCTCCTATTATATCCAGTCTTTCTGCTACTATAGTTTCTACTACTTCAATTCCCATAAAGGTAAGTATTGCCTTTATATATCTGTTTGCCATTTCAAATCCTGAAAAAGGTCCATGAGTGTATTCCCCGCCAGTGGCCATGATGTGGACAGCTTTTTTGCCCTTCATCAGCCCCACGGCCCCTTGCTCTGTATATTTGAATGTTATACC
Organism: Thermoanaerobacter ethanolicus JW 200; assembly: GCF_003722315.1. Classification (NCBI taxonomy): domain Bacteria; kingdom Bacillati; phylum Bacillota; class Clostridia; order Thermoanaerobacterales; family Thermoanaerobacteraceae; genus Thermoanaerobacter; species Thermoanaerobacter ethanolicus. The sequence goes on along the minus strand of NZ_CP033580.1, from coordinate 2,385,366 downwards.
TGATACTGTTATATAGTCGATGTAGGCTTTTAAAATGGAGGGAATACCTAAGTTCCACATAGGAGCAGCTATGACGTACTTGTCAGCTTCTGCAAATTGATAAGCATATTTTAATATTGGATGATCCTTTGAGCTATCAGTTTTGGGTCCAAAAATGCTGTTGATGTCATCCAGTGTCAAAAAATGTATTTTTTCTTTGTATAGATCCAAAGTGATTATCTCATCTTGAGGATTATATTCTTTATAGGTCTTTATAAATTGTTCAGATATCCTGAAAGTCCTTGATGCATCATCATTTTTGGGATTTGCTTTAATATACAATAATTTGCTCATATTTAGTCTCCTTTCGTGCGAAAAATTTTTGGTTAAAAAATTGACTTTTGAGCACTTGAATATGTATGCTGAATAAAAATCTTTTGCTATGCTCTATATAAAATACCTCAGAAAATGAATTGTCTACTGATTTATAATTATGTCGCTGGGCGTCTTTGAAATTATGCATGGAGTTTTATACATTTTTAGTATTGAATGTTCACAAACAAAATATGTCTCCTTGTTCAGATGGAAGCTACTGTGGCTTTATCCAGTGCTTTCTATTAAGAAATTAAATATGTTTCTTATATTCCACCTCCAGGCATTGATGTTTTTTTGACGTTCGGGTAAAATAATATCAAATAAAATTACTTTTCGCAAGTACAACAATTTTTCATACGTAGTATAAAAAAACGTACTAAAGGGGTGTAAAGATGGAATTAAGAAAAGGATTGTTAAATGTAAAATGTCCTATAGCTGTTACTCAATACGTGGTAGCTGGCAAATGGAAGCTGGTCATAATATGGCAGCTACGAGAAGGGCCTAAGCGTTTTAATGAGCTGAAAAGGCTTTTGCCTGATATAAGGCAGGGATACTTGACGCAGCAGCTAAGGGAATTAGAGAGGGATGGCCTTGTACACAGAGAAGTGTATAATGTGGTACCACCCAAAGTGGAATATTCACTGACTGAAATAGGTATTAAATTTCTAGAAGTCATGGATAAAATGCATGAATGGGGTAGTGAATACATTAAATTTTTAGAAGGGAAGATCGACTCGCAGCAAAATGCTACAGAATAACAGCATAACGTGAATATATCCATTGACATTAATTTAAGATTGTGATACCTTAAAAAGAGAAAATTTATAATTCTTATCGTAATACTCGGAATTAAAAGGAGGCAAAAAGTTATGCCTAAAAGACAAAACGAAATTTATGAGGATATAACCCAGCTTATAGGCAATACACCTATGATTAGGTTAAATAAAATTGTTCCTGAAAATACAGCGGAGGTCATAGTAAAATTAGAGTCTTTTAACCCAGGTGGAAGTGTTAAGGACAGAATTGCATTAAATATGATAAAAAGAGCTGAGGAAGAAGGAAGATTAAAACCTGGTGGGACAATTGTTGAACCTACCAGTGGAAATACAGGTATTGGTCTTGCGATGGTTAGTGCTGTAAAAGGGTATAAGTTGATTCTTGTAATGCCTGATACGATGAGTATAGAACGACGAAATTTACTTTTGTCATATGGAGCAGAGCTTGTTTTAACACCCGGTGCAGAGGGCATGAAAGGAGCCATAAAAAAGGCACAAGAAATTTTGGAATTAAATCCTGATTATATAATGTTAGATCAGTTTAAAAATCCTGCGAATCCAGAAATACATGAACTTACAACGGCAAAAGAAATATTAAAAGATACAAATGGAGAAATAGATGCATTTGTAGCAGGTGTAGGTACAGGTGGAACAATATCCGGGGTAGGAAAAGTTTTAAAGCAATATAACAAAAATATAAAGATTTTTGCAGTTGAACCGGAAGAATCTCCTGTATTGTCAGGCGGCAAACCTGGACCTCATAAGATACAAGGAATAGGAGCTGGATTTATTCCTGACACATTAAATCTTGACATTATCGATGGAATTATAAAGGTAAAAGAGAGAGATGCTTTTGAGATGTCAATGATACTTGCAAAACAAGAAGGGATTCTTTGTGGTATTTCTTCAGGCGCAAATGTTTTTGCGGCAATTGAAGTTGCAAATCGCCTCGGGAAAGGAAAACGGGTTGTAACTGTGTTGCCTGATACTGGGGAAAGATATTTAAGTATGCACAAAGTTTTTGAATAAAAAAAGCAGAATATGAACAGATACTAAGAAATAGAAAATAATAGAGAGAGGCGATTTTTGTGGATAGAATTTATTTAGACAATGCAGCGACTACTCCAGTTGATAAAAGGGTATTAGAGGCGATGTTACCATATTATAGTGATGTTTTTGGTAATCCATCTTCCACGTATTCATATGGTCAAGAAGCGAAAAAAGCTATGGAAGAAGCGAGGGAAAAAGTGGCAAAAGCGCTGGGTGCAGATGCAGACGAAATATATTTTACCAGTGGTGGGTCTGAGTCTGATAATTGGGCATTAAAAGGTGTAGCATATGCGTTAAAAGATAAGGGAAATCACATTATTACAACGGAAATTGAACATCATGCAGTACTTAATACTTGTCGATATCTTGAAAAAGAAGGATTCAAAGTAACATATCTTCCAGTTGACGAATATGGACTTGTAAAACCTGAAGATTTAAAAAAGGCAATTACAGATAAAACAATCCTTGTTTCTATAATGTTTGCCAATAATGAGATAGGTACGATAGAGCCAGTTGATGAGCTTGTCAAAATAGCTCATGAGAAAAATGTATATTTTCATACTGATGCTGTGCAAGCAGTTGGTAATATACCAATAGATGTAAAAAAATTAGATGTTGATTTGTTATCTCTATCTGCCCATAAAATATATGGACCTAAAGGCGTGGGAGCATTATATATAAAAAAGGGTGTAAAGATTCATTCGCTTATACAAGGTGGAACACAGGAAAGGAATAGAAGAGCGGGCACAGAAAATGTTGCAGGAATAGTAGGACTGGGGGAAGCGATAGAGCTTATCACGAAAAATTTGGATTCTCATATAAATAAACTTACATTTTTAAGAGATAAACTTATAAATGGAATATTAGAAAAAATACCATATGCGAGGTTAAACGGGCATCCAACAAAAAGGCTTCCAGGCAATGTTAATGTATCATTTGAATTTGTAGATGGCGAATCCCTTATTTTAAACTTAGATATGGCAGGAATATGTGCTTCAAGTGGTTCAGCATGCACTTCTGGTTCACTTGAGCCATCTCATGTGCTTCTGGCAATTGGGCTCTCAAAAGAATTAGCTCGAGGGTCTTTGAGACTTACAATAGGTAAAGATAACACAGAAGAAGATATAGATAAGGTTTTAGAAGTACTTCCACAAATTGTTAAAAGATTAAGGTCAATATCACAGATTGTATGAGAGAATCTACAAGGAGGTTAAAAAATTTTTTTATGAAAAAGAATAACAGAGTAGTTGTGGGAATGAGCGGAGGTGTTGATAGCTCTGTTTCAGCGTATCTTTTAAAAGAGCAGGGATTTGATGTTATAGGTGTTACGATGCAAATATGGCAGGACAAAGATGAGGAAGCCGTAAGAGTTGAAGGCGGCTGTTGTTCATTAAGTGCTGTTAATGACGCCAGAAGAGTAGCAAATAAGATTGGTATTAAATATTATGTAATGAATTTTAAGGATGTTTTTAAAGAAAAAGTAATAGATTATTTTGTAGATGAATATTTAAAAGGTAGGACTCCCAATCCCTGTATTGCTTGCAATAAATATATAAAATTTGAAGAACTTTTAAAAAGAGCCTGGATGATAGATGCATATTATGTAGCAACAGGCCATTATGCGATTAAAGAGTACGATGAAGAAAGAAGAAGGTATTTATTAAAGAAATCTGTAGATACTTCCAAAGACCAGACTTATGTACTATATAATCTTACTCAAACTCAGCTTGAGCATATTTTGTTTCCACTGGGTAAATATAAAAAAGATGAGGTCAGAGAGTTAGCTAAAAATTTAGGCCTGCCTGTTGCATCAAAGCCAGACAGTCAAGAAATTTGTTTTGTAACTGATAATGATTATGGAAAATTTATTAGAGAAAATGCCAAAGAAGAGATAAAACCAGGAGAATTCCGCGATACGAGAGGTAGATTTTTAGGTTATCATAAAGGGATTATACATTATACAATAGGACAACGGAAAGGTTTAGGAATTTCTGTTGGCAAACCCCTCTATGTTGTCGATATTGATGCAGAAAATAATGTGGTAGTATTAGGATACGGTGACGAAGTATTTGGGGATGAACTCATTTCCTATAATAACAACTTTATTTCAATTGACAAACTTGAAGGAGAGATGAGAGTAAAAGCAAAGATACGGTACACTGCAAAAGAGCAGGATGCAGTAATACGACCACTTGAAGATGGGAGGGTTTTTGTGAAATTTGACAATCCACAAAGGGCTATTACACCAGGGCAGTCAGTAGTTTTTTATGATGGAGATATTGTTGTAGGAGGGGGAACAATAGAAAGAAAAGTTAGATAAAATTTCTGAATCTCCTTTTATGTGGAAGAATTTCCTATAAGAATACTGAGAGATGAAGAGGAGATGAAAATATGGCCGAAAAAGCTAATTTAAAAATAACAGGGATGTCTTGTGCAGCCTGTGCAACAAAAATAGAAAAAGGGCTTAAAAGCTTAGATGGAGTTTTAGATGCAAATGTAAATCTTGCGATTGAAAAAGCAACGGTTATATATGATCCAGATAAAATTAACATATGCGATATTGAGAAAAAAATAGAAGATATAGGATATGGTGTAATAAAAGATAAAGCAGAGCTTGCACTTGTGGGTATGTCCTGCGCATCATGCGCTGCCAAAATCGAAAAAACCTTAAAAAACCTGCCTGGTGTAAGCAATGCATCAGTTAATTTTGCGACTGAGACAGCAATTGTCGAATATGATTCAAATGAAGTTGATACAGAAAAAATGATTAAAGCGATAAAAGATATAGGATATGATGCAAAGGAAAAAACTGGAGTAGGTATTGATACAGGAAAAGAGATAAAGGAGAGAGAAATAAATACATTAAGGAAACTTGTAATATATTCAGCGATTTTAACTGTGCCGTTAGTAATATCAATGGTTTTTAGAATGTTTAAAATTTCAGGAGGAATACTTGATAATCCGTGGTTACAGGTATTTTTATCTTCACCTGTTCAGTTTATCGTAGGTTTTAGATATTATAAGGGTGCGTGGAACAATTTAAAAAATATGACGGCAAATATGGATACTTTGGTAGCTATGGGAACATCTGCAGCGTATTTTTATAGTTTGTACAATGTATTTACCAAACCCTCTCATGAGATACACAATTACTTGTATTTTGAGGCATCAGCAGTTATTATAACGCTTGTAACATTAGGTAAGCTGCTTGAAGCTACAGCCAAGGGAAAAACATCTGAAGCAATAAAAAACCTCATGGGACTACAAGCAAAGACCGCAAGAGTGATAAGGGATGGGCAAGAATTAGATATACCTATTGAAGAAGTCAAAGTCGGGGATATCGTTGTTGTAAGGCCGGGCGAAAAAATACCAGTTGACGGTAAAATAGTTGAGGGTAGTTCCACAATAGATGAATCTATGATAACTGGTGAATCTATTCCTGTAGAAAAAGGCGTTGGTGATGAAGTAATTGGCGCTACGATAAATAAAACAGGAACGTTTAAATTTGAAGCGACAAAAGTGGGTAAAGATACGGTACTATCGCAAATTATTAAAATGGTAGAAGATGCCCAAGGATCAAAAGCGCCAATTCAACAAATTGCTGATAAAATCTCTGGTATTTTTGTACCCACAGTTATAGCCATAGCTGCTACCACATTTTTAATTTGGTATTTTGGGTATGGAGATTTTAATGCGGGCATAATAAATGCAGTATCAGTACTTGTAATTGCCTGCCCGTGTGCGCTTGGACTTGCAGTTCCCACTTCTGTGATGGTAGGGACAGGAAAAGGAGCAGAAAATGGTATACTCATAAAGGGAGGAGAACATCTGCAGAGGGCAGGGAAAATAACGGCAATAGTATTTGATAAGACTGGGACGATAACAAAAGGAGAACCGGAAGTTACAGACATAGTAGCTCTTGGAGATTTCACCGAAGATGAGATTTTGAAAATTGCGGGAATTGCGGAAAAAAATTCTGAGCATCCATTGGGACAAGCAATTGTCAATAAAGCAAAAGAAAAATTCAAAATATTGGAAGACCCTGAGAAATTTGAGGCTATACCAGGCTACGGTATATGCATTACGATAAATGAAAAAGAGTTTTATATTGGCAATAGAAGGCTCATGGACAGACAAAATATTGATATAACGTCAATTGAAGATAAGGTCACAGAACTAGAATCACAAGGTAAAACAGCAATGATATTGGCATCTCACGACAGAGTTTATGGCATTATAGCTGTTGCAGATACCGTAAAGAGTGACTCGGCAAAAGCTATTAAAGAGTTACAAGCTATGGGTATCGAAGTATACATGATTACGGGAGATAATAAAAGGACTGCTGAGGCAATAGCAAAACAAGTTGGTATAAAAAATGTGGTGGCAGAAGTATTGCCAGAACATAAAGCTGAAGAGGTTATGAAGCTTCAAAAAATGGGAAAAGTAGTTGCAATGGTGGGAGATGGTATTAATGATGCTCCTGCTTTAGCTACTGCGGATGTTGGCATAGCGATAGGTACAGGTACAGATGTGGCGATAGAAACCTCAGATATAACGTTGATAAGTGGAAATCTTATGGGTATTGTGACCGCCATAAAATTAAGCAAAGCTACCATGAGAAATATATATCAAAATTTATTCTGGGCTTTTGTATACAATACAATCGGCATACCATTTGCCGCAATGGGCCTTTTAACTCCAGCTATAGCAGGAGGGGCAATGGCATTTAGCTCAGTATCAGTTGTATCAAATGCCTTGAGATTGAGAAGATTTAGGGAATGAGTTTGGAATTGTCCAAACTCATTTTTTCGCTTATTTCTGTTGCTACTTCAGTCATATGACTGATTGGGTTTAATGCTTTGTTTGAGATGATTATTCCTCCTAAAATTGCAATTGCAATTAAAATTGGAAGCATAATAGTTTAATGGATCATCCGGTTATGAGTTATGAGATTATAAATAAGATGAAGGTTATGGAAAATATCGCAAAGATAATACGTCATCATCACGAAAAATATGATGGCAAAGGATATCCTGATGGATTAAAAGGTGAGAAGATACCTTTAGGTTCACGAATAATAGCCGTGGCTGATGCTTTTGATGCCATGACTTCTAAAAGGCCTTACAGAGATTCATTTACAATGGCTCAAGCTATTGAAGAATTGAAGAAAAATGCGGGAACACAGTTTGATCCTAAAATTGTTGATGCGTTTATATCTGTAATAGAAAATTTGGGAATTGATTATTAAAATTTTTTAATTTCTTTTTAATGAAAATCTAATTTTCCTTTAAGACTTCACCTCTATAATATTTTGTGAGGTGAAGAAACATGAATTTGACACTTTTTCACATGATAAATGGCTTAGCAGGCCATAATATTTTTTTGGACAAGATTATGACTTTTATTGCTGTGTATTCTCCAATTTTGTATGGGATGCTTATGTTGGTTCAGTGGTTTATGGGCGGTGATAAGGGTAAAAAGGCTTCTATGAACGCCTTTTTTGCAGCTATTATTGCACTAGGGTTAAATTTAATAATTTCAACTATTTATTTTGAGCCAAGACCTTTTGTACACCATAAGGTTAATCTTTTGGTAAAACATCCTGCAGATGCTTCTTTTCCGAGTGACCATGCGTCAGGAGGCTCGGCTTTATCTTTTACAGAGCTTATGTATGATAAAATTATTGGCAGTATAATGATGGTTTTAACTCTATTACTTTTATTTGCAAGAATATATGTGGGAGTACATTATCCACTGGATGTCATAGCCGGCTTTATAATAGGATTTATAAGCAGTAAAATTTTAAGAGATCTTGAAGGAATACTTAGTTCTGTTGAAGAGTATATTATAAAAATATGGCATAAAATATTTGCATAAACACAGGAAAAGTCCTGTGTTTTTTATGCTATAATAATAACAACTACTTATGAGGAGGGCGGGAATGTGAAAGCAATAAATGGTGGAATAGATGAAAAACTTTTTGAAGAGCTTTTAAAAATAAATAGGAGTACTAATTTTCATCAATTAATAGGGGTGCATGTAGCAGAATTAGGGAAGGGTTATGCTGTTACAAAAATGGAAATTGAAGAAAAACACTTAAATCCTTTTGGCATTGCTCACGGAGGCGTGCTTTTTTCTTTGATGGATATTACAATGGGTATGGCAGCTCGCACAGTTGGAAAGCAAGTGGTGACTCTTGAAATGAATATAAATTATGTTTCACCTGCAAATTTGGTCGACAAAGTAAAGGCGATTGGAAAAATAGTACATGCTGGCAATAAAACTACTGTTGCAGTTTGTGAGGCTTACACAGAAGAGGGGAGACTTTTGGCTGTAGCTAGAGAAACTTTTTTCAATATGTAATACATTATGTTTAAGAATTGTTTTTATGGTATAATTTTGGTAAGAATAAACATATAAAGGGGTGTTTTTTATGAATTTTGACAGTTTTTTGTATAACACAAGGCCATTTTTAAATTACCTTTTTGATTTTTATAGCAACCTGGAAGAAAAAAGTTTAAGCAGTGTGATATACAATGCTGGTGGAGAGGATAAGGTTTCAGTTTTGGTTGTGAATATGCTAAACGGTTTTTGTAAAAGCGGTCCATTAGCTAGTCCAAGAGTGGCAGGCATAATAGAACCTATAAAGAATTTATTAAAGGCCTGCTACAGAATGGGGATAAAAAATGTGTTCTTTTTAAATGACGCTCATCCTTCAGATGCAGTTGAATTTGGAGAATTTCCACCTCACTGTGTAAAAGCCACCTATGAGGGTGAAATTGTTGACGAACTGAAGGAAGTAATTGAAGGGGAACCTGTGATTGTGGAGAAAAATTCGTTGAATGTGTTTTTTGGAGGGGAATTAGAAGGCTGGAATGAGTTTTTGAAGAAAGTTGTTGAAATGATAAAGGAAGGAAAATCTACTTTTATTGTAGTGGGAGATTGCACTGACTTATGCGTTTACCAGACGGCTATGTCTATAAAAATGATTGCAAATGCCAATAATCTTAAAGTAAATGTAATTGTACCGGAAAATTGCGTTGAAACCTATGATACATCTGTAAAAACTGCCGAGTCCCTCAAGATAATGCCTCATGATGGCAATTTGATACATACCATGTTTTTGTATCACATGAAATTAAACGGTATAGAAGTTGTAAAAGAGCTTCTTGAGGAGTGACAAAATGCAGTACTTGGTAAGGGCATATTTACCACCTAAATTATTCTTTACGAGAGAATAAAAGCCCCATAAGGTCTAAAAAAATTCCAAGTGTCTTGCTGTTTTTGAGCCCTTGTAATAAACTTTTATTTTACAACGCTTCGCGTGAGTCATTAAAAAGTACTCATCATTTACGTGCGCCCGGCATGGGCGATAGCTAGGCGGTGAAAGTCCGCTGTGGGCTTGGTAGTGGGAACCACTAGCCAAGAGCAAGGGTGTCCATCGTGAGGTGGAATCTGAAGGAAGCTTAAGGCAAAATCTCGGTCTGATGAACAAGAACCAGATAAGAGGCTGAATTGGGGTGGATGAGTTTGCGTAACAAAACGAAGTCCAACACTACCCGAATCCCATACAGTAAATCTGGCAGATATATGAGATGAAAGTTATCGTTCTTACCCGGGGAGGTCTCAAGGATAAGTCATGGAAGTAAAATCTGAAGTGACAACCCATGCAGTGATGTATGGCTGAACCTTGAGAAGTCAGCAGAGGTCATAGTACTTATCTAGACATGAATAGATAAGGAAGGACCGAACGTTAGGAGGTTTTGAAAATCTTATGGACTCGAAAGATATGCAGAGACTGCAGACAACTCAACAAAGAGGCTATCCGTTGAATAGAGAAATGGAATTTCAAAAGACAACGGAAGTGCATAGTATATCATCGGCGTCGGAAGATGGAAGAAACGAGGTACAAAGATATACCGGCAAGATGCTTGAAATGATAGTAGAACGAGGGAACATGGAAGCAGCATACAAGCGCGTTGTTGCAAATAAAGGAAGCCATGGAGTCGATGGGATGGAAGTAGATGAACTTCTACCGTATCTCAAAGAAAACTGGCCAACCATAAAACAACAACTGCTGGAGGGGAAATACAAACCACAACCAGTGCGAAGAGTAGAAATTCCCAAACCAGATGGAGGAGTAAGACTCCTAGGAATACCTACAGTACTAGACAGACTAATACAACAAGCAATAGCCCAAATACTAAATAGAGTCTACAACCATACATTTTCTGATAGCAGTTATGGATTCAGACCAGGACGCAGTGCAAAAGACGCAATAAAAGCCGCAGAAGCATACATAAATGAAGGATACACATGGGTTGTAGATATGGACTTAGAAAAGTTCTTTGACAGAGTAAACCACGACATAATAATGTCCAAACTAGAAAAGCGGATAGGAGATAAAAGGGTACTAAAGTTAATACGAAGATACCTAGAATCAGGAGTAATGATAAACGGAATCAAAATATCAACAGAAGAAGGGACACCCCAAGGAGGGCCATTAAGTCCCCTATTAGCAAACATAATGTTGGACGAACTAGACAAAGAACTTGAGAAACGAGGGCATAAATTCTGCCGATATGCAGATGACTGCAACATATATGTAAAAAGCAGGTCTGCAGGAAACAGAGTAATGAAGAGCATAAAGAAATTCATAGAAAGCAAATTAAAACTAAAAGTCAACGAAGCAAAAAGTGCTGTAGATAGACCATGGAGAAGAAAATTTCTTGGATTTTCATTCTATACAAAAGAAAACGAAGTAAGAATAAGAATCCATGAAAAATCCATCAAAAGGTTTAAGGAAAAAGTAAGAGAAATAACCAATCGGAACAAGGGAATAAGCATGGAAAACAGAATAAAAAGACTAAATCAAATAACAACAGGATGGGTCAACTATTTTGGATTAGCAGACGCGAAAAGCATAATGAAAACCCTTGACGAATGGATAAGGCGAAGACTAAGGGCATGTATATGGAAACAATGGAAGAAGATAAAAACGAAGCATGATAACTTAGTAAAACTAGGAGTAGAAGAACAAAAAGCCTGGGAATACGCCAATACAAGGAAAGGCTACTGGAGAATATCCAATAGCCCAATCCTAAATAAGACTCTTACAAATAAATACTTTGAAAGCATAGGTTATAAGAGTTTATCCCAAAGATATCTAATTGTACACAATTCCTAATGAACCGCCGTATACCGAACGGTACGTACGGTGGTGTGAGAGGACGCTGAATAAAATAATTATTCAGCTCCTACTCGATTCTATGTGAATTTTCAATTACTTCCGTAAGATACTCGATTTTAGGGGAATAGGAGAGAATTACCTCAAAGTGAGATAACGTGTGGTTTAAATATGTTTATATCCCTTCGGGAAATTTTTATTTATAAAATCTTGACACTGTTCCTTTATTTGTAATATAATTGGAATTGAGCAAATAAATTTTCTAAAATATTTCAAAGATGTATGTGTGACGTAATATGAAAGTTTGTGACTAAAATTTAATAAATAGTTACTAAATTTAAAAATTAGGGGAGAGATGAGTAATGATGAAGAATAAGAGAATTAAAAAATTTATTGGTTTAGTCTTATTAGCTTGCTTATTGTCTGCTTCAGTGGTTTTTGCTGAAGGTAAGAATGATTTGCAAATCAATGAGCAATACGTTAAGCCCAGTGCCGAAATGGATAAGAAGGCTATTGAAAAATTAAATATGTTTAAAGAAAGACTAAGAATGGCAGAAAATACGAAAACAAATAATGATAATTTAATTATACAGAGTTATCCTGATATTCCTTCATCTAAACAGCTAAGTACTAATGGTTATGTAGGTCAACCTAATAAATATACATGTGGTCCTACATCTGCACACAATTTATTACTTACTTTGGGGAAGAATGTTTCAATAGATACATTAAGTAATGAATTGGGAACAACTCAGGATGGTACACCTTTTGATACAAACAGATGGTCAAATGTATTAAATGGACATATAGGAAGAAGTTGGTACGTAGGAATGTGGAGTCCTAATATTGATAGTTTATGGACAGCGTTTGTAGGGGATATAATAGATGGATATCCATTGATTTTAGATACACATATTTCTTCAAGTACGGCTATATTACCTGGTTATGAAGGAGATCCTAATATCAATGTATGGCATTATGTTACTGGTGTAGGCTATAGTGGTTATTATAATGCTATGCATTACGTTACATATTTTGATCCTAATGTATTTCGTCAGGGTGCTTATGGATTGCATACAGTTGAAGTGAGTGTTATGCAAGCAGCGGTTAGAGACAGAGGGATTATTTATTAATAATTCTGCATTTTTTGATGATTTAGTAGTATAAATAAGAAAGAGATGTTGTGCATCTCTTTTATTTTTTGAAATACAAAATTTTTAAATTATTGTTTAAAATTATCTTACAATCGTATTGTACGAAATTGTCGTCTTATTTTAGCCTTTGTTCATGAATGACATTAAAATGGGATGAATTCAGCGAGAAAGTGGGATTTAAAAACTTAATTAACTTAATTATAATTGTAAGATATTTGAGGAGGAAGTGAGTTTTATGAAGAAAATTACAATAATTTCATTAATTTTATTTTCAATTTTATTATCTTCCTGCTATGTAAAGACTAGTGAATTAGCGTCCAATAGTCTTGATATTAAAAAGGCTGTCTCTCTCCCACAAAACACAGTCCCCGTGGGATTTGATAAATATGAAAAGAGAGTGTTGCTGATGATAGAAGATAAAAATCAAAAAATAGAACTGGGTTTTTATGACCTTAAAAACGGCAAAATTGAAGCTCTGGTAAAGCCTGTTGATTCTAATAAAAACATACATAATGCCGTTACAGACGGAAAGTACGTCGCATGGGTAGAGGCATCGGATAATTTAATAAGAAATGATTGGTCAATATATGTAAAGGATTTAGCAAGTAGTTCTGTTACGAAAATTGATTATGGGAAATTGGATACTGAAATAAGTTCAAAAATACCTTTCAGTCAGGAGCCCAAGCTATCGCTAAATGAATCAAAACTTGTGTGGTCTACTTATGAATTGGAAAATGATAAAATTCTATGTTCCCTGATTCTGTATGATTTGAAAAAAAACAAAAAAGACACGATAAGAAGCATAGACGGATTGGGGAAAAGCTATATTGGGCATCCAAAAGTTTTTGGCGATTTTATAGTATGGCATGAAGGAAAAATTGAAGGGCAATCTGAGGTCGGAGAAGTCTATCTTTATAATATTGCGAACGGCCAGATTGTAAAAATAAGCGATAATGGAGTTACTCCAAATATTTACGGAGAAAATATAGTGTGGGTATCGGATAAATCCCGTATAATGCTCTACAATATAAAAAAGAAAAATATTGTAGAGATTACAAGGGGAGGTGGTATTGAAGAGAGATGGTTACCGTCGCTGAATGATGAGTATGTTACATGGTATGATAGTATGGGCAAAGTGGAGTTATATAACATTAAGTTGGCTAAAATTCAAATCCTTCCTGTCAAAACTAATAATGCATCTAGGATATTTGATAATATACTAACATGGATTAAATGGGAAAATGATAAAACTACACCGCAATTTCTTGTACTCCCTACTTAATGTCTTGCACTTTTGAACTCAATTTTATGTCGCTAAGATGTCTATTTCCCCAAAAGGGGCTTTTTTTATTTCTATGATTATGCCTATTTGTGAGAGTAATAAAATTCCATATTGACTTTAGGAAATTTTAGTATATAATATTAGTAGAGATATTAGGACGGATGTCCGAATTAATTTTGAAAGGGGTTATATATATGACAAGTTTGCTTGAAAAATCTATCAATTTTGGTTTGGGATTATTTGCATTATCGCGAGAGAAAATAGAAAAAATAGTAGAAGAACTTGTAGATAGAGGAGAAGTTGCAAGAGAAGATGCACAAAAAATGGTAAAAGACTTGGTAAAAAAAGGTGAAGAACAGAAGGAAGAATTGAGAAAAATGATTAAAGACGCAGTTGCTGAAACGTTAGATTACATGAACATCGCCAAAAAGGAGGACATTGTTAGTAAAGAAGATATAAGAAATATTGTTCGTGAAGAAATTAAAAAAGTGCTGGAGGAAATGCAAAACACAAAGAAATAAGTAACTATAAAATTTTGATGACAGGTGTGAAATAATGCAACATTTAAGAAGATACAGAGAAATAGTGTTTGTATTTATCAAATATGGGTTTGGTGCTATAATTGACAATATTGGAATTTTAAAACATATAAATGTAAGAAGAAAAATCTTGAAGCAAACAAATGATGAAAATATTGCGAAACTTTCCCGTGGAGAAAGATTAAAACTTGCTCTTGAAGAATTAGGACCTACTTTTATAAAAATGGGGCAGATTTTAAGCACAAGGTCTGACATTTTGCCAAAGGATGTTATAAAAGAATTGGAAAAATTACAGGACAAAGTTCCTGCTTTTTCTTTTGATGAGGTGAAATCAGTTATACAAAATGAATTTGGCGAAAGTTTGGAGGAAGCCTATGCTGAATTTGAGCCTACTCCTTTAGCGGCTGCTTCTATAGCACAAGTTCACAAAGCTTTGTTGTGGTCAGGCAAAACTGTTGTTGTCAAAGTTCAAAGGCCAGGGATAGAAAAAATCATAGCCCAAGATATGAAGATATTAGAAGATATTGCCAAATTTGTTGATAATCATACAAAATATGGCAAACTATATAATTTTACAAAAATGGTAGAAGACTTCAAAAAGAGATTGGAAGAGGAATTAGATTTTAGAATAGAGGGGGAAAACGCAGAAAAGTTCAAAAAGAATTTTTTAAAAGACAAAAAAGTCAAAATTCCTTCTATAATCTGGACCCATACGACAAGACGTGTATTGACGATGGAATACATTGATGGCATTCCGTTAAATGATTTTAATGCAATTGATGAGGCTGGATTAGACCGCGGTGCAATTGCAAGAAACCTTGCAAAATCTGTATTGAATCAGATTTTAAGGGATGGTTTTTTTCATGGAGACCCTCATCCGGGAAATATTATGGTGCTAGGGGATGGGACAATAGCATTTTTAGATTTTGGAATGGTAGGTAGCTTAAGCCCAGAAAGAAAAAGGCAGTTTTCTAAAATGTTGTTGGGGATTGTTTACAAAAATAGCAGGATGATTACTGAAAGCATTATAGATTTAAATGCTGTGACTCTAAATGTTAATATGAAAAAGCTAGAAAAAGACATAAATAATTTGCGAGATAGATATGTTGAAATACCATTAGAAAAGCTCAAAGTTGGGGAAGTCCTCAATGGGATATTTGACCTTGTATTTTCGTATAATATTGTAATTCCCAATGAATTTAATATGCTGGCTAAAAGCCTTATAACGTTAGAGGGAATAGTAGAAAAGTTAGATCCTAAAATTAGCGTTTTAGAAGTGGCAAAACCAATTGCAAAGCAGTTGATACCTAAAATGTTTTCTACTCAACATATGAAAGAAGAGATAATAAATGCCACAATGGATTATAGCAGATTGATAAAAGAGTTGCCATCATTTTTATTGAATTTTTTAAGGAAAACAGAAGAAGAAAATTATGCTGTAGAATTGAAAATAAGAGACTTTGAAAATTTAGAGAAACGGGTTGATAAGGTATTTAATCGACTTTCCACCAGTATTATACTTTTGGCTTTAAGTATTGTTATTGCAGGGATTTTAATAGGGTCAGGAATGAGTGCTAATGCTGGTGCAGAAATGTATAAGCTTAATGTGATAATTTTAAAGATTGGTTTAGCAATAGCTTTTGTCATAGTTTTAGGTTTAGCAATTTCTATTTTCCGATCTGGGCGGCTTTGATAAATAAACTTCAAAAGGGGAAATCCAAGATGGAAGAAAGAAACCAATCGCAAAGAATATTAAATGCTGCATATAAGTGTATTTCAACTAGAGGATATGCTAATGTTTCCTTAAGAGACATTGCAGAGGAAGCTGGTGTTGTATTAAGCCAATTGCATTATTATTTTGGCAGTAAGGAAGGACTTTTTACGGAGGTAATAAAGATGATGATAGATAAATATTTAAAAGAAATAAATGAAGCTTTGAGTGTTGGAGAAACTGCAAAGGATAAGATGCTATCCTTAGTGAAATTTTTTAAAGACCTGCTTAAAAATAATCCGGGACTTTTTAAACTGTTGTACGACTTTACAGGTTTAGCCATGTGGTCCTCTTCTTTTAACAGTTTATTAAAGGATTTGTTTAGTGATTTGTCTAAAATGATTGAGGAAAAAATTTTAAGTAACAGTGCTTTAGGAGAGAATTTTAAAAATTATTCTCCACGAGCAGTGGCGAGAATGATACTTGGTGCAATGTTTGGTACGGGAATTCAAGTGATTTTAGATTCTAATGAAAATGAAATTTTGGATGCGTTAAATGCCATACAAATTATCTTTGAGTAGAAATGGTGATGAAAAATGAGACCAAAAGTAGGACTTATACTGGGCGGTGGAGCAGCAAGAGGATATGCGCACTTAGGTATACTAAAAAGATTTGAAGAAGAAAATATTCCTATTGATTTTATAATAGGCATAAGTATGGGAGCAATAATAGGAGCAATCTATGCTTCAGGACATAATGTAGACAAACTTATAAATGATGCAAAAAAGATTAATATGTTAAAATTTTTAAGTTTATTGGATTTTAAAGCCTCACAAACCGGCTTAGTAAAGGGTGAAAAAATAGAGAAATACTTGCGGGGTTATGTGAAAGAAAGTTTTGAGGAACTTAATATTCCTCTATATATTGTGGCTACTGATATTCAAACAGGAAAAGAAATAGTATTTTCAGAGGGAGACTTGATAAAAGCTATAAGGGCAAGCATTTCTATCCCCGTCTTTTTTGAACCCGTGGAGTACAATGGAACCAAATTAGTTGATGGGTCAATTGTTGATTCTGAGGCAATAGAATTAGCAGCTAAATTGGGTGCAGATATAATTATAGAATGTGATGTGAGCTCTAGCATAGATATGGGAGTTTTTGAAAAAACCTTTTATTCTTTAGCTAATAGTGATAGGTTGCTGCCTCTAAAAAAATATTTCAATTTAAAAAGAACATTGCCCGAAATCATATCTATTACAGCTACAACTATGAAGTTATTAAAAGACAGCTCTAACAAAAATTCTGAAAAAACAGAGAGGGGTAAAAGAGTCTATACAATAAAACCTAATGTTAATAATATTCGCTGGTATAGGTTTGACCAGGCGGGAAAATGCATAAATATGGGATTTGAAGCTGCCGATTCTATTGTTTGGAGAATAAAGAGAGAACTGGAAGTATAGAATAAACAACCCCCATTGATGTGAAAAAAGGAACGGAAAATACTTTTATAGCTTTAAAAATCATATTGAACATCTCATATAATTATGCTCTAAGTTTTAGCAAAAAACATAGAAAAACGGATATTTTTTTTGATAAAGGGAGAAATATTGAATAAATATAAGGAAAAATTCAAAATATTAGAAGATATAAGGGAATTTCAAGCTATATCCGATTTCTTTCCTTGTGGTATAATAAAAATTGGAATAGAAAAAATCTTGACGGGTACATAAAATATTCAAAATTTTGAGATTATTTAATGCACAAATCAAAAGCTGCTTAGACTGGAATAAAACTAATTACAGGAGGTGTAATGTTTCCTTTTGATAGTTTTAGAGTGTAAGCAGCTAATGAAGAGGTGATTGCCGTGGAATGCCCAAATTGCAAAAGTACGAATGTGGGCAAAATAGGGAATAACCTGTATTTTTGCAGGGATTGCAATTGCGAGATAAAGATAAAAAAGTGTACAGCTGTTGTGAGCATGTATGATTCGGAGGGTTGCATAAGCAAGAGATTTAAAGTTTGTTACAATGCATAAAGGAGGGGTAGTCCCCTCTATTTATTTTGTGAAAAAAAAGTGATATTATAAAATTGCATATAAAGTTTCATTTTGGAATGAAAACAATATATTATTGATAGACTATAGATGGAATAATTAATTAACTTTAAATTTTAAGGAGTGGTACAGTGATTGAGATAGTTGACAAATTGAAGGATATCCTTAGAGAAGGGAAATTGTATTTAAACGAGCCCATGAAAAGACACACTTCTTTTAAAATAGGTGGACCTGCAGATGTGTTAGTTGTGCCAAATAATCGAAAAGAATTATTGGAAGCCATATCTTTGTTGAAACGAGAAAACATACCTTTTTTTATACTAGGAAATGGCACTAATCTATTAGTAAGTGAAAAAGGCATAAGAGGAGTTGTAATAAAATTATCCTCTTTGAGAAATGTAATTGTAGAGGGTAATAGGATAATCGCTGAAGCAGGAGCGCCTCTTTCCTATATTGCCAATGTGGCACTTGTACATGAACTTGCGGGATTTGAATTTGCTAGCGGGATTCCTGGCACTTTAGGTGGAGCAATAGTGATGAACGCAGGAGCTTATGGGCCTGAAATGAAGGACGTGGTAGAAAAAGTAGAGGTTTTAGATGGAGAAGGCAATATATTGATTTTATCAAATGAAGAAATGAATTTTTCCTATAGACATAGCATTATTCAAGAAAAGGATTGGATTGTTTTAAGAGCGTGGCTTAGTTTAACAAAAGGGAAATACGAAGAGATAAAAAGCAAAATGGAAGAACTAAATGCAAAAAGGAAGGAAAAACAACCTTTAGAGTATCCCAGTGCCGGAAGTACTTTTAAAAGGCCACCTGGATATTATGCTGGAAAATTGATTGAGGAAGCAGGACTTAAAGGCTATTCAATTGGAGGAGCTAAAGTTTCTGAAAAGCATTCGGGATTTATTATAAATACTGGCAATGCAACTTTTTACGATGTTTTAAATTTGATTGAGCATATACAAAAAGTAGTAAAAGAAAAGTTTGGAGTGGAACTTGTACCAGAAATAAGAATAATAGGAGAGAAATAGGTGATTTGACAAATGAAAATTTTTGCTGATTATCACACCCATACGGTATACAGTCATGGGAAGGGCACAATAGAAGATAATGTAAAAAGGGCGATAGAAATTGGGCTTGAGGAGATTGCAATCACTGACCATGGACCAGCTCATGTATTTTATGGCTTAAGAAAAGGGGATTTCAAAAAAATGAGAGAAGAAATAGATAAGATTAATGAAAAATATCCCCAAATTAAAGTGCTGATGGGAGTAGAAGCTAATTTAATCAGCTTAGAAGGGGATATTGATATTCCAGATGAACTTATGAAATATTTAGATATTTTGCTTATGGGATATCATGAAGGAGTTATGCCTAAAGACTTTAGAAGTGCTTTACAGCTTTTTGGCAAGAACATAGCAAGTAAATATTTTATTTCCTTGCGGGAAGAGATGAGAGAAAAAAATACTCAAGCGATGATTAATGCTATAAAAAAGTACAAAATTGACATAATAACACACCCAGGGGCTAAAGTAGACATTGATACACAAAAGCTTGCAAAGGCAGCAAAAGAGAAAGGAACGGCTCTTGAAATTAATTCTAGTCACGGTTATATGACAGTTGAATATGTAAAGATAGCTAAAAAAGAGAGGTGCAAATTTGTAATAAACAGCGATGCCCATACGCCTCATAAAGTAGGAGACTTTGAAAGAGGAATAGAAATTGCAAAAGAGGCGGGACTAACAGAAGAAGATATAATAAACGCAAAGGGGTGATATTTTTATGAGGTTTGTAATAATAACAGGGCTTTCTGGTGCTGGAAAAACACAGGCATTGAAGGCTATGGAGGATATGGGCTTTTTTTGTATAGACAATTTTCCACCTGCTCTTCTTCCAAAACTTGCTGACCTTTTTTATCACTCAAAAAATGTTGATAAGGTAGCCCTTGGCATGGATTTAAGAGGTGGCCAGTTTTTTGAGGACATCTATTCTAGCCTTGAGTTTTTGAAAAAAAACAACTACGATTACGAAATAGTTTTTTTGGAAGCTTCTGACGAGGTTTTGATAAAGAGGTTTAAAGAAACCAGAAGAAAACATCCTCTCTCTGAGGAAGGTAGAATAGTTGATGGAATAAATGAGGAAAGAAAGAGACTTGCAGAAATAAGGAAAATTGCCAATAGCATAATAGATACTTCTAATTTAACTTCTTCTCAGTTAAAAGAGGAATTGTCTAATATCTTTTTAAAAGGGAAAAAGTTTAAAGGAATCATAATAGATATTATGTCTTTTGGATATAAATATGGAATACCTCTTGATGCTGACCTTGTATTTGATGTGAGGTTTTTGCCCAATCCTTTTTATATTGAAGAATTAAGACCTTTAACAGGAAATGATGATAAGGTAAAAGAGTACGTGATGAAGTGGGAGGAAGCAAAGGAGTTTTTAAAGAAATTAGGGGACATGATTAAATTTTTAATCCCGTATTATATAAGAGAAGGTAAATCTCAACTTGTTATAGCTATTGGATGCACAGGAGGAAAGCATAGGTCTGTTACTATTGCAAATGCCCTTTATGAGTTTCTAAAAAAAGAAGATTATTCTGTTATTTTGCACCATAGAGATATAGGAGAGGAGTAATATGATTATGAAAAATAATTCTAAAGGGGGACTTCATATTGTTGCTATTGGTGGAGGTACAGGGCTTTCTACTATGCTAAGAGGATTAAAACTTTATACAACCAATATTACTGCGGTAGTTACAGTAGCAGATGATGGCGGCGGCTCGGGAATCCTAAGACAGGATTTAGGGATACTGCCGCCTGGAGATATAAGAAATTGTATACTGGCTTTAGCAAATACAGAGCCTACAATGGAACAACTTTTGCAGTACAGGTTTACTGAGGGAATGTTAAAAGGCCAAAATTTTGGGAATTTGTTTTTGGCAGCCATGATAGGTATTTCTAAAAATTTTGAAGAAGCTGTAAAAAAGATGAGTGATGTGCTTGCTGTATCAGGAAAAGTTATTCCTGTAACTCTTGATGATGTAAGGCTTGTAGCAGAGCTTGAAAACGGAACTATCATTAAAGGGGAATCGCAAATTCCTGTTGTACAGCAAAAAGAAAACAGTAAGATAAAGAGAATATATATTGAACCTTCTCATGCAGAGCCTTTTGAAGAAGTGTTAGTGGATATATTAAATGCTGATGCCATTGTATTAGGTCCTGGAAGTTTATATACGAGTGTAATTCCTAATCTTTTGGTAGATGGAGTGTGTGACGCCATTGAAGCTTCCAAAGCGGTTAAAGTTTATGTTTGCAATATCATGACACAGCCAGGAGAGACTTTGGGCTATACTGCTTGTGACCATGTGAAGGCTCTTTTTGAACATGGGCTTAAATCTCTAGATTACATTATTGTCAACAATGGCGAAATTCCCCATGATTATATGAAGCGCTATATAAAAGACATGTCACAACCTGTTGAATACGATAAAAATCAGTTAGAAAGTATGGGAATTAAAGTGGTAGAGGAAAATTTAGTAGCTTTAAAAAAGGAATTTATAAGGCACGATGAGCAAAAGCTTGCAGAAGTAATTGTAAGCCTGCTTAAGTAAACGAGGAATTTTAGTCTATGTTGTACAAAAAAACATATTGACATTTGTTAAATTAAGATATACAATAATATTAAAAGCAAGCGCAAGCGATTGCAACACTGTTGCAATTGGGCGCTTTTAAAAAATACATTTCAAGAAAGCGATTGCTGTAATATATTGGCAATCACTTGTAAGGGGGAAAGTGATGGGAAAGAATGTAAAGCTATTTGCGGCAATAATTTTAGTCTTTTCTTTATTGCTGACCAGTTGTGGTATTAAAGAGACTAGTTCTAATAATTCCGCTGAATCGGATGTAATATATCAGGTTATGATAGATAGGTTTTACAATGGGGATAAGTCCAACGATGACCCGGAAGTAAGTAAAGGTATGTTTGATCCAACCTATACCAATTGGAGGATGTATTGGGGTGGAGATTTAAAAGGTTTGACAGAAAAAATTCCTTATATAAAAGGGATGGGAGTAACAGCTATTTGGATTTCTCCTGTTGTAGACAACATCAACAAACCGGCAATATATAATGGCGAAATAAATGCACCTTATCACGGATATTGGGCAAGGGACTTTAAAAGAGTAGAAGAACATTTTGGTACATGGGAGGACTTTGACAATTTTGTAAAGACTGCTCATGCTAATGGGATAAAAGTTATACTAGATTTTGCTCCAAATCATACGAGTCCTGCAGATGAAAACAATCCTGACTTTGCTGAAAACGGTGCACTTTATGGCGATGGGAAATTATTGGGAACTTATAGCAATGATGTCAATAAACTTTTTCATCATAATGGTGGAATTACCAACTGGAATAATTTAAAGGACTTGCAGGATAAAAATTTGTTTGACCTTGCGGACCTTGATCAAAGTAATCCTATTGTTGACAAGTATTTAAAGGATTCTATCAAGTTATGGTTTAGTCATGGAATTGATGGGGTAAGGCTAGATGCAGTAAAGCATATGCCTATGGAATGGGTAAAAAGTTTTGCTGATACCATATACGGCGTTAAAAAAGATGCTATTCTTTTTGGCGAGTGGATGTTAAACGGTCCCACTGATCCTTTGTACGGTTATAATATTCAATTTGCCAATATGAGTGGTTTTTCTGTATTGGATTTTATGCTCAACAATGCGATAAAGGATGTTTTTGAAAAAGGTTATGGCTTTGACAGATTGAATGATACTATTGAAGAGACAAATAAAGATTATGATAATCCTTATAAGTTGGTTACTTTTGTGGACAATCACGATATGCCGAGGTTTTTATCAGTCAATGATGATAAGAACAAATTGCATGAAGCTATTGCGTTTATAATGACATCTCGTGGGATTCCGGCTATATATTATGGGACAGAACAGTATTTGCATAATGACACAAATGGCGGAAATGACCCTTACAATAGGCCAATGATGGAAAAGTTTGATGGGAATACTAAGGCTTATGTTTTAATTAGAGAATTGTCAAACTTGCGCAAGGCTACACAGGCGTTACAGTATGGGAAGACTGTAGCAAGGTATGTTAGTAATGATGTTTATATCTATGAGAGGCAATATGGGAAAGACATAGTTGTAGTTGCAATAAATAAAGGAGAAGAGACTACTATAAAAAATATAGAGACTTCTCTTCGAAAAGGCAAATACAGTGATTATTTAAAGGGTTTATTAGAAGGAGTTAATTTAAAAGTTGAAAGAGGAAATAGTGAAAACAACATTTTAAGTATAACTTTACCTAAAGACAGTGTAAGCATATGGACAAATGTAAAAGTGAAATAAGATTTTGGGTTTTTCCCAAAATTATAATAAAATTAAAAATTAAGAGGAGGATTTGTATGAAGAAGTACACAAAAATAATTGCATTGCTGACTGTGATGGTATTCGTTTTGTCAGCTGCTTTAACAGGTTGTGGCGGCAGCAAGACAAGTGACAATACTTCATCACAAGGTCAGACAGAACAAAAGAAAGAGCCTGTAGAACTTGTAGTATGGTCACACTTAACAGATCCTGAAATAGCAAAGGTTCAAGAGATTGCAAATAAGTGGGCAGAGCAAACTGGCAACAAAGTAAAAGTTTTGGCAGACCAGAGTGACTTCCAAGCTTTCTCAACAGCTGCTCAAAGTGGTAAAGGCCCAGACATCATGTTTGGTTTACCACACGATAACTTGGGTACTTTCCAAAAGGCAGGACTTTTAGCTGAAGTACCAGACGGAGTTATAAACAAAGACGACTATGTTCCAATGAGCATAAGTGCTGTATCTTACGATGGAAAAATGTATGCTGTACCAATTTCAATGGAGACTTATGCACTTTTCTACAATACAGATAAAGTTCCAACACCACCAGCAACACTTGATGATTTAATTAAGCTGGGCAAAGAAGTAGGATTCCAATACGATGTAAATAACTTCTATTTTAGCTTTGCCTTTATATCTGCTTATGGCGGTTATGTGTTCAAGGATACAGGCGGTGGACTTGATCCAAACGATATAGGATTGAATAACGATGGTGCAAAGAAAGGCTTAGAACTTATAAAAGACTTTGTGACAAAGTATAAATTCATGCCTGCAGATATAAATGGAGATATGGCAAAAGGTAACTTCCAAAGTGGAAAGACTGGTTTGTATATAAGTGGTCCATGGGATGTGGATGGCTTCAAGAAAGCTAATGTTCCATTCAAAGTTGCTCCACTACCACAGGTTGATGGTAAACCAATGCCTTCCTTTGCAGGTGTGCAAGCTGCTTTTGTAAGTGCAAATTCAAAACATCAACAAGAAGCATGGGATTTAATGAAGTATCTTGCTGAAAATACAGGATTGCCATTATTTGAAACAGGTAACAGGATACCAGCTCTTAAATCCCTCTTAGACAATCCAGAAGTTAAGAATAATGAGATTTTGAATGCATTTGCTGAGCAAGCTACACATGCTATTCCAATGCCTAATATACCGCAAATGGCAGCAGTCTGGACTCCTGCAGGCAATGCATTACAGCTTATTACATCTGGAAAAGTTCCGGTTGACAAAGCTGCTGACGATATGGTGAATCAAATCAAGCAAGGCATTGCAACACAGCAATAACAAAAAGGGGCTTTTAGCCCCTTTTTTTAGAGAAGGAGGTTGCTAGATGAAAACAAACAAAACTATGCGGGATAAATTAAGACCTTATGCTTATTTGTCTCCTGCTATACTATCTATGACTGTATTAAGTTTTGCCCCTATTTTGTATACTATTTATATTGCTTTTACAAACTTTAATTTATATCATTTTAAAAATTATCAATTTGTAGGATTTAAAAATTTTGTTGATATACTTGCCGGCCCTTTCAAAGTAGTTTTTGCTCCTGTATTTGTGTGGACAGTTATTTTTGCTCTTTCAGCTACATTATTGAGTTATATTATCGGTCTTCTTTTAGCAGTTATTTTGAATAACAAAAATATGTGGGAAACAAATTTATATAGAGCAATATTGATTATTCCATGGGGACTTCCTGGCACAATTGCCGCACTTACCTGGACAGGACTTTTAAATCAGCAGTATGGGGGTATAAATCTGATACTGCAAAAGTTGCACCTTCCCATGATACCATGGCTTCTTGATCCTTTTTGGGCAAGAGTTGCGATTATAATTGTCAGTGTGTGGATGGGTTATCCTTTTATGATGAATGCCTCATTAGGAGCTTTGCAGGCTATTCCACCTGAACTTTATGAAGTTGCAGATATTGATGGTGCTACATGGTTTCAAAAGTTTAGAATGATAACAGTACCAATGTTGACATCTTCTACTTTGCCACTTATTATTTCATCTTTTGCTTATAATTTCAACAATTTTGGCGCAGCGTTTTTAATTACAGGAGGAGGACCTCCAAGGACAGATACTTCTTTTGCAGGTCATACTGATTTGCTTGTAAGTTCAGCTTATAAAATGACAATGCAGTTTAATAGGTATGACTTGGCGGCAGCTTTGTCTATAATTATATTCTTGATAATTGGCACATTGAGCCTTATCAATATGAAGATGACTCGTGCTTTCGAGGAGGTGGATTAAGGTGGAATATGCAAGTGTTAAAATTGGTGACAAAAAAACGACTAAAAAGATTTATTATAGGGAAAAATTAAAACCTCATGAAAAAGTATCTCTATGGATTAGCCGACTTATTATATGGGCTGTAATTGCAATAATGATGTTTCCTGTAGCTTGGGTAGTAGGAGCGTCTATGGCGCCTGGAGATGCCTTTTTCTCCGGTTCAATTTTTCCACAACATATGACATTTCAAAATTATAAGGATGTGCTTGTTAAGACTAATTTTTTACTTTGGGTAAAAAATAGTATGATTTTAAGCGTTGGTGTAGCAACTATTCAATTATTTTTGACTGCTACGTCAGCTTATGCTTTCAGTAGAATGAAGTTTGCTGGAAGAAAAAATGGCTTAAAGACTCTCTTAATACTTCAGATGTTTCCTACGTTTATGGCATTACCTGCTATATTTGGTATAATGGCAAAATTAAACCTTCTGGATAATCTCTATGCCCTTATGCTGGTCATGGCAGGTAGCAGCGCTTTTAGTATATGGCTTTTAAAAGGCTATATTGATAGTCTTCCAAAAGAGTTGGACGAAGCTGCTTTAGTTGATGGAGCTACTCATTGGCAAATTTTCACGAAAATAATTCTTCCTTTGGCGACTCCCATGCTTGTAGTTATATTCTTATTTAGCTTTATGGGAGTATACAGTGAATTTATTTTGTCCAGTGCGGTACTAAAGTCACCTGAAAATTACACAATAGCGTTAGGGCTTCAAAGGTTTATTCAAAACCAATTTTCGGCCCACTGGACTCAATTTGCGGCAGCCTCTGTTATGGCATCTTTGCCTCTTGTAATACTCTTTATGGTATTGCAGAGGTATTTGCAAGCTGGTCTTGCAGCAGGTGCAGTAAAAGGATAAAAAATTGTTACACATGGAACAATTTGTAAATACCGGATTATTTCCGGTATTTAAGACTGTAGACAAACTTTCGTAAAGGAGATATTTTGCATAAGGAGCGACTTGTTACAAAGCGACCCGGCACTTAAGTAAGTACGCTTGTTTTTTTTCTATTTTTGCTTTATAAACTTTCTTACTTGAGTGCCGGGAAACTTAGCAAGACCGAGGGTGGAGGCAGGGCCGAAGCCATGGATGGCGGAGGCGGGCACCTTAAGGCATGGATGCCACCTGACGTAGGTACCCTGCCGGAGCCTGAAGGTCGAGCTTTAGTTTTGTCGCTTTGGAACATCGGAGCGACGATGCAAAATATCTCCTTTGAATATTTTTTAACTTTGTCAACAAACTGAAATACCGGATTATTTCCGGTATTTTTATTTTTGTATATAAATAAAAACTTATGGCAAAAATAAATATGTATTTGCTTTTAAAGGAGGTCAAAAATGAGCAAGACTGTAGGAATACCTAAAGGACTTTTATATTACGATTTTTATCCAATGTGGAAGACTTTTTTTGAAGGTGTGGGAGCAAAAGTAGTGGTTTCCCAGGATACAAATAAAAAAATTCTTGATGAAGGAGTAAAAAACTGTGTTGAAGATGCTTGTCTTCCTGTTAAAACTTATGTAGGACATGTGATAAATTTAAAAGAAAAAGATGTTGATTATATATTTATTCCGAGGATTGTAAGTGTAGAAAGAAAAAAATACCTTTGTTCAAAGTTTTTAGGACTGCCAGATTTTATAAAAAGCTTAATTGGTGATTTACCACCTATTATAGATATTGAGATTAATTATTATAAAAATAACGATGAATTTACTCAAAATGAATTTATAAAAGTTGGTAGGATGTTTGGGAAGACTAAAGACCAATCTTTAAAAGCCTATTTTGAGGCTACCCACCAACAAAAAAAGTTCGAGAGTTTGTTGAAAGAAGGTCTTACCAATTTAGAAGCTTTAAAAGTTTGGGAAGGAAAGAATTTGGTAAAAGAAGAAAGTAATTATGACCTTAAAATAGCCGTCATTGCTCATCCTTATGATATTATGGATGAATACATAAGTATGGGGATTATTGAGAAGCTAAAAAACATGGGAGCACAAGTTTATACCATGGAAATGCTACAGAAAGATCTAATATTAGAAGGAGCATCAATGCTTTCAAAAGAAATGTTTTGGAACTATGAAAGAGATATTTTGGGAGCGGGATTGTATTTTTTAAAACAAAAGAATGTAGATGGGGTAATTATGGTTTCTGCTTTTGGATGTGGACCTAATTCTATGACAGAAGAACTGTTGGAGAGGATTTTTAAAAGAGAGAAGGAGGTACCCTTTATGTTGATTACAATTGATGAACATTCTGGAGAGGCTGGCATTATGACGAGGTTGGAGGCCTTTACAGACCTTTTAAGATTTAATTAGGGATGTGCAAAATTAATTAAAATAATCATAATCAAAAACCAAAATATGTATTACATACAATATATAGTAATCAACACTGACAATCAAACATAAAGGAAGTGGTAAGGGAAAAGAAAAGACAAAAAGAGGAGCTAAAAAAGGGCATAAATATCCTGTAGAAGTCAAATGTTAAAAAATGGCATGAAATAGATTCAATAAAAATTAGGCCGATTGCATCAAAGCAACAAGAGATCTAAACTCATCATATTTGCCCAATTTAATAGCTACAATAGCGACAGTAAGCAAAGTAATATGGCCAAAAGTATTAAGGTTGCTCACAGAATTAATATTTCTAACATAAGCCTTTTCAAAATCCAGAGCTTTAAAGCGGGAATTATATCTTTCTGATTCAATTCTCAATTTGTAGACGGCCTTAAAATATAGGGAGTCTCTATTAATAGAGGACCTATAATCAGAAGATATAATAGCATACTTAGTACAGCCTCTATGCTTTTTGCCATTAAAATATTTAGGATGATTTATAGGGCAGGCAGAATCATCCTTAGAATTACAGAACTTGCAAACAAATTTTTGCTTAATAAAACCATCAAAATATTGCTTGCCATCTTTAAGCATTTTAATACCCGCTTCACAGACCATATAACCATCATCAGTCAGAGGGGGATTTTTAGAATTACGCTTGTTAAGAGGAATAAAGCAATGACCGTGGAGAATATTTCTAACATAATTATAAAGTTTCTTAACATCATAGCCTTTATCAGCAATAAAATTAACATACTTAAGGTTAAACCACTTATTAGTCTTCTCAAGCAAAGATAAAGCGGCTTCAAAATCAGGGGCATCAGCGGGGGTAGTAGTTTCAGCGATGGGTAAACCAGAGATAGCATCAACAATAATGTGATTTTTATAGCCCCAATAAAACTTATAGCGTTTATTAGAAGAATCGTTAGAAGCAGAATAAACGCCTAATTTACAATCCTTATCTGACTTAGGCTGATTATCTTTAGAGAATTTATTTTTAGAAAAAGACTTAGGGTTATTTAACTTAGTGTTAGCTTTAATAGGGGTAGAATCCATGGAAATAAACTCACCGGAGATAATACCCATATTTTTGAGGATATTGACCTGATTTTGAAAAATAGAGGTCAAATAATCATGAGAGAAGTCATTAATAAAACGGCGAAAAGTCCAATAAGAAGGAAGAGGTTTAGAAATGTCGAAGCCACAAAGATGAGCAATGATAAGATTATTGCGGAGATAATCTAAAAGGTCAGAAATTGTGCCGAATCTTTCAGCTTTCATGACAATAAAAGCTCTAAAAAGTGCATGGTGAGAATAACCCTTACGGCCAGGACTAGAGGAAGGGAATTCAGGTATTGAAGACAGGTCAAGATTTTCAAACATAGAAGAATAGAAATCAATTTTAGACTGAGAGGTAAAGAGTTCAGGTATATTTAAAAGCAATTGAAGCTGGTACATGTAGGATTTCCTCCTTCTTAAAAAATTTTTTATAGTGTATATATAATAATTCGACAAATGGGAGGGGAAATCCTACATAAAAGATAAAAAATTCAAGAGTGATAGGAAAAAAGTATGTCTGTAGAATGGCTTAAATTAAGGCTTCTGAATTTTGCACAAGTCTAGATTTAATAAAAAGGCGGTGATGGTATGAAAATTACTTATCCCCACATGGGTTCTTTAAATATGATTTTAAAAACGATGTTTGAAGGAATCGGGGTAGAAGTGATAGACCCACCACCTTCTACTAATAAAACCTTGACATTAGGAGTTAGAAATTCTCATGAATTTGCATGTTTACCCTTTAAAATCAATGTCGGAAATTTTATTGAGGCTCTTGATAGGGGAGCAGATACGATTATAATGTTAGGTGGAATTGGGCCCTGCAGATTTGGGTATTACGGTCAGGTGCAAAGAGAGATATTAAAAGATTTGGGCTATGACTTTAAAATGATAATTGTTGATCCACCCCATGGCAGGTTAATAGACTTTTTAAAAGAATTAGCTTCATATTTTCCTAATGTAGATGGAGAAACGGCTTTAAAATCTTTTGTATTTGCAGTGAAAAAAATGATAGCGGCTGATAAATTAGAAAAGTTTTTATTAAAATACAGAGCCCATGAAGATAAACCAGGTGTAACTACAAAAATATACGAAGAATATATGAAAAAGCTAGAAAAAGCTCAAAATGGCAAAGAAGTGGACAAAATAGTATCAGAGGCTATGAAAAAAATAAAGGAAAATGCAAATGTACGGAGGAAAATACAGCTTAAAGTAGCACTAGTGGGAGAAATCTATATGCTATTAGAACCCTTTACTAATATGGATATTAGCAAATCTTTAAATGAATTGGGAGTGGAAGTTACAAAAACAGAATATCTTTCAGACTATCTAATTAACAGCGCTTTTAAATTGCCTCAAAGGATGGAGTTTAAGAAAAACGCAAGAGGATATTTAGAAAGAGATATAGGAGGACATGGTCTCAACACTGTTGCAAATACCGTAAAATATGCTAAACTAAATTATGATGGTGTGATTCACATACTTCCCTTTACCTGCACCCCTGAAATAGTAGCTCAAGGAATAATTGCAAAAATTAGCCGAGATTACAATATTCCAGTAATGTCTTTAGTATATGACGAAAACACTGGGCAAGCAGGTTACCAAACCCGTTTGGAAGCTTTTGTGGATCTTTTGTATAGAAAAAGGATGGAGGTAATTTGCTGAAATCATCCTTTTAATTTTTATTTTTCCGAAAATAATGAAGGAAAAATGTATTTTGTGTGGAATATATAATAAGTGGATGGTTAGTAAGGGGTGATAGGTATGAATGAATTGGGAGAATTTTTAAAAAATGAAAGAATTAAGAAGGGATTGACTCTTGAAGAAATTCAAGAAATAACTAAAATACGGACACGCTATTTGAAAGCTATTGAAGATGGAGATTTTAGCGTAATGCCTGCCCTTGTATATGCCAAGGGCTTTGTGAAAAGTTACGCTGAGGCTTTAGGGTTAGATGGCAATGAGTTAGTAAAAAAGTATGAATATTTGTTTCAGGAGAAAGAGGAGGAAGCCATACCTAATATAGAGACCACATCTTACAAAAAAGAGAGGAGAGATTTTTCACAATTTTTTTTGACTTTAAAAAAAGCAATAATTATTGTTTTAATAATAGGTATTATAGGATACGGTTTTTACTATTTTCTAAATCAAGTTAAAAAAGGACTTGCACCAATTCCACAACAAAATCAAAGTGAAGCTTCAACAATTTCGGAAGACAAAACAAATCCTTCACAGGAAAGCAATGTTTCTCAATCTACAGTAAAGACGTCGATTGAAAAAATAGCAGAGACTTCTAAAAAAATAGAATATAAAGTTGTTCCCTTTGGAGAAAGCTATAAAGTAGAAATAAGCGTACCTGGTGAAAAATGTTGGTTTAGTGTAAAAGTAGATGGAAATGTCGTTTATGAAGGCCTTATGACAAAGGATATGTCTAAAATTTTTGATGTAAAAGATAGTATTACTATCTTGATGGGTTATCCGCCAGCTGTTAAAATAACTGTAGATGGTGAGGAGCTACCAACAGTGCAAACACCGTCACCAGTTACAATAAATATACATACATAGAAAGGGGAAAGAGATGATAAAAGAAGCTATATTTCATAAAAGTGATATACCTTTCGCATATCCACTGAATGAAAATCAATTAAAGATAGTACTAAGGACTGCTGTATTTGATGTAGATAGGGTGTATGTTTTATACAAAGACAGATACGATTGGCTGGGAAAATTCAAAATAAAACCAATGGTATTAACTCATACCAACGAGTTATTTGATTATTATGAGACTACTTTAGAGCTTAATAAAAAATTTGTGTATTTTTTCTATTTGGTAGCTGAGGGGGGCGAGAAGTTATATTATACAGAAGCAGGATTTTACAAAAAAAGGCCAGAAAATCAGTTTTGGGGATTTTTCCATTACCCGTATATAGGAGAAAAGGATGTTTTTTTTGCTCCAGAGTGGACAAGCGATTGCATGGTGTATCAGATATTTCCTGAAAGGTTTAATAACGGTGATAAATCAAATGACCCTGAAAATGTAAAGCCCTGGGGTGAAAAACCTACTGCAGATTCTTTCTTTGGAGGAGATTTGCAAGGAATAATAGATAAAATAGATTATTTAAAGGATTTGGGTATAAATGCCATTTATTTAACCCCCATATTTTTATCGCCTTCCACCCACAAATATGATACTACTGATTATTATACAATTGACCCCCACTTTGGTGATACGCAAAAAGCGAGAGAACTTGTGCAAAAATGTCATGACAATGGCATAAAAGTTATATTTGATGCCGTTTTTAATCACTGCGGATATGACTTTTTTGCATTTCAGGATGTTATTAAAAATGGTAAAAAATCAAAATACTGGGATTGGTTTAATATATACGAATGGCCAATTAAAACTCATCCAAAACCTTCCTATGAAGCTTTTGCAGATACTGTATGGAGAATGCCAAAACTTATGACAAAAAATCCAGAAGTACAGAAGTATTTATTGGA
The DNA here is from genome assembly GCF_003722315.1 of Thermoanaerobacter ethanolicus JW 200. Taxonomy (NCBI): domain Bacteria; kingdom Bacillati; phylum Bacillota; class Clostridia; order Thermoanaerobacterales; family Thermoanaerobacteraceae; genus Thermoanaerobacter; species Thermoanaerobacter ethanolicus. Next base: position 2,352,681 of record NZ_CP033580.1, on the reverse strand, counting down.
AGTAGCGGAATATTGGATTAAAGAAGTGGACATAGACGGCTGGAGGCTGGATGTTGCTAATGAGATAGACCACCATTTTTGGAGAAAGTTTAGAGAAGTTGTAAAGGCAGCTAAACCGGAGGCCATAATTGTAGGAGAGGTTTGGCATGATGCTTCTCCTTGGCTTAGAGGGGATCAGTTTGACAGTGTAATGAACTATCCTTTTAGAAATGCGGTTGTGGACTTTTTTGCAAAAAGGAAAATAAGTGCTTCTCGCTTTAATACAATGATTACAGAGCAACTTATGAGGCATATGGATAGTGTAAATAGGGTTATGTTTAATTTAATAGGAAGTCATGATACTGAGAGGTTTTTGACTTTAGCTAATGGCATGGTTGCGAGAATGAAGTTAGCATTAGTGTTTCAATTTACCTTTGTTGGAATCCCATATATTTACTATGGGGACGAGGTAGGAATGGTGGGAGATTATGACCCTGATTGCAGAAGATGCATGATATGGGAGGAGGAAAAGCAAAATAAAAGTATTTTTAATTTCTATAAAAAGTTGATTTCTATAAGGAGAGAAAATGAGGAGCTCAAATACGGAAGTTTCTGTACTTTATATGCTATAGGAAGGGTGTTTGCTTTTAAGAGGGAATACAAAGGTAAATCAATAATTGTTGTACTAAATAACAGTAGCAAGCAGGAAGTGATATTTTTGAATGAAGCAGAAGGGAAAGAAGATATTTTAAAGATGAAGGAATTAAAAAGAAGTGGAAATCTCCTTTATTTGCAACCTAACTCTGCCTATATTTTAAAGTAACCAATCTGAGTTTAAGTGAATAATATGAAGATAGAAAAATAAAGGGGAATGAAAATTCCCCTATATTTTTTAAAAAAACAGGGGTGATGGTATGAAAGATACATCCCGCTATGGCAGAGATTATCAATACTATAAGGATTATGAGAAATTGTATGGAAGTTACGACATTACAAAGCTTATCACATTAAAAAAATTAGTTGAAGCAAGTGAATATGAAGAGTGGAAAGATTACAAAGAGTTCAAGGAATGGTGTAATTCTGAAGAAAGACATAATTGGAAAAATTCACCTAAATATATTGAATGGGAAAAGAAAAAATTATTGTAGTTTGTTATAGAAGTGTAAAAACCCCTTTTATTCATTTGTTTTTGAAAGGGGTTTTTTTTTGAAATAATGTAGTATAATAAAGATAAGCCTGTTGAGGTGATGCTTTATGTCATTTTCTTCAGATACAAAAGACGAATTAGCAAGGATTTATCCTGAAGATGAAGAAAGTAAAATAGCAGAGTTAGCTGCTTTGATTAGGACGATAGGCAGCATTTCGATATATGGCAATAGGAAAATTTCTTTAACCTTTACTACAGAAAATGCCTCTGTGGCGAGATTAGTTTTTAAGTTAATAAAAGATTTATTTGGGATAATTCCTGAGACAATGGTAAGAAGAGGTAAGTATCTTAAAAAAACCTTAACCTATCTCATATTTGTACCTGATACAAAAATTGTAGAAGAAATTTTGGGTAAAGTTAAGATATTGAATTATGAAAAAGGTCATATAAAATTAAATTATGGGATAGACCAAAAGATTCTAAAAAACAGTAAAGCAAAAAAAGCTTATTTAAGAGGAGCTTTTTTAGGGGGTGGTTCAATAAGCGATCCTGAAAAAGCTTATCATATGGAGTTTATTACTCATAATTTAGAACACGGAAAAGATTTAAGCAAATTGATAAATTCTTTTGATTTAAATTCAAAGGTTATTGCAAGAAAAAATAATTATGTAGTATACTTAAAAGAAGGAGAGCAAATTGTTGATGTTTTAAATATAATGGGGGCCCACAGTGCTCTTTTGAACTTGGAAAATATACGAGTATACAAAGAAATGAGAAACAATGTAAATAGAATTGTAAATTGTGAAACTGCAAATTTGACAAAAACTATTAATGCATCTTTAAGGCAAATAGAGAGTATAAATTACATTAAAGAGACAGTAGGACTTGATTATTTGCCGCCTAATTTGAAAGAGGTGGCGGAACTCAGGATTAATTATCCTGATCTGAGCTTAAAAGAATTAGGACAAATGCTAGTTCCTCCTGTCGGTAAGTCAGGAGTGAATCATAGACTTAGGAAAATTGAAGAAATTTCAAAGAAATTGAAAGAGAGGAGAGTTCAATAATGAAAGAAGTTACGATTGAAATTAAAAATAAGACGGGGCTTCATGCAAGACCTGCAGCATTATTTGTACAAACTGCTAGCAAATTTTCCTCACAAATATGGGTAGAGAAGGATAACAAAAAAGTAAATGCCAAAAGTATAATGGGAATTATGTCTCTTGGAGTTTCACAAGGCAATGTTGTCAAATTGAGTGCCGAAGGAGACGACGAAGAGGCTGCTATAAAAGCATTGGTCGACCTCATTGAATCAAAATTCGGTGAGGAGTAAACAAAAAAGGTTTCTTTTTAGAAACCTTTTTTGTATAAAGGATGATAGTTATGAAAAAAAATGAAATTGTATTGGAATATATAAAAAATTTACCTGAAGGTACAAAAATTTCAGTAAGAGGTCTTGCACAGGCTTTACATATAAGTGAAGGTACTGCTTACAAAGCTATAAAGGATGCAGAAAATTTAATGCTTGTGACTACGATTCCAAGAGTGGGAACTATAAGAAGGAAACAAAAAGATCCATTTTTTGACCGTCTTACTTATGAGGTTATTACAGATGTAGTAGAAGGGACAGTATTAGGCGGCCATGGTGGAATGGGGATGGAACTTCACAAGTTTCTAATTGGAGCCATGACCATTGATGAAATGGTGAAGTACATAACTCCAGGGGACCTTGTAATTTTGGGAAATAGAGAAGATGCGCAGGAAGCGGCTTTGAAAGCAGGGGCAGCAGTGATGATTACAGGAGGTTTTGATACGTTACCTCACATAAAAGAACTGGCGGATAAGCTTTCATTGCCGCTTATATCTACTTCTTATGACACTTTTACTGTAGCGACTCTTATAAACAAGGCGATCAATGAAAGTATGACACGAAAAAAGATTTTGTACGTCAGCGACGTAATGACATATAATCCAATCTATATGACGCCTCAACAAACAGTAAAAGATTGGAAAAAATTATATACAGAGACTAAACATACCAGATATCCCGTTGTTGATTCTAAAGGGATGTTAGTCGGTATGGTAACTTCAAGAGATGTTGCCACTGCATCGGATGATGATAAAATTGGGAGTATTATGACTCCTAACCCTGTATTTGTAACGGATACTACTACGCTCTCTTATGCAGCCCATCTGATGATATGGTGGAATGTAGAGATACTACCTGTGACTCGTGGCAGAGAATTGATAGGACTCATAAGCAGGGAAGATGTAATTAAGGCCCTACATTATACGACAAAACAGCCCCAGATTAGTGAAGCTATTCAAGATACAATTTTTAAAGATTTTGATATGGAAAAAATAGAAAATGGAGTAAAATTTAAAGGTAAGATTCCTTCGATGATGATTAACCAATTTGGTACAGTAAGTAGCAGTGCCTTGATGATGTTAATGTGTGAATCTGGTATTTTTGCTATAACGCAGAATAAAAGATATGATGCAGTTTTGGATAATTTCTCAATTTATTTTATAAAACCCATGCGCACAGAAGAAGTAATAGAAGTTTTCGCAAAAATAATAGAGGTTAGTAATAATTTTAGTAAGTTGGAAATTCAAATCATTCATGAAAAAGAAGAAATTGCAAAGGCGTTGATGTCTGTCAGGCTTTCTAAAAGAATAAAGATGGCTTAGGTGATATATTATGTTTGTCCATTTACACGTTCATTCTGAATACAGTTTACTTGACGGTTCTTGCAGAATCAAGGATTTGATTGCTAAAACTAAAGAGTTAAACATGAAAGCCATAGCTATTACAGACCATGGAGTGATGTATGGCGTAATAGATTTTTATAAAGAAGCCGTAGCACAAGGAATAAAACCTATTATAGGCTGTGAAATTTATGTAGCCCCTCGAAGCATGCAGGATAGAGAATATGGGATTGATAATGAAAATTATCACTTGGTGTTACTGGCAAAAGATATGACAGGGTATAAAAATTTAATGAAGATAGTGACTGTGGCTTCAATTGAGGGCTTTTATTATAAACCGCGAGTTGACAGAGAGTTTTTAAAAGAGCACAGTGAGGGGCTAATCGCTTTAAGTGCTTGCCTTGCAGGAGAAGTTCCTTCTTATATCTTAAGAGGTGAGTATGAAAAAGCGAAAGAGGCAGCACTTTTTTACGACTCTATTTTTGGACGAGGGAATTTTTATTTAGAACTGCAGGACCATGGAATTTTAGAACAGCAAAAGGTAAATAAAGAGCTTATAAGACTATCCAAAGAGACAGGAATACCTTTAGTTGCTACTAATGATGTACACTATCTTGAAAAAAAAGACGCAAAAGCTCATGAAGTGCTTTTGTGCATTCAAACAGGGAAGACAATTGATGATGAAGATCGCATGTCTTTTCCAACTGATGAATTTTATTTAAAATCTCCAGAAGAGATGGAGAATCTTTTTTCTTGTTGTAAAGAGGCCATTGAAAATACTGAGAAGATTGCAGACATGTGCAATGTAGAATTTGAGTTTAATAAGACGAAATTGCCCAAATACGATTTGCCAGAAGGCGTTGATTCCTATGAATATTTGAGAAATTTATGTTATGAAGGATTGTACAAGAGGTACAAAAATCCAGGCAAAGAAGTGATTGAAAGATTAGATTACGAACTTTCTGTGATAAAGCAAATGGGATATGTGGATTATTTCCTCATAGTGTGGGACTTTATAAAGTTTGCAAAAGACAACGGGATTATGACGGGACCAGGAAGAGGTTCTGCGGCAGGTAGTTTGGTAGCCTATACGTTGGGAATAACCAACATAGATCCTATAAAATACAACCTTCTTTTTGAGAGGTTTTTAAACCCTGAGAGGGTCAGCATGCCTGATATTGATTCAGACTTTTGTTATGAGAGAAGACAAGAAGTAATTGATTACGTTGTAAAAAAATATGGTAAGGACAATGTGGCTCAAATTATAACTTTTGGTACAATGGCGGCGAGAGCGGTTATAAGGGATGTAGGAAGGGCTTTAAATTATCCCTATGCAGAGGTAGATACAATAGCTAAAATGATTCCTTTTGAATTGGGAATGACTATTGATAAAGCTTTATCTTTAAACCCTGAACTTAAAGCGCGATACGAAAATGAAGAAAAAGTAAAACAGCTTATTGATATTTCCAGGTCTTTAGAAGGCCTTCCTAGACATGCCTCTACTCATGCTGCGGGAGTAGTAATATCAAAAGAACCCCTTGTCAACTACGTGCCACTGCAAAAAAATGAGGATTCCATAGTGACCCAATTTCCGATGACCACCCTTGAAGAGTTAGGACTTTTGAAGATGGACTTTTTGGGACTGAGAACTTTGACGGTTATAAGGGATACAATTGAAATGGTAAAAAAGAACAAGGGTGTGATTATAGACTTTGATTCCATGGAGTACGATGACCTTAAAGTTTATGAACTTATATCAAAAGGGGAAACAGAAGGAGTTTTTCAATTAGAGTCTTCTGGCATGAAACAGTTTATGGCAGAATTAAAGCCTAAAAACCTTGAGGACATAATAGCAGGAATTTCTCTCTATCGCCCCGGACCTATGGACCAAATTCCAAGATATCTTGCAAATAGAAATCACCCAGAGAGTATAGTCTATGACCATCCTCTTTTAAAGCCAATTTTAGACGTAACTTATGGCTGCATGGTGTATCAGGAGCAAGTTATGCAAATTGTAAGAGATGTCGCTGGTTACTCTTTAGGCAGGTCTGACTTGGTAAGACGAGCTATGGCTAAAAAGAAAATGGATGTAATGGAACAAGAAAGAAAGAATTTTATCTATGGGATAGTTGATGAAGAGGGAAATGTGATAGTTCCAGGGGCTTTAAGAAATGGATTAGACGAGGCAACTGCTAATAAACTTTTTGACGAAATGCTAGATTTTGCAAACTATGCTTTTAATAAATCTCATGCTGCGGCTTATGCTGTTATAGCTTATCAGACTGCATATTTGAAAAGGTATTATCCTGTAGAATTTATGGCAGCTCTTTTAAACAGTTTTGTAGATAACTTGGACAAGATTGCTTTTTATGTTCAGGTGTGTAAAAAAATGGGTATAAAAGTGCTACCGCCAGATATAAATGAGAGTGATTCATATTTTACAGTGGTAGAGGATAAAATAAGGTTTGGCCTTAGTGCAGTAAAAAATGTTGGTTTAAATATGACAATGGAAATCGTAAGTGAAAGAGAAAGAAATGGGAAATTTAAATCTGTAGTCGACTTTTTTGAGAGGATGCAGGACAGTCAATTAAATAAAAAAGCAGTGGAAAGCTTAATTAAAGCAGGAGCTTTTAGTTCTTTTGGAGTGCGGCGTTCTCAACTTCTATCAGTATATGACAAATTAATGGAAAATATAAAGAAAAATAGAAATAATAATTTAAATGGGCAGATTTCTTTATTTGGAGAAGTAGAACAAAGTCATGGGGTGGAATTTGAATTTCCTGATTTAGAAGAATTTCCTAAAAACAGATTGTTGTCCATGGAAAAAGAAACTTTAGGCCTTTATATAAGTGGGCATCCTCTAGAAGAATACATGGAGGATATTCCTAAAATTACTAATGCCACTACTTTGGATTTTAAAGTTAGCGAAGAGGAAATGTTTCAGCCTAAATTGCAAGATAACCAAGAAGTAGTGATAGCAGGAGTTATAGCTACAAAAAAAATTAAATTTACCAAAAATAACAATATGATGGCTTTTGTCACAATTGAGGACTTATATGGTACTGTAGAAGTAATAGTATTTCCAACTGTATATGAAAAGTATTCCAGTATAATAAAAGAAGACAACCCGGTTGTAGTGAGAGGAAAGGTTAGTTTAAAGGAAGAGGAAGAGCCTAAGATTTTATGCGATGAAATTAAGCTGTTGTCACAAGCGATAGTGAAAAAACTTTATCTTAATTTGCAGGATTCTACAAAGATTGAGATTGTTAAACAAATATTACGTAAAAATCCTGGTAATATGCCAGTAGTTTTAAAGCTTAATAGTAAAAAATTATTGGCGGCTAATAGAGACTTGTGGGTAAATGGAAGTAAGGAATTAATTAAACAACTGTATGTTGTTTTAGGAGAGGAAAATGTCAAAGTAATTTGAAATAAGCATTTGCAAATTTTTGAGTTGATAACTGAAAAAAAATAGATTAAAATATAATTTAGAAATACTAAGGAGGCCGTTTTATGTGGACGGTAATATACATGGCACAAGATATGGAGACAGCAGAAAAGGTCAAAGACGTTTTAACAAAAGAAGGTTTTTTGGTAAAATTGCGTCCACTTAATAAAAAAATAGACAAAAAAGGTTCTTATTGTGAGGTTTTAGTTCCAAAAGCAGAAGCTCAAGATGCGCAAAGCATTATTATTGAGTATGGCTTATAATTTTTTGCCCGAAAGGGCTGCTTTAACGAAAATGGGACAAGTAAAGTCCATGTGGGATAAAATGAGGAGGTAAAGTATGAAAACAATTGGTATACTTACGAGTGGTGGAGATGCACCAGGGATGAACGCAGCTATAAGGGCTGTGGTGAGGACAGGAATTTATTATGGGCTTAAAGTAAAAGGTATTATGAGGGGATATGCAGGCTTAGTAGAGGACGAAGTTATTGACTTAAATCTTTCTTCAGTAGGAGATATATTGCAAAAAGGCGGTACTATTTTGAGAACTGCTAGATGTGAAGAATTTAAGAAAAAAGAGGTGCGCAAAAAAGCTTACGAAACCCTTCAAAAACATGGAATAGAAGGTCTCGTTGTAATTGGAGGAGATGGCTCTTTTAGAGGAGCACAGCTTTTGAGTGAAGAATGGAATGTAAATACAATTGGAATTCCAGGTACAATTGACAATGACATACCTTGTACAGATTATACAATAGGTTTTGATACAGCTTGTAATACTGTTATTGATGCAATAAATAAAATAAGGGATACTGCTACTTCCCATGAGAGAGCAAATATAATAGAAGTGATGGGAAGAAATGCGGGTTACATTGCTTTGTATGCTGGTCTAGCTGGTGGAGCGGAGATGATTATACTTCCTGAAGTGGAATGGAGCATCGATGAACTTTGCGATAAAATTACTTACGGGATAAAGAGAGGAAAGCTTCATCATATAATTGTCCTTGCAGAAGGAGTTATGAGCGCTCCAGAACTAGCGAAAATGATTAAAGAAAGGCTACCAAAATTAGACTTAAGGTATACTATTTTGGGGCACATTCAAAGAGGTGGAGCTCCTACAGTGATGGATAGGGTATTGGCAAGCCAAATGGGAGCAAGAGCAGTGGAGTTGCTTTTGGAAAATAAAACTAAGAGGATAATAAGTATACGAAACAATCAAATTGTAGACGATGATATAGATGAAGCCCTTTCCATGAAAAAGGAGTTTAACAGAAAACTTTATGAGCTCAGCAAGATATTGTCTATATAAATAAATTTTAGGGAGTGAAGGTATGCGCAGAACAAAAATAGTGTGTACAATAGGACCTGCCAGCGAAGACTATAATATACTGAGAAAATTAATTGAGAAAGGCATGAACGTTGCTCGATTGAATTTTTCTCATGGAGATTTTGAAGAGCATGGGGCAAGAATTGACAATATTAAAAAGATAAGAGAAGAATTAGGGTTACCTGTTGCTATTTTGTTGGATACTAAAGGTCCAGAGATAAGGACAGGAAAGTTTAAAAATGGCGGAGTGGAATTAAAAGAAGGACAAACTTTTGTCATTACGACAAGAGATGTATTAGGAGACGAAACTATATGCAGTGTATCCTATAAAGGGTTGCCTCAAGATGTGGAAAGAGGTAGCCGCATACTAATTGACGATGGGTTAATTTCTCTAAAGGTTACTGATGTTAAAGGAGAAGATATAGTTTGTATTGTAGAAAATTCTGGTCCTGTAAAAGACCATAAAGGAGTAAATGTTCCAGGAGTAAAACTCAATCTTCCTGCTTTGACTCAAAAAGACGTAGATGATATAGAGTTTGGAATTCAAAAGGGCATTGATATAATTGCGGCTTCTTTTGTTAGAAAAGCAGCTGATGTTTTGGCAATAAGAAGACTTTTAGAAGAAAATAAGGCAGAGCATATTTTAATTATTGCTAAAATAGAAAATCGCGAAGGAGTAGAAAATATAGACGAAATTATAAAGGTTTCAGATGGAATAATGGTAGCCAGAGGAGATTTAGGGGTTGAGATTCCTCTTGAAGAAATACCAATCGTTCAAAAAATGATTATACAAAAATGTAATAAAGCAGGGAAACCGGTAATTACTGCAACTCAAATGTTAGACTCTATGATGAGAAATCCAAGGCCTACAAGAGCAGAAGTTACAGATGTAGCAAATGCTATTCTTGATGGAACAGATGCTATAATGCTATCAGGGGAGACAGCTCAAGGTAAATACCCAATAGAGGCCTTTGAGACAATGGCAAAGATTGCAGAGAAGACAGAGGCTTATGTGGGATATAGAGATATCATTGATAGAAATATTGATACAAATGTTTCTATTACAAACGCTATAAGCCATGCAACTTGTACTACTGCAAGAGATATAGGAGCAGCTGCTATAATAACTTGTACTAAATCTGGTTATACAGCGAGAATGGTATCGAGGTACAGACCTCAAGCTCCAATTATTGCTACTACTCCAAGCGAAAGTGTTGCGAGGAAGCTCTCTATAGTCTGGGGAGTATATCCTTTAGTTACAGAAGAGGTTTCTACTACAGATGAAATGATAGATGTTGCAATACAAAGTGCTTTAACTGCTGGACTTATAAGAAATGGCGATATCGTAGTAATTTCTGCAGGAATTCCTGTAGCTATGACAGGTACCACCAACATGTTGAAGGTACATATAGTAGGAGATGTTTTGTTGAGAGGAATAGGTATAGGTTCTAAGGCTACTACAGGTGTTGTATGTGTTATTAATGATATCAGCAAAGACAAAGATAAATTTAGAGAAGGCGATATAATAGTAACTGCAAAGACAGAAAGAGATTTTATGCCTCTTATAGAGAAAGCTTCTGCTATAATCACAGAAGAAGGAGGGCTTACTTCTCACGCAGCTATTGTGGGATTAAACTTAGGAATTCCTGTAGTTGTAGGTTGTGAAGGAGCGACTTCTAAATTAAAAGATGGCATGACTGTAACGGTTGACACAGTTAGAGGATTTGTGTATAAAGGAATTGTAAATATTAAATAAATAAGACAAGATTTTCTTAACTAAACTATGATAATAGATAGGCTACACAGTATTTTGTGTATGCTCTATCTATTATTTTTATACATAAGTAAATATTAATATATATTGAATAATTGTAGTATATTTAGTATACTTGGTATATTAATATTTTTGCATAGGAGGTGTTCCCTTGAGAGTGGAGGAAATAGTTATACTAGGAGGACAGAAGCGATACTTGCTTGTTGATGATGACGGTGAGCCAGTAGAGTCAGTGTATAGGTTTTTAAAATTTAAAGATAATGCTGGAAAAGCAAGGAACACTCTTCGTGCATACTGTTATCATTTGAAGGAGTTTTTTGAGTTTCTTCAACAAAAAGACAGAGATTATCGTGATATAAGCATAGACGATATGGCAGAGTTCATGAGATGGCTACAAACACCACATAGGAATGTAAAAGTATCATCAATAAAGCCTTCGCAAGATGTTTTACAAGCAAATACTGTTAATGCCTACATATCAAGTGTTATTGAGTTTTATGACTATCTAATGAAGATTGATGATTATTCTATACAATTATCTCAAAGGCTTAAAAAGCAGATACCAGGTTCTCGGAGAGAATTTAAGGATTTCTTATATCATATTAACAAGAACAGGGATTACAATACGAAAATTTTAAAGGTTAAAGTCCCAAAAAAACGCCCAAAAACCATTTCAAAAGAGAAAATCGCTATATTGATAGATGCTTGTTCTAATTTGAGGGACAAGTTCCTTATACAACTGCTCTGGGAAAGTGGATTCCGTATAGGTGAGTGTTTATCCTTATGGCTTGAGGATTTCATCATTGATGCAAGGAAGATTGACCTTAAAGACAGGGGTGAATTGCCTAACCTTGCTGATATTAAAACAGTTTGCAGTCCAAGAAGGATAGATGTATCTGCTGACCTAATGAACCTGTATATGGACTATGTTGCAGAGTATCACACTGATGAAGTAGATACAAACCATGTCTTTATTAAACTTTCAGGAAAAAACAAGTATCAACCTATGGAATATCCTGATGTGGCTTCACTATTTAAAAGGTTACGTGAAAAAACGGGCATATATGTAACTCCCCATATGTTTCGTCACAGTCATTTTGATACACTTCGGAAGCAAGGTTGGGGATTTGAAAAGATTAAGCAACGTGGCGGATGGTCGAATGTTCAAACACCTATGCAGATATATTCACATCCAGACGAAGAAGAAATGCGTAAAGACTGGGAACAGGCTGAAAAACGTATGAAGTTAAAAAATAAAACCAAGGAGAATGATAAAAAGTGAGTGTTGCATATCAAGTTAAACCAACAGTAGAAAAAAAGCAAGAAATTAGGAAGTTATTGAGTGGTTATTGGGGTAATGATGTTTGGGATATTAGAGATTCCTTTTTTGATGACTTACGCCCTGCAAAGTGGAGTTTATCCAATAAAACTATTGACTTTTCATCCTTTAGCTCTTCAATCAAAAATGAAGTTAAGTATATGTATGCTTACCGATTGCAGGAAAAGGAAATTAGGCTCATTACCGTTGTTGCATATGGTATTGCATTAAACCGTTTTGCTGAATTTCTTAATGAATATTATCCTCACATAGCCAGTATTGTAGATATTACATATGACAAGGCTCTGTTACAATGGCGTTCTTTTCTTGTTGACAAGGGTATGAGTATAAATGATGACGGAGAAATTTCAAATAAGCAATACGAGACGGTTTTTAACCAATTATATTCTTTCTTTACCAATCTTTATGATACTCGTGATGAATATGAAAAGGATATTTGGGATTGCCGAAAGATACCTGGAGCAAAGATAACAGAAAATAAATCTAATTATTACCTCAATTTTTCAGATATACCAGTAGAATTTCGAGAATTAGTTAAAAAATTTATAAAATTTAGAACAACCAACAATTCACAGGGACAATGCGAAGCAGACATTATGGCTCTACGCCTATTTACAAAATACATTCATGCTCAAGAGCCTACATGGAAAAACTTAACTATGCTGACACGAAAACATATGGAGAACTATTTATCCTGGTATAGAGAATATACAATTGGTTGGAAAAAAAGGCACATTGAATATCTAATTTCCTTACGAATCTTCCTTGATTATATTCAACGTGCTATGTATTCAGAAGCACCTGAATTACCATCTGTATGTTTATTATTCAAAGAGGATATTCCAAGAAAACCTCAAAAGCCCGAAAATGATATTAAATATATTCCTGAAAGAGTTCTTCAACAGTTGGAAGATAATCTGGAGCATTTAACACCTTCTGAATACATCCCAATTGTTTTTCTATTAAGAGCCAGTGGCTGGCGAATATCGGATATTCTTAATTTGCGTTATGATACTTGTTTAGACCGTACTTCCCAAGGTTGGTATCTTTGTGGAGATATTCTAAAAACACAGATTTTAAACCATCGTATACCAATTACCGATGAAGTCTATGCAGTTGTACAAGCAGTAGTTGATGAAGTCAAAGAAAAAAGTACAGATGACAACAATCCCAATCATCTATTGTTTGTCAGGTTTGATGGAAAAAGAAAAGGCCGTTGCCCTCAAGGATATTTAATACAACAGGCACTTAATCGTCTTTCTAAAAATCAAAATATTACTGATGACCAAGGTAATGTATTTCACTTTGGCAACCATGCTTTTCGCCATACCAAAGGAGTTGAATTAATCAATAACGGAATGAACATCTTGCATGTTCAGAAGTGGATGGCTCATGCTTCCCCTGAAATGACACTCTGTTATGCTAAAATTCTTGATACAACCATGCGCAAATCATGGGAAGAAGCAACAAAACAGGGGCTATTCAAGATTGACGAATCAGGTAAAATCAAAAAAATTAATATTTCTGACATACAGAATGAGGATGTAATTGAATGGGAGTACATCCGACACAATCTTGATGCTGTGAGAATGCCTCTTGGGTATTGCATGAAGCCTAAAAAGCAGGAATGTCATACACAATTAAATCCTTGCCTTACCTGTAGAAACCTTTGTACCACTCCAGATTTTATACCACAGTATGAACTTGAAATACAGGAGACAAAGGCCCTTATTGAACGTGGTAAAGCACAAGGACGTACTGTATGGGTTGAGAAGAATATGAGCCTTTTAAAGCGTTATGAAGAGATTTTAAAGGTACTAAAGGAAGGAAAGATACACCATAAAGCAGGTAAAAAAGGTCGTGAGTATATCGGGGAGGAAAGAAACAATGACAAGTGACCATAAGCGAAATACTGAAGGTCTTGCTAAAGCCAGAGAAAAGAAGTCGGAAGAATGTCAGGAAAGAGTTGATAAAGCCATACAGCAACTTTTGAAGGAAAAAGAGAAGATTAACTTTAATAGTGTTGCTGAAAGAGCCAATGTTTCAAAAAAATACCTTTATGATAACCATTATGACCGTATTGATACACTCCGAAAACAGCAAGAAGGACTACCTTCTCTAAAGCAAGTAAAACGGGAGATGACGGATGCAAGCAAAGATGTCCTTATCGCTGCAAAAAACAAGCGTATAAAAGAGTTAGAGAAAGAAGTCCAACGCTTAAAAGGCATTTTGGCACGTAGATATGGCGAAGATTACGATAAAGGTATTTAAGGTTCATTCGTATAATGCATCATGCACCCTATCTATTATTACAGTTTAGTTTTACATTGTTTACATATATACAATGAGGCAGGCCTTTGTTTATAAGACCTGCCTCATTTGGAGTTCAGATAATTGAACTCTTGTCTTTGTTTTTTTAAGGAGTGATTTAAATTATGCATGTATGGGATGCCGAGGTAAGGGTTCGATACGGAGAAACGGACAAAATGGGTATAGTTTACTATTCCAATTATTTTAATTGGTTTGAAATTGGCAGGACGGAGTTTTTTCGCTCTTTGGGAATGTCCTACAGAAGCTTAGAAGAAAAAAATGTAATGCTACCTGTAATTGACGCTCAGTGTAAATATTTTTCTTCTGCTTTGTACGATGACCTCATAATAATACGAACACGATTAGAATTTGTGAAAGGAACTCGTCTTAAATTTTTATATGATATAATACGCAAAGAGGATAACAAACTTTTAGCACAAGGTTATACAGAGCATCCCTTTACAAATCTTGAAAAAAAGCCTATCAATTTAAAAAAAGTAATGCCAGAGGTTTATGAAATGCTTGCAAAATGCTGTGATTAAAATTTATAAAAAATGGTATAAAATACTATGAAAATGAGTTATAATAAATAATAGGGTAACCGATTTTTTCTCAATACACTTTCTAGGTGTATTTTTTCTTTTTTATTCATAACAAACGTTTGCACAAAGTTATGATTTGAGATAAAATAGAGATATAAGACGGAGGTGTTATTAGATGAATAGAAAAATTGTAGCGATATTATTTTTAATAATTTTTTCAATAACTATTTTTTCAGGATGTTCTTCTGATGTTTCTTATGTAAAAATTCAGCACTTAACTGCTAATGAAGCACCACAGGCACCTGGCAAAGAGGACACTTGGGCATCTGCTCAAAAACAAGGCATTGGAACTGCAAATAATGATGTTTCAAAGGTATGGTTTACTTTGACTCATGGTGCAATATCAGAAGTTTACTATCCCACGATTGATATGGCTAATAGCAAATTTTTAAAATTTTTAGTAACTGACGGAAAAAGTTTTGTTTCTGATGAGACAAAAGATACAGTGAGCAAAGTGGAGAAACTCAGCACTAGGTCTTTAGCATTTAAACTAATAAATACTGACAAACAAGGAAGATATAAGATTACAAAAGAGATATTCACTGATCCTAGAAGGAATTCTGTTATTATGAAGACAACATTTGAAGCATTGAAAGGGAATGTAAAAGATTATAAACTTTATCTTGCTTATGACCCTCATATTGCTAATCAAGGTAAATACAATGAGGGGTATGTTATAAAGGCAAATGATAAGGAAATTCTTATAGTACATAGAGAAAAAATATATTCAGCTTTGACAACTGATGTAAAATGGAAAGGGTATTCTATAGGATATAATCAGGTGAATGACCCAATATCAGATTTAGAAAAAAACAAAACTATGACACAACATTTTGATAAGGCAAGAGGGAATATTATTGAAGGAATAGAGATAGATTTAAGCGATAAGACAGAGTTTAAAACAGTGCTTTCTTTTGGAGAAAGTGAAGAGGAGGCAGCAAAAACTGCCCTGAGTACATTAAAGGACAATTATGATAAAATGCTTGGCATATACATTGCTGAGTGGAATAAATACTGTGATGGGCTTAAAGATTTTAAAGGAAAAGCTAATGAGTTATACTACACGAGTATGATGATTTTAAAAGCTAGTGAAGATAAGACTAATAAAGGTGCCTACATTGCTTCTCTTTCAATTCCATGGGGTGAAGGTCAAGGAGATGAAAATAAAGGGGGATACCACTTAGTTTGGGCAAGGGACTTATATCACATTGCGAATGCTTTTATTGCAGCTGGAGACAAAGATTCTGCTAATAGAGCCTTAGACTTTTTAACTATGGTAGTAGAGAAAAATGGGTTTATTCCACAAAATACCTGGATAAATGGGGAGCCTTATTGGAATGGCATTCAAATGGATGAGCAAGCAGACCCTATAATACTGGCATATCAGCTAAAGCGGTATGATTTGTATGAAAAATTGATAAAACCTCTTGCGGACTTTATTACAAAAATTGGCCCCAAAACAGGGCAAGAAAGATGGGAAGAAGCAGGGGGATATTCACCTGCAACAATGGCAGCTGAAGTTGCGGGACTTGTATGTGCTGCGGACATAGCAAAACAAAATAAAGATATGGAAAGTGCCCAAAAATATTTGGATAAGGCTGATAAATGGCAAAAGTTAATTGATGAGCTGACTTATACAACAAAAGGACCGTATGGAAATGGACAGTATTACATAAGAATAGCAGGACTACCGGATCCAAATGCAGACTTTTTAATAAGCATCGCTAACGGCGGTGGAGTCTATGACCAAAAGGAAATTGTAGACCCAAGTTTTCTTGAATTGGTGCGGTTGGGAGTAAAACCTGCCAATGACCCTAAGATATTAACCACTATTTATGTAGTAGACAACCTCATAAAAGTTAATACTCCAAAAGGTCCTTGTTGGTATAGGTATAATCATGATGGCTATGGAGAGCCCTCTAAAACAGAACCATATCATGGCACAGGTAAAGGAAGATTATGGCCTCTTCTTACTGGTGAAAGAGGTATGTATGAAATAGCGGCAGGTAAAAGTGCTGATGAATACCTTAAGGCAATGGAGAATTTTGCAAATCAAGGCTATGTGTTGTCTGAGCAAGTTTGGGAAGATACAGGACTTCCTACAGATTCTGCATCGCCTCTTAACTGGGCCCATGCAGAGTATGTAGTATTGTTCGTTTCAAATATAGAGCATAAAGTTGTAGATATGCCTCAAACAGTTTATGATAGATATGTGTTAGGGAAAAAATAATGGGGATGTATTATCCTCTATATTTTTTTGCTATATAAAGGTATAATAATTGTGAAGGAGGCGTTTTTGAATTGCACGACATAAAAGTAGGGGAAAAATACGAGGTATATATTGACAATATGGCCCATGAAGGCCAAGGAGTTGGAAGAATTAAAGGAGTGGCTGTCTTTGTAGAAGGAGCATTGACAGGAGAGAGGGTCGTTGCACAAATAGATAAAATTTCCAAAAATTACGTTATAGGTCATGTAGTAGAAATATTAGAAAAGTCCCGTGATAGAGTAGAACCTTTATGTCCTTATGCAGATAAGTGCGGTGGCTGTTCTTTACAGCATTTAAGCTACGAAGGGCAGTTAAAATATAAAACACAAAAAGTCAAAGACAATTTAGAGAGAATAGGCAAAGTGTATACTAGAGTCCACGATACCATAGGGATGGAAAAGCCTCAGCGGTATAGAAATAAAGCACAATTTCCAGTTGGAATGGTTGAAGGGAAAGCTGCTGTTACAGGTTTTTACGCTCCTCGTTCTCATGACATTGTGCCTGTGGAAAGTTGTATGATACAGCATGAGATTAGTGATGAGATTGCTAGGATTGTAAGGAATTGGATTAGAAAATACAACATATCTGTATATGACGAAAAAACAGGAAAAGGTCTGATAAGGCATATTGTCACAAGAGTTGCTTTTAAAACTGGGGAAGTTATGGCTGTTATTGTGATTAATGGAAAGGACATACCATATAAAAAACAACTGATTGATGCTTTAAAAGAAGAGATAAGGGGGCTTAAAAGTGTAGTAATAAATATTAATACCAAAAAAACTAATGTGATTATGGGGGAGGAAAATATAACTATTTACGGAAGCGATAATATTATTGACTATATAAAAGACATAAAATTTGAAATATCCCCTTTGTCATTTTTTCAGGTAAATCCTGTTCAAACAGAAGTCTTATACGGAAAAGCCCTTGAATATGCTGATTTAAAAGGTGAGGAGACTGTAATAGATGTGTATTGTGGTATAGGGACTATATCTTTGTTTGCAGCACAAAAGGCAGCCTTTGTCTATGGTATTGAGGCTGTCTACCAAGCAGTGGAAGACGCAAAGAGAAATGCTTACATAAATGGCATTAAAAACGTGGAATTTATTTCGGGGGATGCGGAAAAAGTAATGCCTGAGTTGGCTGATAAAGGAGTCAAAGCAGATGTAGTTATAATGGATCCTCCAAGAAAGGGCTGTGATACATCTGTTTTAGAAGCAGTTATAAAAATGAATCCGAAAAAAATTGTATACGTCTCTTGCAACCCTTCCACATTAGCACGGGATTTAAGATACCTTGAGGACAATGGATACAAAACGATGGAAGTTCAGCCTGTTGATATGTTCCCTTATACGAGCCATGTGGAAAGTGTGGCATTGGTGTTGCCTTCAATTTTTTAAAGATATATCAAATTAAAGGAGGGTATTAAACCCTCACATTAATTTGATAAAAAATTATTACATCATTAACTGATTTAAAATTTAAAACTAAGATATTACATAAAGAAAATTTTTATTTTTTTGTTGAACATGTATTAATGCCAAATAAGGCATATAATGGGCAGAAACCAAAAGCAGCTGTTAATATTGGCACAAGTCCTATTAATCCCAAAAATCTTATGTTACTATGAACTAAAAACAACAGACTCAACAAAGCTATTCCTATTATATATCTGATTATTTTATCAATTTTTCCAATATTTTTCATTTTTATAACCTCCTCGATTTATTTTTCCTATCTTGATATCTATTATACAAGACTATAAAATTTAATTCAGTGACAAAGTCACATTTCTGCAATTCTTTTTAATTTTTCTTCATTTTTTATGATAATTTTTCCTCGTAAAAGTGTAACAATATTTTCTTTTTCGAAGTCTTTAAGTATTCTACTGATTACTTCTCTTGCGGTACCCAATTCTGCGGCGATTTTTTCATGGGTAATTTCCAAGCTTCCTTTTTGCCCATTTTCAGCTGATTTTTTTAATATAAATTTAGCCAATCTTAAGTTTACATTTTTAAATACAATTTCATCAATTAACAATATAACTTCTTGAAACCTTGTAGATACAGTATTAAAAATGAATTGTTGGAATGATGGCTCTGTAAAAAATAAATCATTATAAAATGAAACTGGAATAAGACCAACTAAAACTTCTTGTTCAGCTTCAGCAGTTGCAGGATAAGGTGTATTACTCATAATAGACGCTACATTTAAGACACAGGTTTCGCCATCGTAAAGTCTGTAGAGAGTTATTTCCTTTCCTTCAGGAGAAAGTTTATATACTCTTACTACTCCATTTATAACAAAAACTATGTCGGTACAGTAATCTCCTTCTTCTAAAAGTTTTTCTCCATTTTTCAACTTGATAATTTTGATGATTCTCATAAAATTGTCTAACTTATTTTTATCCTTTAGGTTTTTAATAAAAGGGAATTTATTTTTGATTTCATGGATTAAGCCATCGTCAATCATTTTCTTACCTCCCAGTTAATTTTATAATGCTTAAATGGTGATAAAAAGGTGCAGTAAAGCGTATTAAAAATCTTTTACTGCACTTTTTAATTTATTTATTTCTTTTCTAAAGTATATATACATTGTACTTCCTTCAAAAGCCCACTGAATAGCTGTTACAAACCATACATAAATAACTCCCAGTTTTAAGATGTATATAACCACATACATAAGAGGGATTCTTATAAACCAGCTGGATATTGTAGAAATAACAAAAGGAGTCTTTGTATTTCCACTTCCTTTAAGGCCTCCTCCGTAGACCATGCCAACTGCCATAAAAGGTTGTTCAATAGAGGCTACCATAAGGCAGAGAATTCCTACAACAATTACATCAGTATCTTTTATAAAAGCTCTTATAAAAAGATGAGGTATTGTCAGAAATAGTATAGACATTGTACCCATAATTGCTATAGCAAATAATGCTGAAATATTTGTATACCTTTTTGCACTGTCATATTTTTTAGCTCCTACCATTTGACCTGCCATTGTGGTTGCAGCCACTGCAAAACCCCATCCTGGCATAAAGGAGATAGATTCAATCGTAGTTGCAATTTGATTTGCTGCAAAAGCTACTGTCCCAAGGTGCATTATCATGATTATTGAAATAAGTCGACTTATGTCAAAGGCAGCTTCTTGAAGAGAAGCAGGGAAGGCAAGTTTCAGTATATCTACAATTATTTGCCTGTCAAAGTTCACTATATCACGAAGCTCGATATTTAATATTTTTTGGTTGAAGTAATATAACATTATAAATATAAAGCCAGTAATTTGTGCTATAGTAGTAGCAATTGCAGACCCTTTTGCACCTAAAGGAGGAAAGGCTAATTTTCCAAATATTAAAATCCAATCCAATAAAATATTAATAAATATGACTATACTTGCTCCTATCATAGGCGTTTTTGTATTTCCTTGAGCTCTTAAAATTGCGTTTAATACATTCATAAGCATATTAAAGAAAATACCTATTGATGCAATTTTTATAAATATCCTTCCTAAGACAAGCACATTACCAGTAGCGCCAGCTATTATTAAAAAATTTTCTGCAAAGGTAAAAAGTATTAAAGAAATGAAAATAGCAAAAATAAATCCTAAAAAAATTCCTTGAGATGCGTATTTTTCAGCAGCTTCAAAATCTTTCGCTCCTATACTGCGGGCGACATAAGAAGTTACTCCTATGGAGATTCCCATTGCAATAAAAATGTTAGAGAAGGTATATATAATTTCTGATGCAAGGCCTACAGCGCTGACACTGTCTTTACCGCCAAATTGTCCCACCATCATCGTATCTACTACCCACACTACCATGTATAGTAGCATTTCTCCAACTGCAGGTAGTGCTAAATTAAGTATTTCTTTTATTTCTTTTTTAGTTGCCATATAATACCTCCTGTTTGTTGAGGAATTGGCGGTAGCTAAGTCATTTTACATCTAGTCTATTTACATGCAAAGAATTGTGCAACTAATAGTATTATAGCACAACAGGAAAAAAGAAAGTAATGGAGTTGGAATAATATAAATTTTTCTCTTCACTTTATCAGTTCAATTTGATAAAATATGTACTATACATAAAAAAGGTATAAAGGGGGATGCATTGTGAGGAGTATACGGATATACGACACAACATTAAGAGATGGAGTTCAAGGACAAGGTATATCTTTTACTGTGGAAGACAAATTAAAGATAGTTAAAGTTCTTGATGAGTTTGGTGTAACCTATATTGAGGCAGGTAATCCTGGGTCTAATCCTAAAGATATTGAATTTTTTGAAAGAGTTAAAAATATTAAGTTAAAAAATGCTAAATTAATCGCTTTTGGCAGCACAAGAAGAGCGAATACAACTACCGAAGAGGATGCTAATGTGATTTCCCTTTTAAATGCTGACACAGAGGTAGTAACTATTTTTGGCAAGTCATGGGACTTTCAAGTTACAGAAATTTTGAAAACTACTTTAGAAGAAAACTTAAAAATGATTTATGATACAGTAAAGTTTTTTAAAGACAAAGGTAAGTCAGTTATATTTGATGCAGAGCATTTTTTTGATGGTTACAAACAAAATCCAGAGTATGCTTTAAAGACATTAGAAGTAGCATTAGAGGCGGGCGCAGACAGTGTATGCTTGTGTGATACAAAAGGCGGAGCTTTTCCTATGGAGGTTTATGAAATAACAAAAACTGTTGTGGATAAATTTAATACAGAAGTAGGAATACACTGTCATAATGATAACGGAATGGCTGTCGCAGATTCTATAATGGCAGTACAAGCAGGGGCAATACAAGTACAAGGTACAATAAACGGTTATGGTGAAAGATGTGGCAATGCGAATTTATGTACCTTGATACCGAATTTGCAATTACTTATGGGATATAAATGTGTGCCTGATGAAAATCTAAAACAATTGACTCATTTAGCCAGATTTGTAAGTGAAATTGCAAATGTCACTTACGATGAAAGGGCGCCTTATGTTGGGAAAAATGCTTTTTCCCACAAAGCGGGGATGCATGCTGATGCTGTAAATAAAAATACTTATTCTTATGAACTGATTGACCCTTCTTTAGTGGGAAATAGTAGGACCTTTTTGATTTCTGAAGTTGCAGGCAGAGGAACAGTGCTAAATGCCATAAATGAAATAGATCCAACTATTACAAAGGATTCTCCTGAAACAAAGTTAATTTTAGATAAATTAAAAGAAATGGAGTATTTAGGGTATCAATATGAAAATGCAGGAGGTTCTTTAGAACTTTTGATAAGAAAGGTTCTTGGAAAATATAAACCAGCATTTAATTTAAAAGAGTTCAAAGTTATTGTAAATGAGCCTTCTGTAAATAGTGTTAATTCTTCAGCACTTATAAAAGTGGAAGTCGATAGTATAGAGGAGATAGCTGCAGCTGAGGGAGATGGGCCAGTACATGCTCTTGATAATGCTGTAAGAAGAGTACTGGAGAGATTTTACCCACAGATAAAAGAAATGAGGTTGACAGATTATAAAGTGAGGGTTTTGGATTCTAATTCTGCAACTGCTGCTAAAGTTAGAGTTATAATAGAGTCGACAGACGGAAAAGATTCATGGAGCACAATTGGGGTTTCTACAGATATTATTGAGGCCAGTTGGAGAGCCCTTGTTGATTCAATAGAGTACAAACTTAACAAAGAAAGTTAATTCAAAAGCGGAGAAATTGACATGAATTGTCATTGATGTTAAAGTAAAAATGAACATGTCAATTTCTCTTTTTTTGAAAGGAGAAATTTGAATGATAATAAGTGCAAGCAGGAGAACGGATATTCCGGCTTTTTACAGCGATTGGTTTTTTAAAAGAATTGAGGAAGGCTATGTTTTGGTGAGGAATCCTTTTAATTTTCATCAAGTCAGTAAAGTTTCTTTAAAGAAAGATGCAGTAGATGGCATTGTGTTTTGGACAAAAAATCCAGAAAAAATGATACCGAAATTGCATTTGATAGAGGACTATGCTTATTATTTTTTATTTACTTTAAATCCCTATGATAAAAGAATAGAGAGGAATGTGCCAGAAAAATCACATATAATTGAAGTTTTTAAAAAGCTGTCTAGCAAAATAGGGAAAGAGAGGGTAATTTGGCGTTATGACCCTATTATTTTAATTCCCGAATTTGATATAGAATACCATGTAAAAAGCTTTAAGGAAATAATGTCTGAACTTTATGGATATACATCAAAATGTATAATCAGTTTTGTGACTCTTTATCCTAAAGTTTACAAGACTTTGGAAAAAATAGGGGCTTATGAGATAAACAAGGAACAGAAGTTAGAAATTGCATATAGATTTTATGAAATAGCGAAAGAGCACTCAATTAAACTTGAGACTTGTGCAGAAGAATTGGATTTATCGCCATATGGTATAGAGCATGCGAGATGTATAGATAAAACTTTAATAGAAGAGCTTTCTGGTAAAAAACTCAATATAGGAAAGGATAAGAATCAAAGGAAGTTTTGTGGTTGTGATGAAAGTATAGATATTGGTGCCTATGATACTTGTCTACATGGCTGTATTTATTGCTACGCAAACAGTAGTATCAGTACTATAAAAAGAAATACAAAGCAGTACAATGTAAATTCTCCTTTGTTGTGTAGCAAATTGACAGAAGAGGATGTAATAAAAGAAAGGGAAGTTAAATCTTGTGCTGTTTGGCAAACTTCAATTTTTGATAGATAAAAAATCTGTCTATGTGGAAAAGTTTTCTTGACTGTAGTATAATTGAATTATGAAATATTTGGAGGTGTTATTATGCAAAAGGCTGTTGAAATTACATATAACGGCAAAACTTTAAGAGGAATGATGCATTTGCCTGATGATGTTAAGGGTAAAGTGCCTATGGTAATAATGTTTCACGGTTTTACAGGCAATAAAGTAGAGTCTCACTTTATTTTTGTGAAGATGTCAAGAGCTTTAGAAAAAGTAGGTATTGGGAGTGTAAGGTTTGACTTTTATGGTTCTGGAGAAAGTGATGGGGACTTTAGTGAAATGACATTTAGCAGTGAATTGGAAGATGCAAGACAAATTTTAAAGTTTGTGAAAGAGCAACCTACGACTGACCCTGAGAGAATAGGACTACTTGGTTTGAGTATGGGAGGAGCTATTGCAGGGATTGTAGCAAGGGAATATAAAGATGAAATAAAGGCGTTGGTGCTATGGGCTCCAGCTTTTAATATGCCTGAGCTTATAATGCACGAAAGTGTAAAGCAATACGGAGCTATTATGGAACAATTGGGCTTTGTAGACATAGGAGGACATAAACTGAGTAAAGATTTTGTTGAGGATATTTCAAAATTAAATATATTTGAGCTGTCAAAAGGATACGATAAAAAAGTGCTTATAGTTCATGGGACAAATGATGAAGCGGTTGAATATAAAGTTTCTGATAGAATCTTAAAAGAGGTTTATGGGGATAACGCTACAAGAGTGACAATCGAAAATGCAGACCATACTTTTAAGAGTTTAGAATGGGAGAAAAAGGCGATTGAGGAGTCAGTAGAGTTTTTCAAAAAGGAATTGTTAAAGGGATAGCTCCATCGCTATCCCTTATTTTTCGTGCGCCCGGCATGGGCGATAACTAGGCGGTGAAAGTCCGCTGTGGGCTTGGTAGTGGGAACCACTAGCCAAGAGCAAGGGTGTCCATCGTGAGGTGGAATCTGAAGGAAGCTTAAGGCAAAATCTCGGTCTGATGAACAAGAACCAGATAAGAGGCTGAATTGGGATGGATGAGTTTGCGTAACAAAACGAAGTCCAACACTACCCGAATCCCATACAGTAAATCTGGCAGATAGATGAGATGAAAGTTATCGTTCTTACCCGGGGAGGTCTCAAGGATAAGTCATGGAAGTAAAATCTGAAGTGACAACCCATGCAGTGATGTATGGCTGAACCTTGAGAAGTCAGCAGAGGTCATAGTACTTATCTAGACATGAATAGATAAGGAAGGACCGAACGTTAGGAGGTTTTGGAAATCTTATGGACTCGAAAGATATGCAGAGACTGCAGACAACTCAACAAAGAGGCTATCCGTTGAATAGAGAAATGGAATTTCAAAAGACAACGGAAGTGCATAGTATATCATCGGCGTCGGAAGATGGAAGAAACGAGGTACAAAGATATACCGGCAAGATGCTTGAAATGATAGTAGAACGAGGGAACATGGAAGCAGCATACAAGCGCGTTGTTGCAAATAAAGGAAGCCATGGAGTCGATGGGATGGGAGTAGATGAACTTCTACCGTATCTCAAAGAAAACTGGGCAACCATAAAACAACAACTGCTGGAGGGGAAATACAAACCACAACCAGTGCGAAGAGTAGAAATTCCCAAACCAGATGGAGGAGTAAGACTCCTAGGAATACCTACAGTACTAGACAGACTAATACAACAAGCAATAGCCCAAATACTAAATAGAGTCTACAACCATACATTTTCAGATAGCAGTTATGGATTCAGACCAGGACGCAGTGCAAAAGACGCAATAAAAGCCGCAGAAGCATACATAAATGAAGGATACACATGGGTTGTAGATATGGACTTAGAAAAGTTCTTTGACAGAGTAAACCACGACATAATAATGTCCAAACTAGAAAAGCGGATAGGAGATAAAAGGGTACTAAAGTTAATACGAAGATACCTAGAATCAGGAGTAATGATAAACGGAATCAAAGTATCAACAGAAGAAGGGACACCCCAAGGAGGGCCATTAAGTCCCCTATTAGCAAACATAATGTTGGACGAACTAGACAAAGAACTTGAGAAACGAGGGCATAAATTCTGCCGATATGCAGATGACTGCAACATATATGTAAAAAGCAGGTCTGCAGGAAACAGAGTAATGAGAAGCATAAAGAAATTCATAGAAAGCAAATTAAAACTAAAAGTCAACGAAGCAAAAAGTGCTGTAGATAGACCATGGAGAAGAAAATTTCTTGGATTTTCATTCTATACAAAAGAAAACGAAGTAAGAATAAGAATCCATGAAAAATCCATCAAAAGGTTTAAGGAAAAAGTAAGAGAAATAACCAATCGGAACAAGGGAATAAGCATGGAAAACAGAATAAAAAGACTAAATCAAATAACAACAGGATGGGTCAACTATTTTGGATTAGCAGACGCGAAAAGCATAATGAAAACCCTTGACGAATGGATAAGGCGAAGACTAAGGGCATGTATATGGAAACAATGGAAGAAGATAAAAACGAAGCATGATAACTTAGTAAAACTAGGAGTAGAAGAACAAAAAGCCTGGGAATACGCCAATACAAGGAAAGGCTACTGGAGAATATCCAATAGCCCAATCCTAAATAAGACTCTTACAAATAAATACTTTGAAAGCATAGGTTATAAGAGTTTATCCCAAAGATATCTAATTGTACACAATTCCTAATGAACCGCCGTATACCGAACGGTACGTACGGTGGTGTGAGAGGACGCTGAATAAAATAATTATTCAGCTCCTACTCGATTGCGTAAAGCTCAATTATTTTTATTATTACTTCGACTGCTTTTTCCATTGCATATGTCGGTATAAATTCATATTTACCGTGAAAATTATGCCCTCCTGTGAATAAATTAGGTGTTGGAAGCCCCATATAGCTTAATCTTGCTCCATCAGTGCCTCCTCTTATAGGCACTATTTTAGGTTCCACTCCTACTAATTTCATTGCTTCTAATGCTGTATCGACTATGTGCATATGCTTTTCAATTAT
This sequence comes from Thermoanaerobacter ethanolicus JW 200, assembly GCF_003722315.1. Lineage (NCBI taxonomy): Bacteria > Bacillati > Bacillota > Clostridia > Thermoanaerobacterales > Thermoanaerobacteraceae > Thermoanaerobacter > Thermoanaerobacter ethanolicus. The sequence goes on along the minus strand of NZ_CP033580.1, from coordinate 2,326,056 downwards.
TTCTCTCATATTGTAATACTGGTCTTTAAGTTCAAGCTCTAGTGTACCTTCACCATATTTTTTATTTAATGTTTCTACAATGCTTTTTAGGTATTCTTTTTTATCTAAAAAAGTTTGCTTATTAAAATCTCTGATAATATAATACATTTTAGTTTGTTCTACATTGCCTTCAAAATTGTTCAAATGATAAAAACCTTCATATCCTTCAGTATGGGCAGGAGTTTCATGCTCAGGTAACATATTTTGGAGTTCTATTCCAATCAAAATGGAGTTTTTCATCTTGCCTTTTGCTGTTCCAGGATGCACATTTCTGCCATTAATTTTGATTTTAGCACTGGCAGCATTGAAATTTTCGTATTCTATTTCTCCAATTCCACCGCCATCTACAGTATAAGCAAAATCACAATTAAATTTTTTTACATCAAATTTGTCTACACCCCTACCAATTTCTTCATCAGGTGTGAAGGCTACTTTTATATTGCCATGCTTTATTTCAGGATGATTTATTAAATATTCCATAGCTGTTATTATTTCTGCAATTCCTGCTTTATCATCAGCTCCCAAAAGAGTTGTTCCGTCTGTTACAATTAAAGTCTTTCCTATGTAATTTTTAAGCTCCGGGAATTCAGAAGGCGATAAAACTATATTTTTTTCTTTGTTTAGTATTATGTCTTTACCGTCATAATTTTCTACTATTTGGGGATTTACATCTTTACCGCACATATCAGGACTTGTGTCCATATGAGCAATAAATCCTATTGTAGGAAGTTCTTCGTCAGTATTTGAAGGAAGTAAAGCCGTAACATAGCCGTTTTTATCTACATTTACCTCTTTTAAGCCTAAACTTTCTAACTCTTTTGCTAATTCTTTTGCAAATATTAACTGGCCTTCAGTGCTGGGATAGGTTGATGAACTTTCATCCGATGTTGTATGATATTTTACATATTTTAAAAATCTTTCTACTACTTTTGACATATAGAAAACCTCCATCATTTAAAATTTTTCCCAATGTAAAACTTCAGATAGAGGCTTTTTGTATTTTGGCTTTGGCTCTTCTGCAGGATATCCTAATGATATTATAGAAATCATTCTTAAGTTGTCAGGAATGTTGAGATATTCGTTTATTTCTTTTTCATAGGTTCTGTTATACCCCGCTACCCAACAGGAACCTATGCCGTAGGCAGTAGCTGCGAGTAATATATTTTCTGCTGCTGCTGACCCATCCTCCAGATGATGCCTGTTATTTTTATCACAATAAACAATAACACAAGCTGCTGCCTCTTCAATAAATTTGCCGTATGTTGCTTTTTCGGCTATAAATTTCAGCCTTTCTTTATCTGATATAACGACAAAATGCCAAGGCTGTGCGTTATTTCCACTAGGAGCAAGCCTTGCGCAGTCTATTATGTCTTCTAATATCTCTTTTGGAATAGGTTTATCTAGGTATTTTCTTACACTTCTTCTTTTCTTTAAAGCCTCTAATGCCTCCATAATTTCACACCTCCTCTTTATATTATATCCCATAAAGTAAAAAATCCAAAAAGATTGACAAAAATTTATGGGTATGTAAAAATAAAGCTGAATAAAAGGAGGGTAAAAGTATGGGCAAGGTTGAAGGAAGAATTGGAGGCTTTATAACCGGCTATAATGTTCATGCTAGTATAGATAATGGGAGAATAGCTGGTCGAATTGGAGGAACACTTTTGGGAGCAGACCTTGATATAAAATATTCTTTTGAAGTTGGGACAATTGAAGGGAGGATAGGGGGCGTTATTATAGGAAGGAGTATTTCTGGAGCTATTGGAAAAGACTTTGTCTCTGTGAGATTGGGAGGAACTATTGATGGTAATGACCTTAGTTTGAGAGTTAGCGATAAAGAAATACATGGAAGGTGTGGAGGAAATATAATAGGTTTTGATGTAAAATTGATTTTTGACAATGGACAGATATCGGGGAGAATGGGCGGAGAGGTAATAGGTTTTGATGTAGAAGGAACATATGTAGATGTAGAACCTATTATTGTAGGTCTTTTATTTGCTACAGCTTATTACATTTATAAGGTTAATCATAGGGGAGGGCATAGTTCCAGCAGTGGCAATTGATTAAGTAAACTTATACATACTTTTGAAAAACTTGAACAAGATAGATTTATGGTATAAAATATGAGTATGTAAATAAAGAATGGAGGTTTACATATGAAGAGATTGATAGGTTTTGATTATTCAAAAGCTCTACAATTTGTAAGTCAAAAAGAAATTGAATATATGGAAAGGCATGCAAAGTTATCTCTTGATATGGTGCTTAATAAAAATGCTCAAGGGAATGACTTTTTAGGATGGGTAAGTCTTCCCAAAGATTATGATAAATCAGAGTTTGAACGCATTAAAAAAGCAGCAGAGAAGATTCAATCAGATTCTGATGTGCTTGTAGTTATAGGTATAGGTGGGTCTTATTTAGGGGCAAGAGCGGCAATTGAAATGCTTTCTCATTCCTTCTATAATTTATTGCCAAAAGGTAAGAGGAATACGCCGGAGATTTATTTTGCTGGAAACAGCATAAGTTCTACGTATTTAAGTGATTTACTTGAACTTATAGAAAGCAAAGATGTTTCTATAAATGTAATATCTAAATCTGGCACTACCACAGAGCCTGCGATAGCTTTTAGGGTTTTTAGAGATTTCCTTGAGAAAAAATACGGAAAAGAAGGGGCTAAATCGAGAATATATGTGACAACAGATAGAGCGAAAGGAGCTTTAAAAAAATTAGCTGATGAAGAAGGATATGAAACATTTGTGATTCCTGACGATGTTGGAGGAAGATACTCAGTTTTGACAGCTGTAGGCCTTCTGCCAATAGCAGTAGCAGGCATTAGTATAGACGATATGATGCAGGGTGCTTACGATGCTTCAATAGTTTACACCAAAAATAACCTTGATGAAAATATAAGCATGCAGTATGCGGTTTTAAGAAATATTTTATACAGAAAAGGCAAAGCTATAGAAATACTTGTAAATTATGAGCCAAAGCTTCACTATTTCTCTGAATGGTGGAAACAGCTTTTCGGAGAAAGTGAAGGCAAAGACAATAAAGGAATTTATCCTGCTTCAGTAGATTTTACGACAGATTTGCATTCAATGGGTCAGTTTATACAAGAGGGAAGCAGAAATATTTTTGAAACAGTTATAAATGTTGAAAAACCTGTTAAAGATATAGTTATAAATGAAGACAAAGACAATATAGATGGGCTTAACTTTTTAGCAGGAAAAACTATAGATTTTGTCAATAAAAAGGCTTTTGAAGGAACATTATTGGCTCATACAGATGGAAATGTTCCCAACTTCGTAGTAAATATTCCGGAAATATCACCTTATTACTTTGGTAATTTGGTATATTTCTTTGAAATGGCTTGTGCCATAAGTGGATATATAAATGGTGTCAATCCTTTTGACCAACCAGGGGTAGAGGCTTACAAGAAAAATATGTTTGCACTTTTAGGAAAACCTGGATATGAAAAAGGAAAAGAATTGTTAGAAAAAAGATTGGGAAAATAAATTAAAGGCCGGGTATGAATTATCTGAACTCCAAATGAGGCAGGTCTTATAAACAAAGGCCTGCCTCATTGTATATATGTAAACAATGTAAAACTAAACTGTAATAATAGATAGGGTGCATGATGCATTATACGAATGAACCTTAAATACCTTTATCGTAATCTTCGCCATATCTACGTGCCAAAATGCCTTTTAAGCGTTGGACTTCTTTCTCTAACTCTTTTATACGCTTGTTTTTTGCAGCGATAAGGACATCTTTGCTTGCATCCGTCATCTCCCGTTTTACTTGCTTTAGAGAAGGTAGTCCTTCTTGCTGTTTTCGGAGTGTATCAATACGGTCATAATGGTTATCATAAAGGTATTTTTTTGAAACATTGGCTCTTTCAGCAACACTATTAAAGTTAATCTTCTCTTTTTCCTTCAAAAGTTGCTGTATGGCTTTATCAACTCTTTCCTGACATTCTTCCGACTTCTTTTCTCTGGCTTTAGCAAGACCTTCAGTATTTCGCTTATGGTCACTTGTCATTGTTTCTTTCCTCCCCGATATACTCACGACCTTTTTTACCTGCTTTATGGTGTATCTTTCCTTCCTTTAGTACCTTTAAAATCTCTTCATAACGCTTTAAAAGGCTCATATTCTTCTCAACCCATACAGTACGTCCTTGTGCTTTACCACGTTCAATAAGGGCCTTTGTCTCCTGTATTTCAAGTTCATACTGTGGTATAAAATCTGGAGTGGTACAAAGGTTTCTACAGGTAAGGCAAGGATTTAATTGTGTATGACATTCCTGCTTTTTAGGCTTCATGCAATACCCAAGAGGCATTCTCACAGCATCAAGATTGTGTCGGATGTACTCCCATTCAATTACATCCTCATTCTGTATGTCAGAAATATTAATTTTTTTGATTTTACCTGATTCGTCAATCTTGAATAGCCCCTGTTTTGTTGCTTCTTCCCATGATTTGCGCATGGTTGTATCAAGAATTTTAGCATAACAGAGTGTCATTTCAGGGGAAGCATGAGCCATCCACTTCTGAACATGCAAGATGTTCATTCCGTTATTGATTAATTCAACTCCTTTGGTATGGCGAAAAGCATGGTTGCCAAAGTGAAATACATTACCTTGGTCATCAGTAATATTTTGATTTTTAGAAAGACGATTAAGTGCCTGTTGTATTAAATATCCTTGAGGGCAACGGCCTTTTCTTTTTCCATCAAACCTGACAAACAATAGATGATTGGGATTGTTGTCATCTGTACTTTTTTCTTTGACTTCATCAACTACTGCTTGTACAACTGCATAGACTTCATCGGTAATTGGTATACGATGGTTTAAAATCTGTGTTTTTAGAATATCTCCACAAAGATACCAACCTTGGGAAGTACGGTCTAAACAAGTATCATAACGCAAATTAAGAATATCCGATATTCGCCAGCCACTGGCTCTTAATAGAAAAACAATTGGGATGTATTCAGAAGGTGTTAAATGCTCCAGATTATCTTCCAACTGTTGAAGAACTCTTTCAGGAATATATTTAATATCATTTTCGGGCTTTTGAGGTTTTCTTGGAATATCCTCTTTGAATAATAAACATACAGATGGTAATTCAGGTGCTTCTGGATACATAGCACGTTGAATATAATCAAGGAAGATTCGTAAGGAAATTAGATATTCAATGTGCCTTTTTTTCCAACCAATTGTATATTCTCTATACCAGGATAAATAGTTCTCCATATGTTTTCGTGTCAGCATAGTTAAGTTTTTCCATGTAGGCTCTTGAGCATGAATGTATTTTGTAAATAGGCGTAGAGCCATAATGTCTGCTTCGCATTGTCCCTGTGAATTGTTGGTTGTTCTAAATTTTATAAATTTTTTAACTAATTCTCGAAATTCTACTGGTATATCTGAAAAATTGAGGTAATAATTAGATTTATTTTCTGTTATCTTTGCTCCAGGTATCTTTCGGCAATCCCAAATATCCTTTTCATATTCATCACGAGTATCATAAAGATTGGTAAAGAAAGAATATAATTGGTTAAAAACCGTCTCGTATTGCTTATTTGAAATTTCTCCGTCATCATTTATACTCATACCCTTGTCAACAAGAAAAGAACGCCATTGTAACAGAGCCTTGTCATATGTAATATCTACAATACTGGCTATGTGAGGATAATATTCATTAAGAAATTCAGCAAAACGGTTTAATGCAATACCATATGCAACAACGGTAATGAGCCTAATTTCCTTTTCCTGCAATCGGTAAGCATACATATACTTAACTTCATTTTTGATTGAAGAGCTAAAGGATGAAAAGTCAATAGTTTTATTGGATAAACTCCACTTTGCAGGGCGTAAGTCATCAAAAAAGGAATCTCTAATATCCCAAACATCATTACCCCAATAACCACTCAATAACTTCCTAATTTCTTGCTTTTTTTCTACTGTTGGTTTAACTTGATATGCAACACTCACTTTTTATCATTCTCCTTGGTTTTATTTTTTAACTTCATACGTTTTTCAGCCTGTTCCCAGTCTTTACGCATTTCTTCTTCGTCTGGATGTGAATATATCTGCATAGGTGTTTGAACATTCGACCATCCGCCACGTTGCTTAATCTTTTCAAATCCCCAACCTTGCTTCCGAAGTGTATCAAAATGACTGTGACGAAACATATGGGGAGTTACATATATGCCCGTTTTTTCACGTAACCTTTTAAATAGTGAAGCCACATCAGGATATTCCATAGGTTGATACTTGTTTTTTCCTGAAAGTTTAATAAAGACATGGTTTGTATCTACTTCATCAGTGTGATACTCTGCAACATAGTCCATATACAGGTTCATTAGGTCAGCAGATACATCTATCCTTCTTGGACTGCAAACTGTTTTAATATCAGCAAGGTTAGGCAATTCACCCCTGTCTTTAAGGTCAATCTTCCTTGCATCAATGATGAAATCCTCAAGCCATAAGGATAAACACTCACCTATACGGAATCCACTTTCCCAGAGCAGTTGTATAAGGAACTTGTCCCTCAAATTAGAACAAGCATCTATCAATATAGCGATTTTCTCTTTTGAAATGGTTTTTGGGCGTTTTTTTGGGACTTTAACCTTTAAAATTTTCGTATTGTAATCCCTGTTCTTGTTAATATGATATAAGAAATCCTTAAATTCTCTCCGAGAACCTGGTATCTGCTTTTTAAGCCTTTGAGATAATTGTATAGAATAATCATCAATCTTCATTAGATAGTCATAAAACTCAATAACACTTGATATGTAGGCATTAACAGTATTTGCTTGTAAAACATCTTGCGAAGGCTTTATTGATGATACTTTTACATTCCTATGTGGTGTTTGTAGCCATCTCATGAACTCTGCCATATCGTCTATGCTTATATCACGATAATCTCTGTCTTTTTGTTGAAGAAACTCAAAAAACTCCTTCAAATGATAACAGTATGCACGAAGAGTGTTCCTTGCTTTTCCAGCATTATCTTTAAATTTTAAAAACCTATACACTGACTCTACTGGCTCACCGTCATCATCAACAAGCAAGTATCGCTTCTGTCCTCCTAGTATAACTATTTCCTCCACTCTCAAGGGAACACCTCCTATGCAAAAATATTAATATACCAAGTATACTAAATATACTACAATTATTCAATATATATTAATATTTACTTATGTATAAAAATAATAGATAGAGCATACACAAAATACTGTGTAGCCTATCTATTATCATAGTTTAGTTAACAATTGCGCGGCCTTTTTAAATAGGGGTTGACTTATTTTTTGTGTACATTAAATCGTAGTATTCTTTTAACATTCTATTAGCTGAGAAAGCCTCATAAGTCGTCCTTATGCTTTCTCTCATCATGTTTTCCCATTTTGCTTTATCATTGTAGTAGGTTGGAACAACTTTATTTAAAAGGACATCATACAGTGCTTCAAGGTCGTGTTTGTCTAATTCTTCTATATTGTCAGACTCAAAACCATCTCCAAATTGCCAGCCATTTACTCCGTCTATACAAGCTTCTGGCCACCATCCATCTAAAATGCTTAAATTTAACACTCCGTTCATGGCAGCTTTCATACCGGAAGTACCACTGGCCTCCATTGGTCTTCTTGGATTGTTTAACCATACATCGGCGCCTCGAGTAAGCATTTTTCCTATTGTCATATCGTAATCTTCTATGAATACTACGCTTTCAGGATATTTTTTTGTCATCTCTATTAATTTTGCGACAATTTTTTTACCCACATCATCTAGTGGATGACCTTTTCCAGAGAACACCATTTGTATTTTTTTAGACCTTAGATAATCACCTATAACTTCGTCATTTGTAAATATGAGGTCACTTCTCTTATAAGGAGCAGCTCTTCTTGAAAAACCTATCAAAAGTTTATCAGCGTCTAATTTGACTCCTGTCCTTTGATATACAAAATCAATTAATTCTTGTTTTAAAATATTATGAGTTTCTAAAAGTCCTTCACCTTTATTGTAGGCTTCTATTATCCTTTCATCTACCCAAGTATTTCTATCGATTCCATTAGTTATGAAAATTATAGGGGCCTTATTGTCAACATGTTCCCACATTTTGTTTGCAGTTTGACCGTGAAGTTTTGAGACACCGTTTGCAATCCGAGAAAGTCTCAAACCTGCGACTGTCATATTAAAAGGAACGCCACCGATTTGGGCCATTTGCTCAATTGAAAGACCATTGTTTGCTCCCATGTACATAAGAAGTTCTAAATCGTGAGATTCGTTTCCTTCTTTAACAGGGGTATGGGTTGTAAATACTACTTCTTCTCTTGTAGCTTTCCACGCTTCTTCAAAACTCATATTTTGATTTTCCATTTTCTCTCTTATAAGCTCAATGGCTGCTAATACTGCATGCCCTTCGTTAAAATGATAAACATCTACATCAATTCCCAAAGCTCTCAAAGCTCTTACTCCCCCAATGCCTAACACCATTTCCTGGGCAACTCTTTCTTCACCGAACCATCCATAAAGCTGGCCTGTTATCCATCTGTCTCCATTTTCTGGTATATCTGTGTCAAGCAAATACAAAGGTGCATTGTCAAAGCTGTCTACCAACCATACTTTACAGTATACATCTCTATTTCTTATTTTTACTTTTACCTTTACTCCTGTGTCCTTTAAAAAGTCATATTTACGTGTGTAATTGCGATAGGCATCATAGGGATAGCCGTCTTCACCTATATGTTGTTCAGTATAGCCTTGTTTCCACAGTATGCCTATTCCTACTAAAGGCATACCTAATTCTTTTGCGGCTTTTAGATGGTCGCCTGCTAAGATTCCAAGACCACCTGCATAGAGCTTAAAATCTGATTGTAAGCCGTATTCCATGCAGAAATAGGCTACTCTTGGTAATTTTTCATTACTCATATTGAACCTCCTTATTTTCCAAGTGTTAAATATATTATAATATTAAAAAATTTATTATGCAAGTGGTTGCACAAGTATTAAAAACAAAAAAACAGCGTTACTGCTCAATAATTTTTATCTCTAAGTACAGGCCATTCAGCGAATGCCAGCACTAAAAGCATTACAAAATTCACAATAGGTATAAACATCAAAAGACCATATGCACCTCCATAGCCAGCTTTATCAAAAATTTTCCACCAGATTATGCCGTAAAGTATAATTGACCCTCTAGAAAGGATCGCAAAAGTAAAAGAGGAGAACATATAAAACATTCCTTTCTTGAAAATTTATATTCTTTACAGTTATAGTATAGCAAATAATATAAAAAATTTACAGATTTATTTTAAAAAAATAAAAAATCCTGCAAAATCTTTAGATAGAGATAAAAAATTTTCTATTGACAGGGGAGTAAAACCATAGTATCATATAGCTTAAATAGTTTAACAATTTAATACTTTAAAATCTCTTATCAAGAGTGGTGGAGGGACTGGCCCGATGAAACCCGGCAACCGGCATTTTATATGCGTCTTGGTGCCAATTCCAGCAGCGTTTCGCTGAAAGATGAGAGAGTTTTGGTGTCTCTTCTTTTGGCGAAGAGACTTTTTTATTTTTAAAAATGGAGGCGATGTAGATGTTGAAAAATGAAAATTTGTGTACTAAACTTAAGAAAAGGAAGTTTGTTGTGACAGCAGAAATTTCTACGCCAAAAGGGGTAGATATAACGAAAACTATTGAAGAAGCGAGAAAATTAAAAGGCATTGTAGATGCCTTAAATATAACGGACTGTCCTATGGCGAATATGCGGATGAGTCCTATAGCAGTCGCTCACCTTTTACAAGACCACTTAAACATTGAAGCTATTTTTCATTTGACCTGTAGAGACAGAAATCTAATTGGGCTTCAGTCAGAGCTTTTAGGAGCTTATGCATTAGGGGTGAGAAATATACTTGCATTGACAGGAGATGACCCTTCCCGTGGAGATACTCCTCAGGCTAAAGGGGTATATGATGTAGATTCTATTGGGCTTTTAAAGATTATCAGTGCTTTTAATAGAGGTTATGATTACAATGGAAATAAATTAGATTCCCCAACAGAATTTTGCGCCGGTACGACTGCAAATCCAAATGATTTAAGGGATGAAGCACTAGAGAAGCTTAAAGTTAAGATAGAGGCAGGGGCAGAATTTATTCAAACACAACCGGTTTATGATGAGGAAATTTTATTTAAGTTTATTGAAAAGATTAAAAATTTCAATGTACCACTTTTGATAGGCATATTACCTCTTAAAAGCTATAAAATGGCAGTCAATTTAAATGAAAAAGTGCCAGGTATAGATATTCCAGAAAAAGTTTTAGAAAGGCTAAAGGATGGAGGAAGAGAAGAGGGAATAAACATAGCTGTAGAGTTTATAAAGCGGATACGCAGTGAAGTTGCAGGAATTCACATTATGCCTTTAGGGAGTACAAATGTTGTGTTAGAAATAATTTCAAGAGTCGATGATTTAGTCTGTGATTTTGCAGAAAATAACGTACAGATGAATTAAATGGAGGTTAAAAATGTTAGACATTTTTAAAGAACTTTCAAATAGAGTGATTGTTTTTGATGGAGCAATGGGGACACAACTTCAAGAGAGGGGTTTAAAAAGTGGAGAGTGTCCCGAATATATGAATATAACCCATCCAGAAGTAGTATTTGATATCCACAGGTCCTATATAGAAGCAGGAGCGGATGTGATTGAGACAAATACCTTTGGCGCTAACAGGATAAAATTAGCAAAATATGGACTGGAAAATGAGGTTTTCAATATTGTCACTCAGGCTGTCAAAATTGCCAAAGAAGCTTCCAAAGATAAACCTGTGGCACTTTCTATAGGACCTATTGGAGAACTTTTGACCCCTTATGGAGACATGACTTTTGACGAAGCTTATGATGTTTTTAAAGAAGTAGTTATAGCTGCAGAAAGAGCGGGAGCAGATATTGTTTTAATTGAAACAATGTCAGATATGCTGGAGGCAAAAGCTGCCATTCTTGCTGCTAAAGAGAATTCAAACATGAAAGTTATATGTACAATGACTTTTCAAGAAGATGGAAGGACTCTCATGGGGTCAGACCCTATAACTGTAGTAGTTAGTTTACAAGGGTTAGGATTGGATGCCATTGGCGTTAACTGCTCGACAGGCCCCGATAAAATGGTAAGTGTAGTGGAAAAAATGTCTCAAGTTTCTCGCATACCTATTATTGCACAACCTAATGCAGGTATGCCTGTCATTCGCGACGGCAAAACAGTTTACGACTTAAAACCAGAAGAATTTGCTAGTTTCTTTCCTTTACTTGTTGAAAAAGGCGCTTCTATAGTGGGAGGGTGCTGCGGTACTACTCCTCACTATATAAAACTTGTTAAAAAAGCTGTAAAAGATTTAAAGCCAAAAGTCAAAGTCAACAAATTTACAGCTGTAGCTTCCAATACAAAAACAGTTTTCATAGGTGAAAATTATCTTTTAAGGGTTATAGGGGAACGTATAAATCCTACTGGAAAAAAGAAGTTAAGTGAGGCTTTTTTGGCGGGAGATGTGAGTTTAGCAGTAGAGGAAGCTATAAAACAGCAAAAATGCGGAGCGGAAATATTGGATGTAAATGTGGGAGTTCCTGGGGTAAACGAAGAAGAATTACTTCCTAAAGTAGTTTCTGAAATACAAAATGTGGTAGACATTCCTCTTCAAATAGATAGCACTAATATTAAAGCTGTAGAAAAAGCTATAAGAATTTTAAGAGGTAGACCCATAATCAACTCTGTAAGTGCAAAAGAGGAAAGTTTAAAAGAAGTGCTTCCTATTGTCAAAAAATACGGAGCTTGTGTTGTAGGACTTACTGTAGGAGATAAAGGGCTTCCCAAAGATAGGCATGAAAGAATTGAAAATGCGAAAAAAATTATAAAAAAAGCGGAAGAGTATGGCATACCTAAAGAGGACATATTGATAGATTGTATTGTGCTGACGGTTTCTTCTGAGCAGGAGGCTGCAATTGAGACTTTAGAAGCGATAAAATTGGCTAAAGAAGAGTTAGGAGTAAATACTGTTGTGGGACTTAGCAATGTTTCCTTTGGTTTACCTGAAAGAAGGTTGATAAACTCTACTTTTTTAGCAATGGCAGCATCTTATGGGCTTACTACTGCTATTATAAATCCCTGCGATGAAGCTATGATGGACACTTTGAGGGCTTCAATGGTTTTACTAAATAAAGATAAAGGCAGTGTGAATTATCTGAATATATATGGGAAAAAGCAAAAAGAGGAGATCAAAGAGAAAGAACAACAAAAAATTCAAGAAGAAGATTTAAAATCAAAACTCTATATCCAGATTTTAGAAGGCAAAAAGTCAGGAGTAGAAGATATAGTAAAAAATATTTTAGAGGAGGAAGTTCAGCCTCTTTCTATAGTTGATAACATAATAATTCCTGCCTTAAAAGAAGTGGGAGATAGATATGAAAAAGGCATATATTTCTTGCCACAACTTTTGAGCTCTGCAGAAGTGGTGCAAAGCGCTTTCAAGATAATAAAAGAAAAGCTTCCAAAAGGTTCAGTATCTAAAGGCAAAATAATACTTGCTACAGTTGAAGGAGATGTACATGATATAGGAAAAAATATAGTAAAAGTTTTGCTTGAAAACTATGGATATGATGTAATTGACTTAGGAAAAGATGTCAAAGGAGAAGTGATATTAGAGGAAGTAAAGCGAACAGGGGCACCGTTAGTAGGTCTAAGTGCTTTGATGACGACAACTTTGTTTAATATGGAGAAAATTATCAAACTGCTTAAAGCAAATACTGATGTGAAAATAATGGTAGGCGGGGCTGTTTTGACTGAGGAATATGCCTATAAGATTGGAGCAGATTATTACGGAAAAACGGCTCAAGATGCAGTTAAAATTGCTGATAAGTTTTTCTTAAAAAATGCTCTTTTATGTAAAACTTGTGGTATTTAAAGGTGGTGTAGAGGTGTCAGTAGAAGCGGTGAAAGAGTTCTTTAAAGAGAAAGGATATGATATTAAAATAAAAATTTTTGAAGATACAAGCACTGTGGAAAAAGCAGCTAAATCTTTAGGGGTAACTCCTGGGGAAATAGCAAAGTCTATGCTTTTTAGATTAAAAGATAAATATATTATGATTATAACAGCAGGGGATAGAAAAATAGACAATAAAAAATTTAAAGATACTTTTAAAACAAAAGCAAAAATGGCATCCCCAGAAGAAGTGTTAGAAGTTACAGGGCATCCTGTTGGTGGCGTTTGTCCTTATGGGCTGAAAAATCCGATTGAAGTATATTATGATGTGTCTTTAAAAAATTATGAGGTAGTATATCCTGCAGCTGGTGATACAAATGCTGCTGCTACCATAAAAGTCGAAGACCTTGATAAAATAGTAGAAGGAAAATGGGTAGATGTATGCCAATAGACATACATCTACTTTTTTAAAAGAATTTTTTACTTTCCATATATTCTCTTACCTGTACTAAAGTTTCTCCAAATCTTTGAAAGTGTACAATCTCCCTTTCTCTCAAAAACCTTAGAGTATCTTTTACACAAGGGTCATCTGTGAGATTTATTAAATGTTCATAAGTTGCTCTTGCTTTTTCTTCGGATGCCATATCTTCGTGTAGATCAGCGATTGCATCTCCTTTAGCCTGGATATAGGCGGCGGTCCATAACATTCCTGTTGTATCTGCATAGAATAGGCCTCTATCATGTTCTGTATAGTATTCCCCTAATCCTTCTCTTTTTAATATTTCTACTGGTACTCCCTTTAAAAGCTTGAAAACAAGAGTTGCTATTATTTCAAGGTGTGCTAATTCTTCTGTAGCAATGTCTGTCAAAACTGCTTTTGCTTTTCCTGTAGGCATGACGAATCGCTGAGTTTGATATCTTAAAGCGGCTGCCAATTCTCCATCAGGGCCTCCATATTGGGCGATGAGGTATTTTGCCATTTTTACATCTGGTTTGCATACTTTAGCAGGATATTGTAGTTTCTTTTCATAAACCCACATAACAAAGTCCTCCTCAATATTCTATTTCCCAAGGCCATGGGTCATCTACCCATTTCCAAGGATATTGACTTTGTGAATGACCAAAAACCATCAAGGGCCCGTAAAATTGTTCATATTGTTGTTTCAACATAGACAATTGGTTGGAATAATAGTTATAGTCTTGAAGGGCTTTTTGGTCATCGGGATGGGTGTCTAAATATAGATTCAAATCTATACAGGTAAACTCTATTTCCATGATTTTCTTAAGCAAAGATATTTGATTGCCATCCATTTTATCACCTCATTTTTTCGCCTACATAAGGCATATCAAGTTCAGGAAAAACAGTGCCTTTTTTAATGGCTTCTTCCGGAGGATAAAGAGATACATATTTCTGTAAAGGCACATAAGCCTGTGCAAGCTTTAGAGGAGGAAAAGCATAATCTTGTACATAAGGATTATAGTCGTACATTTTTTAAACCTCCAAATCTGTAGTTTTACTAATATAATATTCTTGTATATATGTTTGTGATACAGTAAAAAAACAGCCATTTATGCTGTTTTAATGAACTCCTAATAGTACAAGCATTATTCCACCTGCTATTGCCGTTCCAAAAACTCCGGCAAGGTTTGGCCCCATGGCGTGCATTATTAAAAAGTTGTAAGGATTTTCTTTTATGGCTACAGAGTGGGACACTCTCGCAGCTATTGGAACAGAAGCTATACCTGCAGAGCCAACAAGAGGATTTATTTTTCCACCAGAAAGTTTATTTAAAAATTTTGCTCCCAGTACACCTCCAGCTGTTCCTGTCATAAAAGCGATAAGCCCTAAGGTGACTATCTCTAATGTCTTAATGGTCAAAAAAGTGTCTGCTTTCATGGTGGAGCCTATGGAGACTCCTAATAATATCGTAATTACGTTCATAAATTCTCCACTGACTGTTTTTGCAAGCCTATCTACAACTCCCGACTCTTTTAAAAGATTTCCTAACATCAACATTGTTATAAGAGGAGCAATTGGAGGAAGTAGTAAATCTATTAAAACAGTTATTACAATAGGAAAGGCGATTTTTTCTGTTTTTGAAACGGGTCTCATCTGTTTCATCATTATTTGCCTTTCCTCTTTTGTAGTAAGTAACCTCATGATAGGAGGTTGTATTAAAGGCATTAACGCCATATAAGAATACGCAGCGACAGATATTTGAGCCATAAGGTGGGGAGCTAATTTTTGAGTTACGTAAATTGCCATTGGTCCATCTGCACCGCCAATAATCCCTATAGCCCCCGCTTCAAATATACTAAAACCTAAAAGTTTTGCGCCTATTAATGCTATAAATATTCCTATATGGGCAAAAGCACCTAAAATCATTAAACTAGGATTCGCAATCATAGGACCAAAGTCCGTCATGGCACCTACGCCGAGGAAGATAAGAGGAGGATAGATAACCTTTTCAACCCCTAAGTAAAAAAAGTGTATAAGTCCTCCAGGTTCCAATAAATCAGTAGCTGGTATGTTTGCTACAATACTGCCAAAACCTATTGGGAGAAGTAAAAATGGCTCATATTTTTTTACAATAGCTAAGTATATGAGGAATATACCTACCAATATTAAAAACACATTACCCAAAGTTAAATGAACAAGACCGGTAGTTTGTATCATATCTTTAAAAAGTTTTAACAGAAACTCCATTTGTGTCACTCCTTATTTTTTGTTAATAGACTTGTGCAAAATTCAGAAGCCTTAATTTAAGCCATTCTACAGACATACTTTTTTCCTATCACTCTTGAATTTTTTATCTTTTATGTAGGATTTCCCCTCCCATTTGTCGAATTATTATATATACACTATAAAAAATTTTTTAAGAAGGAGGAAATTCTACATGTACCAGCTTCAATTGCTTTTAAATATACCTGAACTCTTTACCTCTCAGTCTAAAATTGATTTCTATTCTTCTATGTTTGAAAATCTTGACCTGTCTTCAATACCTGAATTCCCTTCCTCTAGTCCTGGCCGTAAGGGTTATTCTCACCATGCACTTTTTAGAGCTTTTATTGTCATGAAAGCTGAAAGATTCGGCACAATTTCTGACCTTTTAGATTATCTCCGCAATAATCTTATCATTGCTCATCTTTGTGGCTTCGACATTTCTAAACCTCTTCCTTCTTATTGGACTTTTCGCCGTTTTATTAATGACTTCTCTCATGATTATTTGACCTCTATTTTTCAAAATCAGGTCAATATCCTCAAAAATATGGGTATTATCTCCGGTGAGTTTATTTCCATGGATTCTACCCCTATTAAAGCTAACACTAAGTTAAATAACCCTAAGTCTTTTTCTAAAAATAAATTCTCTAAAGATAATCAGCCTAAGTCAGATAAGGATTGTAAATTAGGCGTTTATTCTGCTTCTAACGATTCTTCTAATAAACGCTATAAGTTTTATTGGGGCTATAAAAATCACATTATTGTTGATGCTATCTCTGGTTTACCCATCGCTGAAACTACTACCCCCGCTGATGCCCCTGATTTTGAAGCCGCTTTATCTTTGCTTGAGAAGACTAATAAGTGGTTTAACCTTAAGTATGTTAATTTTATTGCTGATAAAGGCTATGATGTTAAGAAACTTTATAATTATGTTAGAAATATTCTCCACGGTCATTGCTTTATTCCTCTTAACAAGCGTAATTCTAAAAATCCCCCTCTGACTGATGATGGTTATATGGTCTGTGAAGCGGGTATTAAAATGCTTAAAGATGGCAAGCAATATTTTGATGGTTTTATTAAGCAAAAATTTGTTTGCAAGTTCTGTAATTCTAAGGATGATTCTGCCTGCCCTATAAATCATCCTAAATATTTTAATGGCAAAAAGCATAGAGGCTGTACTAAGTATGCTATTATATCTTCTGATTATAGGTCCTCTATTAATAGAGACTCCCTATATTTTAAGGCCGTCTACAAATTGAGAATTGAATCAGAAAGATATAATTCCCGCTTTAAAGCTCTGGATTTTGAAAAGGCTTATGTTAGAAATATTAATTCTGTGAGCAACCTTAATACTTTTGGCCATATTACTTTGCTTACTGTCGCTATTGTAGCTATTAAATTGGGCAAATATGATGAGTTTAGATCTCTTGTTGCTTTGATGCAATCGGCCTAATTTTTATTGAATCTATTTCATGCCACTTTTTAACATTTGACTTCTACAGGATATTTATGCCCTTTTTTAGCTCCTCTTTTTGTCTTTTCTTTTCCCTTACCACTTCCTTTATGTTTGATTGTCAGTGTTGATTACTATATATTGTATGTAATACATATTTTGGTTTTTGATTATGATTATTTTAATTAATTTTGCACATCCCTATTTGTTAATAAATTTTTCGATTTTACTAAATAACGGAAATATCTTTGATAATATAGCACCAATTACTAACAGAAGCATTGACAACAAAACCATGTCTATGATTGACAAATAAATAGCTCCTAAAACTGTATCTGGTACCATTATTTCACCTCCTGAAAAAATAAAAGAGCCATAGTATTATGACTCTTTCCCTCTGTCTCCCCTTATGTACTTTATAAGTGCATTATTCCAAAACCCAACCTTTCATGATTTGTGAGAGGATGTAAAGCTGATTTTCCAAACATTGAAACTGCAATCCAAGTATTATCTGCTACAACTGCAATTTTCATCATAAGGCTTACGTCTAAGGGCAAAGTCAAGGATAAGGATTTTACAGCTTCAATTGTAGCATGTAAGAGGGCGTGCATAGAAGTTGGATTTTTTTCAATTACATTATTGTTTAAAGCTGCTCCTACCACTGCAGAGACTATTTTTTCATTGAATTCGCTACTTTTACCTCCCAGCTCTGTTACAGCGCATTTGTAACCTTTTTCTAAGAGAAGTTTTTTGATTTCTTCTTCTTCCTCTCTATTTGATGAAAGAGACAATACTATGGCTCCTTTTGCAACTGTTAGGTTGTTTATAAACACTTTAATTCTTCATCCTTTCTCACTCTTTCACTCTCTCACCCAGTATTAGTATACAACGTTATTAAAATTATGTAAAGGTTATTTTATTTTTTGATGAAAACATTTTAATAAGTAATATTAGAATTATTGAGCAAAATAAGGTATAATCTAGATAGCAAAGGAGGAATGACAGTGAGAAAAAACGATGTTATCACAGTTGACGTAAAAGAGATGGAATTTGGTGGATTTGGGATAGGCTATTTTGAGGGGAAAAAAGTAAAAATAAAAGGAGCACTTTTGGGGCAAAAAATAAAGGCAAAAGTTAGAAAAGTAAAAAAGGATATGGTAGAAGGCGAAATAGTAGAGGTAATAGAGAATTCTACTTTGGAGAAGCAAAGCCTTTGCCCTCACTTTGGAGATTGTGGCGGCTGTACTTATCAAAATGTTAGCTATCAAGATCAACTTAAGATAAAAGAAGATATTTTGAAAAAGCTTTTTGAAAAAGAAGGAATAACAGAGTACGAATTTTTAGGTATTGTAAAAAGTCCTAAAGAGCATGGTTATAGGAATAAAATGGAATACACTTTTGGAAAAGATAAAGAAGGCAATGCGGCGTTAGGACTTCATAGAAAAGGTCGATTTTATGAGGTAATCATGACAGACAAATGTAATATTGTTGAAGATGATTTTCTCAAGGCTTTAAATCTTACTTTTGATTATGCAATAAAAAAAGCACTTCCTTTTTATGACAAAAAGACTCATGAAGGTTTTTTGAGACATTTGGTTGTGAGAAAGGCATCAAAATCAGGAGAGATTTTGTTAAACATTGTGACGACAACACAGTTGCAACATGACTTTACAGAGCTTATTGAAAGATATAAAAATGCGAATTTTGGAAGTCGTCTTGTGGGTGTACTACATACTCAAAACGATTCCTGGTCAGATGCTGTAGTATGCGAAAGATTGGAAGTGCTATATGGAAGAGATTATCTAATAGAAGAGATTTTGGATTTAAAATTTAAAATAAGTGCATTTTCTTTTTTTCAGACCAATTCATACGGGGCAGAAAAACTTTATGAGACGGTGAGGGAATTTGCAGGAGATGTATCTGACAAAATAGTTTTTGATTTGTACTCCGGTACAGGGACCATAGGTATAATTATGGCTCCAATGGCTAAAAAAGTGATTGGGATAGAACTTGTGGAAGAAGCAGTTATGTCGGCGAGGGAAAACGCAGAACTCAATGGACTTAAAAATTGCACTTTCATTGCCGGTGATGTCTCAAAGAAACTCAAAGAAATTAAAGAAATGCCTGATGTGGTGATTGTGGATCCTCCAAGGTCTGGAATCAATCCAAAAGCTCTTGAAGATATTATAAAATTCAACCCTCAAAAAGTAGTTTATGTTTCTTGTAATCCTGAATCTCTTGCAAGAGATTTAAAAATTTTTAGTGAAGGAGGATATAAAGTAGATAAAGTAAAATGTGTAGACATGTTTCCTCATACGCATCACGTTGAGACGGTAGTGTTAATGGAGAGAAAGTAAGAATGAGGAGGTGAGCTGTTTGGCCAATCAGAATTTAAAAAGGATTATTTTAGAGGTTGTAAATAACCAGATTAGAGACAATAATCCACCAATTACCAAAGTGACACTGGAAAGATTGAAAAAATCGGGATACACAGAACAACAGGCAAAAGAAAAAATCGCCGCAATATTAATAGAAGAAATATACGATGTGCTAAAAAATCATGAAGTCTACAATGAAGAACGATATGCTAAAAAACTGTCGATTTTGAAATAGATGTCATAGTAAAAAAAATTGACACTCATGCTATTATATTTGACATTATGGAAAGAAGAAATTATGGAGCCAAAATATCGTAGAATTCAAAAAGCTTTAAAATAGGTATTGGAATGGAGTATAGTCCCTATAATCTTATGAATTTTGAATCTGAATTTGCTTTGCTTCCGCATCTTATACATTCAAAGAAAACCATAGAACATATTAAGAAATTGTTTCTTGAAAAAAATTCAGTAATTGCTGATGGTTATGGTCATAAAGTATATCGTTGTCCAAAGTGCGATGAGTTTTATGGAAGATTTTTCATACATTTAGATTATGATGGTGACTGTTTTGAAGTGAAGTATAGATGTCCTAAATGTAAAGTTGTATTACACCCAATCGATTGTGATGTTGTAGGAGAACAAAAAGCAATTAATCTTGAGAATTATCCTTGTCCTAAATGTGGTAAATATAGTCGTAAAAGGAGTTTTTAGAATTGAGCTTCGGTGAAAAAAAGAAATGGGTGTATGCCGATGTTGAAACGGCTTTATATGTCTATATACGAACATAATAAGACAAAGGCATTTATTGAACTTTAAAATACAGTGAGGGTGATTTTATGGATTTTAGGTTTATCACTGCAGATGAAAGAGAAGCGTTATATAATGAAGTATGGGCGGAACCTGTAACTACTGTTGCTAAAAGGTATGGTATATCCGATAACGGGCTACGGAAGCATTGCAAAAGGCTTGGGATTCCGTTGCCGCCAAGTGGTTATTGGGCAAGAGTTAAAGCCGGACAAAAGGTTCCAAGGCCTGCTTTGCCAAAAGTAACCGGAGAACTTAAAAAGCATGTCCACAATTATGTTATTAAGTACAGGACAGATCTTGAACAGTTAACGGACGCTGAGTTGATGGCTGATGAAGAGCTTAGCTTACTAAGAGAAGAAACAAAAACGTTTATTAGTGAAACATGCTCACAAATACAGGTAAAAGGCCACCTTAGAAACCCACACCATTTAATTACTGAGCACAAGGAAGAAGTAATTTATAGGAAAAAGAGGGACAAGGCATTAAAACAGGCCAGCTTCAGTTCAAGCTATTATGCAAGTGTAAAAAGTAAATATCGAGAGAATAAAGCTATTCTCCCAATAAGTGTTTCAGAATCTAATATAAACAGGGCATATAGAATATTGGATACAATTATGAGCACGCTTGAGGATATGGAGGGTTATACTCAGGTTAGTATAGATTCAGGCAAGGATACAGCTTATTTTGTTGTTATGCATTCAGCGTTTTATTTTGAATTGAAAGAAGAAACAAGAAGAAAACGAGGTTCACAAAACAATGTTGAAGTCCAGACTTATTTGGTGTTGTCAATATCTGCAAAAAGCTGGTTTGGGAATAGCATCCAATATAAGATGGAATACAAAGATAATGACAATGAGCCTTTGGAAGCTCAAGTAGGAAAAATAATTTATGATATGTTTGTTGTTGCAAATAAACTTCGAGCTGCAGATGAACTGAAAGAAAGAGAAGAAAAGAGAGAATGGGAAGAGCGTGAAAGACAGCGGCGTTTGGAACAAATGAGGAAAGGAGAATTGGAAGAGGTAAAGCTATTGGAGCAGGTTGCTTCTGATTGGGATAAGGCAGAGAAAATAAGAAGATTTACTGACTGCATGGAAAGAAAAATAGCTGAGGTTGCCGACGAAGGAAAAAGGGAAAAGCTTTTAAAATGGTTGAAATGGGCGCGTGATAAGGCTGATTGGCTTGATCCTCTGACCGAAAAAGAAGATGAACTTTTGGGTAAAAGCAAACATATATTTGACCTCATAGAAGATGAGTACAGGGGTGTTCTTTTTTCATAATCTTTAATGACTTTATCAGTATTTAAACTAAATCTAACTTCTGTATGCTAGATGAGGAAGAAGTATTAAAAGAAACTGAAGTATTTAAGCATTTATTTATGGCTCTTCAAGATTTTATTGAAAAGGACATTAAAGTAGATTTTGAAGCAGGAGAAACCTTAGTTCATAGGTATGGTAAACAACAAAATACATGGATTACTCATGCTGCTCCTCTTGTTATTCCAGAAAGGAAATACTTAATTCCTGTATTAAAAGATGAATTGCTTTTATCGAGGATTGCCAAGCAAAAAAATACGGGGACTGACATAGAGATGGATATAGCTTATGTAAATAGTACAATAAGAGATAAACGGTATGAACGGCCTATTGCTATTAGAAGTTGTATTTTAGCTGATTCCCGAACAGAAATGGTAATAGATCAATATTTACTTACTCCTGAAGATGATGAGGTCCAATATGGTTTTAGATATGGTAATCAATTATATTTTAAATATAGGAAAGCCCAGAAGGATTTTTGCAAGAGATGAATATTTGCTTTATCTATTGACGGATTTATGTGAACGTGGAAAAATAGATTTACAGGTTAAAGAAAGGTTAAAAGCTATTGATAGATTTGTAGAAAGCTTTTCTGAATTTCAATTTTAATAAGAAAGCAGATAGTTTTGGGAGAATGAATGGCTATCTGCTTTTATTTATTTTCTAGGTAATATATGGTATACTTAATAGTGCAAAGTAGCGAAAAGGCAGGGATATAAAATGTATGGAGTAGTATTAGAAGGTGGAGGAGCGAGAGGGGCCTATCAAATAGGAGTTTATAAGGCACTGATAGAGGAAGGAATAGAAGTAGGAGGAATTGCAGGCACTTCTGTAGGCGCTTTAAATGGGGCTGTATTAGTGCAAGGAGATTTTGAAAAGGCTTATGAGCTATGGTATGATATTTCTTATTCCAAAGTCATAAAGGCTGAGGATGAAGAGATAGAGAAATTGAAAAAGGGTAAGCTGGAAAGAGAAGATATCCTTTTATTAGTTCAAAGATTAAAAGGCATCATTGGAGATGGAGGCTTAGATATAACTCCTTTGAGGAATTTATTACAAGAAGTTATAGATGAAGACAAGATAAGAAGGTCAGGGAAGGATTTTGGCATTGTGACAGTGTCTTTAAGTGATTTAAAGCCGTTGGAATTATACATTGAAGACATTCCTCAAGGGAAATTGGTAGATTATTTGATGGCAAGCGCTTACTTGCCTGTTTTTAAGAGGGAAAAAATTGATGGAAAAAAGTATATTGACGGAGGGATATACAACAATCTTCCTGCTAATTTGCTAATGGACAAGGGATATAAGGACTTGATAGTCATAAGGACAGGAAGCTTTGGAATCATGAGGAAACTTGATTTTAAAGGCTTAAATGTTTTGGTCATTTCTCCAAAAGAGGATTTAGGAGGGATATTAGATTTTGATAAAAATCTTTCCAGGTATAATCTTAAATTAGGGTACTTTGATGGTCTAAAAGCTTTAAAAGGACTAAAAGGATATAAATATTATATACACCCAGAGGAAAAAGAAGAATTTTTTATAAATTATCTTTTAAACTTAGAAGGGGAGAAAATAAAAGATATAAAGGAGATTTTTAGAATCAATCAAGAAATACCTGACAAAAGGGCTTTGTTTGAATTTATAATGCCAAGACTTTGTGGAATCTTGGACTTAAAAGATACTGCTGATTACGAAGAAATATTTTTAGCATTGTTAGAAAATTTAGCAGAAACCTATGATGTAGATAGGTTTAAAGTTTACACCTATGCTGAACTTATAGAAGAAATAAAGAGAAAAGTTAGAATAGAGGAAGAGGAAGAAGAGGGCAATATAATCGAGAAAATAATTAAAAAAGTGGATGTGCTTTCTTTGTTTACAAAAAGTGAAGTCATAAAAGAATTAGGTAGGATTATTTTTAGTTAAATTTATGACAAATTTTTTTTATTCCAATAATAGAGTATAATAAGTGTGAATACTAAAATATAAAACTGGAGGTAGTAAAAGTGTCAGAAGAAAAGGCAAATAGAATATACGATGTAAAAACATTTTATAAGTTTGTAGAAGATTTATTGACCCATGGAGGGCAGCCTAAACCTTCTAAAAAAGTGAAGTTAAGCAAAGATTTTATGGAAAGGATTATGCTGGCGGTAACACAAGTGAATGGTTGCCCCTATTGCAGTTATTTTCACGCCAAAGAGGCTTTGAAGTCAGGTATGTCAAAGGAAGAGATAAAAAATTTGTTAAATGGAGAATTTGGAGATGTTCCGGAAGACCAAGTGGTAGCTTTAATGTTTGCTGAGCATTATGCTGAGACTGCAGGACATCCTGATCCAGATGCCTATAAAAGACTTTTGGAGACTTATGGAGAGGACTATACTTATAGCATTATGAACGCTATAAGAGCTATTATGGTAGGTAATACTCATGGCAATGCTTTTCATGCTTTAAGAAGAAGATTAGGAGGTAAACCTCTTCCTAACAGCACATTGGGAAATGAATTAGGAGTAGTGTTTGGCATATTTGTATTTGTACCGGTCATACTAATTAAACAGCTTTTTAGAAGAAAGAATTAGCTTCTTATTTTCCTTTTATATGGCACGGTTTTTTATAAATAAAGGAAAGGGGGATTTAATTTTATTTATTTTAAACTTATTCCAATGTAAATCAGTAAAGGTATAGCTATTATATGGATAAGAAGCCACCAACCCCAACCTATAGAAGGAGTCCATTTTGTCATGTTATCACCTCCTCTTCCTATACAAACCTTATTGTGTTCAGTATAAGAAGTATTTATTCATTTATTGGAAGGAGATGAAAAGACTAAAAAAGTGTTTTTAAAAAATTTCTAAAATTAAAATAAAAGAGGGTCTTGTATGACTGTTTTGATTTTATCAATTATAGGAGTTATTAGTGGTTTTATATTATTTTCACGAGTTATTATTAAAAATGGTGTTCAATATTATACTGGTAATGTAAGGGTTTCTGTAATTATTCCTGCTAGAAATGAAGAAAAAAATTTACCATATCTTCTTGATAGTCTACAAAAACAAACTTATAAGCCTTATGAAATAATTGTAGTTGATGATTTTTCTGAGGATTATACAAGCGAAATAGCTAAAACTTTTGGAGCTAAAGTGATAAAAAATAGGGAATTACCTAAAGGATGGACAGGGAAAAATTGGGCTTTGTGGAATGGCTTTTTGGAGTCTAGTGGAGATGTACTTATTTTCCTTGATGCAGATGTGAGACTATCTCCTTTTGCAGTAGAGTCTCTTCTTAAGGAACAGGTGAAAGTTGGGGGAGCAATATCTGTAATTCCTTATCATTACACAGATAAGTTTTATGAAAGGCTTGCTCTTATAACTAATATTTTAGGGATATTTGCTTTTACTTCTCCTTTTGAAAGAAAAAGTCCAAAAGGCTTATATGGATCATGTATAGTAGTGGATAGGGAGAATTATGAGAAAGTTAAAGGGCACTATAGTGTAAAGGGAGAGCTATTAGATGACCTTAATTTAGGTAAAAAGTTCTCAGATGCCAAAATTAACATTAAAAATTTTATTGGATATGACCTTGTCTCTTTTAGGATGTACCCTTATGGTATTATAAGCGAAATACAGGGATTTAGCAAAGGAGCAATTTTGAGTGCAAATACTTTAAGTTTTGGAACGATTTTCTTGATAGTTTTATGGCTTTTAGGACTTGTATTAGTGGGATTTATAACTCCTTTTTTGGTTTTTTCTCATTCGCCTATTGCTATTTTTTACGAAATTGGCTATCTTTTTTATACTCTGCAAATACTATATTTTACAAAGTATACAGGAAGATTTGGTATATTTATTCCTATTTTTCATTTTATTTCGACAGCCTTTTTTATACTAGTAACTTTACATTCCTTTTATCAGGTGGCATTTAAGAAAAAAGTTTTATGGAAGGGTAGGGAAATAAGTGTAGAAAGAAGGAATAATGTATGATTATTCTGCTCAGCATATTGGAGTTTGGCTGTGGTTCATTGATGTTTTCATATTGGATGGGGCTTATGCTGGGAAAAAGATTAGAAGAAGTGAGGGATGGAAATCCCGGAGCTTTCAATTTAGGTCATGCAGCAGGCTTTAAAATGGGAGTCGTTGGCGCTACTTTTGATTTTATGAAGGGCTATTTTCCGCTGGTGTATTTTCTTGAAAAAGGGTATGTTACAGGAAATGCTATTGCAATTGTGGCAATAGCTCCTATTTTAGGCCACGCTTTTTCACCCTTTTTAAAATTTAAAGGGGGCAAAGCATTAGCCACTACTTTTGGAGTGTGGAGTGCCATTACTCGTTTTAAAGCTTCTTTGACCTATGCTGTCATTTTAGGTATTTTAAAATTAGGTGAGAGGCGGTATAATAGAGGAAAGCCTTCTATACCTGAAATAGATGCTGTATTAGACCTTGTAGGTTTTGGTATTCTAGGTGGGCTGTTGTTTTTGAGTAGTGTTGAAAGTTATTTACTTTTACTGTGGATGCTCAACTTTGCTGTGCTTTTATATAAAAGAAAGAATGATATGAATATTGTTTTAAAGGCCAAAATGGTAAAATAAAATATAATTTTAATTAAAATCAAGTTGGGAGTGTATGAGGTGGAATCTATTTATATTGCAATAACTGGATGTCAATATTATTACGGCACAAAAGTTTTGAAACCAGGCACGATTGTAAGATTAGAAAAGGATTTGTACAATGACTATGATGATGAAGCAATATCTGTTACCCTTGCCCCATTAGGACAAGTAGGATATGTAGCTAATAGTGTTGGAACTGTTCCAAGAGGTTGTTATAGTGCAGGGCGAATTTACGATAGATTTGGGAGTCATGCCTTTGCTGTGGTAAAATTTGTGACAAAGGACCTTGCTATTGCAGAATTTTTAGAAGAGGACTTTGTAAAAGTTACTATAAAGTTCCGACTAAAAGAAAAAAGAAAGAAAAAGTACAAAAATAAAACTTAGATGGTGAGAAAATATGGAATACAAACAAGCATCTATATTTGATAATGAAGTGAAAAAAAATAAACCTTTGGCCGACAGGATGAGACCCAAAACTTTGGATGAGTTTGTAGGTCAAGAACATCTTTTAGGTAAAGGGAAATTACTTAGGGAATTGATTGAAAAGGACAATATTACTTCAATGATTTTGTGGGGGCCGCCAGGGGTAGGTAAAACTACCCTTGCTATGATTATAGCCAATATGACAAATTCTAAATTTATCACCTTTAGTGCTGTTTTATCAGGAATCAAAGAGATAAAGGAGATAATGGCAAAAGCTGAATTGGATGCTATGTATGGAACTAGAACTGTTGTATTTATTGATGAAATTCATCGCTTTAATAAAGCTCAGCAGGATGCTTTTTTGCCTCATGTGGAAAAAGGAAACATAATATTAATTGGTGCAACTACAGAAAATCCTTCTTTTGAGGTAAATTCAGCGCTTTTGTCTCGTTCTAAAGTTTTTGTCATGAAACCTCTTACAGAAGAAGATTTACTTGTACTACTTAAAAGAGCTTTAAGGGATAAAGAAAGAGGTCTTGGAATGTATGATATAGAAATTAGCGGAGATCAGCTTAAGAAGATTGCACTTTTTGCAAATGGAGATGCGAGAGTTGCTTTAAATACATTGGAGATTGCAGTTATGGCAGCAGAGGTAATTGAAGGGAAAAGAATTGTTACAGATGATATATTAGCAGATGCAATGCAAAAAAAGACTTTACTGTATGATAAAGAGGGAGAGGAGCACTATAATTTAATATCAGCTTTTCACAAATCTTTAAGAAATAGCGATTGGGATGCGGCAGTGTATTGGCTTGCAAGGATGTTAGAAGCGGGAGAAGACCCTCTCTATGTCGCAAGAAGGATGATACGCTTTGCCTCTGAAGATATTGGGCTTGCAGATCCTCAAGCTCTTGAAATGGCTGTTGCAGCATATAATGCTTGCCATTATATTGGAATGCCTGAATGTAGTGTAAATCTGGCACAGGTGGCAATATATTTAGCGTTAGCTCCTAAATCTAATGCGGTATACGTGGCATATAATAAAGCTAAAAAAGATGCAGAAGAGACAATTGCTGAAAGTGTGCCTATGCATTTAAGAAATGCTCCTACAAAGCTTATGAAAGAATTAGGATATGGCAAAGGGTATAAGTATGCACACGACTTTGAAGAGAAAGTAACAGATATGCAATGTCTACCGGATAATCTTAAAGACAGGAAATACTATGTACCGACGGATTCTGGTTTTGAGAAGGACATACAAAAGAGATTAGAGCAAATCACCAACTTAAAAAAGAAAGGAAAATAATTTTGAGCTGTTTAATAAAAAGGGGCAGTTGCCCCTTTTTATTAAACAGCGTTTTTAGGTTCTTCCCATATGATGATGCCAGGTACAAATAACAAAATTATCAAAATGATGATTATAATCCAAATCCATTGGTTTTCATGGTGTTTGTGTTTGTCAGACATAAACTTACCTCCTTTTTTAGGTTGACTTCTACTTTATAATATGAAAGATATATTATAATGGCTACAAATTATAAAAGTCTCCTAGCAGTACGCACTGCAAGGAGACTTTATGCTTTTAAACATTTGGGCCTGATTTTTTAATTTCTTCAGTTACATCTTTGTATTTTTTAAAGTTTTCTGCAAATCTAAGTGCTAAATTTTTTGCTGCTTTTTCATATGCTTCTTTGTCAGTCCATGTATTTTTTGGATTCAAAATTTCTGAAGGTACTCCTGGACAGGAAGTTGGTATATTTAAATTAAATATGGGGTCTTTTACAAATTCTACGTCATCCAGTGAACCATTTAATGCAGCTGTCACCATAGCTCTTGTATAAGCCAAGTTGATGCGGTTTCCAATCCCATAAGGTCCACCAGACCATCCAGTGTTTACCAAATAAACTTTTGCATTGTGTTTTTCAATTTTTTCTCCTAACATTTTTGCATAAATCATTGGTTTTAAAGGTAAAAAGGGTGCTCCAAAACAAGTAGAAAAAGTAGCTTGTGGCTCTGTGATACCTCTCTCTGTGCCCGCTAATTTGCTGGTGTAACCGGATAAAAAATAATACATCGCTTGCTCTTTTGTAAGTTTAGCAATCGGTGGCAAAACCCCAAAAGCGTCTGCTGTTAAAAATATAATTGCTTTTGGATGCCCTCCCATTCCACTCGGGATGGCACCAGGTATAAAGTCAATAGAATAGGCTGCCCTTGTGTTTTCTGTAATTTTATCACTGCTATAGTCGAGCTCTCTTGTATTTTCATCATATACAACGTTTTCAAGTACGGTGCCAAACTTTATAGCATTCCAAATTTGAGGCTCTTTTTCTTTTGAAAGATTTATGCATTTAGCATAACATCCTCCTTCAAAGTTGAAAATGCCTTTGTCTGACCATCCGTGTTCATCGTCTCCAATTAAAAACCTCTGAGGGTCTGCAGAGAGGGTAGTTTTTCCCGTTCCTGACAAGCCGAAAAAGAGGGCGGTATCTCCATCTTTGCCAATATTGGCAGAGCAATGCATTGATAACACGCCTCGTTTTGGCATTAGATAGTTCATGAGGGTAAAGATTGACTTTTTGATTTCCCCTCCATACTGAGAGCCACCGATTATAATTAGTTTTTTAGTGAAACTTAATATAATAAAAGCTTCAGAATTTACATTGTCTAATTCAGGTATAGAGTTGAACTTTGGTGCAGCAATTAGCGTGTATTCGGGGATGTGATTTCTAAGTTCTTCTTCATTAGGGCGAATGAACAATTGGCGTGCCAGTAAACTCTGATACGCATATTCTGTTATAACTCTTATAGGAATTCTATATTGAAGGTCAGCACCTACAAAACCGTCAAATATAAAAATGTCTCGATTTTGTAAATAAGCAGTTAAACGGTTGTACAACCTTTCAAATTTATCCATAGAAATAGCTTTATTATTTTCCCACCATATATCTTCATGAACTTCTGGTTCATCCACAATAAATTTATCATTTGGAGAACGACCTGTGTATTTACCGGTATAAACATTAAAAGCACCATTATTTGCAAGTACTCCTTCTCCTCTTTTTATAGCTTCTTCAACTAATTTAGGGACGGGAAAATTACGGTAAACGTTTTTAACATTGATTATATTTAATTTTTCAAGACCGTACATTTAATATGCCTCCTTTTAATTTTATAAATAGACTTGTGCAAAATTCAGAAGCCTTAATTTAAGCCATTCTACAGACATACTTTTTTCCTATCACTCTTGAATTTTTTATCTTTTATGTAGGATTTCCCCTCCCATTTGTCGAATT
Organism: Thermoanaerobacter ethanolicus JW 200; assembly: GCF_003722315.1. Taxonomy (NCBI): domain Bacteria; kingdom Bacillati; phylum Bacillota; class Clostridia; order Thermoanaerobacterales; family Thermoanaerobacteraceae; genus Thermoanaerobacter; species Thermoanaerobacter ethanolicus. Next base: position 2,296,068 of record NZ_CP033580.1, on the reverse strand, counting down.
ATTATATATACACTATAAAAAATTTTTTAAGAAGGAGGAAATTCTACATGTACCAGCTTCAATTGCTTTTAAATATACCTGAACTCTTTACCTCTCAGTCTAAAATTGATTTCTATTCTTCTATGTTTGAAAATCTTGACCTGTCTTCAATACCTGAATTCCCTTCCTCTAGTCCTGGCCGTAAGGGTTATTCTCACCATGCACTTTTTAGAGCTTTTATTGTCATGAAAGCTGAAAGATTCGGCACAATTTCTGACCTTTTAGATTATCTCCGCAATAATCTTATCATTGCTCATCTTTGTGGCTTCGACATTTCTAAACCTCTTCCTTCTTATTGGACTTTTCGCCGTTTTATTAATGACTTCTCTCATGATTATTTGACCTCTATTTTTCAAAATCAGGTCAATATCCTCAAAAATATGGGTATTATCTCCGGTGAGTTTATTTCCATGGATTCTACCCCTATTAAAGCTAACACTAAGTTAAATAACCCTAAGTCTTTTTCTAAAAATAAATTCTCTAAAGATAATCAGCCTAAGTCAGATAAGGATTGTAAATTAGGCGTTTATTCTGCTTCTAACGATTCTTCTAATAAACGCTATAAGTTTTATTGGGGCTATAAAAATCACATTATTGTTGATGCTATCTCTGGTTTACCCATCGCTGAAACTACTACCCCCGCTGATGCCCCTGATTTTGAAGCCGCTTTATCTTTGCTTGAGAAGACTAATAAGTGGTTTAACCTTAAGTATGTTAATTTTATTGCCGATAAGGGGTATGATGTTAAGAGAGTTTATAATTTTGTTAGAGATACTCTCCATGGTCATTGTTTTATTCCTCTTAACAAGCGTAATTCTAAAAATCCCCCACTGACTGATGATGGTTATATGGTTTGTGAAGCAGGTATTAAAATGCTCAAAGATGGCAAGCAATATTTTGATGGTTTTATTAAGCAAAAATTTGTTTGCAAGTTCTGTAATTCTAAAGATGACTCTGCCTGCCCTATTCAGCATCCTAAATATTTTAATGGCAAAAAGCATAGAGGCTGTACTAAGTATGCTATTATATCTTCTGATTATAGGTCCTCTATTAATAGAGACTCCCTATATTTTAAGGCTGTCTATAAATTGAGGATTGAATCAGAAAGATATAATTCCCGCTTTAAAGCTCTAGATTTTGAAAAAGCTTATGTTAGAAATATTAATTCTGTCAGCAACCTTAATACTTTTGGCCATATTACTTTGCTTACTGTCGCTATTGTAGCTATTAAACTGGGTAAATTTGATGAGTTTAGATCTCTTGTTGCTTTGATGCAATCGGCCTAATTTTTATTGAATCTATTTCATGCCATTTTTTAACATTTGACTTCTACAGGATATTTATGCCCTTTTTTAGCTCCTCTTTTTGTCTTTTCTTTTCCCTTACCACTTCCTTTATGTTTGATTGTCAGTGTTGATTACTATATATTGTATGTAATACATATTTTGGTTTTTGATTATGATTATTTTAATTAATTTTGCACATCCCTATTTTATAAAAGCTAATTTGCATTTTAATGTGTTTAAAATTGCAAAAATATCTTATAAAGTTTAAAATTAACATTTACAATAAAATTCTAACATTATTCAAATATTTTTTCAAGTGGTACAAAATTTTTGGCTAAAATTTAAGGGATTTATGTCGAAATTTATGATATAATAGAAAAAAGTCCTTATCAACTTGAAATCGACGTGACAAGGAGTGAAACTAATGGAAAAGTGCTTTTGTGGTGGCAAAATAGAGATACAAAATGTAGAATATAAGTTGGTAAGGGGGAAAAGGACTATAATAATTAAAGATGTGCCGGCATATGTTTGTCAAAAATGTGGTGCAGTCTATTATGATACAGAAGTGCTTGATGAGGCTTTTAAAAATAAAGATAAGTACGAATATATTTCAACAAAATAGCTTATAATTAAAATTGCCAAAAGGATAAAAGGGGTCAAGGGACAATTTATTATAAGTGTGTGTCAATACCTTTTTAATTAAATAGCGAGAAAGATAGACTACATTTTCATCATTTACGACTTTATCTATGTTAAAAAAAGCTGCGGCGTCATTTTCTATTCCGTCAGAAGTAGGAGTTCCTGAAACATAATCTAACAAAAAAACAATGTATATTTCCGAATTGCCATCGGGAAGTATTATACTTCTTATAGAAATGATATTTTTTACACGGGTTTCTATTGAAGTTTCTTCTTTTATTTCTCTTAAAACTGCATCGTCTATATTTTCACCGGTCTCCACATGGCCGCTGGGTATTATCCATTTGCCTTTAAATTGGCCGTAAGTATGCCTTACCAATAAAACTTTATTATCTTTTATGACAATACCGCCTACTCCTACAATTATTTGTTTCATAAAATCACCAACCGCTGTATTTTATTTATAAATTGATTATACCACATAAATTTTTTGCATTAAAATAAATTAGAAAATGGTGGGAAAATGAGATTAATCGTTGGAGAAAATGAAAAAGGCGTTATATTAGAAAATTTTTTGAGGAACAAAGGTTTTTCTAAAAGACTTATTAGAATTTATAAGTGGCAAGGAGAAATATTAGTAAATGGCGTAAAAGAAAATGTACAAAGAATTTTACAACCAGGGGATGTGATTGATTTAATCCTTCCCGAGGTAGATTCTGATATTGCCCCGGAAAAAATGGGTTTGGATATATATTATGAGGACGAGGATGTTTTAATAGTTGATAAACCAGCTGGAGTAGTTGTGCATCCAACAAAAAGATATCAAAGTGGTACTCTTGCAAATGGGGTAGCGTGGTATTTTAAAGATAAAGGAATAAAGGCTTTGATTCGACCTGTTAATCGCTTAGATAAGGGTACGTCGGGTCTGGTTGTATTTGCCAAACGTCCTTTTATGCAGTATTATCTTCAAATTGTAAAGCCTATGAGTAAACTTTATTTTGCAGTAGTAGAAGGAAAAATGGAAGGGGAAGGTCGAATTGACCTTCCTATATCGAGAAAACCACAAAGTGGCATTGAAAGAATGGTATCCGAGGAAGGAGATAGAGCTATAACCAATTACAAAGTGATAAAAAGCAGTGAAAGGTTTTCTCTTTTAAAGGTAAAAATTGAAACAGGAAGAACTCATCAAATAAGAGTACATTTGAGCCATATTGGACATCCTATTGTAGGAGATACATTGTACGGCTCTTCTGATGATTATATTAAAAGGCAAGCATTGCATGCTTACAGGCTTACTTTTGTACACCCTTTAGAAGAAAAAAGCATTTCTGTTTATTCGCCTTTGCCACAAGATATACAACATTTACTAAAATTATTCTAATCCTTCTAAATCAAAATCAGGGATGAAATCTTCACTGGCGCTTTCTATTTCTTGAATTAAGCCATTTTCAAGGCCTATCTCAAAGAAAAAATCTATAGCTTCATCATATTCTTGAGGAGTGATTTTTCTATTTATTTCTGGATACTTTTGAGCTTGATAATAAGGGGTATATTGACTCATTAAGCTTACATATATTTCTTTTGGGAGGTTTTCTTTAATCCACAAAAGAATTTTTTTAGTGTCCTCTACAAATCCCGGCATTATGAGATGTCTTATCACTAAACCTCTTTTTAATATTCCTTCTTCGTCAAATTGAGGTATTCCAACCTGCCTATACATTTCTAATATGGCTTTTGTTGCGTGTTCAAAATAATTAGGAGCTTTGGAATATTTTTTTGCAAGAGCGTCATTGTAATATTTGAGGTCGGGGAGATATATGTCAATTAATCCCTCCAACATTTTTAAAGTTTCTACATTTTCATAGGCGTTTGTATTATATACTATAGGTATTTGAAGCCCTTGCCTTTTTGCTAATAAAATCGCCTCTTTTATTGAGAAGACATGGATTGTAGGAGTAACAAGGTTTATGTTATGGGCACCTTGCTTTTGTAAATTTAAAAATACTTGTGCTAATTCTTCTACTGTTAGAAATTTACCAAATTGGTATTGACTTATTTCGTAATTTTGACAAAAGACACACTTTAGGTTACAACCACTGAAAAAAACTGTTCCAGAGCCTCTTGTTCCACTTATAAAAGGCTCTTCCCAATGATGCAAATAGGCTTTTGATACTTTTACCTGCCAAGGCATGTTACAAAGTCCTTTTGATTTTGACCTGTCTACATTGCAGTTTCTTGGACATATATTGCATTTTATTGCTGGTTCCATAGAAATTCCCTCCACTCAATATTATATCATTCTTTATTTTTTTGTATAAAGCTTGTATTTTCTATATTTTACACTTGCAATTTAGTAAGATTTGTCGTAAACTATAATTGTAAACGAAAAACCAAATGAATCCTGTGAAGTTTGTATTAGGCTAATTTGTTTTCAACCAACGTACCTTTTTCGGGAATCCGGGTTCATCAGTGGAAGAAATGCCTGCTAAGACAGGACTTCAGAAGCTGATGACAGGGTACCCACCTGCGAGAGCGGGTATGAAAACATAGCCTTACGGCTTCGTGGGACAAAAATTAAAAGTCCTTCTGCAAGGAAGGGCTTTTAATTTTTGTTATTATGGTATATAATAAAAAGTGAATACGCTTAATAAAAAGGATAAAAACAAAATATATTTGTTTTATATTGAAAGCCAATTATTTGTAAGCGAGTATTGATTTTGAAACCGTTTTACGATATTTTGATTTACTATAGAAAAACTTGTTCTACATTCTTACCGTCTCAAGTGTGCATCTGTAATTTCCTCTACAAAGATTTATGTATGGAATATTCGGTGCTGTTACTGTAACTTTCCTAAGAACTATTTGACACTCTTCTGAAGGATAATACTTCACTAACGATAAGAGGTGTTCCATTACATTACATAATTTGTAAATATTTTTCTTAATTATAATATTACTTTCTTTGTTCGCTTTTTAAAAGTTTCTCTGTTAAGAAAAAATGAATGCAATAGGATAATAAAAAACTCTTACTTTATAATAGGTTATAAATGACAAATACCTAAAGAATTAAAACATAAAATCATGAAGAGAAAAATATTTATTAAATAAGAATATCTTTATTGTTTTACAAATTAGAATTACAAAAGGTGTGATTGTGTATGAAGGAAAAGATTACACGATTTATTAACAGAAAAATAATGCTGATTGAAGAAAGAGAGTTAGATAAAAACATAAATGTTGATTTCAAAAAATATAATTATATAATTACCTTAAATAATGAAAATAATGATCACTTACCCAAAAGAATAATTCCAATATTGGAAAATGGCGAGATAGCTGAGGGCCAGGCTATAATGTCATTTTCGATAATTAAGGAAAATGAAAATATTGATTTCGAAACTTATAACGGAGAAGTTTTTCTGGTGATTGGTAATTACAATGAAATAAAGGGTGTTGTTGGATATAGAGAGATAATCTTTTTCTTATTAGAAAATTTGAAATCTCTTAAAGCTGAATTTGACCTTGTTAAAACTGATCTTGATGCCTTTATGGCTTGTTCAGATGATTTGGCCTGCATTACAGACGGATCCGGTTTAAAAGTGAGAATTAGCTCTTCTGCTGAGAAAATATATGGCTTAAAACCGGAAGATCTCATAGGTAAAAATGTGAGTGACCTCGAAAAAAATGGTATGTACTTTCCCTCGGCTACAAAGATTGCTATTGAAGAAAAAAAGAAAGTTACTGTAATTCAAAAAACAAAGACCGGCAGAAAATTATTAGTTACAGCTACACCATTTTTTGATAAAGATAATAACATTAAGAGAATTGTTAGTATATCAAAAGACATTACAGACGAAGAAAAACTAAAAGCTGAGTTAAAACAAACAAAAGAGTTACTTCAGAAATATGAAGAGGAATTATCTTCACTTAGAATTGCACATCTTAAGAATTCCGAGCTTATTTACAGAAGCAAACAAATGGAAAAATTAGTAGACTTAGTAAATAAAGTTGCACCTACAGAATCTACTATTCTTATTTATGGAGAAACAGGTGTAGGAAAGGAAGTTTTAGCAAAATACATTCATAATATCAGCAGAAGTGGTGGACCATTCATAAAAATAAACTGTGGAGCAATACCTGAGAATCTTTTAGAAGCAGAGCTGTTTGGTTATGAGAAAGGGGCATTTACAGGAGCGAAAAGCGAAGGTAAACCGGGGCTTATTGAAGTTGCAGATAAGGGAACTTTATTATTAGATGAGATTAGTGAACTGCCTTTATCGTTGCAAGTAAAATTGTTAAGAGTTTTACAGGAAAAAGAGTTTATTAGAGTAGGTGGTATAAAACCTATTAAAGTAGATGTGCGAATAATTGCTGCTTCAAATAAAGACTTAAAAGAATTGGTCAAAGAAGGAAAATTTAGACAAGATTTATACTATAGATTGAATGTGGTTCCTGTTACTATACCTCCATTAAGAGAGAGGGTTCAAGATATACCTATATTGGCTTATCATTTTCTTAATATGTATAATGAGAAATACGGTCATTCTAAACAACTAACTAATGAAGTAATGGAAGTATTTATGAAGTATCCCTGGCCAGGTAATGTTCGTGAATTAGAAAATGTTATAGAAAGAATTGTGATAATTTCTGAAAATGATCAGATAACAAAAAAAGATTTACCTGGGGAATTACTTAACCAAGAAGAAACAAATCACTCTTTTGGAGTGCATGTTTCCAGATTGATGCCATTAAAAGAGGCAAGTGCTCTTGTAGAGTATCAACTTATAAAACAAGCTATAGAAGAGTGTGGAAGCAGTTATAAGGCAGCGGAAGTATTAGGAGTAGATCAATCTACAATAATAAGAAAATTAAAGAAATACGAATCTATGCAATTATAAATTTTAATGCAATTTTGCAGTTATTAGAATGTTTAAATGCATAAAATCATTAATTAGACTTAAGATATTTGAGTGAATAATATTATAGGTTCTAGTTAAAATAAGACCTTTGCACTACACTGCAAGGTCTTATTTTTTTGGCATGAATATTGCTTAAATAAGAGATAGAGAAGTTGCTAATGGGAGGGTTACTAAATGGATAAAAACAAAAATTATAAACCTAGCTCCATGGAAAAGCTTAACTCATTGTCACCAGATATAGAATTATGGTGGGATTCAAATCCTTTAATTTATGAAAAATGGTGTAATGACTTTTTAAATTCAATAGAAGATAAAGACTTAAAGGATTTAATAAGCTTTCAGCTAAAAAAGCTGTGGGACCAAGAATCTGATCCAAAAGATTGGGTTTTTAAAGGAGTAACCACAAATCCCCCGCTTACAAAAGCGGTATTTGATAATTTGAAAGATGAATGGACAAAGATTATACAAGAAATTATAAAGGATAATCCTCGAATGGATTATACCCAAGTAACATGGGAAGCGTACAAAGAAGCGTGTAAACGCGGTGCAAGTCTTTACATGCCACTTTTTGAGAAATCAGGTTATAAATATGGTTATGTATCAGCACAGGTAGATCCAAGAATTTCAGTGGATACCAAGGAAATGGTAAGGCAAGCTCTTGAATTAAAAGTATTACAACCCAATATTATGGTCAAAATTCCGACAACTAAAGCAGGTGTTTTAGCAATATATATTCTTACAGCGCTAGGAATACCTACAAATGCTACTCTTTGTTATACTTTACCACAAATAATGGCAGTAGCCGAAGCCGTAAAACAAGGAAAAGCACTGGGAGAAAAATATGGAACCGATTATTCTAAGTGGCGTTCTGTGATTACAATCATGATAGGAAGATTTGAAGATGCAAAAATTTTTGAAGAACAAGCCAAAGAGAGAGGAATAGAACTAACCGAAGAAATGAAAAGGTGGGCAGGAATTGCTATAACAAAAAAAGCATGCAAGATATTGGCTAAGAGAGATTATCCGAGCAAAATGTTAGTAGCATCCAGCAGAGTTAGTCCTAAAGTAAATGGAACACAGTATATATGGCATATAGAAAAACTTGCAGGTTGTAATTTAGTATACACTATGAATCCTGAACTTATAAAAGCATTTATGATGCTGTATATGGACAGACCAATTGAAGATAAATGTGAAGAATCTGTTCCGGATGAGATAATGGAAAAACTACTAAGGGTTCCCTATTTTGCTGAAGGATATGGCGAAACTACAATACCACTTGAAGATTTTGAAAAACTTGAACCTACTATTACTACTTATACTCAATTTTCAAAAGCTGTTATAGACCTTGAAAATTATGTAAGGAGTTTGTTTTAAAAAATAAAAATGACTGAAGGAGTTGATTCTTTTGAGCATTACTTTTGAAGAAATTGATTCGATAAAACAGACTGCTGATTTGATAAGAAAAGATTGCATTTGGATGAGTACCCGGGCAGGAACAGGACACCTGGGACCAGCACTTTCATTAGCAGAAATTTTAGCTACTTTGTATAAAAGTGTATTAAAGGTAGATCCACAGAATCCAAAATGGCCTGATAGAGATAGATTAATACTCAGTAAAGGCCATGGATGTTTGGCACTTTATTCTATACTTTCACAAATGGGGTTTTTTGAAAGAAAATTATTAGGAGATTTTTGTACTAAATATGATACTATGCTTCCGGGTCACCCAGAAATTAAGCTTCCTGGTGTAGAAGCTAATACTGGTTCTTTAGGACATGGAATAGCTCTAGGAGTAGGAATGGCTTTAGCAGCCAGAATGGACAAAAAAGAATACAGAGTTTTTGTAATAACTGGAGATGGAGAATTACAGGAAGGAAGTAACTGGGAAGCAGCCATGACTGCTGCTTATTATGGACTAGATAATTTAATTGTAATAGTAGATAGAAATATGTTGCAATTAGGAGATTTTACAGAAAATATAACCCGGTTAGAACCTTTAGCTGAAAAATGGAAAAGTTTTGGATGGGGCGTAGAAATAATAGATGGTCACGATATAGAAAAGTTACTTACAGCTTTTAATAAAATTCCGTTTGTTAAAGGTCAGCCTTCTGTTATTATTGCTAATACTGTAAAAGGAAAGGGCTTAAAAATTGCTGAAAATAAGGTTGATTGGCACTATAAAGTTCTTTCATATGAACAATACGAGGAATTAAAAAATGAAATGTCATTGGAGGAGCTTTATCATGAGTGAATTAAAGAAGTCAACTAGAACATCATTTGCTGAGGCAATTGTTGAGGTGGGAGAGAAAAATCCAGATGTTGTAACTGTTGCAGCGGATTCAGCATCACGATATGGCGACTTTATAAAAAAGTTTCCGGAAAGGAGCTTTAATGTTGGCATAGCAGAGCAGACTATGGTAAGTGTAGCTGCTGGAATGGCTCTTTGTGGAAAAATACCTGTTGTCACATCATATGCTAATTTTTTAGCATTTAGAGCAGCAGAACAAATAAGAGTAGATGTGGCAGGTAGTAAATTAAATGTTAAATTGATAGGAACAGATACAGGATTTTCATCAGCATGGTTGGGCTTTACTCATTTAGCACTAGAGGACATGGGAGTGATTAGAACAATTCCAGGAATAGTGATAATAGATCCAGCTGATGCAGCAGAAGCTTATGTTGCTACAAAAGCAATATTTGAATACAATGGTCCTGTTTATATGCGACTTAGAGGTAGAAAAGAAGAACCGATAATTTTTGACAAAAAGAAAGATTTTAAAATTGGAAAAGGAGAAGTTATAAAAGAGGGAAAAGATGCTTTAATTATTGCTTGTGGCAATGCAGTATATGATAGTTTAAAAGCTTCCGAAATTTTGCAGTCAAGAGGTATAAAAGTAACGCTTGTAAATATGTCTACTGTAAGACCATTAGACGAAGATTTGCTACTGGAGCTTACATCTTCAGTAGATAATATCATTACTGTTGAACATCACAATACAACGGGTGGACTAGGGAGTGCAGTGGCAGAATTTTTAACTGAAAAAAGGCCGCAAATTAGACAATTAAGGTTAGGAGTAAGAAATAGATTTGGAACGGCAGGTTCAGAAGATATGTTGAAAAAAAGGTTTGGGCTAGATGGTGAGACAATAGCTATAAGTATAGAGAATTTTCTTAAAAATAGAACTAAGTGAGGAGGAAAAATGATGAAGATAATTTTGGGCAGTGATCATTTTGGTTTTGATTTAAAAGAAGTTATTAAAGAACATCTACAGTCTAAAGGAATTGCAGTAGTTGACATAGGGGTTTATGATAAAAATCCAGTGGATTATCCCGATATTGCTGTAGCACTTGCCGAAAGAGTTGCATCGGGAGAATTTGAAAGAGGAATTCTTATTTGTGGCACAGGGATAGGGATGGCTATTGTTGCCAATAAAGTGCCTGGAGTAAGAGCTGCAGTATGCCATGATGTGTATTCTGCAGAAAGAGCACGTAAAAGTAATGATGCACAAATTATGACTATGGGTGGAGTCATAGTAGGACCAGAACTAGCTAAAAAACTTGTAGATGTGTGGCTTGAGTCAGAATTTCAAGGAGGACGTTCTTTACCAAAAGTGGAGAAAATTAAAATGATAGATGCAAAATATCGCAGCATGACTAAATAAAGGAGCGATTTACTTTGGATATTAAAGCAGTTATTTTTGATTTAGATGGAACCCTTATAGATTCAAAAAAGGATATTGTTATAGCTGCGAATAAGGCATTTAGTGAATTTAATCTTCCCACTTTATCTGAAAAAACACTAGCATCTTTCATTGGCAACGGTGCTGAAGCAGTTATAAAGTGTGGTTTGGGAGAAAAAAATATTCATATGTTTGATAGAGTATTCAGCAAATTTGAAAAAATTTATAGTGAATCTTGTACTAATTATACTTCTTTATTTCCAGGAGTAAAAGAAACTTTAAACTTCTTAAAAGAAAGAAAAATTAATATTGGAATTGCTACTCTTAAGTGTAGAACTCTAACAGAAAAAATTTTAAAACATTTTGAACTTGATAAATATTTTTCAGTTGTATTGTGCTTGGAAGATGTCGAAAATATAAAGCCTCATTCAGAAATAATAGAGAAGCTATTGAAAAAAATAAATAATATTTCAGAGGAAACTTTATACGTTGGGGATTCTGAAGTAGATGTTTTGTGTGGGAAAAATGCGGGAGTTTATACCTGTGCTGTGACATATGGAACAGGTGATTTACAGTCTATAGTTGCTCTGCAGCCGGATTTTATAATTACCAACTTAACAAAATTAATATTTTATTATCTTAAAAAACTACGAAAACAAATTATTAATTAACCATCCATGCTTAACAAAACACGACCAGGAATGAAAATAGATTTTTAAATCTATTTTCGTGCTAAATTAAAATAAATGATAAAATAAAAAGTAATACTATGAATTTTAAAAAATTAGAAAGGAGGCAAGGCTCTTGTATATATTATCTTTTACAGAAGGTTCAATAGCTCCAGGAATTGTGACTACTTCTCCAGTAAAGGCAAAGTATGATTGTGATTTGCACTGTCATACTACGCGCTCTGATGGAAATGATTCGCCGGAAGAATTGATTATTAATGCTGCTAAAAGTGGCCTTAAAGTTGTTGCAATTACAGACCATGACGTACCGCCTCCTCTTTATCTGGATACTTCTCAAGGTAGGATTAGCGTAAAGGAATTTGCACACCAGCATGGAGTAGAAATAGTATTAGGAATCGAATTTTCATGCGATACCTATGTAGATGATGTTCATATTTTAGGGTATCGCATGGATTGGGAAAATCCACTGTTAGCGGAAGTAGTAGAAAGGATGAGGAGAAGCAAAACAGAAGCATATAGAAAACTATGTGAAATACTTACTGCTAAGGGAATGCCAATTGACTATGAAAATGAGATATTAAAGTATATTGATGAAAATGGAAATATAAGATATAGAGATCCAGACGAAGTTGAAAGAAAACATATATTTGAATTAATGGCCAAAAAGGGATATGCACCATCATGGAAAGATGCGAAAATAATGGTTAGAGACGATCCTGAATTAAATGTAAGAAGGGAAAAAATAAGTCCATTTGATGCAATTGATTTAATAAAGTCATGTGGTGGAACGGCAGTACTAGCACATCCTTTTTTAATCGATGAAGTAATTCATTATCCCGATGGAAGAAATCTAACAAGAGAAGAATATATAGAAAGGCTTATAAACCATGGAATCGACGGTATGGAAGCGCGATATCTTTACAGCAAAACAAGCTATAAGGGAAATTTAAAAGATTTTGAAATTGAGGAGTATATTAGAACAAAATATTCTACAAAAGTAAAATTCTTTAGTGGGGGTTCAGATTATCATGCTGATCATAAAAAAGGAGTATCTAACCCAAGACATCTAGGTGAAGCAGGAGTTACATTACAGGAATTTAATTTCATAAAAGAATATCTAATATAAAGGAGCTGATATAATGCCACTGGTAACAAGTAAAGAAATGCTTATTTATGCAAGAGAGAATGGATTTGCAGTAGGAGCTTTCAATGCTTATAACATGGAAGTGGTTCAAGCTATAATCGAGGCAGCTGAAGAGGAAAATGCCCCTGTGATAATTCAGATAAGTGAAGGAGCAATAGCATATGGGGGGGAGAAATCATTTGCGGCTCTAATTAAAGTATTAGCTGAGGAAGCTACAGTACCTGTAGTATGCCATTTAGACCATGGAGTAAACTTTTCTACAGTTATAAAAGCATTAAAAGCAGGATTTACATCACTTATGTTTGATGGGTCGTCTCTTACGTTTGAAGAGAATATAGAAAAAACAAAAAAATTAGTTGAAATAGCACATGCTGCGGGAATTCCTTTAGAAGGGGAAATTGGGAAAATACCTGATGCAGCTCATGGGCCCCTTTCTCCAGAGGAAGTAAAAAAATATCTTACGACTCCAGAAGAAGCTCTAGAATTTTATGAAAAGACAGGAGTAGATTCACTGGCGATTTCAGTGGGAAGCGCTCACAGAATGAAAGTTCAATCTGCGCAATTAGATATTGAAAGAATAGCACGAATAAAAGACAAGGTAAAAATACCATTAGTACTTCATGGTGCTTCTGGAGTAATGGATGACTCTGTTATTCAAGCAGTAAAAGCTGGGATTTCAAAAGTTAATTTTGCTACAGAATTAAATAAGGCTTTTACCCATGCTTTAAGGGAAAAATTATCAAATAACCCGGATTTAGTTGATGTTAGAAAATATGGTGCCGTAGCAAGAGAAAATGTAAAAAAGACTGTAAAAGAAAAAATACAACTATTGAATGCTACTAATAAAGCACCAGAGATATTAAAACTTATTAATAAAAGAAGTTTTGCAATGGGAAATAAAGATGTGGAAGCTATAGAATAACAATAACTTTAGTTTGCAAATGAGGTAATGATAGACTGTCTGTAAGCATTGCATTTCTGCATTGAAATAAAAAATAAATGGCAAATTTGCATTATCGGTTTTTAATGTAGACTGTGAAACGGTAGGAAACTTCACTATTAAACGTTTTGCCCGTTTTGGCACAATTTTTGCTTTACTGCTTAAAGTAGAGGCTGAAATAGAAAACAAAACGAAAATAATGACTGTAAATTAAAAAGGAGGATATTACTATAATGAGTATAAGAGAAAAACTTACAGGAGTATTTGCACCACTTGTAACTCCTTTTGTTAATCAAGAAATTGATTATGAAAAGTTGAAAGAGAATATTCAGAAATTAAATAGTTCTAAATTAAAAGGTTATTTATGCTTAGGAAGCAATGGCGAATTTAGAAGTTTAACAGATGAAGAGGCAATTAAAGTTATAAAGACAGTTGCAAAGAGTAAATCAAAAGATAAAACTTTACTTGCTGGCACAGGAAGAGAATCAGCATGGGCTACAATAGAATTTACTAAAAAAGTAGCAGATTTTGGAGTTGATTTTGCCAGTGTTCTTACACCTCATTATTTTGCTAGTAAAATGACTGATGAAGCATTAATCAAATTTTATACTGAAGTTGCTGATAAATCTCCTATTCCGATAACAATTTATTGCATTCCCAGATCTGCAAATGGAGTATTAATTTCTCCTCGAGCAATTTCTGTACTTGCGCAACATCCTAATATCGTTGGCATAAAAGATTCTTCAAAAGAAGATATAGGAAATTATGTAAATGCTGTACCTAAGGGAGCAGAGTTCTATGTACTTTCCGGCTCTATAAATAAATTTTTGGACGGTCTAAAAAAAGGAGCTATAGGCGGTGTTCTTTCAATGGCAAATTACCTGCCTGACCTTTGCTGTGAAATTCAAGAATTATTTAATGATGGCAAGTATCAAGAAGCAGAAGAACTAAGTAACAGACTTTGTAAAATTAATGAAAAAATATCCGGCAAAGGTGGAGTAACAGCTGTTAAAGTAGCAATGAATTGGTTAGGTTATTATGGAATGGAGCCAAGACTACCATTATTACCGTTAAATGAAAATGAAATTGAGGAAATTAGAAGAATTTTACAGGAAGAAGGGCTACTTGCATGAAAAAAGTGTTGCTTTCAGAGGAGATACATCCAGAGGGAAGAAAGTTATTAGAGGGAAAATTTGAAATTGTTACAGCACCTGATACAAGTCAACAAACGCTTATATCTATGGTAAAAGATGTAGATGCTATTATTTTAAGAACTAGATCAAAGATTACAAGGGAAGTAATCGAGAATGCTCCACATTTAAAGATAATATCGAGGACAGGGGCAGGAGTTGATAATATAGATGTAAATGCAGCAACAGAAAAAGGTATCTTGGTTTGTAATTTGCCAGCAGTAAATAATTTATCTGTAGCAGAACACACAATAGCAATGATACTAAATTTAGCAAAACAGTTAAGTTTAATGGATAAAGCTGTTCGCAGTGGCAATTGGGGAGCGAGGAACTCTAATATTTCAGTGGAGATAGAAGGGAAAGTACTTGGAATTGTTGGAATGGGGAATATAGGAAGTTTAGTTGCAAAAAAGTGCCATGATGGATTGGGAATGAAAATAGTTGCTTATGATCCATATGTAAAAGAAAAGTTTAGGGGTTATGATTATAAATTTGTTGACACGCTTGAGGAACTATTTAAAGAATCAGATTTTGTAACGTTGCATTGTCCTGATATACCTGAGACAAGAGGAATGATAACGAGAGAGCTTATATATTCTATGAAGCATACAGCTTATTTAATAAATACGGCAAGAGGAACAGTAATAGACGAACAAGCTTTGATTGAGGCTTTAAAAGAAAAAAGGATCGCAGGAGCAGGTCTTGATGTGTTTCAGCAAGAGCCACCATCAAGCGATAATGAATTATTAAGACTTGAGAATGTAATACTATCGCCTCATTCAGCAGCTCTAACAAAAGAAGCGACTGTACGTATGGCAGTAGAAGCTGTCCAAGCCGTTATTGATTATTTTGAAGGCCGTCAACCAAAATATATTTATAATTACAAATGCTTAAAAGAAAATGGATATATATAACTTGTTGATCTGAAGGTATTAAATAAATAGTAAATAAATTCTTACTTTTTATGACAGATTAGTAAACGATTTTTGAAGGAGGTGATGGAATAATTTAAGGGGTTTTAATGTAAGCTAATAACTTCTGATGGTTGGAAAATATTCTAAAAAATTTAAAGGGGGAATATATTTATGAAATATGTAGTAAATGTTAATTCTAAGGAACCGGATGTAGATGCAACGAGGTCATTAAGGGCATGGGTAAAGAACAGGGAGAAGCCAACGCTAAGAGATACTTACTGGTTGGTTGATCCAGAGAAT
This sequence comes from Thermoanaerobacter ethanolicus JW 200, assembly GCF_003722315.1. NCBI lineage: Bacteria > Bacillati > Bacillota > Clostridia > Thermoanaerobacterales > Thermoanaerobacteraceae > Thermoanaerobacter > Thermoanaerobacter ethanolicus. The sequence continues at coordinate 2,280,325 of NZ_CP033580.1, read as the reverse complement.
TCGCCTTCTAGGCGTTTAAAGATGGGGTATACGATAATATATCCCACAGGGACTACAACAGGTCATGCACATGATGAGGAAGAAGTATACTTTGTAGTACAAGGCGAAGGAGTGATGGTTGTAGGGAATGACGAATTTCCAATAAAGCCAGGGGATGCATTATATGTTCCACCAAGAGAATTTCACACTACTCGACAGGTAGGCAATATTCCACTAGTTGTTGTATGGGTGACTGGTAAACTAGATGAGAATGAAATATAGAAAGATAACCAGTGTTAAAAAATTTAAAGGGGGAATATATTTATGAAATATGTAGTAAATGTTAATTCTAAGGAACCGGATGTAGATGCAACGAGGTCATTAAGGGCATGGGTGAAGAACAGGGAGAAGCCAACGCTAAGAGATACTTACTGGTTGGTTGATCCAGAGAATTCGCCTTCTAGGCGTTTAAAGATGGGGTATACGATAATATATCCCACAGGGACTACAACAGGTCATGCACATGATGAGGAAGAAGTATACTTTGTAGTACAAGGCGAAGGAGTGATGGTTGTAGGGAATGACGAATTTCCAATAAAGCCAGGGGATGCATTATATGTTCCGCCAAGAGAATTTCACACTACTCGACAGGTAGGCAATATTCCGCTAGTTGTTGTATGGGTAACTGGTAAAGTGAATGAGGAGGAGATATAGATGGTACAGCACTATAAAATGCTAATAGGTGGAAAATGGGTAGATGCAAAAAAGGGCGGAATAATAGAAGTGGTAAATCCTGCCACAGAAGAGGTGTTTGCGTCTGTTCCAGCAGCTACTAAAGAAGATGTCGAAGAAGCAATTTTAAAAGCGCATGAGGCTTTCCTAAAATGGAAAAAGGAAAATCCATTTCAACGGAGTAAAATTCTTCGAAAAGCTTCTGAAATAGTGCTTCAACGTTCTGAAAAAATTGCTAGAACTATGACAGAAGAATTGGGTAAGCCAGTAAAAGAAGCCAAGGGAGAAGTAGAAAAAGGAGCAGAAATTCTTAGATATTATGCAGAAGAAGGTGAAAGAATTTATGGACGTGTAATAGCAAATGAAGAAAAGGATACAGAAAGTATAGTTGTATACGAACCTATTGGAGTTGCTGCAGCTATTACTCCATGGAATTATCCAATTGAACTGCTGGCATGGAAAATAGGAGGTGCGTTGGCATCTGGCTGTACGATAGTAGCTAAATTGCCAAGTGAAACTCCTCTTTCTCCTTTAAAATTTGTTGAATGTTTAGTGGATGCAGGAGTACCAGAAGGGGTTTTAAATGTAATAACAGGTTCTGGAGGAACTGTAGGGCCTGCATTAATAGAAAATCCATTGGTTAAGCGTGTTGCCTTTACCGGTTCTACAGAAACAGGAAAAGAAATTTTAAAAATGAGTGCTTCTTCAGGTATAAAGAAAGTAACTCTTGAACTTGGTGGCAGTTTACCAATGATTGTTTTTAAAGATGCTAATTTAGATGCTGCTGTTACGGGGGCTGTCAGGCGTAGTTTTAGGAATGCTGGCCAGATTTGCATTGCGGTAAACAGAATATATGTAGAAAGAGAAATATATGAGACTTTTCTTGAAAAATTTGCTGAAAAGACAAAAAAACTGGTCGTCGGGAATAGTCTCATAGACGAAAATGTAGATATGGGGCCTATGTGTACAAAAGCAGGCGTCGAAAAAGTTGAACGTCATGTAAACGATGCTGTAGCTAAAGGTGCTAAAATAGTGTGCGGAGGTAAAAGACCGTCAGGCCCAAAATTTGAAAAAGGATTTTTCTATGAACCAACTATTGTTCGTGATGTTAACCATGATATGCTGATAATGCGCGAAGAGACATTTGGTCCGGCGGTTGGAGTTATGCCATTTAATAACATAGATGAAGCAATACAATTAGCAAATGATACTAATTATGGTTTAGCAGCAATAGTATATACAAATAATATGAACATAGCTAAACGTTGTGCACAAGAGATTCAGGCAGGTAATGTTGCTATTAATAATGTAGATGCGGGAGTAATTAATGCTCCATATGGTGGATGGAAGGATAGTGGTTTAGGAGCAGAGCATGGTCCTGAGGGCTTGCATGAGTATTTAATCCAAAAACATGTAAGGATACATTACTTCATTTAATTAGTTTGGTTTTAAAGGAATTCCTTTCTACCTAGTTTTGTATTCGATATAAGTAAAAATGGTTTCTACCGGTGGGAGGAATTCCTTTGAAATATAAAGCAGAACTCCTTTTATCATAAAAGGGGTTCTGCAGGAAAACCAAAAATTTTATAAAAAAGGGGGAGTATTTTACATTATGAAGCTGTCGAGAATTTTGATAGGAGCAATTACAGGTGCTTTTGCTGGATACGGTGTATTCACAATATGGCCTTCAGCATTAGCTCATTGGCATTGGCTTGGTGGATGGCTTGCAGCAGGACTTATAATAACCACAGCATGGTGGTTAAACCACTATGCAAATGCATTTCCAAATGATCCAGATGGTGCATGGATAGATATGGCATTTGCCATATGGCTTTCATCTTTGCTGGGGGGTAATATACAACTAAAAACAAATGGCGAACTGGTAAGAGCTTCTTATGGCTTATATCATGGAATAAGTATTGGACCAGCTTTAGTGACCATTGTTCTCGAATTAATAGGAGCTACAATAGCTGGCTACTTATTACATCTATTCAGAAGGAGTGATGCATAAATGTGGACATGGCAACATGTAGTAACTACTATATTTGGCGGCATTTTATTTCCACTGGCAATAGGATTAATGTGGGGAAAACTTGCTGAGGAATGGAAAAGCATTGGAGGCTTACTTGCAGGATTTTTTATAGTGGGTACGGTGTGGTTAGTTAATCATGGAATAGGGCTGATTTTTGAGCCACAAATGAGTGGCCATCTTCCAGGACCATGGAGTGACCAAGCATTGACGGCATTTTGGGGTGCTTTTGTAGCTGATTTGTTTGATCGCAAAAAAATAAATTGGGCAGCAATTTTGGCAGGAATTTTAGGAGGTTTATTGGGTGGATTATTGTTGTATGCAACAGTTTAATGTTTTAATAAGTTTACATTAAGGATAAAGGGGGAGTATATTATGGCATATGTGTTGGGAATTGATGTTGGTACTTCTGCATGTAAAACGATAATTGTTAACGAAACAGGTGAAATTGTAGCTAAAGCAACAAAAGAATATGATTTTATTGTTCCAAGACCCGGCTGGACAGAAAGTGACCCTGAAGTGTGGTGGGATGCAACTGTTGACACAATAAAGAAGGCTTTAGAAAAAGCTGCAATCAAACCTGAAGAAATAGCAGCGATTGGATTGAGCGGTCAAATGCATACTCTAGTACCACTTGATAAAAATAGAAAAGTCATAAGAAATGCTATAATGTGGAATGACAATCGTGTTGGAAAACAATGTGATGAGGTTCATAACAAAGTTGGAGGAGAAGATAAGTTAATAGACTATGTTGCAAATACTGCTTTACCTGGATATACTATTGGGAAAATTTTGTGGATTAAAGAAGTAGAACCAGAAAATTATGAAAAAATAGATAAATTTGTAATAGCTAAAGATTATATTAGATATAAATTAACAGGAAAAATTGCTACGGATGTTTCTGATGCAAGTGGTACCTGCTTATATGATGTTGAGAAAAATAAATGGTCAGATGATTTAATAAATTTGCTTGAAATAAAGAAGAGCATTTTCCCAGATGTAGTAGAAAGTCCAGAAATAAGTGGACATTTAACTTCTGAAGCAGCTTCAATATTAGGCTTAAAAGAAGGTACCCCAGTAGTAGGCGGAGCTGGAGATGTATTAGCTCAGGCAGTAGGAACTGGAGCAACTGAAGAAGGAATAGCGATGCTTATAATTGGTACAGCAGGAATTGCTTCCGTTGCTCTTTCAAAATTTGGACGCAATCCAGGAGGTTCCTTACAACTTTTTAGAGGTGGAGTACCAGGAGAATGGAATATTTTCGGATGTACCCTTGCGGCTGGCGGGTCTTTCAAATGGTTTAGAGATTCATTTGGTCTCGAAGAAAAAATTATTGCAAATCTGAGCGGAGAAGATGCATATAACATTTTAGTGAATGAAGCTATGCAAGTTGAGGTAGGGGCTAATGGATTATTGTTTACTCCATATATAGTAGGTGAAAGATGCCCTTACACTGATCCAAATGCAAGAGGTGTTTTTGTTGGAATAAATGTTATGCATGATAAAAGAGCGTTTGTAAGAGCTGTGTTAGAAGGCATTGTTTTCAGCTTGAAGGATGCATTAAAATTAATTGAAACATTAGGTGTTCCCCTCACACAGGTTAGAGTAAGTGGAGGAGGAGCTATAAATCCTAAATGGAGACAAATCCAAGCAGATATATTAGGTACAGAAGTTGTTACAGTGAGTTACAGTGGCGAAGGGGGATCATATGGTGCGGCTATACTTGCAGGGGTAGGAGCGGGTTTCTGGCCATCAGTTAAAGAAGCAGCAAGAAAACTTCTAAAAATAGAAACTAGAACTGTGCCAATTGCTGAAAATAAGAGCAAATATGAAAAAGTTTACGATATATATAGGGAAATATATTATGCATTAAAGAAAGTTAATGATAAAATAAGCGAACTGTGATAATAAGTAGTAGATACCCCCGCTTTTACACGGGGGTATCTATGTCCCTTCTTAATATGCGAAGATTCTAAGCTATTTGATCATGAGGGAAAATCATGAAGTTTATTGCAAATATATTGTGTTGTAGCGATACAAAAGAGAGGGATTTAAATGGCAGTCTTTATAATAGTATCACATAGCAAAAAGGTTGCTGAGGGTGTTGTAGAGATAGCTGAACAAATGAATAATAAACAATCCAAGTTAATACCAATTAGTGGTACGGAAGATGAGCGTATAGGAACTAATCCTTTAAAAATAAAAAAGGTAATAGAGGAATTTATGATGGTGACAATATCTTTATTTTTGCAGATATAGGAAGTTCTATTATGGCGACTCAAATGGTGTTAGATATGCTAAATGAGGAATTAAGAAAAAAATTATACTTGTAGATGAACCTTTGGCTGTAGGAACAATAGCAACTGTTATACAAGCTTCAATTACTAATAATAAAAACGAAATTTATTCATGCAGCAGAAGAAAACAAAAGAGTAAATAAATTTGGTTAATTTAAGTTAATTAAAGAAAGGAGATTTTTATGAGAAGATTAATTAATAATCCGTATGACGTGGTGGAGGAAATGCTGGAAGGGTTTTGTAAAGCTCATGATAAACATGTAAAATTACTTGAAAATGATGGACGTGTAGTAGTTTATAAAAGGGCTCCAGTGAAAAACAAGGTAGGGATAATTATAGGAGGAGGTTCAGGGCATGAACCGCTATTCTTAGGATATGTTGGCGAAAATTTTGCAGATGCAGCGGTTATAGGAAATATCAATACTTCTCCTTCTCCAGAGCCATGCTATAATGCAGTTAAAGCTGTAGATGCAGGATGTGGATGCCTATATTTATATGGAAATTATGCAGGAGATGTAATGAATTTTGACATGGGAGTTGAAATGGCAGCTGCAGATGGAATTAGAGTTGAGACGGTTTTGGTTACTGATGATGTGGCTTCTTCAGCGAATATTAAAGATCGGAGAGGAATTGCAGGAGATTTCTTTGTATTCAAGATAGCAGGTGCTAAAGCAGCTACGGGTGCAGATTTGGATGAAGTAAAAGCTGCTGCAATAAAAGCAAATGACAACACAAGAACAATGGGAGTTGCACTTGCAGCAGCAACACATCCATCAACAGGTAAACCAATGTTTGAATTAGAGGAAGGACTTATGGAAATAGGCATGGGTATACATGGTGAACCAGGCGTTAGAAGAGGTAAACTACAGGAAGCTGATAAGGTAATTGATGAAATAATGAATCATATATTACCTGACTTACCGTTTAGTAAGGGAGATGAAGTAGCAGTACTTGTAAATAGTTTAGGAGCTACTCCGCTAATGGACTTACATATTTGTTTTAGAAAAGTAGCTCAGATTCTAGAACAAAGCGAAATTAAGATTTATAGGTCATTCGTGGGAGCATATGCTACTACAATGGATATGGTAGGCATGTCAGTTACTCTAATGAAATTAGACAAAGAATTGAAAGAGCTATTAGATTATCCTTGCGATACTCCTTATTGTGTCATCAAGTAATAAAGCAATTGTTTATTAATTGTTCTGAAGCGAACACCAGCGAAATTAGTGGTGTTCGTTTAATAACCTTCAGACTAACATAAGGGAGTGAAAATTGTCATGTATAAGAATTACATACTTGAAAAATCTTACTTCATAAAAGTTATTGAAAATTTAGCGGAAGTTATAGAACAACAAAAAGATTATTTAACTAAATTGGATTCAGAAATAGGTGATGGTGATCATGGCGTAAATCTTAGTATAGGATTTAGAGAGGTTATGAGAAATTTAGCAGAATGGAAAGAAAAAAATATAACGTTTTTCTTTAAAAAAGTAGGTATGGCTTTATTATCTAAAGTTGGTGGTGCTGCAGGACCATTATATGGAGGTTTTTTTATGAAATTTGGAGAACCTGCAGAAAATAAAGAAGAAGTTAATTTTGAAGTTTTTTACAATATGTTTAAAGTGGCAATAGAATCGGTTGAAATGAGAGGTAAAGCTGTAATAGGAGAAAAAACAATGGTCGACGCTTTAAGGCCGGGGTTGGATGCTTTTACAAAGGCTATAGAAGAAAATATAGAGCCCAAAAAAGCATTTGAGATGTTTGTAGAAGCATCTAAGAAAGGTGCAGAATCTACTATCCCATTGATAGCAAAGAAGGGTAGAGCAATGAGACTTGGAGAAAGGGCAATAGGACACCTTGATCCGGGTGCAGCTTCATCAGTGCTAATATTAGAAACATTTATGAATAATTTACCGTAAGTTAGTACAAGATTTTGTATAAGAATATAGCGGATAGTTACAAGTATGCAGTATTAGGCTATAGTTTGATATTCAGTATAATTATTGATATGTTGAGCCATTTTTCATCTCTCTAGTGAAATTCTTAATTTTGTCCTCACCTTTATTTATCCAGAGGGATGTGAATGGCTCAACTTTTTAGATTTTTGGCTCTTTGTCAATAGTTGCGGTGGGCATTTTTTTGAATGCCTGCACTTTAAAGTTGTCTGAACATATAAAGAAATTACCATAAATTTTGTAATAAAAGTAGTTAGTTATTTTCTACCACATTTCCTTCAACATTCTTGTAATTAAAGGACAAAATAGTATAATAATACCTGTAGGAATGTAAAAAACTTTAACTCAAGCATTGCAGTATAATATTCTCTTCCTAAATCTATCGAAATTCTGATAACCATAAGCATTTCTTTTAAGAACCTTAATTTTATTGTTATAACCTTCAGTTACAGAGTTTGTAATAAGGCACGTCAAATGCATTTGCTATTTCTTCAAACCAACGACTAAATACTTTTACACATGTAGCGAAATCAAGAATTCCACTTTCTTTTGCTTTTTGTATCCATAATTTTAGTTCTTTTTTTGCTTCATCAGAAGATTTGCTTTTTAACACGTTATTAAAACTTTCCTTTAGTTGATGGGCTATTCTTAAATCATCACTGTACCAGAACATTACATCCAATTTTTCTTTTTAACTATAATGAAGGCTGTGATATTTTGCGAGGAGCAAATTTCTACTTCTTTTGAAATACTTTCTTTATTCTACTATCTACTAAAACTTCTTGCTTCCTGTCTTTTAGAATGTCTAATATTTTTCTTTTCTTAGGGTCTACAAACCTTCTTTTTCTGGGCACAATAAAAAGTTTTTTTTGCCCCATAATGGTATGTCTTTTATTCTTTGGGTTCTGTAGTCGTGCACCTTAGAGGTTAATTTTCCACATCTTGGGCAAGTATGAGGTTTTTGTTTCATTCTTATATGGAGTTCTATTTCATCTTCACTTTCTATTTGTCCTCCCAAATTATATCTTCAGATTTTAGGAATTTTGTGATATAATTTGTATGCACTTATTCTGATGCCTCTTTTTAATGGATTTTGTTTGGTCACTTCTATTATAACAGGAATTCAGAATAAGTGCGCTTTTTTTATGAGTGATTTTTATCCACCACAACATTTATTATAGAACCAAAAATTTTTAATAAAATTTACCTACGAAAACTTGACACAGACTTTTGCGAATTACCTTTTGACAATACTATAACCTATGAGTCATAATAATCTTGAGGTGATATTTAAAGAGATGCCAAAGCAAACATTTTTTAATCTTCCAGAAGAAAAGCGAAAACTTATTACAGATACACTCATAAGATATTTTTCCCAAAAGCCCTATCACAAGGTTGACATTACAGATGTTGCAAAAGAGTGCTCTGTTGCAAAGGGGAGTATGTATCAGTATTTTGAAAATAAAAAGGATATGTATTTTTATTCAATTGAGATGGCTTATTCTAAATTCTTAGATCTTTTGAATAAAATAAATATAAAGCAGATGAGTATATTTGATTATTACGAAAATTCGTTGAAAACTGTATGGTTGGCTTTAAAATCTCTAAAAGACGAATATATTCTGCTTGAGCGAGCATTTTTTTTCAACGACTCACCATTTAAAGATGAAATAAATGAGAAGTTTTTGACTAAATCGCGTGAGTTTTTAGTTGAGATTGTTAAAAACAACCAGGAAAAAGGATTTATTAGAGATGATATTAATCCTCTTATAATAGCAATTTTTTTAGAAGGTGCAAGTTTTTATTTAAAAAAATTTGTAATAGAAAGAGCAATTAACCAAGAAGGCACCTCTACATATTCTTTGGATATAGAGTATTTTCGTGGTTTTTTTGAACAGTTTTTAAAGCTTTTAAAAGAAGGATTAGAAAAAGAATGAAATATTGTCAAATATGACTTGACAGTCATATGACCAATTAGTCATAATATAAATGAACAATTTTAAGATTTTTGATTGGGAGATGAGCTTGGATGTTTATAGTGGTTGAAAACTTGACACGAATTTACAAAGTGGGAGCGAACAATGTCAGGGCATTGGATGATGTTAGCTTTGAATTTGAAAAGGGGAAAATTTATACAGTTGTTGGACCATCTGGCTCAGGTAAGACTACCCTTTTTAATATCCTTGGAGGACTCGATAGGGCAGATAGAGGAAGGGTTTTTGTTGATAGCAAGGAAATAACAAAGTTTTCCAAAAACGAGCTTGCACTTTACAGGCGCGATTATGTTGGTTTTGTTTTTCAATTTTATAATCTTATAAACGGCCTTACTGTATATGAAAATGTTTTATCAAGTGCAGTTTTGAGCAAAAACTCTCTTGATGTTGATAAGGTTTTGAAGATGGTTGATGTGTATTCAGAAAAAGATAAATTTCCTTTTGAGCTCTCAGGGGGGGCAGCAACAAAGAGTGGCCATTGCACGAGCTGTTGTCAAGAACCCATCCATAATTCTTTGTGATGAGCCAACAGGTGCTTTGGATTATGAGAGCGCAAAACTTGTTTTAGAACTTCTTGAGAATGTAAATAAAAGATTCAACGCAACAATTTTAATCATCACCCATAACCTTGCAATATCCAATATGTCAGATGCTACAATACGTCTGCGAAGCGGTAGGGTGGTAGAATTTATAGAAAATCATAACAAAGTACCTGCAAAAGAGGTGACCTGGTAATGGTTATAAAAAGAATTCCAAAAAGGATTATGTTACGAGAAAAGGCTCAGTTTTTGTCAATTGTACTGCTTGTTGCAATTGCTTCAATGGCATATGCTCTTTTTAGTATAACAGTAAGAAATATTGACGAGAATTATAAAGCATTTATTGAAAATCAAAATCAGGAAGATGGAAACTTTATCACATCACTTCCTGTTGACATAAAATACCTTGAATCAAAGTATAATTTAAAGGTTGAAGAAAGACTTATGGTTGACTATTCAGAAGATAATAAAACAATAAGAGTATTTTCAATCTCAAAACAAATAAATAAACCATTTGTAAGCTTAGGGAATATGCCCCACAAAGGTGAGATTTTAATTGATCCAAACTTTTTCAAAAAGCATCAATACAAAATAGGAGATACAATTAAAATTGCAAATAAGAATTTTATTATAAGTGGAATATTTTATTTGCCAGATTACATTTATATTATCAAAAACGATCAAGATTTTTTGCCTGATTCTGAACACTTTGGAATTGCTGCAATGAATGAAGAGGACTTGAAAACAATTGCAAAAGTTTTTCCTTATCATTATTATATGTTCAAAGGGAATCTCAAAGATATTGATAGTTTTAAAAGTGATGTAAATCAAAAATGGGGCCTTTTAAAGTTTGTATCAAGATCAGAAAATCCTCGCATCACTTTTGCTGAGATTAAAATTGACAGTGTGAAAAGGTCAACATTGCCAATAAGTTTGTTTGTGATATTCATGTCATCAGTAATTTTGTTTATTGTTATGCGAAGGCTTATCAACAATATGCATGCAGAGATAGGAACCCTTTATTCCTTAGGATATTCGGATAAAGAGGTAATAAAAGTCTTTATGCATCTGCCAATTTATATTTGGCTAATTGGGAGTATTTTTGGTTCTGTCTTGGGCTTTATTGAAGCAATTCCTTTTTCAACTTTTTTCAGGGCCTATTTTGCTTTACCTGTTGTAAAGAATGTCTATCCTATATCAGAGCTTTTTATTGCAATGTTTCTTCCAGGAGTTTTTATTCTAAGTTCTGGCTATGTTGCCATTAAGAGATTTTTCAAACTTACAATTGTTGAGATGCTTCATGGGGTTGACGAGATAAAGTTCAACAAACTGCCAAGGTTAAGCTTTTTGGATAAATTTAGTTTTCAAAATAGAATTATGTTTAAGTATGGGGTTCGGCATTTCGCCCGAGAAGCTGTTTTGGTGGTAGGCGTGATTTTTTCAACAATCCTTTTGATGTACGGATTGAGTGCAAAAAATGCTGTGATAGATGCAATAAATAAAGTTTATGAAAAGAACTTTGAATACAAGTATATGTATATTTTAAATTCAATCAGTACTCATACAGAGCTAAATTTTAAGAAGTATAAAGTAGAACCTTTTAATTTTCAGGCTTTTGAAACAAAAAATGGCAATTTTAATATTGTGATTTATGGAATTGAGAAGAATTCAAATATGGTTAAGCTTTTTGATGAAAGAGGAGCAAGAATAGAAGTAAATAGTGGTTTTGTCATAACACGACCATTAGCGCAAAAATTAAATGCGAAAGAGGGGCAAGAGATTGAGCTTAAAAATAAGTTTGATGGAAAGAAATACAAATTAAAGGTTGGAAAGATCGCTGATATTCCAGTTGGCAACCAAGGCTTTATGGATATAAATGAGTTCAATAAGATATTCGGGTTTGAAAAAGGAAGTTTTATAGGACTTTATTCTGATACTCCAGTCCAGATTCCAAAACAGATGCTATTTGATGCGCAGGATAAAAATTACATGATAGAAACTCTCAAAGGTTCAGCTGTAACGTTACAAAAATCCATAGAAGTGCTTGGTCTTATCTCAGCAATTTTGGCACTGCTGATAATCTATGTTTTGTCGGGCTTAGCTATTACTGAAAACAAAAAGAATATTGGAATTTTGAAGATGTTAGGATTCAAAGAAAAACAGATTTTCAAGATGATCTTGGGTTTTAACAGCTATTCCTTCGCGATAGGATTTTTGCTTGGTATTCCACTTTCGAAATTTACCATGAACCAGCTTATGAGCTCAGCCACAAAAAATACAGATATTTCACTAACTCTTGATTTGAGCTGGCAGAGTGTAGTTGGTTGTTTTGTTGTACTTGCTGTAACATATATACTTTCAAGATATCTTGTGAGAAGGAAAGTTGCCAAGGTTATGCCAGTAGATATATTAAAAGAACAAATTGATTAAAAATGGAGGCTGTCCAAAAAGGTAAGTGGATAGCCTCTTTAATTCATAGTGTAAAATTATCGTAGGATTTTTTGGGTGAAAAAAAACAAGAGACAACCCCTGTGATAAAATAGATTATGGAAAACAAAACAATACAGAAAGGGGTGTCTCTTGTGAAAAAACATATCTTTGAGGATATTATACTACAAAATGCTCTAAATTTCACTAAGGAAGTAGTAGAAATTTTTGGTGATTTATTAAATAAAGGAATGAATATTACAGAGCTTGCAGCAAGGATAAAGGAACTGACGGACAAACTAGGTAGAGAGGCAATAGAAGCAATTATTGAAGAGTTAGATAGGATAATAAAAGAAGATAAGAGAAGGAAAGAAAAATGGGTAGTAGAGAGGAAAGATAAAAAGAGATTAACGACAGTCCTTGGGGATATTGAATATGAGAGGACATATTACAAATCTAAAGAGGATGGAAGATATACATATTTGGTGGATGATGCATTAGAGATAGGACGGCACGATAGGATAGAAAAGGGAGTAAAAATAAAGTTAGTAGAAAACGCAATAGAAGAATCATATGAAATAAGCAGTAAAAAAGCATGTCCAGAGGAGTTAAGTAAACAGACGGTATTAAACGCAATAAGGGAAATAGGAGAAGTAGAGGTAAAGAGAGAAATAAAAGAGAAGAAAGAAGTAAGGGTATTATACATAGAAGCAGATGAAGACCATGTGCCTTTGCAAGATGGCAGCAATGAAACACCGCGATTGATATACATACATGAAGGTAAAGAAGAGAAAAATGGTAGAAATGTACTGAGTGTCATTTCTCAAATTAATTTAGCCCAAAACCGATAAAATTTTTCAGATTAAATAATCTTGTGATAAAATTAATGCTAAAGGAATTTAAAAAAATTTTTTCAGATTCCTTTAGCATTAATTTTAATTGGAGAGGTTACTTATGCAAATAATTTTCCATGTTGATAACATTGAAGAATATTTACATAAAGGTAAAGATTACAATTTTCCTGACCCACCAGATAGATGTCCTTATCCCGATTGCAAGTGTAGAGTAAAACTAAAAAAGCACGGGTTTTATTACCGTTACTATTTAGATGGACCTAACTGTATAAAAATAGCCATAAGAAGATATATATGTCCTGTGTGCAAAAGAACTCTTTCCTACCTTCCTGATTTCTGTCTCCCCCATTTTCAGTATTCTTTCAATATGATTGTAAAGTCTTTAAAAGAGACACTTACAAGAGAAAAAACTCTCAGTTCTTTCATAAGTGACTTAAAAAGAAACTTTCCTACCATACTATTTTCAAGACAGCATATATATTTTTACACCAAAAGGATAATGAATAATTTAAGTTTTATCATATACGGATTAAGGCAAATAGACCCTTACATAAAGTTATCTGAGACTGACTCACAAAGAGAGAGGGCCAGAGAGATTTTGGACATAATAAGCATTGTACCACTCTTCTCCCAACGGTTTTATGCTCATTGCCAAAAATCATTTCTGGCCTCTCTCACATAATTCTAGCATTAAACCTGAAAAATTTAAATAAAAATTTTGATTTTTTCTTAGCAACATAACTTTTTCCTTTAATGTCCCCCAGGTATGAGCTAAAATTACGATTAAGAAATCAAAAAAGTGAAGGGGGAACATATAAATGCTTGATGAAAAAGCGAGAGAAGTTATAGCATTAAAGAGATTTTCACTGATAAGTCCGGTGCTAAACGGACAGGTAAAAAATCAGAAAGAATATTTTGATGCTCTTTCCGATAAACCTATTGAGATACCTTATCTTGGAATGAGAAGATATACTCCCAAGACACTTAGAGGGTGGCTATATCAGTATTTAAGAGGTGGTATAGAAGCGTTAAAGCCGGGTTATCGAAGCGACAGAGGCAAATACAGAAAGATAGACTTTGAACTTTCAGAGAAAATAAAGCAAAAGAAGCTTGAACATCCTGAAATGCCAAACAAACTTCTTTATGAAACATTGATAGGAGAAGGAATAATATCACCGGATAAAGTATCCCTTTCGACATTCTATAGGTTTTTGAAAAACATTCCTGTAAAATCTTTAGATAAAGAAAAAGAGGGTAAAACAAAGAGGTTTTCCCATGAATACATCAATGAACTGTGGCAAACTGATGTCATGTATGGGCCATATATTAAAGAAGGTAAAACAAAGAGACAAACGTACCTTATTGCATATATAGATGATGCTTCCAGGCTGTGTACCTATGCTCACTTTTACTATACCCAGAATTTTTTAGCTTTAAGAGACTCATTTAAAGAAGCAGTGCTAAGAAGGGGAATACCCAAAATGCTCTACACTGACAATGGAAAGATATATAGAAGCAGTCAATTTGAATATATATGTGCCTCACTAGGTACATCTCTTATTCATACTGAGCCCTTTTCACCTCATTCAAAAGGAAAAATAGAAAGATTCTTTCATACGGTGAGAATGAGATTTTTAAGCACAATAGATCCTACATCCATAAAGAGTATAGATGAGCTCAATATGATGTTTTTTAAATGGCTGGAGGATGATTACAACCGAAAAGAACACAGCAGTATTGGCATGAGTCCTTTAGATTTTTTCATGTCTCAAATATCAAGGGTAAATATGTGTGGTGACATAGATATGTTGAATGAATGTTTTCTCATAAGAGTAAATCGTAAAGTAAACAAAGATGCTACACTTAAAGTGGAAAATATACTTTATGAAACAGAAGAAAAGTTTAAAGGTATGCGCTTAGAAGTCAGATATGACCCGCAGTGGCTTAAGGATAATACACCTCTTCTACTTTTTCATGAAGGCAAAAAAGTGGGGGAAGCGTATAAGGTAAATTTTCATGATAATGCTAAAATTCCCATAGGATACACCCAAAACAAAAATGCTGTAAGCAGAAATGAAGAGTTAGTTGATTTTATTAAACACACAGTGATATCCTTTAACGATATCATTGATTAAAAAAGAGGTGTTTACAATGTTTACCCAATATTTTGGAATGAAATTTAATCCATTTTCTAAAGAGATAAGTGTAAACGACCTTTACATAAGTGAAGACATTGCTGAATTAAATGCCAGGCTAAAATATTTACAAGAAACAAGGGGTATAGGACTTATCGTTGGGGAGGCCGGTTCAGGCAAATCTACCGCATTAAGAAGATATGCTGAAAGCCTCAACCGTTCTACATTTAAACCATGTTACTTTGCTCTATCTACACTCACAGTGAGAGAATTCTATCAAGCATTGGCTATGATTTTAGGCGAAACACCCTCATACAAAAAAGTAACGCTCTTTCACCAGATACAAAGAGCGATAACAGAACTTTACTATAGCCAGAAGATAACTCCTGTCATAATATTAGATGAAATACAACTGGTTTCTAACGATGTTCTTGAAGATTTGAGAATAATATTTAACTTTAATATGGATTCTCAAAACCCGTATATATTGATACTTTCAGGACAACCACACATAAGAAACAAACTAGCCTTGAATGTAAACAGTGCACTAAGGCAAAGAATTTCTATAAAGTATGTGATGCAAGGGCTAAAAAAAGAAGAAATTCAAGATTATATAAAAACAAGAATGAAAATAGCCGGAGTGGTGAATGATATATTTACACCATCAGCATATGAAGCAATATATTCTCTAACAAAAGGGCTCCCAAGGATAATAAATAACCTGGTAACAGCTTCTCTTCTCTATGCGTATTCTAAAAGGCTAAGAGAAATAGATGAAGAAGTAATATACCAGGCACAAAATGAAATCAGTTTGTGAGAGTAGTAGCTTTCGCTACTCTCATTTTTTATTATACATCAATTAACCCAAATTGCCAATAACAGATATTAACATATTTTAGCGGTAATGCTCTTAAAAAGTGAAAAAAATTTTTAATCAGGCTGTGATAATTTGAGAAAAAATACTTTTATACACTTAAAAAATGCCATTATAATTTGAAAATCTTTGGAGATTTAATTTGAGAATTGACATACTGAGAAATGTGCATTACAAGGCATACGTAGGAGAGAAAGCTGAAGACATATGGATAGATGTAGCAAATTACATAGAAGAAAATTACAAGGAAGAGAAGATAGAGAAGATATACATAGCAGGAGATGGAGCACCGTGGATAAAAGAGGGATTAGAGTGGATAGCAAAATCAAGGTTTGTGTTAGACAGATATCATTTAAACAAATACGTATTAAAAGCAACATCAAAAGAGCCAAAGTATAGAGATAAGATATGGAGAGCAATAAATGAAGGGGATAAAGAAGGAGTAAAGAAGGTATTGGATGAGTTAATAAAGGCAGCAGAGGAAGAGAGAGAAAAAGAGAAGGTAAAAGAGGCCAAGAGGTACATACTAAATAATTGGGAAGGAGTAGAGATATACAGTAAAGACAAAGATGTAATAGGGTGCAGTGCAGAAGGGCATATAAGTCATGTATTTTCTTCTAGATTAAGTAGGAATCCATTGGGATGGAGTAGAGAAGGATTAAAGTTAATGGCGAAATTAAGAGTATTTAGCAAGAACGGAGGAGATTTAAGAGAAATAGAATGGGGTAAGAAAGAGAATATAAATGCAGGGAGCTACAAATTAACAAAGAAGCAAATAAAAGAGGCGGTAAGGAGAATTAAAACGTCTACAAATGAAAAGATAAATAATATTACAGTTTTAAATATAGGGAAAGTGACACCAATATATAGGATTTTAAGAGCAATAAAATATGCGCAAGTTATATAAAAAAAAGAGACTGTAAAAAATTTTGTGTAAACCGATTAAAAACCTCTTTCTTGGTAAGAATTAGAATATATACTAAACCAAGAAGGAGGTTTTAAAAATGTCACTATTGACAAAAGAACAATTAAGAAATTTCATTAGTGAAAACAATATTCAATCTATTCCAGACCTTTATACATCATTAAAAAACCTTTTTAAAGATACTATTCAAGAAATACTTGAAGCAGAACTTTCAACAGAACTTGGCTACGAAAGATATGACAAAAAAGACAAAGATACTCAAAATTCAAGAAATGGCTATACTCAAAAGACGGTAAAAACTCAATTTGGTGAGATGGAAATTGATATTCCAAGAGACAGACAAGGAGAATTTGAACCCAAAATAGTTCCGAAATACAAAAGAGACATATCAGGAATTGAAGAAAAAGTAATAGCTCTATATGCAAGAGGGATGTCAACAAGAGATATTCATGACCAGATAAAAGACCTGTATGGAATAGAATTATCTGCAGAAATGGTAAGTAAAATAACCGAAAGAATAGTACCAGAAATAAAAGAATGGCAATCAAGGCCATTAGAAAAGATATACACTTTCATATTTATGGATGCCATCCATTACAAAGTAAGAACAGACGGTCATATTATCAATAGAGCAGCTTATGTAGTATTAGGGGTAACGATAGAAGGCATAAAAGATGTATTAGGGATATGGATTGGAGAAAATGAGAGTTCAAGATTCTGGCTTGGAGTATTAAATGAGCTAAAGAACAGAGGAGTAGAAGATGTTTTAGTATTTTCTGTAGATGGATTAACAGGGATAAAAGAAGCAATACAAGCAGCATTTCCAAAATCAGAGATACAAAGATGTATAATACATCAATTAAGGAACTGCTTCAAATATGTGTCATATAAACACCTTAAAGAATTCAGTAAAGATTTTAAAGCAGTATATCAAGCAGCTAATGAAGAAATAGCAAGGGATGAATTTGAGAAATTAAAAAACAAATGGCAGAATCTATATCCTTATGCCATAAAGAGTTGGGAGAATAACTGGGATGTATTAAGTCCATTTTACAAATTCCCTGAAGAAGTAAGGAAAATAATGTATACAACAAACATAATTGAAGGATTCCACAGGCAGTTAAGGAAAGTTACAAAATCAAAAACAATATTTCCATCTGATGAAGCATTAGAAAAAATGCTATACTTAGTAACAATGAATGTATTAAAGAAATGGACAGTGAGGTATAAAAACTGGGATATAGTATTAAACCAATTAATCATAATGTATCCTGGAAGACTTGAAAAATACCTATAGGTGGGCGAAGCCCGAAAAAATTTTTTTCTCTAGAACTTTTGAATCCCTAGGTCTTCAAAGGTTCTAGAGAAAAGCTTACAGTATCCCTAATTAAATATTTTAACCAAAATTATTCACTTTCATGCATAAGATATAGAAAAAAGGTCATACTAAAGATAGAACAGATAAAAATGTTAACTGATTCTTGCTGAGAAAGAGGATATAATTAATCTAAATACACAAAATATTTTTCACTCCCAAAAAAAATGATAGTTAGAAACCTTGAATTAATAATTTTTAGGGGTTGTCTTTAAAAAATATCCTACAGTATCTTGACACTATCCTTTAATTTTGCTCTTTTGACATAGTAATATATTTATAATATACTATACAATTCCTCCTACGACTGAAGTCGAGGGCTTTGTCTTCCCACGATCTCATTGGTGGTCGTCCACGGGAATTACGTAGCTTTTCGACTTGCGCCCAGTTGCGGCTTAGATTGCCCCGTTGGTTACAGGACAGCACATTCCCTGCATTGCATCCCGGTAGAATCAGGATCCCTAATTCCATCCGGGTATGAGAATTGAGCACTCTCCTAATCTACAGGTGCGGTACAGAAGTACCACGGCCCAATTCACCAGTTCATAGCAGGTCACATACTGCATAACACACAATTACCGACACCATTTATGCGACTGTGTCTTGTATATGTGCTACCCTGCATCGTTGCAGGGTTTTGATGATAAACTTTTCTATCCCCTTTTTGATTTCTTTTTTCTTCTTTGATTTTTCTGTCTTTTAACGTCGGAAAGGTCTTCCGGAACTTTCTGTGCAGATTTATACTGCCGTTAAAATCCGCATTGAATTTATGTCAATATAGTAGACACAAAAACTCGAAATTTTTATGTTGACTTTTTAATGAAATCTTCAAATTGTTGTGGAGTCATATACCCTATACTACTGTGTAGTCTTTTCCTATTATACTAGACTTCAATGTACTCTAATATAGCAAAGCTGGCAGTATCAAAATCATAGTAAGTAGCTAAAATTACTTCTTCCTTTTTTAAAGAAGCATGAAAAGATTCTATACATGCAAAAGGCATCCTTTGTGACTAAATGAGTGTTTTATGTTACCTTTGGATAATATATATTCTTGAAATTTGGTGCTTGTATACTGCAAACCTTCTTTATATTTTTATTTTATCCAGTTCGAGTTAAAGTGTCTACAATAATATATACTAACACCATATAGAGCTTAACAGATTAATAAAAACATTTGGATTTAAAGAAGAGAGCTATGCGGGAATGCTTTCACAAGAATATCTACGCATCCCATAAAACATTTCTATGTTCAGAGATAACAAGGCTTGATAATTATAAACTCATTGATGAGCACAGTAACAAAAAATTCGTATTTAAAAAGTAATTATTTGTTAAATTTGTTTAAAGACAAAAGAATATAAAAACATAGCCTTACGGCTTCGTGGGACAAAAATTAAAAGTCCTCATTTTTGTAAAGGGCTTTTAATTTTGTGTTACAATAATGTATAATCTTATTGAGGTGATTTTTATGAAAATTACTATTTTAGGAAATGTTTATGAATACCCAGAAGGCACAAAATTAGAGAATATTGCTAAAGATTTTGAGCATCGATACAATGGGATAATAGTTGCTGCAAAAGTGGATAATGAGCTAAGAGATTTAAACTACACAGTTTTAAAGGATAGCACAGTGGAATTTGTAGATACAACGATTGAGGAAGGTACGAGGATATATAGAAGAAGTTTGACTTTTGTTTTTATTAAAGCTGTAAAAGAGCTACTTCCTGGAGCTACAGTTACTATTGAACATTCTTTAGGGAAAGGATTGTATTGCGAGATACATGGTTATTCTCTCAACAATAAAATTGTTTCTATGATTAAAAAGAGGATGGAAGAAATAATAGAGAAGGATTTAAAAATCGAAAGAAAAATGTTGCCTAAAGAAGAGGCAATAAAGCTATTTGAAAAAGAAGGATTGACTGAGAAAGTAAAATTGTTTAAAGATACTGACAAAGACAAGGTTCCTGTTTATTATTGTGATGGTACAGTGGACTTTTTCTATAGCCCTTGTGTACCTTCTACAGGGTATCTAAAAGTATTTGATATACGTTTTTATTTTCCAGGCATTATTTTAATTGCTCCAGATGTATATAATCCCCGCTCTTTGCCTGCATTTGTGGATGTTCCAAAACTTGCTTCGATTTTTAAAGAGGCAGAGGACTGGGCAAGTATTTTAAACATAACTTATGTTTCTTCTTTGAACGACATGATAAAACAAGGAAGAGGTAGAGATTTAATATTGGTTTCTGAAGCATTTCATGAGAAGAAAATATCCAAAATTGCAGATTATATAGCTTCAAACAAAATGATAAAAGTAGTGCTTATTGCTGGACCCTCTTCTTCAGGGAAAACCTCTTTTATTCATAGACTTAGTGTGCAGTTGAGGGTAAACGGACTAAAGCCTTTTCCGATATCATTAGACAATTATTTTGTGCCAAGAGAACTTACTCCGAAAGATGAGTTTGGAAATTACGACTTTGAGTCCATAGATGCATTAGATTTGCCACTTTTCAATGAGCATTTAATAAAGCTTATTCAAGGGGAAGAAGTAGAAATCCCTATTTTTAACTTTAAAACAGGGGAAAGAGAGCCAGAAGGAAGAAAAGTAAAACTTGACAAAAATCAAATTATTTTGATGGAAGGGATTCACGGTCTAAATGAAAAATTGACTTTGCAAATACCTAAAGATAATAAATATAAAATATACGTGAGTGCTATTACGCAGCTAAATCTTGATGAACATAATAGAATATCTACTACTCAGACAAGATTAATAAGGCGAATGGTGAGAGATAGCCAATTCCGTTCTAGTGATGCGGCAGAGACTATAAACATGTGGCCTATGGTCAGAAAAGGAGAAGAAAAATGGATTTTCCCTTATCAAGAACAAGCGGATGTCATGTTTAACTCTTTTTTACCTTATGAGCTACCTGTATTAAAAAAATATGCAGAGCCTTTGCTTAAGAAAGTTTCCCAAGACAATCCTGCTTATTCTATCGCTAAAGAAATATTAGAGTTTTTGAGTTATTTCCTTCCATTAGAAGATGAATTAGCAATACCTCCCAATTCTATCATAAGAGAATTTATAGGCGGCAGTTGCCTTGATGTTTAAGTTTAGGAATCTTCAATGGACTCTTGCTTTATTTTGTAGAATTTTTGCAAAAAAAGAAGGAATATTTAAGGTTTTGTAGAAATAATAAGAAAAGGCTAATACCTATGTTGTAATTAATGCAACCTAAAACAGGAGGGATTTTTATGCTTAAAAGTATCAAGTTTAGGCTGTTGATGTACGGTGTTATTTTGGCGGGTGTAAACAGTATTTTAGTTGCTTTTTTGTGACCTATTTTGCAAGTAGAAATACAGTTGTGCCTTATGTAGAGGCTTTTATTGTAACAGTTGTTATAGCTGTTTTACTTCATTGGATAATGTTCGAAAAAAGTATGATTTTAGCAGTTGAAAAAATGAAGGAAGCCATTGAGGGAATAGCAAAAGGGGATTTGACGAAAAAAATTGACATAAAAGGTGATGATGAATTTGAAACGTTAGCTAAATCTCTAAATAGCTTTTTGAATAACTTTAAAAGATTAGTTACAGAATCTCAACAAACTGCGGAACAAACAGTTGTTGGGTCAAAAAAATTAACACATGAGATTGATAACGTTACCAATGCTGCAAAAGAGATTGCTGCTGCTTTAGAAGAAATTGCAAAGGGGGCAGAAGAGCAAGCAGAAGCTGCTCAGCAAACTGCCAAGGATGCTAATCAAGCTTTTGAGTTTAATAAAGAGATTAAAAGTAAATTTAATGAAACTAAAGATTTAAGCTTTGAGATGGGAAAAGTAATAAAAGAAAATGAAGCGATTATGACTGAATTGATGAAAAGGATAGAAGAAAGTGCTAACAAGAATAAGGAATTAATTAAAGAAGTATTGGATTTAAGAGAAAGAGCAAATAAGATAACAGATATAATTGGAATGGTGAATAAAATTGCAGATCAAACAAACTTATTAGCTTTAAATGCTGCAATAGAGGCAGCAAGAGCAGGAGAACAAGGAAAAGGCTTTGCTGTGGTAGCACAGGAAGTGAGAAATCTTGCAGAGCAGTCTGCTTCTGCTGCGGGAGAAATAGTTTTACTGACTAAAAACATTCAAGAAAAAATTAAAGAAGTTTCGGGGAAATTGGAACAAGAAATTCAAAACGCGTTAGAAAATTTGTCTTATACAAATACTGCAAAAGAAAAGATAGAAAATGTAGTAAAATCTAGTAGCAGAGTTATAGAGGCGATTATGTCTGTAGACAACTTAGTAAACTCTCAATACGATAAAATTAAAGAAATTAAAGAACTCAATCACAAGATTGCAGCGGTTACACAACAAACTGCAGCAAATACCCAGGAGACATTAGCTTCTACTCAAGAACAAGTTTCTTCAATGGAAGAATTAAAAAAAATGATGGGAAAATTAAATAACTTTGCAGAAAAATTGCAGACATTAGTTAAAAAATTTTCTAGCACAGTAAAACTTACACAAGAGCAAAAAAGAAAAATTGAAGAGGCTAAAAAGATACTTCAGAGAATAATAGAAGAAAACAAGGAACAGCTGTTTGGGAATAGAGCAAAAGAGATAGTCATGGAAATAATAAAGAAATATCCAAGTTTTGAGTTGGTATTTTCTATTCTAAATAATGGAGATATAAAGGCTATTTCAATGGAAGTAGGAATTTCTAATGTATATCACAGGTCTTGGTTTCAACGGGCTATTGAAGGGGAAATAACAGTGACAGAGCCTTACATTTCTTTAGCGACAAACGAAATTTGTACTACAATTGCAATTCCTGTTTACAATTCAGAGAAGAAAATAATGGGAGTTTTTGGAGGGGATGTACAATTAGGTAAATAAAATAGTACTTGTAAGCATAAAATATAATAAATATTACTTGAAATGTTATTTTTAAAGTGGTATAATGTTCTTGAAATGGAATTTTGGTTTTTTGGGTAAGTTTGATATTTTGGGATAAAAAATAAAGTAGAGGAGGAGTTATGATGAATGTGATTGACCCGCTTATCAGTGCTGTTATTAACTATGTAGAAAAAGACCCAGAGAAAAATTTAGACAAAATAGCTAATCTTCTGTCAAAAATTGCAATAATGCCCAATCATAAACAGCAAATAGAAAGTGTGAAGAGATTTTTAGATGACAAAGACAGCAATTGGTACAGATTTGCAATGAAAATTCTTAAAAATATTGACAAAAACATTATAAAAACTTTAGGTGTTAATTTCTTTATAAATGCTAGCTTGAAAGGAATTCCAAAACAAAAAGAATTAGAAAACAAATTAGATATTAACATTCCGTGGGCAATTTTGATGGATCCAACTGAGGCTTGCAATTTAAGATGTGTAGGATGCTGGGCAGGACAGTACAAACCTCACAATCTTTCTTTTGAAGTGATGGATAGAGTATGTACAGAAGCAGAAGAGCTGGGCATATATTTTATAGTTTTGTCTGGCGGAGAGCCTACTGTCAGAATGAAAGATATTATAAAGCTTGCTGAAAGACATAAAAATCAAGTATTCCACTTGTTTACCAATGGTACTTTAATCGACGAAGATATGATAAAAGAAGTTAAAAGAGTAGGCAATATTACTTTTGCAGTAAGTATTAATGGTTTCAAAGAAAGTAACGATGCAATACGAGGAGAAGGTACTTTTGATAAAATTATGAGAGCAATGGATTTGATGAGAGAAAATGGGGTGCTGTTTGGATATTCAGCTACATCTACAAGAACAAATGTAGAGGAAATTTTAAGTGATGAATTTGTAGACATGATGATAGATAAAGGAGCTGCCTTTGCTTGGTATTTTACTTATATTCCTATAGGCAGAGACCCTGATATCAGCTTCATGGTTACACCTGAACAGAGAAAGTATAGCTATGAAAGAATAAATTATATAAGGGCTACAAAGGAACTTTTTGCAATTGATTTCTGGAATGATGGCGAATACAGTGGAGGATGTATTGCAGGAGGAAGAAGGTATCTACACATAAATGCAGCAGGAGAAGT
Organism: Thermoanaerobacter ethanolicus JW 200; assembly: GCF_003722315.1. NCBI lineage: Bacteria > Bacillati > Bacillota > Clostridia > Thermoanaerobacterales > Thermoanaerobacteraceae > Thermoanaerobacter > Thermoanaerobacter ethanolicus. The sequence goes on along the minus strand of NZ_CP033580.1, from coordinate 2,256,147 downwards.
TGAGCCTTGTGCTTTTATTCATTATTCTAATGTAAATATAAATGAAGTAAGTTTATTAGAAGCATTACAGTCACCTATTATGAAAAGCTATAGAAAAAGGCAGCCATTTAATCTAGATCATCTAAGACCATGTCCTCTTATTGATAATCCAGAAAAACTTTTAGAAATAGTAAGAGAATCAGGTGCTAAACACACAGAAGCAAGTCCAGCTGCTCATATAGAGAACCTCTATGATGATTTAAGGGTAGTTGCTGATAATTGGGGTAAAGTAGCTGATGAAATTTGGGAGAAAAAAATGGAAATGAAAAAAGAGGCTTGACATAAATACTAAAATCCCCTATAAATTTAGATAGTATTACTTAATGGGGTGTTGAAATGCTGACAAATAGGAGGGTGGAATTTTTAAAAACACTGACTGAACTTTATGATTCAAAAGGTGAGCCCGTTCACTATACAGATGTGGCGCAGGCAATGAAAATTAGCAAATGGACAGCTTATGATATTTTAAAGGAATTAGAGAAAGGTGATTTTGTTAAGACCGAGTATTACCTTGGGGAGGAAAAAAGCCAAGGAAGATCTACTTTAAGATTTCTACCAACAGAAAAAGCTTATGAAATATTTAAAAAAGCGAATAAAGATGAATGGAATTCCCTAAGAGATACTTTGATTAAAAAAGTAAAAAATAGTAAGCCTAATTCTCTTGAGGAAATATTAAATGAGATGTTTCAGGCTACTAAGCCTATAGAATTTTGTGCATATGCTATTACTGCATTTTTACTAAAACTTAGGATGGCGGGAGGCCTTTCCATGGAGAGTATAGAAAATTTACTGGCCTCTGTTAATCCTACTTCTTCTTTAGTTTTATTTGTAGGAGCAGTATTAGGTGTTTTGTTGTACACTAAAGTAAAGAGCGATATAGACAAAAAATTGGCTGAAAACATTCAAAAGTTTTATATCAATTTAAATAAACTGAATTCGCAAGATGTCAATTTACTCAATAACTTTTTGAGAGAACTCCTTGCAATTGTATAAGGCTATATGCCTTATTTTTTTGCATATTTTCAAAGAGAAAGTTAAAAACTATTGAAGCAAGGGAAGGTTAATGATATAATGTATGTGTAAAATTTTACATAAAAAGATTAGGAGGTAATGGTATGAAAGTTTATGTCGACCAAGACGAATGCATAGCTTGTGGGGTTTGTATAGACATGTGCCCAGATGTTTTTGACTGGAATGATGAAGGGAAATCCCATGCAATTGTAGATGAAGTTCCAGCAGATTTAGAAGATTGCGTAAGAGATGCAATGAGCTCTTGTCCTACAGAGGCAATAAAAGAAGAATAACCCGGATTTTTCCGGGTTTTTTCATACATTTTTAAAGAAGCTTTAGGGGAAAATATTGATAAAACGAAATATGGAGGGTTTTTATGGGGAAAAGAAAAAAGTTATACCCTAAAGCTGAGGATGAGTTAGATTCTTTGAAGCAAGAAGCTGCTGAAGAGCTTAATTTAGATGATGATATTGAAAAACGCGGATGGGAAAACATGACTACAAGAGAAGTGGGTAAAATAGGAGGAAACATGGTAAAGAAAATGATAAAATTTGCAGAAAAAGAAATGGATGAAAGAGACGGAAAAATTGATGAAGAAGATTAATTGGCTGGAGGACTATCCTTCAGCCAAAATTTATTCTTTGTGTAAAAAGAGGAAAAATTGATTTGTTGGCGAATAATTATTATTAAAAAGATTGGGTGGGTGTTGTTATGGGAAAGTTGAGTTTTAACAGATTAAAAAGATATGTAAATCCAGAAGTTTTTGATTTTGACACAACTGAAGAAATCCCTCCATTAGAAGGAATAATAGGACAAGACAGAGCGAAAAAGGCAATGGAATTTGGAATTAAAATAAAACAGAAAGGTTACAACATATTTATAACAGGAATAACTGGAACTGGTAAAACTAGTTTTGCCTCCAGTTACATAAAGAAGATTGCAAGAACGGAAGAAAGGCCAAATGATTGGGTTTATGTATATAATTTTGAAAAACCTGCTCAACCAATAGCGATAGAATTACCAGCTGGAATGGGCAAGCAATTCAAAAAAGACATGGAGGATTTTGTGGAACAACTCCAAAGGGATATACCTAAAGCTTTTGAATCGGATTCTTATGATATGCAAAAGAGTGAGATAATAAAGAAATACCAAGAAAAAAAGAGTGAGCTAATGGAAGAATTAAATACGCTTGCAAAAAGTTTTGGATTTGTCTTAAAAGATACTCGCACAGGTATTATAAGCATTCCTGTTATAGAAGGAAGGCAAATAAGTCAAGAAGAGTTTCAACAGTTAGATGAAGAAGTAAGAAAGGAAATTGAAAAAAGAGCTGCAGAATTTGAAGTAAAAGCTCTTCAAATATGGAAGGAAATACAATCTATTGACAAACAAGCGAGAGATGAAATTAAAAATTTGGACAATAATATAGGTCTCTTTGCTGTAGGTCATTTGATTGAGGATTTAAAGGGGAGATATAAAGTAAATGAAAGTGTGCTAAAATATTTAGAAAGCGTCAAAAAGGACATCTTAGAAAATATTGGAAGTTTTAAGAGTACTGATGGAGAAGATATGCCATTTCCTCTTTTGATGAGGAAAGAAAAAGCCTTTTTAAAAAAGTACATGGTTAATTTGCTTGTAGACAATAGCAATACTGACGGTGCTCCAGTTGTGTTTGAGTATAATCCTAACTATAATAACATAATAGGAAGTATAGAATACGAAAGTGACTTTGGAGTTGCTACAACGGACTTTACTAAAATAAAAGCTGGAGCATTACATAGAGCAAATGGCGGTTATTTAATTTTGCAAGCAAAAGATCTGTTATCTTATGCTTATGCTTGGGATGCTTTAAAAAGGTCTTTAAAGACGGAAAAAATTATAATTGAAAATATATCTTCTCAATATGGATTTTTGTCAATTTCTTCTTTAAAACCAGAGCCTATAAAGTTGGATGTAAAGGTGATTTTAATAGGTACCCCTTATCTTTACTATTTGCTTTACAATTATGATGAGGACTTTAGCAAACTTTTTAAAATAAAAGTAGATTTTAACGAAGAGATGGAGCTAAATGAAGAAAATATGAAAAATATGGCTTCTTTTATAAAGACCCACTGTGTAGAAAACAATTTAAAGCCCTTTGACAGGGAAGGTGTTGCAAAAGTTATAGAGTATAGTACTAGACTTTCTGAGGACCAGGACAAATTAACTACCCGCTTTAACGAAATTGTGGAAGTATTGTATGAGGCAGATGCCTGGGCAGGTTTGGAAGGAAGTCAAGTAGTTACAGGAGTCCATGTTAAAAAGGCTATAGAAGAAAAAATAAAGAGGGTAAATAAGCTAGAAGAAAAAGTTTTAGAATATTTCAAAAGGGACATATATCTTGTTGATGTTGAGGGAGAGAGAGTAGGAGTTGTCAATGGATTAGCTGTTATAAATTTAGGGGATTATGAATTTGGTAAGCCTTCAAGGATAACTGTCACCACATACCCAGGGGAAGAAGGGGTTGTAAATATTGAAAGAGAATCAAAAATGAGTGGTAGAATACACGACAAAGGAGTTATGATATTGACAGGTTATTTAGGGAGTAAGTTTGCAAAAGATTTCCCTTTGACCCTCTCTGCTAGAATCGTTTTTGAACAGTCCTATGAAGGAGTAGAAGGAGATAGTGCTTCCAGTACAGAACTTTATGCACTCCTTTCCAGCCTTGCAGAAGTTTCTATAAAACAGGGAATTGCCGTAACAGGGTCAGTCAATCAATTTGGGGAGGTACAACCGGTGGGAGGAGTGACCCATAAAATAGAGGGATTTTACAAGGTTTGTAAAGAAAAAGGTTTGACAGGGGAGCAAGGAGTAATAATTCCTCATCAAAATGTCAATAATTTGGTTTTAACAGAAGAAGTTATAGAAGCAGTTAAAGGAGGGCTTTTCCACATCTACAGTGTAAAAACAATTGAAGAAGGGATAGAAATTTTGACAGGAAAAAGCTTTGAAGAAATTTACGATAAAGTTTATAGAAAGCTTAAATATTATTATGGATTATTGTCTAATAAAAAAGAAGATAAAGGGGATAAATAGTGGATTGTGTAACTAAGGAAGAGATAAAAAAATTTGCACAACAAATTGGCATTGACTTAGTAGGTTTTGCAAGTCCTGATTGTTTGAAAGAATATAACAATTTTCTAAAAGAAAGAGAAAATTTAGGCTATAGTTGTTCTATTGAGGAGAGAGATATTCAAAAAAGAATCTCTCCTGAATTTATTTTGCCTGAAGTGAAATCTATTATAGCCATAGCTTTATCATATAATGTGGAACATGAGATTAAATATTATAGTAGAAGCTATGGTATAATTTCAAGAAGCAGCTGGGGAGTAGATTATCATAAAGTTTTAAAAGAGAAGATGGAAAAACTTTCTGAATTTATAAAATCAAAATGCCAAGAAGTAAAAACAGTATGTTTAGTGGACAATAACCCGCTTTTAGAAAGAGAAATTGCCTACCATGCAGGGATAGGGTGGTTTGGGAAAAATGGACTTATAATAAACGATGAATATGGTTCATATATTTTTTTAGGAGAAATACTCATAAACAAATATTTTGAGCCGGATGCACCGCAAAAAACTAAATGTGGGGATTGTAATTTGTGTATAAAAGCTTGTCCTACAAATGCTATAGCTGAACCTTATATAATAGATGCCAATAAATGTTTGTCTTATATTACAGTCAAAAAAGGCAAAATAGAAGAAAAAATAGCTAAAAAAATGGGCAGAAGAATATATGGCTGTGATACTTGCCAGCAAGTGTGTCCTTTTAATAAAAGAGCAAAAAAGGTAGTAAGGCCAGAATTTGTACCGGATAAGTTACTGCCAAGACATGACTTAATAGAAATTTTAAATATGTCAAAAAAGGAATTTGCAGAAATTTTTGGACCAACTTCTTCCTCTTGGAGGGGAAAAAGTATTATAATAAGAAATGCTATAATTGCTTGTGTCAATACAAAGGAAAAAAGTTGTATAGAGCCTATAAAAAACTTGTTAAAGTCACAAAGTCCTCTTTTGAGAGGATATAGTGCATGGGCTCTTTCTCATTTGTGCGACAAAGATAAAGAAGTCGTGGTTGAAATAAAGGAAGCGTTAATTGAAGAAAAAGATGAATTTGCTAAAGAAATGATGGCAAAAGCGATAAATAGGTTAAAAGGGTGAGGAAATTGCAAATAACAAAGGAAGAAGCCTTAAAAGTCATAGAAATACTAAAAAATACTTATCCTAATGCTAAGTCAGGGCTTAAATTTACTAATCCGTTTGAGCTTTTAATTGCCACAATTTTGTCAGCGCAGTGTACAGACAAAAGAGTGAATATAATTACTGACAGGCTTTTTAAAAAGTATAAAACGCCGGAGGATTTTTTAAAGCTTACTCCTGAAGAGCTTCAAGAGGAAATAAGGGAATGTGGTTTGTATAGGAATAAATCAAAAAGTATATTAGAGACATGTAAAATTTTAAAGGAGAAATACGATAGCAAAGTGCCTGAAACTTTAGAGGAATTGTTGACATTACCGGGTGTGGGGAGAAAGACTGCCAATGTAGTTTTAAGCAATGCTTTTTCCAAACAGGCTATAGCAGTGGATACTCACGTTTTCAGAGTGTCCAATCGCATAGGTCTGGCGGACAGTAAAGATGTTTTTACAACAGAGAAGCAGCTTATGGAATTAATACCAGAAAACTTATGGTCTTTATCTCACCACCTTTTAATTCATCACGGAAGAAATTTGTGCACAGCGCGAAAACCTAAATGTGATGAGTGCCCTGTAAATCATCTGTGTTTGTATTTTAAAGGAAGGAAAAATTAATATTTTCGTAACCTTTTTAAGAAATTATTAATTGTATTATAAAGCTAATTGTAATATTATACTATTGTAAATGGAAGAAAGGAATAGGAGAGAAGCAAATGCAAGCAAAGGGTGGTACTAAAAAAAATAATTATTTTTATATTGCAATTATTTTATTGCTTTTGGTTTTCTTATCATCTTCTTTTGCGTATTTTTATTTAATGCTTAATTCTAAAGTTATTGCAAAGGGGATTTTTGTAAATGGCATAAGCATAGGAGGGATGACAAAAGAGGAAGCGGTAAACTTTCTTAAAAATAAGATAAAACTTCCTTCTTTTTCCATTACAGCTAAGTATCAAGACAAAGATTTTGTTATCACATCAGAAGATATCAATTTATCTTATAGCTATCAAGAAATGGTAGATGAAGCTTACAAAATAGGTAGAGAAGGAAATCCTATTGAAAGAGTGAGAGAAATTTATGTGACAGAAAAAGAGGGAAAGTATTTTAGCTTTTATCCCAAGTACGATGAAAATAAATTAAAAGAGTTTGTTGATAAAATTTCTCAAGAGATTGATAAAGAGCCAGTTAATGCGAAAATAAAAATTACAGGAGGAGTAAAACAAATTACACCAGATGTAGAGGGTGTAAAAGTTGATAAAGAGAAAACTTTAAAAAATCTAAAACAGCTTATAGATGAATTAGTAAAAGGAAAGACAGAAAAGACAGAAGTAGAGATTGTAGCGGAGAAAGTTGAAGCAAAAATTTCAAAATCAATGTTAGAAATGATAAATGGACGAATTTCCACTTTTTCTACAGTATTTAATCTTCAAGATGTAAACCGTTCGGGGAATTTAGCAGTGGCGGCAAGAGCCGTAAATGGAACATTGCTTTTGCCAGGAGAGACTTTTTCTTTAAACAAAACTTTAGGTCCAAGAATTATAGAAAATGGTTATAAAGAGGCACCAGTGATAGTAGGAAACAAGCTTGTACCAGATCTCGGTGGAGGTGTGTGCCAAATTGCTACAACCTTGTATAATGCAATTTTACGAGCGGATATAGCAATTACTGAAAGATACCATCACAGTTTTCCGGTAGCTTATGTACCACCAGGACAAGATGCTACTATTTCGGGAGATGTTTTAGATTTAAAATTTAAAAATTCTACTCAATATCCCATATATATTGAATCCTACATAGAAGGCAACAAATTAGTAATGAACATATATGGTTATGTGAAAAATCCTTCAAGATGGATAGATATTCAGTCAGAGATTGTTGAAAAATATGAGCCTAAAATAAAATATATAGATGACCCGACCTTGCCTCAAGGAGAAGAGGTTGTGGATATACAGCCCCATACTGGCTATAAAGTCAATACATATCGTTTGATTTATGAAAATAACAAATTAGTTAAAAGAGAATTTTTATATACAGATGTGTATAAGCCAGTAGATGGAGTAATTAAAAGAGGAACTAAAAAAGTAGAAAAATCTAAACCTATAGACGAGGAAAAAAAGGATGGAAGTGGTGATTTCACTCCAGAACAAGAAAGTCCACCTCAGGATAGTGCGCTCCAGCCTACCAACCCTTAATTTCTTAAAAAAATTCCCACTTTCTATTTAAAAAGTGGGAATTTTTTTAATTGCTAAGCTTCTTTTGACAAGCAGGGCAATAACCATAAAAATATAATTTTTGTTCTACCAGTCTGTAATCTGTGTGCTTTTTCACTTCTTCTATGAGATTTTGAAGAACAGATTCATCTAAATCTTCTACTTTGCCACAGCCCAGGCATACCAAATGAGGATGTGAGTTTGTATTAGCATCATATCGGAAACTGCCTTCTCCTACGTTTAATTCTTGAATGAGCCCTATATTTTTTAAGACTTCTAAAGTTTTATATACAGTAGCTAAACTCATTGTAGGAAAATCAGAGGCAAGCTTTTTGTATATAGTTTCTGCTGTAGGATGTTCTTTTGTATTTCTAAGCAGATTAAGTATTGCTAATCTTTGAGGTGTTACTTTAAGCCCTTTTTGCTTTAAGAGGGCAGCAGCTTCCTCCATTATATCACTCCATTTCACAAAAGATAATATTTTTCTTTTGATATTTTGTGTCTTAATTATATCTCTATTCATTAATAATGTCAATTGTTTTTGAACAAGTCGGCGATATGGCAATTTACAGTGATATAATGTATAATATAATTGAACACAATAAATTAAGGAGTTGAAAGGAATGCAATACAAATTAATTGCCATCGATATGGATGATACTCTTTTAAGACACGATAAAACTATATCTAAAGAGAATATAGAGGCATTACATAAAGCTCGGGAAAAAGGAGTATATGTGGTAATATCTACAGGAAGGGTTTTTGCTTCCGCTTATGCATATGCAGATATGATTGGTTTTAGAACTTACATAATTGCAAGTAATGGTGCTTTGATAAGGGACCCTAACAATAATACTATTTATGAAAGTATTTTAAACTATGACAGTATGGTAGAAATTATAAAGGTTTGTCAAAAATATAATACATATTTTCAGCTTATAAGTGACACGACAGTTTTTTCGCCAGAGATTACAAATAAATTTCAAAGATACGCTGAGTGGAATGAGCTTTTTAAAACAGAATTAAAAGTAAATGTTAAAGAGATAAAAGAGCCATTAGAAGACATAGATAAACTAAAAGACAGTGTTTTAAAAATCATAGTTTTTAATGATGATATTGAGGTATTAAAAAGCATAAGAGAAGAATTGTCAAAAAATGATTCAATCCAAATCACCAGTTCCTACATGGACAATATTGAAATTGTCAACAAAGGAGTTAGCAAAGGAAGGGCTCTTGAAATTTTGGGAGAATATTTAAGTATAAAAAAAGAAGAAATGATAGCAATAGGAGATAGTGAAAATGATATTGAAATGATCAAGTTCGCAGGGTTAGGAGTAGCAATGGAAAATGCGATTGAAGAAGTGAAAAAGGTAGCAGATTTTATAACAAAGTCTAATATGGAAGATGGTGTAAAGTACGTTATTGATAAATTTATATTAAAACAATAAAAAGAAAGGAGTATTTTTATGAAAAAAACTGTATACTTGCGCATAACCGGACATGTGCAAGGGGTGGGGCTGAGGTATTCTGTGTATCAAAAGGCAGTTTCTTTGGGAATTGCAGGTTATGCGGAAAATCTTTATGATGGCAGTGTAGAAGTTGTTGCAGAAGGGGAAGAGGAAAGTATTAAAGAATTGATAAATTTTATTAAAACAGGTTTGAGATGGGCAAAAGTAGATAATGTAGAAGAAAGATGGTCGGATTACAAAGGGGAGTATCGGGATTTCCGGATTTATTAGTTGCTCTTTTTTTATTCAATAAAACGTTTAAATGTGATATAATAATTAAAAAATAGTTTTACTATTTTAATGAGTTAATTTATTAATAGCGATTGAGGGTGCATGAATATGAGGATGGAATTCGATTTAAAACTTCAACAAACTCAAAAACTTATAATGACTCCTGAACTAAAACAGGCTATTGAGATTTTACAATTAAATTCCTTAGAACTTAATGCTCTTATAGAACAGGAATTAGAGACTAATCCTCTTCTTGAAAAAGAAGAAGTTATCGAAGAAGATATATATGAATCTAATGATTTTACTGAGTTGGCTAAATATATACGAGAAACAGAAGAGAGAATGTATTATGATGATTCCGATGATGAAGAAATAGAAGAAGTCAATTATGAAAACTTTGTGTCCACAAAGCCTTCTTTGACTGACCACCTTTTGTTCCAACTTCACATAACCCCTGTTTCTCCTAAAATCCAGAAAATATGTGAATATATAATATTTAGTCTAAGTCCGAGTGGTTATTTGAGAGAGGATATAAAAGATATTGCGGAAATTCTGGAATGTACTGAAGAAGAGGTATTAGAAGGATTATCTATAGTTCAATCTTTTGACCCCCCAGGAATTGCAGCACGTAATTTGCAAGAATGTTTAAAACTTCAGCTTTTAGCCCAAGATAGTTACAAAGGCATTGTAAAAGAATTGGTAGACTATCATCTTGAGGAAATTGCTGAGGGGAAGTATTCATACTTAGCAAAGTTGTATAATATTTCCCTAAAAGAAGTGCAACAAGCTGTAGATTTTATAAAAAAACTCAATCCTAAACCGGGAAGCAGCTTTTCTTCTACAGCAGATGTTAGATATATTGTACCAGATGTGGAGGTAATAAAAAGAGAGGGAGAGTATTTTGTTATAGTAAACGATTCAGTCACTCCTAAGCTCAAGATTAATAATTACTATCATTCTATTTTAAATAGCCATGATGAAGAAGCTAAAAAATATATAAATTCAAAACTGCAATCAGCCATGTGGCTTATAAAGAGTTTAGAAAGTAGAAAAGAAACTTTGTATAAAGTACTATAGATGAGAAAAATTGATAACAAATATTACCATAAAATAGATGCACTACACCTATGCTAACTGTAGTTCTGCTAAAATTTCATCAATAGGTACTTTATTATTAGCTCGCTCATACAGCCATTGAACACGCTGCTTTTGTACTTCTTTGCGTACCATTTTTATTCCTTGCCCAAATTTGCAATATTCGTCGCCTGAAGTCGTACAATACAGGTATGTCAATGATATAAGCCATAATAATCTATCTATTGATTTTGTTGATCGTACTTGATATGTATTTAGTCCAAGATTATTCTTTGTCTGCCTAAAGAATATTTCTATAGGCCATCTTTGACTGTAGTAATTTAGAATAGTCTCGGTATCTAATTCAGTATCAGTACAGATAAATGCATGTAGAGCATTTTCATTTTTAAAAGCTTTCTCAGGCCAGCACAATACTACTACAGCATTATCTATGCCATTTAAGGCTCCTTCATAGCGATATACCCAGTAATTAGAACCGTTTACTGTAACGAGGCAAACTTCGTTCTTTTCGATATATTGGGCAAAATCTTTTATCTGAATTCTGATGCCTTGTGGATAGATAATCCTGTTAGTTTTTAATGCTCCTATGAGATGGTATCCTCTTTCGAAATGTGCTTCTATTACTTTTTTGTTTATGTACCATGAATCACATAGTCCATATGCTGGTCCTTTAGGTATTGGAAGCATAGATACCATTTCACATATTCTTTCGATTTTGCTTTTGCCACCTTTTTCATAGCGCTCAATGCAGTAAGGTAATACCACATTGCCGCAAGATAGCATCATGGTAAGAAGTTGATGTCCCCAAACTTGCTTCCCTTTTAAATGTGATTGATGGAATCCTGTTGCCTGGATAGTATGTTTAGCCTGTAACGAAGGCTTTGTCTTCTCAGCAATAGTATCATCAAAAATCACAAATATCGGCTTGTTGCTAGTTTGGGATAATTCAAATATAATGCGAATAACTTCTCGCCTTATAGCTCTCCATGCATACTCTATATTCCAAACACCTTGGCTTAAGAATTTGCCAAACGTGGTTCTATGGCAATTAGCAAGGCTTAAATTAACTATATCTGTAACAGTACCACTATAACCTTTTTGAGTGGCAGCAATTATAAATTCTAAAATATGACGAATAACAGGTTTAGTAAAATATAATGCAAAATTTAATTTCATTAAGTACTGGATTATTGATGAATTTTCTGTTATTCTTTTATTATGAGACATTTGCTCCACTCCTATGATTAATATTGTTATAGGGTAACAACATATTAATACCATAGAAGCGAGCATTTGTCTCTATTTTTATTAAATTTTTTCATATAAGTTTGTTATGGTAATTTATGTTAGTGAATTTTCTCATCTATAGTAAAGTAGTTAAAGCAATAGTGGAGTTACAAAGGGATTTTCTTGACAAAGGTATCAATTACTTAAAGCCTATGACACAAAAACAAATTGCTGATATTGTAGGTATCCATGAATCTACTGTCAGCAGAGCTATAAATGGGAAATATGTTGCGACTCCAAGAGGGCTTTTTGAACTAAAATTTTTCTTTCAATCTGGAATTTCTAATAAAAATGGGAATGAATTTTCTGCTGAAACTATTAAAAATCTCATAAAAAAATTGATCGAAGAAGAAGATCCAACAAATCCTTTAAGTGACCAGAAAATAGCGGATATTTTAAAAGAAAAAAATATTAATATTTCAAGAAGAACAGTGGCAAAATATAGAGAGGAATGCAACATTCCTTCTACTATCAAAAGAAGAAGATATTAAATGGGCATGTAAATGCCCATTTAGGCTATTGAAAAAGCTTTATTAATAGTATAAAATAGTTAATGTAAATACTTTTTATGAAATGTGGGACATTTATAGAATAACGGGACTTTAACCGTCCTGAAGAGGGAAATGGCATGAAAGATATTATAGCTTTACAACAAAAGATAGTACCAGAGTTAATAGATTTACTTCAAAAGAGATATACTATAATGCGAAACATATATTTTAATCAACCCATAGGGCGAAGGGCACTTTCACACCAGTTGAATATGGGGGAACGAATAATTAGAAGTGAGGTATCCTTTTTGAAGGCTCAAGGTTTGGTGGATATAAATCCGATGGGAATGACAATTACTAAAGAAGGAGAAGAACTTATTGAAAACCTCAAAGATTTTATTCATGAGCTTAAAGGATTAAATAACATTGAAAATCTTTTAGAAGACAAGCTACAGGTAGAAAAAGTTATAGTAGTACCAGGTGATGTTGAAGAAGACTCCATGATAAAAAAAGAGTTAGGCAAATCTGCAGCTAATTACCTAAAAACAATAATAAAATACGACAGTATAATTGCCTTAACGGGTGGCTCAACTGTCTTAGAAGTTGCAAATGGTATGCCTCAACTTTATTCCCAATCAAACATAGTAGTTGTGCCAGCCCGTGGTGGATTAGGCCGGGAAGTAGAAAAGCAGGCAAATACAATCGCTTCAATTTTAGCTAAAAAACTTGGCGGTACATACAAGATGTTGCACGTGCCGGACAATTTAGGCAAAGAGGCGGTAAAGAGTCTCATCAAAGAGCCGGATATAAAAGATGTGGTAGAAACCTTGAAAAAAGCAGATATTTTGATATTTGGAATAGGTCGCGCAGATATAATGGCAGAGAGAAGGAATTTACCACAAGATATTAGAGATTTTTTAGAAGCGAACAATGCTACAGCTGAAGCTTTAGGCTATTACTTTGATAAAGAAGGGAAAGTAGTCTATGCTACACCAAGTATTTTTCTGACTTTAGAAGACCTAAAGTTTGTTAAAAATTTAATAGCAGTATCTGGCGGAAAAGGTAAAGCAGAAGCTATTGTTTCTACTTGCAGAAGTGGCAATGTACAAGTGCTTGTCACTGATGAAGGAGCTGCTTTTGAGATTTTAAAAATTGTTTAAAACACCTTTTCAGGTGTTTATAAAATAAAAATCAAGGAGGAATACATAATGGGTGTTAAAGTTGCTATCAATGGTTTTGGAAGAATTGGAAGAAATGTATTCAGAGCTGCATTTAAGAAAAATGTTGACCTTGAATTTGTAGCTATCAACGATTTAACAGATGCAAAAACATTGGCTCATCTATTAAAATACGATTCTACTTTTGGTAAATTTGAAGGAGAAGTATCTTATACGGATGATGCGTTAATTGTAAATGGCAAGGAAATTAAAATTTTCAAAGAAACTGACCCTGCAAAGCTTCCATGGGGAGAATTAGGAGTAGACATTGTAATTGAATCCACAGGAAGATTTACAAACAAAGATGATGCTATAAAGCACATCCATGCTGGAGCTAAAAAAGTTATAATTTCTGCACCTGCTAAGAATGAGGACATAACAATTGTTATGGGTGTTAATGAAAACATGTATGACCCAGCTAACCATCATGTAATTTCAAATGCTTCTTGTACAACCAACTGCTTAGCACCAATAGCTAAGGTTATTAACGACAAATTCCGCATTAAAAAAGGTATGATGACAACAGTTCACTCTTACACAAATGACCAAAGAATACTTGACTTACCTCACAGCGATTTGAGAAGAGCAAGGTCTGCGGCTATGTCAATAATACCTACTACAACAGGTGCAGCAAAGGCTATTCACTTAGTAATTCCTGAATTAAAAGGAAAAATGAATGGTTTTGCGATGAGGGTTCCAACTCCAGACGTATCTGTTGTTGATCTTGTTGCAGAAGTTGAAGTACCTGTTACAGTTGAAGAGGTTAATGCAGCATTAAAAGAAGCTTCTGAAACATATATGAAAGGCATTTTAGGTTATTCTGAAGAGCCATTAGTTTCAATGGACTATAAAGGAGACGACAGATCTTCTATAGTTGATGCACCTCTTACAATGGTAATTGAAGGAACATTAGTGAAAGTTGTTTCTTGGTATGACAATGAATGGGGTTATTCCAACAGAGTTGTTGACCTTGCAAAATATATTGCTGACAGACTCTAAGTAGTAAAGGGTCCGTGTCCTTTGTGGACCGGACCTTTAAATCCTAATATAAGGAGGTTTTTGTGATGAAAAAGACAGTGCGTGATATAGATGTGGCAGGAAAAAGAGTTTTAGTGAGAGTAGATTTTAATGTGCCTATGGATGAAAACAAAAATATAACAGATGACACTCGTATAAAAGCAGCACTTCCTACTATTGAGTATTTAATAAATCACAATGCTAAAGTAATACTGGTATCCCATTTAGGAAGACCAAAGGGCAAAGTAAATCCAGAATATTCTTTAAAACCTGTTGCAAAAAGGTTGTCAGAGCTTTTAGGCAAACAAGTCATTATGGCAGAGGATGTAATTGGAGATGATGCTAAAACAAAAGCAGCTGCATTAAAAGAAGGAGAAGTATTGCTTTTAGAAAATGTGAGATTCCACGCAGAAGAAGAGAAAAATGACACTCAATTTGCAAAAGAGTTAGCTTCTTTAGCAGATATATATGTAAATGATGCTTTTGGCACAGCTCACAGGGCCCATGCTTCTACAGCAGGCGTTGCAGCTTATTTGCCGGCAGTATCAGGCTTTTTAATTGAAAAAGAACTTACTATTATGGGAGAAGCTTTAGAAAATCCAAAGAGACCATTTGTCGCTATATTAGGAGGAGCTAAAGTTTCTGACAAAATAGGGGTTATAACAAACCTATTAGAAAAAGTAGATAGCCTTTTAATTGGCGGTGGTATGGCTTACACCTTTATAAAAGCAAAAGGATATGAAATTGGTAAGTCGCTTTTAGAAGAGGATAAAATAGAGTTAGCTAAAGAATTAATGGAGAAGGCTAAGCAAAAAGGTGTTAATTTGATGCTTCCTGTTGATACAGTTATTGCTAAAGAATTGAAATCAGGCGTACCTTATGAAGTAGTCGATATAGACAAAATGCCTCAAGACCAAATAGGAGTAGACATTGGACCTAAGACTATTGAAGAATACTCAAAAGTGATAAAACACGCCATGACAGTAGTGTGGAATGGGCCTATGGGAGTTTTTGAAATTCCTGAGTTTGCAAAAGGTACAGAGGCTATTGCGAAAGCTTTGAGTGAATGCAAAGGTACTACTATAGTAGGCGGTGGTGATTCTGCAGCTGCTATAGAGCAATTAGGATATGCGGATAAAGTCACTCATATTTCTACTGGAGGAGGAGCTTCTCTAGAGTTTTTGGAAGGCAAAGTATTGCCAGGAATTGATGTTTTAAATGATAAGTAAAGGGGTGTTTGTTTTGAGAAGACCAATAATTGCAGGTAACTGGAAAATGCACATGACCCCTTCTGAAGCGGTGAAGTTAGTTGAGGAATTGATACCTCAAGTGAAAGACGCAAAAGCAGAAGTTGTAGTAATACCTCCTTTTGTTGACTTGACAGAGGTAAATAAAGTAATTCAAGGTACTAATATTCTTCTCGGAGCACAAGATATGTTTTGGGAAGAAAAGGGCGCATATACGGGGGAAATTTCACCTTTAATGCTTAAAGAGATTGGGGTGAAATATGTTGTAATAGGCCACTCTGAAAGAAGGCAGTATTTTGGTGAGACTGATGAAATGGTGAATAAAAAAGTTTTATCCGCTCTATCTCACGGCTTAAGTCCTATTGTGTGTGTAGGAGAATCTCTTTCTCAAAGAGAAGAAGGAAAAACTTTTGAAGTAGTTTTAAATCAAACTAAAGAGGCTTTAAAAGGTGTTTCCCACGATGATATTGTAAATGTAGTAATAGCTTATGAGCCAATTTGGGCTATAGGTACTGGCAAAACTGCTACAGCTAAAGATGCCAATGAAGTGATAAAAGCTTTAAGGAATACTATAGCTTCCCTTTATGGAAAAGAAAAAGCAAGTTTAGTTAGGATACAGTATGGGGGGAGTGTAAAGCCCGAGAACATTTCTGAACTCATGGCAGAGAGCGATATAGACGGGGCTTTAGTAGGGGGAGCAAGTCTTGTAGCATCAGATTTTGCAAAGATTGTCAATTATTAAGGAGAGGATTATATGCCTGAAAAATTAACCATGCTAGTTATACTGGATGGGTTTGGACTATCAGACAAAAAAGAAGGAAATGCAGTATATCAAGCTAATACTCCAAATTTAGATTTTTACTTTAAAAACTATCCCCATACGATTCTTTCCGCCAGTGGCCTTGCAGTAGGACTTCCTGAGGGACAAATGGGAAACTCAGAAGTAGGGCACTTAAATATTGGAGCGGGAAGAATAGTATATCAAGAACTTACGAGAATTAGTAAAGATATAAAAGAAGGTACTTTTTTTAAGAAAAAAGAATTTTTAGATGCGATAGAAAATGTAAAGAAAAACAACTCAAAACTACATCTTTTTGGCCTTTTGTCAGATGGAGGGGTTCACAGCCACATAACTCATTTATTTGCTTTAATGAAATTGGCAAAAGAACATGGGTTAAAAGAAATATATATTCATGCTTTCTTAGATGGAAGAGATGTTCCACCCGCCTGTGCAAAGGAATATATAAAGCAGTTTGAAGAAGAGTCAAACAGGATTGGCATAGGAAAAATTGCAACGATTTCTGGAAGATATTATGCAATGGATAGAGACAAAAGATGGGATAGAACTAAAAAGGCTTATGATGCAATAGTGTTGGGAAAAGGTGTTTATGCTAATTCACCAATGGAAGCAATAGATATAGCTTATTCAAAAGACCAAACTGACGAGTTTGTAGAACCAACGGTAATTTTAGAAAATGGAAAGCCAGTTGCTACGGTAGAAGCGGGGGATTCTATAATATTCTTCAATTTTAGACCTGACAGAGCAAGGCAACTTACCAGAGCTTTTATTGACGAGGTATTTAACCATTTTGAAAGAGAAAAAGGGTATTTGCCTGTATTCTTTGTGTCTATGACGCAATATGATGAAACCTTTGAAAACACACATGTGGCGTATAAGCCAGAAAGACTGGAGAATACTCTTGGTGAATACTTAAGTAAAAAAGGGATTAAACAGCTTAGAATTGCAGAAACAGAAAAATACGCCCATGTGACTTTCTTCTTCAACGGTGGCGTAGAAGAGCCAAATGAAGGGGAAGAAAGAATTTTAGTTCCTTCGCCTAAAGTAGCTACTTACGACCTAAAGCCAGAAATGAGCGCTTATGAGGTTACAGATACTGTAATACCTAAGATTATGTCAGATCAATATGGCTTTATTCTTTTAAACTTTGCAAATCCTGATATGGTAGGGCATACAGGAGTTTTAAATGCTGCAATAAAAGCGATTGAAGCAATAGATGAGTGCCTTGGAAGAATAGTAAATGCTGTTCAAAGTGTAGGAGGGACAATAATTATAACAGCTGACCATGGCAATGCGGAAGAGATGATTGACCCTGTGACAAAAGAGCCACAGACAGCTCATACTACAAACCCAGTTCCATTTATTGTTATAGGTGAGGGAGATATTGATTTAAGAAAAGATGGGATACTGGCTGACATTGCTCCTACAATTTTGGACATAATGAAACTACCAGTTCCTAAAGAGATGACGGGAAAATCTTTAATCATTGGAAGAAGATAAAATTTAAAATAAAATTTAAAAAGAAAGGAGAAATTGTCATGTCATCAATAATTGATATTTTTGCAAGAGAAATACTTGACTCCCGTGGAAATCCCACAGTTGAAGTAGAGGTAGAGTTAGATAGCGGTGCCGTAGGAAGAGCTGCTGTGCCTTCAGGGGCTTCTACAGGAGCTTTTGAAGCAGTTGAGTTACGAGATGGAGATAAATCAAGATATTTGGGAAAAGGAGTGCTAAAAGCTGTTCAAAATGTCAATGACATTATTGCTCCTGAGCTAATTGGCATGGAAGCACAAGACCAAGTAGCAATTGACAAAGCGATGATTGAACTAGATGGAACTCCCAATAAGAGCAAATTAGGAGCAAATGCTATCTTAGGGGTATCTTTGGCAGTGGCAAAGGCAGCAGCTGAGGAATGTGGTTTACCTTTGTATCAATACATTGGTGGAGTAAATGCAAAAACTCTTCCTGTGCCAATGATGAACATATTAAACGGTGGAAAACACGCTGATAACAATGTAGATATACAAGAGTTTATGATAATGCCTGTTGGTGCTCCAAACTTCCGTGAAGCATTAAGAATGTGTTCAGAAGTTTATCACAATTTGAAAAACGTGTTACATTCTAAAGGGTTAAGTACAACAGTTGGTGATGAAGGAGGTTTTGCTCCCAACCTTACCTCAAATGAAGAAGCTATACAAGTCATATTGGAAGCTATAGAAAAAGCGGGATATGTGCCAGGAGAAGATATAGTATTAGCATTAGATCCTGCTTCAACAGAGCTTTATAAAGAGGATGGGAAATATCATTTTGAAGGAGAAGGAATTGTAAGAACCCCCGAAGAAATGGTAGATTTTTGGGAACAACTTGTTAACAAATATCCTATTGTCTCTATTGAAGACGGTCTTGCAGAAGAAGACTGGAACGGATGGAAACTATTGACTGAAAGATTAGGCAAGAAGATACAGCTTGTAGGAGACGACTTATTTGTAACGAATACTCAAAGACTTTCAAAAGGTATAAGCATGGGAGTAGCAAATTCAATCCTTATAAAACTCAATCAAATAGGAACTTTAACAGAAACTCTTGATGCTATTGAAATGGCAAAAAGAGCAGGATATACAGCTGTTGTGTCTCACCGCTCAGGAGAGACAGAAGATTCAACAATTGCAGACCTTGTAGTTGGAGTAAATGCAGGGCAAATTAAAACTGGAGCACCTGCAAGAACTGACAGAGTCGTAAAATACAATCAGCTTTTAAGAATTGAAGAAGCTTTAGGAAGCACAGCTCAATATCTTGGCAAAAATGCTTTTTACAATGTAAAAAAGTAATTAAAAGGGGATCCAAATGGGTTCCCTTTTTTAATAGTCCGTGTAAAATTATAAGTTAGGTAATATTGCTGACATTTTGCACAAGAGAAGCGACTTGACAGCCCGGCACTCAACCGAAAATGTTAAAAAAGGAGAATAAGAGAAAGGACCAGCCCGTTCAGTTGAGTGCCGGGAAACTTAGCGAGACCGAAAGACGGAAGCGGGGCCGAAGCCAAGGATGGCGGAGGCGGGCAACTATTAACTTTTGACACACACTTTTTAATAAAACCTCTTGATTAAGAGATACATTATAGATATAATATAGTATGTGGTATTGTGTTTTTGACAGAGCAAAAATTAGAGATAAGGCGGTGTAAATATGCTAAAAACTGTACTTATGGTTATACAAATTTTGGTTAGCATTTTCTTAATAGTAGTTATACTTTTACAAAAGGGCAAAAGTGCAGGTATTTCTGGTGTAATTGCAGGAGGAGCAGAAACATTTTTTGGGAAAAATAAAGCTCGAACTATGGAGGGGACATTAGAAAGGCTTACAACTATAGCGGCGGCGTTGTTTATAATTTTGTCTATGGTATTGACTATAATGATGGCTAAATAAAAAAGACAGTGCATTTAGAAATTAAGAAACCCTTTATGGGTTTTTATTTTTACCACCATTAAAAAAGGCTAGGTGGTCAAATGAAAATTAGAGAAATTACAGAGGAATTAGAATATCAGCTGCTTTCTCCTTATGCGACAAAAAGCCGTGAAACTCGCGGCAGGGATAAAGAAGAGGAAAAATGCGATATAAGGACAGAATTTCAAAGAGATAGAGACAGGATTATTCATAGCAAAGCTTTTAGAAGATTGAGCCATAAAACACAAGTCTTTATTTCTCCAGAAGGTGACCATTATAGAACAAGGCTAACTCATACTTTAGAAGTAGCTCAGATTGCAAGAACAATTGCAAGAGCTTTGAGGTTAAACGAAGATTTGACAGAAGCTATTGCTTTAGGTCATGATTTAGGACATACTCCTTTTGGCCATTCTGGTGAGGAAGTTTTAAATAGACTTTTAAAAGATGGCTTTAGACATAATGAACAAAGCATTAGAGTGGTTGAGGTTTTAGAAAATGATGGAAAGGGTCTTAATTTGACTTGGGAAGTTAAGGATGGCATATGTAACCACTCTACCGCAGGAAATCCTCAGACTTTAGAGGGACAAGTAGTACAAATTTCTGATAAAATAGCATACATTAATCATGATATAGATGATGCAATAAGGGGAAAAGTTTTAAAGCCGGAGGATTTGCCAAAAGATTTAATAGGAATTTTGGGAGATAAGCATAGTAAGAGAATAGATACAATGGTAAAAGATGTTATAAATAATAGCTTAGGGAAGCCAAGAGTTTCAATGAGTAAAGAGATTTATGAGGCTACTTATAGCTTGAGGGATTTTTTATTCAAAAAAGTTTATATTGGGTCAAAAGCTAAAAAAGATGAGGAAAAAGCCAAAAGAGTAGTAGAGCAATTGTTTTATTACTTTTATGACAATATTGACAAGATGCCTCAAGAATTTATAAAACTTGCTGAGATTTATGGAAGAGAAAGAGCTGTTGCTGATTATATTGCTGGTATGACAGACAAATATGCTCTTTTAAAATACAAAGAGATTTTTTTGCCCAGTCCTTGGTTTGAGCAAAATATTTTTTGATTTTAATAAAAATTTAATAAAACCAAAGAAGGATTTTTAAATCTTTTGTCGAATATATATTGGTCGCTACTAATAAATTAATTTGGTAAAGAGGAATTTAACAATTTTTGTCGAATAGAATAATTAGGTGATATTGATGGCTTACTCAAGAGAAATGATTGAAAAGGTCATAGAAGCAAATGACATAGTAGATGTTATATCAGAGTATGTAGAACTAAAAAAAGCGGGAAAAGAATTTAAAGGTCTGTGTCCTTTTCATAGAGAAAAAACCCCATCTTTTATGGTCAGTCAAGAAAAACAGGTTTATCACTGTTTTGGCTGTAATGCCAGTGGAAATGTTGTTACTTTTATAATGGATATTGAAAATTTGACTTTTAAAGAAGCAATTGAATTTTTAGCAGATAGAGTGGGAATAACTCTTGAAGAAAGCCAACTAAGTGATCAGGAGTACCGAAGAAAGAAGCTTATTGACGAAATATATAAAATAAATAAATTAGCAGCTATGTATTTTTATAATAAGCTTTTTTCTGAAGAAGGTAGACAGGCTTTAGCTTATATAAGAAAAAGAGGTTTGACAGAAGCAACGATAAAAAAATTTGGAATAGGTTATTCACCACCTCAAGGAAATGGACTTTTAAATTTTTTAAAGGAAAAAGGCTATACAGAAAGTTTTCTGGTAAAGGCGGGACTTTTGTCTCAAAAAAATAACCGCTATTACGACAGGTTTAGAAATAGAGTAATGTTTCCTATTATAGATGTAAAGGGTAATGTTATAGGTTTTGGAGGCCGCTCTATTGATGATAGTTTGCCTAAATACTTAAACACTCCGGAGACAGAGGTCTTTAAAAAAGGCAAAACGCTATTTGCAATAAATTTTGCTAAAAAAACTCAACAAGACAAATTTATTATTGTAGAAGGATACATGGACGCTATTTCCTTACACCAAGCTGGAATAGATTGTGCTGTAGCATCTTTAGGAACCGCTTTGACAGGGGACCAAGCAAGACTCATAAAAAGGTATAAAGGAAATGTTGTAATTGCTTATGATGCGGATGAAGCTGGTATTAGTGCCGCATTAAGAGGACTTGACATTCTTGATGAATTGAATTTAAATATAAAAGTACTGACTATTCCTTATGGGAAAGACCCTGATGAGTTTATAAAAAAAGAAGGAGTAGAAGCATTTAATCAATTAATAGAAAATGCCGATAGTTTAATTGAGTTTAAAGCAAAGGTATATAGAAAAAATCTCGACCTTGATAACCCTCAAGATAGAATAATATATGTTAAAAAAATTGCAAAAGATATTGCAAAACTTTCTGATGAAGTGAAAAGGGAAGTCTATATTTCTTCAGTGGCTAAAGTTGCTCAAATATCTGAGAATGCAGTGAGAACAGAGGTTGCTCGTTTTGTCAATAGGGAAATTGAAAAAAATCAAAAAAATATGTATATGGCTGGCAAGATAAGGCATAATATATACAGTAGCAGTAGTAAAATATCACCAGAAAAGTACTTAATTGCATTGCTACTGTATGATAATAATCTTTACAAAAGGGTGAAAGAAACAATTACTGCCGATATGCTGGAGAATGTTAAATTAAAGCCAATTTTTGAAGAAATAATGTCAAGGTTGGAGGATGGGAAAAAAACTCAAATAAATGATATTGTTTATTTATTACAAGACGAAAATCTCATATCTGATTTTAACGATATTATTAAAGCTTTTTACGAGAGTGAAAATATTACTGAACAAGCTATTGATGATATTATAAACAAGATTCTCATTAACAGTTTGGCAGTTAAAAGAGAAAAGATTAAAAGAGCCATCAATGAAGCTCATATGTTGGGGGATATAGATAAAGAAAGGCAACTTTTAATAGAATTACAAAATTGTGAAAAGGAGATGCTAAAGATAAAAAATGGCTAAAAAGAAAGAAACCCATAGGGAGGGGAAACCTATGAACAACGAAGAATTGTCTAAAGAAGCCATTACAGAACTTATCAATAAAGGAAAAAAAACTGGGATGCTCACCTACAATGAGATAATGGATTCTTTAGAAGATATTGATTTAAATCCTGACCAAATTGAGAAGGTATATGATGCTTTTGAAGACATGGGAATTGAAATTGTTGGGGAAGAACCTCGTCAGGAAGAAATAACTGAAGAAGATTTAGACTTAGACCTTTCTCTTCCTGAAGGAATCAGTATAGATGACCCTGTGAGAATGTATTTGAAGGAGATAGGCAAGATTCCTCTTCTCACTCCTGAAGAAGAGATTGAATTGGCAAAAAGAATCGAACAAGGAGACGAAGAAGCTAAAAAAAGACTTATAGAAGCCAATTTAAGATTGGTTGTAAGCATAGCAAAAAGATACGTAGGAAGAGGAATGCTTTTCTTAGATTTGATACAAGAGGGAAATTTAGGGTTACTCAAAGCAGTTGAAAAATTTGACTATAGAAAAGGCTACAAATTCAGTACTTATGCCACATGGTGGATAAGACAGGCTATCACAAGAGCTATTGCAGACCAAGCAAGAACCATAAGAATCCCTGTACACATGGTAGAAACTATCAACAAATTGATAAGAGTTCAAAGGCAATTGCTGCAGGAATTAGGTCGCGAACCTACCCCTGAAGAGTTGGCAAAAGAGATGGGTATGCCAGAAGAAAAAGTAAGAGAGATAATGAAAATAGCGCAAGAACCTGTATCTTTAGAAACTCCTATTGGGGAAGAGGAAGACAGCCACTTAGGAGATTTTATACCCGATGAAGATGCACCAGCTCCAGCAGAAGCTGCTGCTTTTACAATGCTAAAAGAACAATTGATGGATGTTCTTGATACTCTAACGCCAAGGGAAGAGAAAGTACTAAGACTTAGATTTGGCCTTGATGACGGCCGAGCAAGAACTTTAGAGGAAGTAGGAAAAGAGTTTAATGTTACAAGAGAACGCATAAGACAAATTGAGGCAAAAGCATTAAGAAAATTGAGGCATCCCAGCAGAAGCAAAAAATTAAAAGATTTCCTTGATTAAATAAGCTTCTTGACAATGGGGCAAAAATCTGTATAATTATTATTGTATTCCTCAGTAGCTCAAGGGTAGAGCAACCGGCTGTTAACCGGTAGGTTGTAGGTTCGAATCCTACCTGAGGAGCCACTTTTTGGGCCTTTAGCTCAGCTGGCAGAGCGGTCGGCTCATAACTGATTGGTCCGGGGTTCAAATCCCTGAAGGCCCACCATTTTGATAAAAAAGCATTTAGCTTTAAATGCTTTTTTATTTTTTTATACTTTTAGGAGGATTACATGAAACTTACAGAGCGATTAGGGAAAATTGCTGAATATATTCCTCATGGGTCAAAAGTTGCAGACATAGGTACTGACCATGGTTTTATTCCTGTTTACCTTATTGAAAACAAAATAGCTACCTATGTCGTTGCTTCAGATTTAAATAAAGGTTCCTTAAATAAAGCTGTAAAAGAAGTTCAGAAGCGAAATTTGCAATCTTTGATAGACACAAGGTTAGGGAATGGTCTTAATGTTTTATCTCCAGGGGAAGTAGACGTAGTTGTCATTGCAGGTATGGGAGGAATTTTGATTACAAAAATATTAGAGGAAGGAAAAGATACTGCAAAAACTATTAAGAAATTTATACTTCAACCTATGAGAGATTCAACATATTTGAGGAAATACTTAATAGAAAATGGATATAAAATTTGTGATGAGGAATTAGTGAAGGAAAATCAAAAATATTATGAAATAATAGTAGCAGAACATGGTAGACAAAAAGTCAAAAATGACATATATTATCAAGTAGGGGAAAAACTCATACAAAAAAAACATCCACTGTTAAAAGAATTTTTGCAGTATAAAATCGACAAAATGAAGAAAATCATAAATAAACTTCCTGAAACCAATGAAAAGCGTAAGCAATTAGAGGAAAAAGTAAAGAAATTCGAGGTGTTGATAAATGGGCTTGAAATGCCAAGTAATAGCTTCCATAATGGATAAACTTGCACCGCGTAAATTTGCTGAAGAGTGGGATAACGTGGGATTATTAATAGGAGATGGTTCTAAAGATATCTCAAAAGTTTTAGTAGCTTTGGATGCTACTTCTGAAGTAATTAAAGAAGCGGTTGACAAAAAAGTAGATATGATTGTAACTCATCATCCGTTAATTTTTAAGCCAATAAAAAATGTCAGAGCTGATAATCCAGTGGGCTCATTGTTAATACAACTTATTAAAAATGATATCTCGCTTTATGCAGCCCATACCTCTTTTGATATAGCTCCAAATGGGGTGAATGATATTTTGTGTAATGTCTTAGGAATATACGATAGGGAAGTTTTGGATGTCACTTATTCCGAAGGATATAAAAAAATTGCAGTTTATGTGCCACAAGGATATGAAGAAGTGGTAAGAAATGCTATGTGCAGTGCAGGCGCTGGTTTTGTTGGGAATTATAGTGATGCTACTTTTCAGGCGCGAGGCATTGGAACTTATAGACCTTTAGAAGGAACAAACCCATTCATTGGTGAAACAGGGAAACTAGAAAAAACAGAAGAAGTAAAGATAGAAACTATAGTACCTCAGAGATATTTAGAAAAAGTGGTAACTGCAATGCTGAATGTTCATCCCTATGAAGAGGTTGCTTATGATATTTATTCTTTGGAAAATGTTAAAGAAGAATATGGGCTTGGAAGAATTGGAATTATTTCAGAAACTACTTTGCAAGAATTAGCTTTACAAGTAAAAGCAAAACTTAAAATTAATAATTTAAGAGTGGTAGGAGACCTAAATAAAAAGATCAGAAAAGTGGCTGTATGTGGTGGAAGCGGTGCAAGTCTTATTCACAAAGCTGTTTCTAAAGGAGCGGATGTTTTAATAACAGCAGATATTGGCTATCACGATGCAGTAGAAGCCCAACACCTCGGATTGGCTTTAATTGATGCTGGACATTTTGCTACGGAGAATATTGCAGTCAGGTTTATTGCAGAATATATAATCGATGAAACTCAGAAACAGGGACACGAAATAGAAGTATTAATTAGTGAAAGTCAAAAAGATCCTTTTATGTATCTATAATTAGGTTGACAAAAACAGATATATATGATAATATATACTCGACTGATATTAGAAAAATATATATGAAATAACGCATGTGAGTAAGTCGGATGGCCGCGTGCGATTTCGCACGAGGAAAGTCCGAGCTCCACAGGGCAGGGTGCCGGGTAACACCCGGTGGAGGCGACTCCAAGGAAAGTGCAACAGAGATATACCGCCTGGCACTCAACTTGTTTAGTGCCAGGTAAGGGTGGAAAGGTGAGGTAAGAGCTCACCAGGGACCAGGCGACTGGTCTGCTCTGCAAACCCCACCTGGAGCAAGGCGAATAGGAGGGAGTAGGTGGCCCGCCGTTTCCCTCGGGTTATGCCGCTAGAGGTGTCAGGCAACTGACCCCCTAGATAGATGGCCATCCTCGACAGAACTCGGCTTATAGACTTGCTCACATGCATTTAAAATACCATGATTTTGTGGTATTTTTTATTTTTTATTTATACAAAATTAAAAAATTGTTTGGTCCATAAATTTTTGTTTGATTTAAAAGCTGTTTTTTGCTAATATTATATATGGGCAAAACTATTATAGAAGGAGAGATTCAGATGAGCATACATATTGGGGCTAAAGAAAACGAAATCGCTCAAACAGTGTTATTGCCAGGAGATCCTTTAAGGGCTAAATACATAGCAGAAAATTTTCTTGAAGATGTAAAATGTTACAATGAAGTTAGAGGAATGTATGGTTTTACAGGATATTATAAAGGGAAAAGAGTGTCAGTTCAAGGGACAGGCATGGGAGTACCTTCTTTATCTATTTATGTAAATGAGCTTATAACCAGTTACAACGTGAAAAATCTTATAAGAATAGGTACTTGTGGTTCTTTGCAGCCAGATATCAAACTCAGAGATATAGTAATTGCCATGAGCTCTTCAACAGACTCTGCAATAAATAAGATTAGATTTAATGGCATGGATTATGCTCCTACAGCAAGTTTTAAATTATTGAAAAAAGCCTATGATAAAGCAATGGAGTTAGGAATACAACCTAAAGTAGGAAATATTCTTACAACGGATACTTTTTATAATGATGACCCAGACAGTTGGAAACTATGGGCGAAGTTTGGTGTTTTGGCAGTAGAAATGGAAACTGCAGGACTATATACTTTGGCTGCTAAGTACAATGTAGATGCTCTTACAATATTGACAGTGAGCGATAGCTTGGTTACCGGAGAAGCAACGACAGCTGAAGAAAGGCAAAAGACTTTTATGGACATGGTGAAAATTGCACTAGAAATAGCTGAATAATTTTTTAAAAGAGGATAACCTTGTTTATCCTCTTTTAAAATAATTGAAAAAGGAGCTGATAGTTGATGAAACCTTTAAAATTTAAGCCTATTTTTATGGAGAGAATATGGGGAGGTACTGCATTAAGAGATAAATTTGGATTTGATATTCCCGAGGGTAAAAAAATTGGAGAATTGTGGACAATATCTGACAATAGAACAGCTGTTAGTGTAATTGAAGGTGGAGAATTTAATGGCCAAAAACTAAGTGATATAGCCTACAAATTTTTTGAGGATATATACGGTAAAGGGGTAAATTATGAGAGATTTCCTTTACTTATCAAAATAATTGATGCACAAGACAAACTTTCTGTCCAAGTTCATCCAGATGATGAATATGCTTTTAAATACGAAAATGGCGATTCTGGAAAAACAGAGATGTGGTATATAATAGATGCAAAACCAGGGGCTAAACTTGTATGTGGTTTAAAGGAAGGAACTACAAAAGAAGAATTTAAAAGGCTATTGGAGGAAGAAAGATTAGAAGAATGTTTAAAAGAAATAGAAGTAAAGCCAGGAGATGTGGTTTACATACCTTCAGGGATGGTGCATGCTATAGGTGAAAGCATACTTATTTGTGAAATTCAACAAAATTCAGACCTCACCTATAGAGTATATGATTACAATAGAGTAGATGAATTCGGGAGGAAAAGGAAGTTACATATAGAAAAAGCATTAGATGTTATAGATTTTAATTTAAAAACAGATAAAATAATACCTGAATTTAAAGGAATACAAGGCGGACGCATATCTCATGTTGTTAAATCTCCATATTTTCAGGTAAGTATAATTGAAATAAATGAAGAAGTAAAAATAGATACAGAAGGAAAATTTAACACTTTAACAGCTGTAGAAGGAAATTGTAAAATTGACTATTATGAAGGTACTGTTGAATTAAAGGCAGGAGAAACTGTATTAATACCTGCTTCTATTCCAAGTTATACAATAGAGGGCAATTGCAAGGTGCTCAAAGCTTATATATAGAAAGCGTAAATATTGACAACCTTTTATTAAAATTGTATAATAAAAAAGCAAGAAGTGGGGTTATAGCTCAGCTGGTCAGAGCGCTACGTTGACATCGTAGAGGTCACAGGTTCGATCCCTGTTAACCCCACCATTTTTTTATATGGGTTACATGGGGATATAGCTCAGTAGGGAGAGCGCATGCCTCGCATGCATGAGGTCAGGGGTTCGAATCCCCTTATCTCCACCAAACTGAAAATAAAATATTTTTATACATAAAATTTATTTTTTATCAAAAGATATAACCGAATCATAAAAATGAGGAGGTTATATCTTTTTATGTGGAAAAAATTGAGATTGATATCAATCTTGATAATTTTGCTATTAACCATATCAATATCTTTGAGCGGATGTAAAAGTACAGCTCAAAAACCCTTTTTCAAACCTTTTAGTAAGATAGGAGTAAAAAAACTTCAAGTAGTAGGATTTTATGTTGATTCTGCTGGCCCAGATAATTCATATCAATCATTGGTAAAATATTCAAGATATATTGATACACTTTCTCCCTTGTGGCTTACTGTAGAAGGAGACGGGACAGTAAAAGATTCTACAAACCCTCAAGTGCTGGATTATGCGAAAAAACAAGGGATAAAAGTAGTTCCTCTTGTTAATGTGGCTAACAGCAAAGATGAAGTTCTTTTGGATCCAAATATCCGAGAAAAGGCTATTTCTCAATTAATGGCTTTATTAAAAAAACATGATTTTGACGGTTACAACATAGATTTTGAGTTTATTCCTCATGGAACTAAAAATTATGTTCAGGACAAAGATTATCTTACGGCTTTTATAAGCAAAATAAGACCGCTTATCAAAAAAGAAGGTAAAATTCTTGACATTTCCGTTATACCTCATTATCAGGTACCTAAAGAAATATCAGGTATATACGACTATCACGAATTAGCGCCTTTAGTGGACCATGTCACCTTGATGACCTATGATAGGCATAATGCTTCTTCACCGCCGGGACCTGTTTCTCCTGAGCAGTGGGTGGAGTACAACGTCAAAGATGCACTAAATGAAGGTTTTAAACCTGAACAAATATGTTTAGGAGTAGCTACTTATGGATATGATTGGCCTGCAAGTAAAAGTGGTGGTTTCTCTCGCCCTACAAAAGAAATACTTACAAAAGCACAAATTCAAGGAATTCAAATAAAGTGGAGCGACCAATACCAAGAGCCTTATTATGTCTATTATGACAAAAACACGGGAATAACGAGAGAGGTATGGTTTGAAAACTCTGCCACTTTAGCTGAGAAGATAGAAGTTGCTAAAAGGTATAATTTACATGGCATATGTGTGTGGAGGATTGGCTTTGAAACCCCTTCCTTTTGGAATGTTATAGGTAAGAAAATAGGAAGCAGATAGAAAAATATTGAAAACATTTAAGTAAAGGTATATAATAGAGATGTGATTACCAAATTATTGGGGGGATTTTTATGGATTTAAATTCCTACATAGACAATATGAGAGATGACATTATAAAATCTGTTCAAGAGTTAGTCAAGATAAAAAGCGTACAAGATGAACCGAAACCAGGAATGCCTTATGGAGAAGGTGTTGCTAAGGCATTGGACAAAGCTTTAGAGATTGCACAAAGTTTAGGCTTTAGGACTAAAAACGTGGATGGCTATGTAGGGTATGCAGAATACGGCGAAGGAGAAGAAATGATAGGAGTTTTGGGACATTTAGATGTAGTTCCAGAAGGTGATGGGTGGACTTATCCACCTTATGGTGCTGAAATACATGATGGAAAGATATATGGGAGAGGTACTGTAGATGATAAGGGCCCTATAATTGCTGCTTTATACGGGCTAAAGGCTATAAAAGACGCTGGGTTAAAGCTTTCTAAAAGAGTGAGAATTTTATTTGGAACAAATGAAGAGACAGGTTCTCACGAGATTGCTTATTATTTAAAACACGATGAAGCTCCTACAATGGGCTTTACTCCTGATGCTCAATATCCAATTATATATGCAGAAAAAGGAATAACAATGTTTAATGTGGTAAAAGACTTTAATAAAAAGTCCAGCAACATTGTTATAAAATACATCAAAGGTGGAGAAAGGCCTAATGTAGTACCAGGCTATTGTGAAGCTGGATTAGAGGTAAAAGAGGCAAATAAGAAGAAAGAAATTCAAGATAAGTTAGAAGCCTTCATAAAAGAGACTGGTTACAATTTGAAGGCTGAAGAAAAAGACGAAATGCTTGTAATCAAATCAGTAGGGGTTTCGGCTCATGGCAGCCTTCCACACTTAGGGAAAAATGCTATAATGCAGCTATTTCTCTTCCTTGACAGAATAGATTTAGAGGATAGCGATGTCAAAGATTTTATACATTTCTTTGCTACAAATGTGGGAATGGAAACAGATGGAAAAACTTTTGGGATATACTTAAAAGATGAAACAGGAGAATTGACTTTTAACGTTGGTACTATTCAATTAGATGAAAACAAAGGAGTATTAGGATTAAATATTCGATATCCTGTAAAATATAAATATGAGGATTGGATGAATATTTTTGAAGAAAAAATCAAAACTAATGGGATGAGAATAGAAGACATGCTCCATCAACCACCTTTGTATTTCCCAC
This sequence comes from Thermoanaerobacter ethanolicus JW 200, assembly GCF_003722315.1. Classification (NCBI taxonomy): domain Bacteria; kingdom Bacillati; phylum Bacillota; class Clostridia; order Thermoanaerobacterales; family Thermoanaerobacteraceae; genus Thermoanaerobacter; species Thermoanaerobacter ethanolicus. The sequence continues at coordinate 2,225,241 of NZ_CP033580.1, read as the reverse complement.
CAGACCATCCTTTGATAAAAACTTTGAGCAAAGTTTATGAAGAACAGACGGGACAGAAAGCAGAGCTTTTAGCAATAGGTGGAGGAACTTATGCGAAAGAGATGCCTAACACAGTAGCATTTGGGCCTGTTTTTCCAGGCAAGCCAGAGTTAGCACATCAAGCGGATGAATATATAGAAATTGAAGATTTGATATTAAATGCAAAAATTTATGCTCACGCTATATATGAATTAGCAAAATAAAATCCCTCTTTTGAGGGGTTTTATTTTAAACTAAAATATAATTTATTTTCTTCTAGCATAAATCCTAATTCTTCCCAAGGCAAAGATGTATTATTAGAATATACTGAAATGACACCAATATCGCGTAAAAACTCAGAAACAGTTTTTATAATTTGTTTTTCTAGTTCTTTTTTGTCAATTTCTTTTTCAAAAGACACAGAAAGTTCATTAATTATAATTCTATTAACTGGTTCATAAGAGTCTTGGAAAATTGTCAGCCAAAGTCGAAAGTTTTTTTCTATTCCATTTAGAAGAATAAACCATTCAGTATCGTCTTCATATTTTAGAATATGTTGTATCAAGTTAATTTGTAAAATTTTTTCTATTTCCCACTTCATGAGGGAAAGGTATTCGTCGCTAAGAATTTCGCTCAAAGTAATGTTTATGCATCTCAATGATAATAAGTCATTCATGATATCCCTCTTTTTATAAAATGATATTCTTATTTGGTGATTTTTACTATATAGTATATGTTATTATGCAAGTAAGTGGTTTTATATTATAAATTCTATTAAAACGTTTAAAGTCCTTCTTTGTATTAAAAAATTTGTGATTGACATATTTTAGAGAGATGTATATAATAAAAATATAGAAAGTGGGGTTATAGCTCAGCTGGTCAGAGCGCTACGCTCACATCGTAGAGGTCACAGGTTCGATCCCTGTTAACCCCACCAATAATATGAAGATTTTCCGGCATTGTATAGATGCCGGGATTTTTATGTGCGCCCGGCATGGGCGATAACTAGGCGGTGAAAGTCCGCTGTGGGCTTGGTAGTGGGAACCACTAGCCAAGAGCAAGGGTGTCCATCGTGAGGTGGAATCTGAAGGAAGCTTAAGGCAAAATCTCGGTCTGATGAACAAGAACCAGATAAGAGGCTGAATTGGGATGGATGAGTTTGCGTAACAAAACGAAGTCCAACACTACCCGAATCCCATACAGTAAATCTGGCAGATATATGAGATGAAAGTTATCGTTCTTACCCGGGGAGGTCTCAAGGATAAGTCATGGAAGTAAAATCTGAAGTGACAACCCATGCAGTGATGTATGGCTGAACCTTGAGAAGTCAGCAGAGGTCATAGTACTTATCTAGACATGAATAGATAAGGAAGGACCGAACGTTAGGAGGTTTTGGAAATCTTATGGACTCGAAAGATATGCAGAGACTGCAGACAACTCAACAAAGAGGCTATCCGTTGAATAGAGAAATGGAATTTCAAAAGACAACGGAAGTGCATAGTATATCATCGGCGTCGGAAGATGGAAGAAACGAAGTACAAAGATATACCAGCAAGATGCTTGAAATGATAGTAGAACGAGGAAACATGAGAGCAGCATACAAGCGCGTTGTTGCAAATAAAGGAAGCCATGGAGTCGATGGGATGGAAGTAGATGAACTTCTACCGTATCTCAAAGAAAACTGGCCAACCATAAAACAACAACTGCTGGAGGGGAAATACAAACCACAACCAGTGCGAAGAGTAGAAATTCCCAAACCAGATGGAGGAGTAAGACTACTAGGAATACCTACAGTACTAGACAGACTAATACAACAAGCAATAGCCCAAATACTGAATAAAGTCTACAACCATACATTTTCTGATAGCAGTTATGGATTCAGACCAGGACGCAGTGCAAAAGACGCAATAAAAGCCGCAGAAGCATACATAAATGAAGGATACACATGGGTTGTAGATATGGACTTAGAAAAGTTCTTTGACAGAGTAAACCACGACATAATAATGTCCAAACTAGAAAAGCGGATAGGAGACAAAAGAGTACTAAAGTTAATACGAAGATACCTAGAATCGGGAGTAATGATAAACGGAATCAAAGTATCAACAGAAGAAGGGACACCCCAAGGAGGGCCATTAAGTCCCCTATTAGCAAACATAATGTTGGATGAACTAGACAAAGAACTTGAAAAGAGAGGGCACAAATTCTGCCGATACGCAGATGACTGCAACATATATGTAAGAAGCAGGTCTGCAGGAAACAGAGTAATGAAGAGCATAAAGAAATTCATAGAAAGCAAATTAAAACTAAAAGTCAACGAAGCAAAAAGTGCTGTAGATAGACCATGGAGAAGAAAATTTCTTGGATTTTCATTCTATACAAAAGAAAACGAAGTAAGAATAAGAATCCATGAAAAATCCATCAAAAGGTTTAAGGAAAAAGTAAGAGAAATAACCAATCGGAACAAGGGAATAAGCATGGAAAACAGAATAAAAAGACTAAATCAAATAACAACAGGATGGGTCAACTATTTTGGATTAGCAGACGCGAAAAGCATAATGAAAACCCTTGACGAATGGATAAGGCGAAGACTAAGGGCATGTATATGGAAACAATGGAAGAAGATAAAAACGAAGCATGATAACTTAGTAAAACTAGGAGTAGAAGAACAAAAAGCCTGGGAATACGCCAATACAAGGAAAGGCTACTGGAGAATATCCAATAGCCCAATCCTAAATAAGACTCTTACAAATAAATACTTTGAAAGCATAGGTTATAAGAGTTTATCCCAAAGATATCTAATTGTACACAATTCCTAATGAACCGCCGTATACCGAACGGTACGTACGGTGGTGTGAGAGGACGCTGAATAAAATAATTATTCAGCTCCTACTCGATTTTTTGATGTTTATGCAGGAATGGTAATATTTTGCCCCTGTTGCCCAAGGAGGCAGCTCTATTCTTTTTATGTGTTTTCTTCTTCAATGTTTTTGTAATTATTCTCTAAGTGGTAAATATGTCTATACCTATTTGAGGGAGATACAAAAAGGTTCTTGACTTTACAGTTTTAAATTGATAACATAAATTACAACATGTTATACACAATAGTAATCATTACTTTCGTTATCCTTGGCTGGGATTATGGTTAAATCAACAGAACCGTAAATCCCCTTATTCTAAATGAAGAAATGCTTATAGACTGCTTAGTGATATTGATAAACATTTTTGTAAAATTCATATAGGTTAGGAAGGAGTTATAGGTGTGGAAGAATTGAAAAAGAAGGTCATTTCTTTTATCGATAGTATTAAGGGGGAGATTTTTGAAATTGCTGATGAGATATACAAAAATCCTGAGCTTGGAAATCAAGAATTTAAAGCTTCAAAACTATTAAAGGAAAAAATAAACGGTTATGGTTTTTTAGTAAATGAAGTCGAAGGCCTGCCAACTGCTTTTTTGGCACAGAAAAAAGGTAAAAAACCTGGTCCCAAGGTGGCGCTTTTGGCTGAGTATGATGCTCTTCCAGAAATAGGTCACGCTTGTGGTCATAACTTAATTGCAGCTGCAAGTTTTGGAGCTGCAGCAGCCTTAGGGGCATTAGATGAAGAGCTTTTCGGCGAAGTGATGTTAGTAGGTTCCCCTGCAGAAGAAACTGACGGTGCCAAGGTAATACTAGTAGAAAGAGGTATTTTTTGATGTGGATGCAGCTATGATGGTACATCCTGGCAATAGAACTACTGTATATACTACTTCCCTTGCCATAGAACCTCTGGAGTTTACATATACGGGTAAAGCAGCGCATGCCGCCGTTGCACCTCACCTAGGCATAAATGCTCTGGACGCGGTCATCCTTCTTTTCAACGGTATCAATGCCTTAAGGCAGCAGTTGAGACCTGATGCGAGAATCCATGGGATAATTACCGAAGGAGGATACACTCCCAATATTATTCCCGAAAGAGCTGTCGCCCGCTTTTACGTGAGGGCAAAAGAAAAAAAATACATGCTGGAGGTAAAGGAAAAAGTAATAGCCTGTGCCAAGGGTGCTGAGGTGGCAACTGGAGCAAAGCTTTCATATAGAAATTTTGAGCTTGGCTTTGACAACCTAATAACCAATAAAACTATGGTTGAGACATTTAAAGCTAATTTAAAGGAACTGGGTTATCATGATATAAGCGATAAGGAAGAGGGCGTTGGCTCAACGGACATGGGAAATGTAAGCCAGGTTGTGCCTTCTATCCATCCCCACATTGCCATAGCTGAAGAGGACATAGCACCTCATAGCTTGGAATTTTTGAAAGCTGCAGGTTCAGAGAGGGGAAAGGAGGCAGCCGTACTTGCAGCCAAAGCTCTGGCTATGACTGCGGTAGATATAATGACAAAAGAGGAATTGCTAAAGAAGATAAAAGAGGAGTTTAAAAAAACGGTTGAAATTTCTTAAATATTCCTCGCGAGCAATTTCTTATACCAATCAGAGTAGAAGGAAGCTTGCTGCCTTTATTTTTATGTAATTTAGGTTTGGTGCCAAAACTTTTTATGTTGAGGATAGATTTTTTTATTTCAGAGTCATATAAAAGCATTATAAGGAAATAAAAGTCACCTCTTGACATATTATCGAAATGCTGTAGAATGATATTATAATGAAAATCTTATCAGAGTTTTCTGTTTAAAAACTATTGTATGGAGGTTGTATGATGTACATTCCGACAATTAGCCCTTATGCTTTTAAAATTGGTCCAATTGCTGTTCATTGGTATGGAATTTTTATGGCTATTTCTATTGCTATTGGTGGATATTATTTGTACAAAGAGGCAATGAAATTAAATTACGATGAAGACTTTTTATTAAATCTATTAATGATTGTAGTAATTTCTGGTGTTATAGGTGCTCGATTGATGTTTGTATTGGCAAATTATCCTGAGTGGTTTATTAAAAATCCTATTCAAGTGTTAAAGATTTATGAAGGTGGACTTTCATGGCATGGTGCAGTTTTAGGTGGTTTTTTAGCAGGGCTTTATTATTGTCGTAAAAAAGGTGTGAGGATAAATCCTCTAGAGGATTTCGCAGTTTTAGGACTTTCAATTGGTAATATATTAGTCAGAATAGGAAATATATTTAACCAAGAAGTATTAGGAAGGCCGACTGAGTTTGCCTTTGGGAGATGGCCTGCGCAATTAGTAGGAGTTGCTATGGGAGTAATACTTCTCATAAGATATTTTTATATACAAAAAAAGCACATGCCTGATGGATATCAATTTTGGTCTTTTATATTTTATTATCAATTAATGAGAGGTTTAATTGAAGAAACCGTAAGGGACAATCCTTTAATATGGCCTGTATATTTAAATGAAAAATGGGGAATAGGATTTTTTACTTTAACTCAGTTAGTAACACCTTTTATTTTGATATTGGCATACTGGATGATTAGAAGGGTTTTAAATGACCCCAATAAACAATTTTACAATTAAACTGCCTTTGAGGCAGTTTTCTTATTTAAGGCAAATTGAATTAATCTTTAACTATTGATAAATCTAAAAGGGAACTACTTTATTTTATAACATTTTAATGGTAAAATTATATTGATAAATTTTTTACAGAGGAGCTGAAAAGATGGAAAAAAGAAAAGTTTTTGATGACTTATTAGTTAGGATTGACCAAAAGGCAAGAGAAATTGATGATATGGATGAATTTTATGGTGAAGTTGTTAAGATATTAGCAGACAATGTTCCTTACTATAATTGGACAGGTTTTTATTTCATGAAGGATGGAGAGTTAGTAATAGGACCTTATATTGGTAGACCTACAGAACATGTGAAAATTAAAGTAGGACAGGGGGTTTGTGGAAGAGCTGTTGCAGAAAAAAATACTATAATTGTAGATGATGTAACAAAAGAAGATAATTATTTGGCTTGTAGTCTTGAGACGAAATCGGAAATTGTAGTGCCAATATGGGTTAATGGCGACATAATAGGAGAAATAGATATTGACAGCGATGATTTAGCTGCTTTTGATGAAGAAGACAAAAGATTTTTAGAAAAAGTTGCAGAAATTATAAGTCGAAAACTCAAAAAATAGATTTCCATTGATTTTTGTGGTATAATAATTGTGTCAGGAAGGAGGATAGGCTATGAGAGAAAGAGTAGAAGAAGTATTAGAGCTTCTAAGACCATCTCTTCAAGCAGACGGAGGAAATGTGGAACTTATTGACGTTACAGAGGATGGAATTGTAAAGGTAAGGCTGACAGGTGCTTGTGGAGGATGCCCTTTTGCTACGTTGACGCTGAAAGAAGGCATTGAAAGGGCTATCAAAGAAGAAATTCCTGAAGTGAGGGAAGTAATAGCAGTTTAAAAATCCGGGTTATCCGGATTTTTTTGTTATATAAGCAGGAATTTTTAACCATACATAGAATAGTATATATGGGAATATTTTCAAGGAGGTCTATGTATGGTTAAAAAATTTTGTTTAGCAGGATTGATTGCCTTGATATTATTTTTAAATTTATCAAGTGCCTATTCAGAAGCTAATCCTTATTCAGAAGAAAAAATATTACAAGAAATAATAATGAAGGTACCTTTTACAAGGGGATTAAAATTGGTAGAACATAAGTTGCAAAATGGGTTATATAGCTTTAAATTTGAAGGAAGTAATCCCTTTAAGAATTTAAAAATTGTATACAATAGTGACAATGATAAATTGGAGTATATAGATTACTATGAAAATACTTTTACACCTTTTGACAAAAATTTATCAGCAAAATATTCAAAAAGTGAGTCGATAATTTTAGCCCACAATTTGATATCTTCAATTACAGGAGAAGAATATCAATTTGTAAAAAGCCTTTCAGATGATGAGTATATTGATGAAAGTTTAGAAAAACCATATATTTATAAGTTAATTTTTAAAAAAGTGATAAATCACCTGATAGTGGATAATAGAGAAATAGTTGTGTACATAGATTCTCATTCAGGAGAAGTTGTTAAATTTTTTGGTGAAAATCTTTCGGAAAAAGTGGAATATGAGGGGACAAAGGATATTAAAAGTATTGGCGAAATAAAAAGCCTATACCAAAGATATATTGTTCCTCAGCTTATGGCTTATAAAGAGGGCAAAAAGTATCAGTTAGTGTATATTTCCTCTTTGAATCCTTTGTTTTATGGGATTGATGCCAAAAGTGGTATTTTTATTGATTATAAGGGAAATGATATTAAAGAAGAAATGATTACACTGGATTTTGCAAAGTTAAAAGACGATTGTTTTAATTTAAAAAATCCAGAGACAATTGCTCAAGATATAGCAAAAAATTTAAAAATAGATAAAATTTCTTTACTCAAATCCGGTTATGTGAATAATTTTTATTTGACGGGTAAACCGGCTGTGACCTATGATTGGAATTTTACAAGTTTAAAAGACAAAATTTTAAATATAAATGTAGCAATTGATTCTCACGACCAAAATATTCTTCACTTAGGTTTTGGTTATTGGAATTATAATGAGAAAAATTTTAGAATACTTGATATTGAAGAGGCAAAGACATATGTGAAAGAACATCTTTATAATTATTTGTCTTGTGATTTTTTGGTAGCATATCCTATGAATTATCGAGATAATAAAATTTATACTTTTTATAGACAAACAAACAATACGATAATTTCTAATAATTATATAACCATTGAAACAAATGAGGAAGGAATAGTTAAAAAAATAATTTTTAATTGGGATTATATTGATTTTCCAAAGATAGACAATACTATCAATACACAAGTTGCTCAAAATATTTTTATAGATAGTGGTTTTAAACTGTACTATTTTATAACAGAGAATAAAAAAGGTAAATTAGTGTATATACCTAACTCTTTGGAGTTTATGATAGATGCCAGCACAGGGAAAAAGATATATTACAGTTCTTTAAATTGGGAGGAGCATTAGAGAATGGACAATGAAATTTTGAAACTTGAAGCGGCTGAAGAATTAGGACTTCTTGAAAAGGTAAAAAAAGTTGGATGGTCTAAGTTATCTGCCCAAGAAACTGGGAAGATAGGTTCAATAGTTAAGAAAAAGATGAAAATGCAACAGGAGGTAGGAAAAAAAGAAAAGTTGTGATATACTCTATTTGAGGTGAATTGCCATGGGGGATAAAAATTTGTTTGAAGAGGCTGCTCGCCTCATTAAGCAGTCAAGAAAAAATATTGTATTGACAGGAGCAGGTATATCAACGGAAAGTGGTATACCTGATTTTAGAAGCCCAGGAAGGGGTCTGTGGGAGAAGTTAGATCCAATGGAGGTTTTGTCAACGGGAGTATTGTACAATTTCCCGGAGGAATTTTATAAAGTTGGTTTCAAGATTTTGTCTTCAATGAGAAATGCTGAGCCTAATGAAGCTCATTACATATTAAGCGAAATGGAGAAAGAAGGTATAATTTTTGGAGTAATTACACAAAATATAGACAATCTTCATCAAAAAGCTGGTTCTAAAAATGTATTCGAAGTTCACGGCAATACGAGAGAAGGAAGTTGTTTACATTGTGGAAAAAAAGTCTCTTTTGAAGTTTTAGAGGAAAAAGTAAATAAAAAACAAATTCCTCCTCGCTGCGATGAGTGTGGTGGGTTACTGCGGCCTGATGTAGTACTATTTGGAGATCCTATGCCTTATGTTTTTGATTTGGCAGTAAAAGAAGTAAAGTCCAGCGATTTGTTAATAGTCATAGGTTCTTCTTTGGCAGTTTCGCCAGTGAACTTTTTGCCAGATATAGTAAGACATTTAATAATTATAAATGCGACAGAGACTCCTTATGACTATAAAGCTGATGTAGTTATAAGGGAAAAAGCAAGCTATGCGCTTAGAAATATATGGGATATTATAAAATTTCAATAAAAAATTTGACAATTTGATATATAAGTGCTATGATAGAGAAGTAAATTATTTATCAAGTTTGGAGGAAGATATAAATGGTAAGAGGTAAAGTAAAATGGTTTAATGCCGAGAAAGGCTATGGCTTTATTGAAAGGGAGGATGGCACAGACGTATTTGTCCATTACTCAGCAATTGAAGGTGATGGCTTTAAGACATTAGAGGAAGGACAAAAAGTTGAGTTCGAGGTAGTTGAAGCTGCAAAAGGACCACAAGCTTCTAAGGTAAGAAAGGTAAACTGACGTGAAATTAAACCCTAACATTAAATATGTTAGGGTTTTTTGATATAGGAGGTATTTACTATGAGTGATTACATTGTAAGAGCTACAGCTTATAATAATAAAATATTAGCTATTGCAGCTTTTTCAACACAAACTACCCAGAAGGCTAAAGAAATTCACAATCTCACACCTACCACTTGTGCAGCTTTAGGAAGAGCTTTGACAGCTGTCGCTATGATGCGAGTTATGATGAAGGATGAAAAAGACAAGGTCACTTTAGTTATAAAAGGTGATGGGCCTATAGGGAATATTGTTGCAGTGTCAAATTACCCGGGAATTGTCAAAGGGTATGTAGGAAATCCTACAGTGGATTTACCACTGTCTGAAAAAGGAAAATTAGATGTAGGCAAAGCTGTTGGTAAAAATGGATATGTGACTGTTATAAAAGATATAGGTTTAAAGGAACCTTACATTGGAACTGTAGAGCTTCAAACTGGGGAAATCGGGGAAGATATAGCCTATTATTTTTATGCCTCTGAGCAGGTACCTTCTGCTGTTGGGGTAGGAGTGTTAGTGGGAAAAGAAGGAAATGTTTTAGCTTCTGGAGGCTTTATTATACAGTTATTGCCTAATGTTGAAGAAGAAGTTGTAGCAAAGCTAGAGGAAGCACTCAGGAATATTTCTTCAGTTACAGAATTGTTAAGGAATGGATATCTGCCAGAAGATATATTGAACCATATATTAGGGGAGATGGGACTTAATATTTTAGAAAGAGTAGATTTAAAATATGAATGTGATTGTTCACAAGAAAGATTTGAAACTGCTATAATTGCTCTTGGAAAAGAGGAGATAGAAAAACTTATTTCAGAAGGACAATTTGTTGAAGCTGTATGCCATTTTTGTGGTAAAAAGTATTTGATAGAGGAAAGTAGGCTTAAAGAATTGCTGAGAATTGCAGAGGAATAAAGCAAATTTAAGAGAATCATCGATATTTTTTATTTTTAATTAGACATAAAGGCGAAAAAATCCTCAAAATAGTGTTGACTAATAGCAGTTTTTTATGTATACTATTACTTGCACGGCAGTAGAATGGTCGTATAGCTCAGCTGGGAGAGCACCTGCCTTACAAGCAGGGGGTCATAGGTTCGAGTCCTATTGCGACCACCACGGCCCAATAGCTCAGTTGGTTAGAGCGCCAGCCTGTCACGCTGGAGGTCGAGGGTTCAAGTCCCTTTTGGGTCGCCAGTTATGCCTCGATAGCTCAGTTGGTAGAGCAAGGGACTGAAAATCCCTGTGTCAGTGGTTCGATTCCACTTCGAGGCACCATTATGCGGACATAGCTCAGTTGGTAGAGCATCACCTTGCCAAGGTGAGGGTCGCGAGTTCGAGTCTCGTTGTCCGCTCCAATATGGCGACATAGCCAAGTGGTAAGGCAGAGGTCTGCAAAACCTTTATTCCCCGGTTCGAATCCGGGTGTCGCCTCCATAAAAATATGAAACTTTAGTGAATCAGGTTATGAAAAAGCCCTAGAAGGGGCTTATATTTTTTAATTTTAAAATCTAATCGTTTGTAGTCTTTTGGATAGGAGGGAAATTATGGATAAAATTAACGACATAGAAAATATAGAACAAATTATAAAGGAAAATGATATGGTATTTCTTTATTTTTCTACACAAGATTGCGGAATATGTACATCATTACTTCCTAAACTTGAAGAAATGCTAGTAAACTATCCAAAAATAAAAAGTTTTCACATTCCTATTGATGAGATTCCGCTGGCTTCTGGTAAGTTTTCTGTTTTTACTGTTCCTACTGTAATAGTTTATGTGGATGGAAAAGAGGCAATAAGAGAGGCTCGTTTTATAAGTATGGACACATTGGAAGAAAAAATTTCAAAATATTACTCTCTTTTCTTTGAAGAAACTGCATAAAATTTTATGTAAAATTTTTTCATTTTTAATTTAAATTTAATTTGCTAAAGTAGTAGTTTTTTTGCCAAAATTTTTATATAATATTATGGGGTTGTTAAATGTTTTTTTGTGGAGGAAGCATTGTGAAGGGGAGAAACATTCTTATTGTCGATGATAACAAACTTACAAGGAAAATTTTGAAAGATATTTTAGAAAATGCTGGGTATGGGGTGCTAGAGGCTAAAGATGGAGAAGAGGCTTTACAAATATACAGGAATAAACTACCTGATATGGTAATATTAGATATAGTTATGCCAGGCATGAATGGCTTTGACCTTTTAAGAATTTTGAGGAAAGAAGAAGAAAATTTGATGCTTCCTATAATACTTTTGACTTCACAGGACAATTTTGAAGAAAAAATTAAAGGGTTGGAATTGGGTGCAGATGATTATTTAGTGAAACCTTTTAATGACAAAGAACTTCTGTTTAAAGTCAATAATTTGTTTCAGCGGATAGAACACAACAGAATGGCCAACCCTCTTACTGGTCTTAGAGGAAATATTGACATTAAAGAAGAAATAAAAAGGCGAATTAAAGAAAACAAGCCTTATGCCATTTTGTATATTGATTTGGACAATTTTAAGTCTTATAATGATTACTATGGTTTTCTAAGAGGAGATAATGTAATAAAACTTACAGCCAAAATTTTATCAGATGCTGTAAATCTGATTGGAAATGAAAGAGATTTTTTGGGACACATAGGTGGAGATGATTTTGTGATAATTACTACTCCTGATAAAGCTGAAGAGATGTGTAAGTATATAATTTCTCGCTTTGATGAGGAAATAAAGTATTTATATGACGATGAAGATAGAAAACGGGGTTACATAGAGACAATTGGTAGGACTGGCGAAAAGATGATGTTTCCACTGGTATCAATTTCTATTGCTATTGTCACAAATGAATTTAGAGATTTTAAAAATGATTTGGAAATAAGTGCAGTAGCTGCTGAATTGAAAAAGAAATTAAAGACAATGGATGGAAGTTGTTATTTAAAAGATAGAAGAAAAGGTTAAAGAAAAGGTTAAAGAAAAGGTTAAAGAAAAGGTTAAAGAAAAGGTTAAGGGCATACAACAGTATGCCCTATCTTTGTATAAAAGAGGTGAAAAAATGTCTAATCCCTTTGTTCCCCATGGCAATTTTAAATGGGTTGTAATTGATGGAAGAGAGAGGGAAATTGGAGATAGTTTGTCTAAGTTAGGGATAAAAGTCTTATATACTGAAAAATGTGCAGATTTATACGATGCTATTTCTTTTCATCCCGATATACTTTTGCATCCCTTAGGAGACAGAGAAATCATTGTAGCTCCCAATGTGACACCAGAGTTTATACGCAAATTGAAATTAATAGGTTTAAAAGTAAAAATAGGACAAACTTTTTTGAAACGTAACTATCCTTATGATATCGCATATAATGTAGCAAGATTGGGAAACACAGCTTTTCACAATTTCAAGTACACAGATCCTGTTTTGAGAGAGTCCTTAGAAAAAAAAGGTGTCAAGTTTTTAAATGTAAAGCAAGGTTATACAAAATGTAATATGGCAATCATAGATGATAATAGCTTTATAACTTCAGACAAAGGAATATTTGAGGTAGCAGTTAGCAATGGTTTTGAAGCGCTTTTGATAGAACCCGGAGGTGTTTTTTTAAAGGGTTTTGAATACGGGTTTATTGGCGGTGCAATGGGGCTTATAGGAGAGAAAAAATTAGCAGTAACTGGTGTATTTAATTCACATAAAAATTATGAAAAAATTATTGAATTTTTAAATAAAAAAGGAATTGAAATTGTTTATCTTACTTTTAAACAAATAAAAGACATTGGTTCCATCATTCCACTGATTTAAAACAGATAAAAATGATAAAAAGACACATATACTATTAACGAAGGGAGTGAGAAAATTGCAACTATTTTCCATAGGTGTTTCAAAGGATTTAAAACTAGATGTAGAAAATTTAAAACATGGCTTAAAAAATTTAGCTGAAAATGGTATAAAGATTGCGATAAATTCTAATGTGTGTGGCTCAGTTACCTATTATAGCTTAAAAGTGGAGGATAAACAAGGCTTTAGCAATGTTGCGAGAATAAGAAATTATATAGCGGAAGCTATTTCAGATATAATTGTTAACCAAATTGACAAACGGATAATAAAAAAATTAATCAATAAATATTACCATTATTTTTCAGAAGATGAAAAGGAGGAAATAGAAAAAATCGCTTACAATATTTTAGAAGATGATGTGAATAAAGAGACATTTAAATTAGCAAAAAAAGAGCAAATTTTTGTATTGGTAAGAGATTTTTTAAAAGAGAGTGATTATATAGACTTAGAAGGGTTTGTGAACTTTAGACTGAGGGATTTTATTGGTGAACTTAGCGAAGTAACAGATAAGGCTGTTGATGAATTTTTAATGAAAAAAGAGTACAATGAGTTTATAGGTTTACTTAAATACTTCGTCGAATTACAGGATTCAAAAGTTGAAATATTGAATATCATTGTCGATAAAAATGGCAAATTTAAACTTTATGATGAAAATGACAAACCAATATCTAATGATTTTATTAATGAAATAGTTGCTGAATTAAAAGATGGTGTTATAAGTGATGAAGATGCTTTGATAAGCACGCTTATAACCATTGCTCCTAAAAAAATATTTTTTCATTCTATTAACAATATGAGAGATAATGAAATTCTAGAGACGGTTAAAAAAGTTTTTAATGACAAAGTAGAAATTTGCTATGGTTGTGAATTGTGTTCAAAGATTAAATGTGAAAAATAGCCCAGCTTAAGGCTGGGTTTTAAAATTCGTCAAAATCTGATATTATTATATTTGTGATTTTTTATAGGGATGTGCAAAATTAATTAAAATAATCATAATCAAAAACCAAAATATGTATTACATACAATATATAGTAATCAACACTGACAATCAAACATAAAGGAAGTGGTAAGGGAAAAGAAAAGACAAAAAGAGGAGCTAAAAAAGGGCATAAATATCCTGTAGAAGTCAAATGTTAAAAAATGGCATGAAATAGATTCAATAAAAATTAGGCCGATTGCATCAAAGCAACAAGAGATCTAAACTCATCATATTTGCCCAATTTAATAGCTACAATAGCGACAGTAAGCAAAGTAATATGGCCAAAAGTATTAAGGTTGCTCACAGAATTAATATTTCTAACATAAGCCTTTTCAAAATCCAGAGCTTTAAAGCGGGAATTATATCTTTCTGATTCAATTCTCAATTTGTAGACGGCCTTAAAATATAGGGAGTCTCTATTAATAGAGGACCTATAATCAGAAGATATAATAGCATACTTAGTACAGCCTCTATGCTTTTTGCCATTAAAATATTTAGGATGATTTATAGGGCAGGCAGAATCATCCTTAGAATTACAGAACTTGCAAACAAATTTTTGCTTAATAAAACCATCAAAATATTGCTTGCCATCTTTAAGCATTTTAATACCCGCTTCACAGACCATATAACCATCATCAGTCAGAGGGGGATTTTTAGAATTACGCTTGTTAAGAGGAATAAAGCAATGACCGTGGAGAATATTTCTAACATAATTATAAAGTTTCTTAACATCATAGCCTTTATCAGCAATAAAATTAACATACTTAAGGTTAAACCACTTATTAGTCTTCTCAAGCAAAGATAAAGCGGCTTCAAAATCAGGGGCATCAGCGGGGGTAGTAGTTTCAGCGATGGGTAAACCAGAGATAGCATCAACAATAATGTGATTTTTATAGCCCCAATAAAACTTATAGCGTTTATTAGAAGAATCGTTAGAAGCAGAATAAACGCCTAATTTACAATCCTTATCTGACTTAGGCTGATTATCTTTAGAGAATTTATTTTTAGAAAAAGACTTAGGGTTATTTAACTTAGTGTTAGCTTTAATAGGGGTAGAATCCATGGAAATAAACTCACCGGAGATAATACCCATATTTTTGAGGATATTGACCTGATTTTGAAAAATAGAGGTCAAATAATCATGAGAGAAGTCATTAATAAAACGGCGAAAAGTCCAATAAGAAGGAAGAGGTTTAGAAATGTCGAAGCCACAAAGATGAGCAATGATAAGATTATTGCGGAGATAATCTAAAAGGTCAGAAATTGTGCCGAATCTTTCAGCTTTCATGACAATAAAAGCTCTAAAAAGTGCATGGTGAGAATAACCCTTACGGCCAGGACTAGAGGAAGGGAATTCAGGTATTGAAGACAGGTCAAGATTTTCAAACATAGAAGAATAGAAATCAATTTTAGACTGAGAGGTAAAGAGTTCAGGTATATTTAAAAGCAATTGAAGCTGGTACATGTAGGATTTCCTCCTCCTTAAGAAATATTTTCATGCTGTATATATAATAATTCGACAAATGGGAGGTGAAATCCTACATAAAAGATAAAAAATTCAAGAGTGATAGGAAAAAAGTATGTCTGTAGAATGGCTTAAATTAAGGCTTCTGAATTTTGCACAAGTCTAATTTTTTAAAATTTAGAGGTGGTGGAATGCAATTTTTAACAAGGATGCTATTTTTAGCTTTTGTAGGAGCAGCTATTGGATGGCTTACGAATTTTGTCGCCGTTAAAATGCTATTTAAGCCTTTGAAACCTGTAAAAATTTTCGGTATTACGTTACAAGGACTTATCCCTAAAAGAAAATATGAAATTGCTAAATCAATAGGTGAAATTGTGGAAAGGGAATTGTTATCTTTTAATGATTTATGGGACAGGCTTTTAACAGAAGAAAATCGCAAGTTTCTATTATCGAATTTGGACTTAAAAGTTAAAGAAGTTACAGAAAATAAACTTCCTTCTTTTCTTCCCAAGGCTATAAAAGAGATGATATCAAACTACATTGGTGATATTATAAATAGAGAAGTAGAAGTATTTTTAAATTCTCCTTCTAATGAAGTGGTAGAGATTATTTCAAAAAAACTTAAAATATCAGAAATTGTAGAGGAAAAAATAAAAAGCTTCAAATTAGAAAAATTGGAGGAGGTGGTGATAAAAATTGCTCACAGTGAACTTTATATGATAGAGATTATGGGGGGAGTTTTAGGGTTTCTAATAGGAGTATTGCAAGCAATTGTGATACAATTTTTATAAATTATTATTGACAAATGTCCGAGAGGAAGATATAATGATTAAAAAATTAAATATTAAAGCAATGAGGGGGAAAGTAGATATTTAAAGAACATCACAGAGATTGAATGACATAGGCTGAGATCATTCAAATGTTCTGAATATCGAAGACCACCCCGGAGCTGCGGATGATGAATCCGAACGGTTATTCCGATATAATACCAGAGTATAAAAAAGAGTGGAACCGCAGATAACCTCTGCCTCTTTACGGGGTAAGAGGTTTTTTATTTAAGAGAAAAATTTTACAAAGGAGGTAATTGAATGATTATAACATTAAAGGATGGCACACAAAGAGAATTTGAAAAGGGTATGACAGTTTATGAAATAGCTAAAAGTATAAGTGAAAGGTTAGCAAAAGAAGCCGTCGGTGGAAAATTTAATGGCAAAGTGGTGGAACTTAATACAAAAATTGAGGAGGACGGAAAATTAGAAATTTTGACTTTTGATGATGAAGAAGGGAAAAAGATTTATTGGCACACTTCTTCCCATATTTTAGCACAGGCTGTAAAAAGGCTTTTTAAAGATGTGAAATTGGCAATTGGTCCGGCTATAGACAATGGTTTTTATTATGACTTTGATACAGAAAGGCCTTTTACCACAGAAGACTTTGAAGCTATAGAACAGGAAATGAATAGAATTATAAAAGAAGATTATAAGTTGGAAAGGTTTGTCCTTCCAAAAGATGAAGCGATAAAATTGATGAAAGAAAAAGATGAACCTTATAAAGTGGAGCTAATTGAAGAAATACCAGAAGGAGAGGAAATTTCTTTTTACAAGCAAGGAGAATTTACTGACCTTTGTGCTGGGCCCCATCTTATGTCAACAGGCATGGTAAAAACTATTAAATTGTTGTCAGTTGCTGGAGCCTACTGGAAAGGCGACGAAAAAAATAAAATGCTTCAAAGAATATATGGAATAAGCTTTCCCAAAAAAAGCATGTTAGATCAATATTTACATATGTTAGAGGAAGCTAAAAAGAGAGACCATAGAAAATTAGGGAAAGAGTTAGATTTGTTTAGTATCCACCCTGAAGGACCTGGTTTTCCTTTTTTCCATCCTAAGGGAATGATTATAAGAAACATTTTAGAAGATTTTTGGCGAAAAGAACATATAAAGCATGGTTATCAGGAAATAAAAACTCCCATAATTTTGAATGAAGAATTATGGCGTAGGTCAGGACACTGGGACCACTATAAAGAGAATATGTATTTCACTGAAATAGACGGAGAGACTTATGCAATAAAGCCTATGAATTGCCCTGGAGCAATGCTTGTTTACAAGTCTACAATGCACAGTTACAGGGATTTGCCTTTGAGACTTTGTGAATTGGGTTTAGTGCATAGACATGAACTCTCAGGAGTTTTGCATGGGCTTATGAGAGTAAGAAGTTTTACTCAGGATGATGCTCACTTGTTTATGACTCCTGAGCAGGTTGAAGATGAAATTTTAGGGGTTATAAATTTAGTGGATTATTTCTATAAAATTTTTGGCTTTGAGTATTTTGTTGAATTGTCTACACGTCCTGAAAATTCTATGGGGTCTGATGAAGACTGGGAATTGGCTACAAATGCTTTGATTTCTGCTTTAAATCGCGTGAATTTACCATATAAAGTTAATGAGGGGGATGGTGCATTTTACGGACCCAAAATAGATTTTCATTTAAAAGACAGCATAGGTCGTACATGGCAATGTGGAACTATCCAATTGGATTTCCAGATGCCTGAAAGGTTTGAACTGGAGTATATAGGCCCAGATGGAGAAAAACACAGACCTATAATGTTGCACAGGGTAATTTACGGAAGTATAGAAAGATTTATTGGAATTCTTACTGAACATTTTGCAGGGGCTTTCCCAACTTGGCTGGCGCCAGTACAAGTTAGAGTTTTGCCTATATCTGATAAACACTATGCTTATGCCCAAAATGTATACGGGCGTCTGTTGGAAAATGACATAAGAGCTGAATTAGACGACAGGAATGAAAAAATAGGATACAAAATACGAGAGGCACAACTTCAAAAGATTCCTTACATGCTGATTGTAGGGGATAAAGAAGTGGAACAAGGAACAGTATCTTTAAGGTCAAGAAAAGAAGGGGACTTAGGCGCTATTTCCTTAAATGAGTTTATAGAAAAAATTCTTAAAGAAATCGCTACAAAAGCTTTATAAAATCAAAATGCTCCTTTAAAGGGGCATTTTGATTTATTGAAAGAATTTAAAAAACGTGGTAATCTAAAATTAAAATATTAATTTTGAGGGAAGAGGTATGAAAAAGGACGCAGAAGTTTACAAATATTTAAGACATAACATAAAAATGAATATGATAAATGGTCTTGCATGGGCTATAGGCTTTAATATGGTCAACCCTTTTATTGGCATATATGCTATAAAATTAGGAGCAAATGACTTTCAAGTGTCTCTTTTAAATTCTTTACCTGCCCTTATGGTGGTAATTGGAGTTATTCCTGTAACATATTTGATTAATAAATTAAAAGAGGTTCACAAATTTTCTTATATTGTACTTTATATCGCAAGAACTTTTTATTTTTTACTTGCTCTTGCTCCGCTTTTTAGTAAACAACTTCAACCGTGGATTGTAGTTATATTAGTGGGAATAATGAATTTACCTTCTATGACAGTTGGCATGTGTTGGCAATCATTTATGAGTGAATTAATTCCTCCAGAATATAGAAGTAAAGTTTTCGCTGACAGAAATTTTTGGACGACAATTGTGGCAACAATTACAGTTTTGGTAACAGGATGGTTGCTTGATAAAATAGTTTTCCCTATTAATTATCAAGTAATATTTACTGTTGCATTTATTTTCGGATTAATAGAATCTTATTATTTTTCAAGGTTTCATGTGGTAAAAAGGGATTTGGATGAAGCCAAGTCCGGAAGTTTTTATGAAGCTTTTAGAAACATGTTTGAGTCTAAGAAATTTATATATTTTAATGTAACTTCTTTTATATATTATTTTGCATGGATGATGGCTTGGCCCATTTTTACCATATATAAGGTAAATTTTTTGCATGCTAACAATGCATGGATGAGTATATTTACTATTGTTTCCTCTATTGGGTCTATTTTAGCTTTTTATAAATGGGCTGACCTGTCCAACAAAAGGGGAAACGGATTTGCTGTTGCATTAAGTGCATTGCTTCTAGGATTTATTCCCCTCATGTGGGCTACAGCTAAAAACCTTTATGTTGGCGCTATTTTTGATTTTTTAGGGGGTATAGCTGTAGGAGGTTATAACATGTTGCTCTTAAATTGGTTGCTAGAGCTTTTACCTCCTACTTCAGAAAAAATGAGTTACATCGCCGTGTTTACATTAATTACTCAAATTTCCGCTTTTATTGCTCCTATGTTTGGAATGTGGCTTTATACACAAATGGGTTATGTAGCTTTTATGATTTTAACAGGTATTGCAAGAATAGTAGTAAGTATTTTGTACTTTTTAGTAGCTAATTATGAAGATGAGATTAAAGAAATTGAAGCAAAGCAGTGAGGAGGAAAAATATGAGGTATATTACTGCAGGGGAATCCCATGGAGAAGCTTTAATTGCTATTATTGAAGGCCTTCCATCAAATCTCTTTATTGACGTAGAATTTATAAATAATGAGCTTAAAAGAAGGCAAGGGGGTTATGGAAGAGGGGGAAGAATGGCTATTGAAAAAGATGAAGTACACATCTTGAGTGGAGTAAGACATGGCAAGACTATCGGAGCACCTCTTACATTGGAGATTATAAATAGAGATTATACAAATTGGAAAGATAAAGAAATTCCGCCTATAACAAGACCACGCCCTGGTCATGCAGACCTTGCTGGTGCTATTAAATACAATCAAAGAGATATTAGAAATATTTTAGAGCGTTCTAGTGCCCGTGAGACCGCGGCAAGAGTGGCTATAGGAAGTGTGGCAAAATTGCTTTTAAAAGAACTAAATGTTTCAGTAAAAAGCAAAGTATTAGAAATAGGTGGTGCAAAAACAGAGGAAGAGTGGATTAAAGTAATTGAAGAGGCAAAGGCTAAAGGCGATACTTTAGGAGGTATAATAGAAATAGTAATTGAAGGGGTGCCTATAGGATTAGGCAGCCATACTCAATGGGACAGGAAATTAGATGCTCTGCTTTCTTATCATATAATGAGTGTTCAAGCAATTAAGGGAGTAGAATTTGGTTTAGGCTTTGAGGCAGCCAAAAGACCCGGTTCCTTAGTCCATGATGAAATTTATTATGAGGGAGATAAAGGTTTTTACAGAAAGACAAATAATGCAGGAGGAATTGAAGGAGGAATATCTAACGGTAGCCCTATAGTGATAAGAGCTGCCATGAAACCAATTCCTACTCTTTTAAAACCCCTTACTTCTATTGACATAAATACTAAAGTGGAAGTAAAAGCTGCTTATGAGCGTTCAGATGTGACTGCTGTTGAAGCTGCTGCCTGTGTTTTAGAAGCAGTTTGTGCTTGGGTGATTGCTGATGAAAGCCTTAAAAAGTTTGGTGGAGACTCAATTGATGAGCTAAAAAGAAATTATATTTCTTACTTGGAGTATGTGAGAAATTTTTAGGGTGGTTAGTTGTATAATTAAATGCAACAGATAAAAAAATAGAAACCATAGTGAAAATCGTGTATGATATAGGTGTCAACTAAACATCATACAAGGAGGATTTTCACTATGGTTCATAATAATGATACCACAAAAAAGCGTTCTTTTAAACACTTAAGTAGCTATGAACGAGGAGAGATCTATGCATTACTCAAAGAAGGAAGAAGTATTCGGTATATTGCTAAAAAACTTAATCGATCTCCAAGCACTATAAGCCGTGAAATTAAACGTGGAACTACTACACAACTTAGAAGTGATTTATCTTCTTATACAAGCTATTTTCCTGAAACCGGTCAAGCTATCTACGAAAAAAATCGTTCAAATTGCGGAGCTAAATTTAAAGTAGCTAAAGCAGAAGATTTCTTGAAATATGCTGAAAATAAAATATTAAATGAAAAATGGTCACCAGATGCAGTTGTAGGCTATTGTAAAAAAGACCCAAGCTGGAATAATAAAACTATTGTTTGTACTAAAACACTGTACAACTATATAGATAGAGGATTATTAGAAGTTAAAAACATTGATTTACCTTTAAAACTACGTTTAAAACCAAGGAAGAAACAAAATCGTAAAAATAAACGTATTATGGGTAAAAGTATTGATTTTAGGCCTAAAGAAGTTGAAAGCCGTGAAGTTTTTGGGCATTGGGAAATAGATACGTTAATTGGCAAGAAATCTAATGACAAGGTCCTTTTAACATTAATAGAGCGTAAGACTCGCCATGAAATAATATTCTTATTAGATGCAAAAGACAATAAATCTGTTAAAGATGCACTATCAAAATTAAAAGATATGTTTGGTGACAATTTAAGCAAGGTCTTTAAAACAATAACATCTGATAATGGTACAGAGTTTAGTGATTTAGAAAGTGCTCTTTTAGAATATGGCGTAGAAGTATATTATACACATCCATATTCATCTTGGGAAAGAGCTACAAATGAACGACATAACGGTCTTATACGACGTTTCATCCCTAAAGGTAAAAGTATTAAAGATTTATCTATAGATACGATAAAGAGAGTAGAAAACTGGCTTAATAACCTTCCACGAAAATTGTTAAATTACAAAACGCCTAAGGAATACTTTTATGAAGAGCTGGCAAAAATCTGTTAAGCCCATCCCTTATAAAGTTTAGAGCTCGTTCGTGATTTGTCAAGGGGCAGGCTTCGCCTGACTTTAACCCTTGACAAATCACGACCTTCGCTCAATTTGTTAACTAAGATGGGCTTAAGGTTATATATGATTTGTTCCAAATCCTATATCTACATGATTTTCATTAGGTGTTGCATTTAATATTGCAATTTATAAAATTTTTAGGGTTTAGCAAACATAAAAATAAATATTGACAAAAAAATAAAATAATGATAAACTAAAAAAGCGAATAAGTAGAAGCGCCCGCTTCTCACCTTTCACCGAAGGTGCAAAGGTTTCTTCAAAAGTATTTATCTTTGTTTTATTGTAAAGAAGCGGGTATTTCTATATCCGCTTTTATTTTTTCATAATTTTTAGGAGGTGCGTATTTATTAACAAAGAGCTGCAGGTCAATGAGGAAATAAGGGACAAAGAGGTAAGGCTGATTGACCAAGACGGTAAGCAAATAGGTATAATGTCGGCAAAGGAAGCTTATAAAATTGCTCAAGAGCGACATCTTGATTTGGTTAAGATTGCCCCTCAAGCCAATCCGCCCGTGTGCAAATTGATGGATTTTGGTAAGTATAGGTATGAACTTAGTAAAAGAGAAAAAGAGGCAAAGAAAAAGCAAAAGATTATAAATGTAAAAGAAATAAGGATGTCCCCGACTATTGAAGACCATGACTTTGGTGTAAAGTTAAAAAGTGCTATTAAGTTTTTAAAAGAAGGTAATAAAGTAAAAGTTACTATAAGATTTAGAGGAAGGGAAGCAGCTCACACTTCGTTGGCAGAAGACCTTTTAAAAAGGTTTGCAAATGAGCTCAGTGAGTATGGCGTTATAGAAAAAGCTCCTAATATTGAGGGGCGAAATTTAATGATGGTATTAACACCAAAAAGTTAGCAAAAATTACAGAAGGAGGATATATTTATGCCTAAAATGAAAACACATAGAGGAGCAGCAAAAAGGTTTAAAGTGTTAAAGTCAGGAAAAGTTAAAAGGTCGAGAGCTTATAAAAGTCACCTTTTGACACATAAAAATGCAAAAAGAAAAAGAAGATTGAGAAAAGCTACTTATTTGATAGGTGCGGATGCTAAAAATATCAAACGCTTATTACCTTATTCATAATAGATTAGGAGGTTTTTAAAATGGCTAGAGTAAAATTTGGGAAAGTGACGAGGAGAAGACGCAAGAAAATATTGAAGCTTGCAAAAGGTTATTTTGGAGCTAAGAGCAAGCTTTTTAGAGTTGCCAATCAAGCAGTAATGAAATCTTTAATGTATGCTTATATTGGCAGAAAATTAAGAAAGAGAGATTTTAGAAAGCTTTGGATAACAAGAATAAATGCTGCTGCAAGAGCCCACGGAATTTCCTACAGCAGGTTTATAAATGGGCTTAAAAAGGCTGGAATAGAAATTAACAGGAAGATGCTTTCAGAAATGGCGATAAACGACGAAAAAGCCTTTGCAGAATTAGTAAATATAGCTAAGCAGCAGTTAAACGCATAAGGCCAGTTTGTATGGCCTTTTGCTTTAACTAATTTTGTAAAAGAGTGGTTGAAATGTTAATTACGAGTGAAAACAATGACCTTATAAAAAAAATAAAAAAGCTAAAAGACAAAAAGGGCCGATACGAAGAAGGACTGTTTTTTGTAGAGGGTACTACAAGTGTATTGGAGGCTTTAAAAAGTGACTTTGAAATAGAGTACATAGTTATGGGGGAAGGGGTTAAAATAGATATTCCCAAAGGTGATTTTGAAATTGCACATACTACTGAAAGAATCTTTAAGAAACTAAGTGATACAGTAACTCCACAAATGGTGATGGCGATTATAAAAATACCAAAATATGAAGAAAATACGTATATAAAAGAAAAGGGTGTATATGTTATAGCAGACAATATTCAAGACCCAGGAAATTTAGGTACTATAATACGTACGGCTGATGCGTTTGGGGTTAGTGCTATTTTTACTATAAACAACTGTGTGGATATTTTTAATCCAAAGGTTTTAAGAGCCTCTATGGGTTCTATTTTTCACATTCCTGTCATAGCTACTACTTCACAAATTTTGTTAAAACTTAAGCGAAGAGGAATAAAAGTTTTTGCAACTCACTTAAAAGCTCAAAAATTAGTTCATGAATGCAATATTTCGGATAAAATAGCTTTTGTTTTGGGAAATGAAGCAAAAGGTGTCAGTGTTGTAGATCTGGTTGATGACTTTGTGAAAATACCTATGACAGGGGAGGCAGAGTCTTTAAATGTTTCAATCGCTGCTAGTATATTTTTATACGAATCTCAAAGGCAGAGGTTGATAAAAAATAATTAGGATGGTATAATCTTAAAAAAATATTTCAAAATGCTATGAAGGAGTAAAGTACATTATCGAAAATCACAGGGAGATAACACCGTAGACTGAGAGTGTTATCGTTAGGTAGATAATGGAAAGTTCCCTCCGGAGCAGCGTGCTGAACTAATAGTAGGCATTGCCGGTCATACCGTTATCCAAATGAGTGAGCATTTTTTATAAAATGCTAATTTAGGTGGTACCGCGGATTCTTCGTCCTATTGACGGAGGATTTTTTATTTTAACTAATACACCAAAAGAGGGGTTGGTTTAAAGATGGAAGAATTGTTGCGCAAGCTTTATGAAGATGCACAAAAAGAAATTCTGTCAGCTGATAGTTTACAGCAAATTGAAAACTTAAGAGTTAAATACTTAGGTAAAAAAGGCGAATTGACGCAAATTTTAAGGGGAATGGGAAGCTTAAAGCCTGAAGAAAGACCTGTAATTGGTCAAATTGCCAATGAAATTAGAGAGAAAATTGAGGGTTTACTCACAGAAACAAAAAATAAAATTGCCCAATTAGAAAAAGAAAAGAGGATAAAAAATGAGTACATAGACATAACTATGCCGGGTAAACCTTATGAGTACGGTCACAAACATCCCATGACACAAGTATTGGATGAAATTAAAAAGATATTTTTAGGATTAGGCTTTTCTATTGCAGAAGGGCCAGAAATAGAGTTTACTTATTACAACTTTGAGGCATTAAATACTCCAGAGGACCATCCAGCTAGAGACTTACAGGATACCTTTTATGTGACTTCTGATATACTTTTGAGGACTCAAACATCCCCGGTACAAGTAAGGACTATGGAGAAAAATAAGCCTCCAATAAGGGTTATATCTCCTGGAAGGGTTTATAGGTCTGATGAGATAGATGCAACTCACTCTCCAGTATTTCATCAGATGGAAGGGCTTGTAGTAGATGAAGGAATAACTATGGGAGATTTAAAAGGAGTTTTGAATATATTTGCGAAAAAATTTTTTGGAGAAGACACTCAAACCAAATTTAGACCTCATTATTTTCCCTTTACAGAACCCAGTGCAGAAATGGACGTGAGCTGTTTTGCTTGCGGTGGAAAAGGTTGTAGAGTTTGCGGTTATACTGGTTGGATTGAAATTTTAGGTGCAGGCATGGTACATCCTAATGTTTTGAGAATGTCTGGTATTGATCCTGAAAAATACAGTGGATTTGCTTTTGGATTGGGGATAGATAGGATTACAATGCTGAAATACGGAATAGAAGATTTGAGACTTCTTTTTGAAAATGATTTAAGGTTTATACAACAGTTTTAAAGGGGTGGTCGTATGTTAGTGTCACTTTCGTGGTTGAAAGAGTTTGTTGACATAGATGAAGATGCGAAAGCTATTGCTGAAGGCCTTACTATGTCAGGGTCAAAGGTAGAGACTATAACAAGTTATGGGAAAGAAATTTCAAATGTGGTGGTAGGGAAAATTATTTCATTAGAAAAGCACCCTAATGCTGATAAATTGTTAGTTGGTATTGTAGATGTAGGCACTGAAAAACTACAAATTGTAACCGGAGCACAAAATATTAAAGTGGGGGATTACATACCAGTAGCACTTCATGGCGCAACTCTTCCTGGAGGAGTTAAGATAAAAAGAGGCAAATTAAGAGGAATAGAATCCAATGGCATGATGTGTTCTGCTGAAGAGCTAGGACTTGATGAAAGCCTGCTGCCAGAATATCAAAGAAACGGAATTTTTATATTACCACCTTTTCCATTAGGAATGGATATAAATGAAGCTCTTCAGCTAAAAGACGATGTATTGGAATTTGAGATAACGCCCAACAGACCTGATTGTTTGTCAATGGTAGGAATAGCGAGAGAGGTAGCTGCGACTTTTAAGAAAAAATTTAAAATGCCAGTGGTAGAAGTTAATGAAAGCGAAGAACAAAATCCTGCAAAAGTGACTATTGAGGCTACGGATTTGTGCTTTAGATATGTAGCAAGGGTCGTTAAGAATGTGAAGATAGGTCCTTCTCCTATGTGGATGCAGATGCGTCTTTTAAAAGCTGGAATAAGACCTATAAATAACGTGGTGGATGTTACAAACTATGTGATGTTAGAATTAGGTCAGCCCTTACACGCTTTTGATTTGGACAAAGTTGAAAACAAGCGTATAATTGTGAGAAGGGCAAAAGAAGGAGAAAAATTAGTTACATTGGATGGAAAAGAGAGAACTTTAGACAGCTCAATGTTGGTTATTGCTGATGAGAAGAAAGCTATAGGTTTGGCAGGTGTAATGGGAGGAGAAAATACGGAGATAACTGACACTACTGTAAATATTTTAATAGAAAGTGCTAATTTTAAAGGAAGCAATATAAGGCATACTTCTAAGAAATTGGGTTTAAGAAGTGAAGCTTCTTCAAGATTTGAAAAAGGTTTAGACCCAGAGATTACAGTTTTAGCTTGTGAAAGAGCAGCACAGCTTATGGAAAAATACTGTGGTGGTACAGTTTTAAAAGGGCTTGTGGACGAGTATCCAAAGCCAATTGAAAAAACAGTTTTAACTGTAAATCCTCACAGGATTAATAGATTTTTAGGCACAGAGCTTCCGACATCTCAAATGATTGAAATATTGGAGTCTTTAGAGTTTAAAGTTCTACAAAAAGGCGATGACCTTGAGATAACAGTTCCGCATTTTCGCAGAGATGTGACAATGGAGGCAGACATTGCAGAAGAAATAGCGAGGTTATTTGGATACAACAACATACAAGATAGCTTAATGAAAAACGCTCAAACGACATTGGGGGCAATGACAAAAGAACAGGAATTAGAGGAAAAAATAAAAGAAGTGCTGTTGGCTTGCGGATTGAATGAAATAGTTACGATATCTTTTATGGGAAGCAAAGACTTAGATAAAATCAATGTGCCTTTAGACAGTCCATTGAGGAAAGCAGTTAAAATTATAAATCCTTTGGGAGAAGACCAAAGCCTTATGAGAACTACTCTACTGCCTTTTATATTGAATGTAGCTTATACCAACTATAGTAGAAAAGTACAAGATTTCAAAGTTTTTGAAATATCTAAAGTCTTTATGCCAAAAGAATTACCCTTAAAAGAATTACCACAGGAAATAAAGACTATTGCAATAGGAATGTACGGGAAAGATGTGGATTTTTACTCATTAAAAGGAGTAATAGAAGCACTTTTTGAAGTAATGGGTATAAAAGGAGTAGAATATGTAAGGGCAGAAGATCCTTCCTATCATCCAGGAAGGTCTGCAAAAATTCTCCTAGGTGACGAAACATTAGGTATATTTGGAGAGATACACCCTGATGTTTTAGAAAATTACGACATACCTGTTAGAGTCTACGGTGGAGAAATAAACTTAGATAAAGTAATACAATATGCTAATGTAGAAAAGAGGTACATGCCTCTTCCCAAGTATCCAGCTGTAGAAAGGGATATAGCAGTTTTAGTAGATAGAGATATTTTTGTAAAAGATGTGGAAAAAGTTATACTTGAAACAGGAGGAAAACTTATAGATAAAGTCGAATTGTTTGACGTCTATAAAGGTCCTAACATCCCTGAAGGCAAAAAAAGCGTCGCTTTCTCTATCTGGTATAGGTCTTATGAAAGGACTTTGACAGATGAAGAGGTAAATGTAATTCACAACAACATTGTAGAGGCTCTTGACAAAAAATTAGGAGCCAAATTAAGATAAAAAAGGCTATTTTACAGCCTTTTTTATCTTTTATCTTAATTAAGAAGGAAATTGCACTTTAATGTAGAAGTAAATAAAATAACAAAAGATTAAGGGGATGTTTTTGTGGAGTTAAATAAAGTTACCGTGATTATCAATGGGAATGAATATATTTTAAAATCTGATTATCCTGAAGAGCATGTAATAAAACTTGCCAATTATGTAGACAATGTAATTAAAGAATTGCTCCAAAACTACGAAAAGTTATCACAAATGCAACTACTACTTTTGTCGTCTTTAAATATTGCAGATGAACTTTTTATTGCAAAAGAAGAAAATAATGCTATCAAAAAGGAATTGCTTTCTTTAAAAGCAGAATTAGAAGAAAAAAATCGCTATATAAAACAATTAGAGGAGGAGCTTACTAAAACTAAACAACAGCTTTTAGAGACAGAGGAAGAGTTTCGGCAGTTTATAGAAACTTTTGATGAAGAAAAGTAAAGGTGATTGGATGAAAAAAGTTGAATTATTAGCTCCAGCAGGAGATTATGAGGCTTTAACGAGTGCAGTTAATGCAGGATGCGATGCAGTGTATCTAGGAGGAAAAAATTTTGGTGCAAGAGCTTATGCAACCAATTTTGACTATGATGATTTAAAATCTGCTGTAGAATTCTGCCATTTAAGAGATGTCAAGGTATACGTTACTGTAAATACCCTTGTAGCGAATGAAGAATTTGAAAAGCTGGTGAACTATTTAGATTTTTTGTATTCTATAGGTGTTGATGCAGTTATAGTGCAGGATATGGGAGTATTAAAGTTTTTACGAGAAAATTATCCTGATTTAAAAGTTCATGCCAGTACTCAAATGACAGTTCATAATTTAGAAGGAGTACAGGAATTAGCTCAAAAGGGAGTTTCACGGGTTATTTTATCAAGAGAGCTTACATTAAAGGAAATAAAGGATATAGTTCAAAATTCTAACATTGAAATAGAAGTTTTTGTTCATGGAGCTCTCTGCGTCAGTTATTCCGGACAGTGCTTTATGAGTAGTATACTAGGAGGAAGAAGCGGAAACAGGGGAAGATGTGCACAACCCTGCCGTTTAAAGTATTCTCTTGTAGATAAAGAGGGAAAAGTTTTAGAAAAGGATTTACACCTTTTGAGTATGGCGGATTTATGTACTATAGAACATATACCAAAACTCATTGAGGCGGGAATCACTTCTTTTAAAATAGAAGGTAGGATGAAAAATGCCGAGTACGTCGCTTCGGTTGTAAAAGCCTACAGAGAAGCTATTGACAGTTTTTATGAGAGCAAAGCTTTTGATTCAGGTAAAGCTATAGAAGAGATGTCTCGAATTTTTAATAGAGGATTTTCTACTGGCTATCTTTTTGGAGTTAAACCCTCTAAAATGAGTTATATTTCCCCTAAAAACACGGGAGTTGCTGCTGCAGAAGTGATAAGTGTAACTTCAAAAACTTCAAAACTGAGGCTTTTAAGGGATATTGCAAAAGGTGATGGGATTTCTGATGAAAAAGGAGAAAAAGGACAAAAAGTTGAAATAATATTTAAAAATGGGAAGAAGGTAGATAGAGCTTATGAAGGAGACATAATAGAACTACCTCTTAAGTTTTATGTAAAAGAAGGAGAAATATTAAATAAAACTTATGATGCATTGTTAAATGACAAGCTGAAAAACTTACCTTCCAAAAAGATTCCTATAAAAATTTATGCGGAGTTAAAAAAAGGCAAACCTTTGTATATAAAGATACAAGAAGGAATTCGTACAGTAGAAGCTTATAGTGATGAAATAAGTCAGATAGCAGAAAAAGTTTCTATTGATGAAGATTTTTTGAAGGATAAACTTACTCAAATAAATGATACAGCCTTCTACGTAGAAGAAATAGAGGTAGTAGTTGAAAAAGGCCTTTACATGTCTGTAAAGGGAATAAAAGAGGCGCGAAGAAAAGCAATAGAAATGTTAGAAAAGAGAAAGTTAGACTATTATAAAAGAGAAGAAAAGCATACCTTTTTTATTCTGCCTTCTTTCAAGGAGAAAAAGGAAGAAGTAAGTTTAACTTTTTATACTGATAAGCTTGAACATTTGAAGATGGCCAGCCAATTGGGTATAGAATACGTCTATTTCAATTACAAGCTTGATATAAAACTTTTTAAAAAAGGTTTAGAACTGACAAAAGATTCAAAGACAACGGTTATAGCTGCTTTCCCTTCTATATTGAGGGAAGAGATAAAAAGAATAAAGCCTCAATTAGAATTTTTACAAGATATGGGGATAAACAAAATTTTGGTTTCAAATTTAGGGCTTTATCATATTGCAAAAAATTATGACTTTGAGATATTTATAGATTATCCTTTGAATATTTTCAACAATTTAGCTGTAGATTACTTTAAACCTTACGCTGTGACTTTATCTTATGAACTTACGCTGGAGCAGATTAAAGATATTGCCAAAAGAAGTGATGTAAAATTTGAAGCTTTAATATATGGTAGACTGCCTCTTATGACAATGGAATATTGTCCAATAAGAAATTTAGTAGGCTGTGACAGAGAAAGGTGTGAAAAAGGTTATTATTTTCTAAAAGACAGAAAAGGCAAATTAATGCCTCTTAAAAGCAATGGTTTTTGCAGGATGCAGATTTTAAACGCAGATGTGCTTTTAATGTTAAGCATAAAGGAGCTTAAACAAGCTGGACTTTCTTTTTTGAGGATACATGATACAATAGAAAAAGATGAAGAAATAGAGAAAGTTTTAAAAATGCATATTGAAGCTTTAAAAGGGAATGAAATTGAAATTTTAGAAGGAAAATATACAAAAGGACATTTTTACAGAGGAGTTTTGTGATGGTGAGAGGAATTAATAGTAGAGCAATAAAAAGTCTTGAATTTGACAAGATAGTGGAGTTTATTGTTGGCTATTGTGATTCGGATTTAGGCAAACAAAAAGCTTCAGATATTGTCATAAAAAAAGACATAGAGGAAATAGAGAGGGAATTAGATTTACTGAATGAGGCAATTAGCTTTATTTCCTCCTATGGAGGTATTTCTTTTGCTTTTGAGGACATAAGGGATTATATAAAAAAAGCACAAATAGATTCCGTGCTTTATAACCAAGAGCTTTTAAAGATAAAGAAATTTCTTAACTTGGTAAGCCAAATAAAAGGCTATTTTAAAAATCTTCAAGAAAGTGATAGATTTGTAAGGTTAAAAGAATATGATAAAAAAGTCTTACCGATAAAAAATTTGGAAAAAAGGATTGAAAATATAATAATTTCAGAAGATGAAATAGCAGATGATGCTTCTCCAATGCTTAAAGCTTTAAGAAGGCAGAAATTGAGCATAAATGAAAAAATAAGGGCGACATTGAATTCAATAATTTCTACACGTCAAAAAGAATTGCAAGAGCCTATTATAACTGTAAGACAGGGAAGATACGTTGTACCTGTAAAACAAGAATATCGCAGCACTTTTAAAGGTATCGTCCACGACCAATCCTCCAGTGGTGCTACTCTTTTTATTGAACCTATGCAAGTGGTTGACTTAAACAACGAATTGAGACAAGTGGAATTAAAAGAGAAGCAGGAGATACAGAGAATACTTTTTGAACTTTCTCAAGAGGTCAAAAAGTATTCACAAATTTTATTTGATGACATTGAAATAGTTTCAGACTTAGATTTTATATTTGCTAAGGCTAAATATTCTTTAAAGCTAAAAGCCGTAAGGCCAGAGCTAAACACAATGGGATATATTAATTTAAAAAAAGCAAGGCATCCTCTCATAAATCAGGAAGTAATTGTCCCTATAGATATATATATAGGAGACCAATTTAATACTTTAGTCATTACTGGCCCTAATACAGGTGGGAAAACTGTAACTTTAAAAACAGTGGGACTTTTAACTTTAATGGCAATGGCGGGGCTTAATATTCCTGCGGAAGAAAGGTCACAGGTTTCAATATTTGAGGAAGTTTTTGTGGATATAGGAGATGAGCAGAGTATTGAACAAAGCTTAAGCACTTTTTCTTCTCATATGACGAATATTGTAAGTATACTCCAAAAAGTAAACAAAAATTGCCTTGTTTTGTTAGATGAATTAGGGGCAGGTACAGACCCTATAGAAGGTGCTGCTTTGGCTATGAGTATTCTTGATACCTTGCATAAGATTGGTGCGAAGACAATAGCTACTACCCATTATAGTGAGCTAAAGCAGTATGCCTTAAAAGCACCAGGAGTAGAAAATGCCAGTGTGGAATTTGATGTTGAAACTTTAAAGCCTACCTATAAACTTATAATAGGTCTTCCTGGGAAAAGCAATGCCTTTGAAATATCTAAAAGATTAGGACTTCCTCAGCAAATAATAGAAAATGCGAGAAAGTATATTTCAGGAGAAGCTTTAAAATTTGAAGACATAATTGCAGACGTCGAAAGTAAAAGAAGGGAATTGGAAAAGGCAAATCAAGAAATAGCTTTTTTAAAGAAAGATGTAGAAATTTTAAAAGAGGAATTAGAAAAAGAAAAGAAAAAATTGCAAAGTGAAAGGGATAAAATATTAAAAGAGGCGAAAGAAAAGGCGAGAAAAATAATACAAGAGGCGAAATTTACCGCCGAGGAAATAATTAAAAAAATAAAAGAGGCAGAAGAAAGCACACAAAATAAAGACAGGATAATACAAGAAGTAAGAGAAGAATTAAAGAAAAATTTAGAAGAATTAGAAGAAGAAGTTTTAAAACCTAAAGAGGCTCACTACAGCAGAATCCCTGATAATTTAAAAGAGGGACAGACAGTCTATATAGTACCTTTGGACCAAAATGGGATTGTACTTTCTCTTCCTGACAAATCGGGAAATGTAGAAATACAGGCAGGAATTTTAAAGATGACAGTTCATATAAGTAATTTGAGGGTAGCAGAGGAGAAAGAAGATGAGGAAGTAAAAAAAGGCTACAGCAAATTTGTACACGAAAAGTCTCAATCTATAAGCACTTCCATAGATGTAAGAGGTAAAAACCTTGACGATGCTTTATTAGAGGTGGAAAAATATATAGACGATGCTTATTTAGCCGGACTTAAGGAGGTGACAATTATTCACGGACGTGGTACAGGGGTGTTAAGGACAGGGATATCACAATTTTTAAGAAGCAATAAGCATGTTAAATCTTTTAGATTAGGTAAATACGGTGAAGGAGGAGACGGCGTTACTATAGTAGAATTAGCTGATAAATAGGGGATGGTAAAATGTATTTGGTAAGTGCTTGTCTTGCCGGAGTTAACTGTAAATACGATGGGGGAAACAATGAAAAAGAAGAAATAAAAAGATTAGTAGAAGAAGGGAAGGCTATTTTAGTTTGTCCTGAGCAATTAGGTGGACTTCCAACTCCGCGTCTACCCTCTGAGATAAAAGGTGATAAGGTTTTTAACATTGAAGGAGAAGAGGTTACAGAAAATTTCTATAGAGGAGCCTATGAGACTTTAAAAATTGCTAAAATGTACAAGATAAATGAGGCAATTTTTAAGGCTAAAAGCCCTTCTTGCGGCTGTGGAGAAATTTACGATGGCACTTTTTCGGGAAATTTGATAGATGGAAATGGAATTACCACAAGGATTTTAAAGGAAAATGGGATATCTGTTATGACAGAACATGATTTTTATAAAAAAATAAAAAATGAGTAACCAAAACACCTCCTCTAACATAAAATATAGGGGAGGTGTTTTGCTTGAAAAGGAAAAAATGGGGACTGAGGCGCGTTAATTCGTTTTACATATATTTGATTTACATAGTTGTTTTATTTGCGATTTTATACTATTTTACAGAATATCGATTAAAACCGGCTATTATAGCAGTAAGTGAAACTTTAGCAAAAGAAACAGCTGTAAATACTATAAATGATGCTATAAATGAAAAAGTGTTAAAAGGAATAGAGTATAAAGATTTAATCTATGTGAGAACTGATAACAATGGCAAGGTATCTATGCTTCAAGCAAATACTATTGAGATGAATCTTTTAGCTGCCAAGATAACAAAAGAAGTCAAGGAAAATTTAAACAATATAGGACCTTTGCATGCCAAAATTCCCTTAGGTTCTGTGTTTTCCAGTGATTTATTTGCAAATGTAGGACCTAAAATAAAAATTGGGCTTTTGCCTGTGGGAGCAGTGGATGTGGATTTTAGTTCAGAGTTTGAACCTGCAGGGATAAATCAGACAAGGCATAGAATATATTTAGACATACAAACTACAATACGCATAATTGCACCATTAGCATCAGATAAAGTAGCAGTTACACTTCACATGCCAATAGCAGAAAGTATAATAGTAGGAGATGTGCCTGCCAGCTATGTGGATGTAAATGGCGACAAATTTACGATTCCTGTACCTCAATCACCAAATTCAAAAGTAGAAATACAAAAATAGCTATTGAATTTTTAAAAGGATGTGGTATAATAAAAAACGTGTGATATGTGGGGGTGTAGCTCAGTTGGGAGAGCACCTGCCTTGCAAGCAGGGGGTCAGGAGTTCGAATCTCCTCATCTCCACCAATTAAAGATAAAGATTACCCGAGAAGGGTATTTTTTTTTGCTTTTTTTCTTTACCTTAGCAATTTTTTCTTTAAAATGCAGGATTTTTTTGTTCTTTGTCGAATTATAAAAGAAGTGAGGCTCAGGAGGTGAAATACATGAGTCTTAACATGGAAGTTGCTTATAAAAAGCGATTAGATAATATCGTAGAAAAAACTATTGAAGTGATTGAAAACAGCAAGGAGCAAATTTTTGATATTTTAGAAAAAGCAAAAGAAGAAGCGAGAAAGTTAGAAGGGCAATTAGAAGAGCTAAAAGTCCAAGTTGTAAATGTGATAAAAGAAGTAGAACTGTGTGAGAGAAGAGAAAAAAAGTGCAGGTTAAAGCTGGCATTCGTAAGCAAACAATTTGGCCACCTCTCTGAGCAAGCTATAAAAGAAGCCTATGAAGAGGCAAAAGAAGCACAAATAGAGTTGGCATTAAAAAGACGGGAGGAAAAAGAATTAATTGAAAAAAGGAATGAATTAGAAAGGAAACTTTTAGATACCAAAGCCATTATAGAAAAAGCTGAAAAACTTGCATCACAAATTAATATAGCTCTTAATTATTTAAACAGTGATTTGAAAGAAATGAATATGCGGTTTGAACAGTTAAAGGACAAGCAAGCTTTGAGCGTAAAAATTATTGAGGCTCAAGAAGAAGAAAGAAAAAGAATTGCAAGGGAAATTCACGATGGTCCCGCACAAGCTATGGCAAATGTGCTTTTAAAGTCTGAGCTTTGTGAAAGGTTGATAACTAAAGATGTTGAACAGGCGAAAGTGGAGCTCAAAAATTTAAAGGATATAGTGCAGCAGTCGTTGAAAGAAGTGAGGAAAATAATATACGATTTAAGACCTTCAGCTCTTGACGATTTAGGACTTATTCCTGCTCTTTCAAGGTATATAAAAAATTTTTCAGAAGAAACGGGCATTGCTGTTGATTTTACTGTTTTATCAGATTATAAAAGACTCAGTCCTGAGATTGAGATAACCTGTTTTAGGGTTATTCAAGAAGCTCTTACAAATATAAAAAAGCATTCTAGGGCGAAAAATGCCTCTGTTAAATTTGAATTTGGCATGCGATTTATCAGCATAATTATCAAAGACGATGGCATTGGATTTGATAAAGAAAATATTGGGCAAGGATATGGTCTAATGGGCATGAAGGAAAGAGTAGAAATTTTAAATGGCAAATTTGAAATAAGCAGTTTTAAAAATAAAGGGACTCAAATTTATATTTCTATACCTGTAAGGGGTGTTGAGGATGATCAGATTATTAGTGGCTGATGACCATGCCTTGATAAGAAAAGGATTAGTCCAGCTTATTGAAATGGAAAATGATATAAAAGTTATCTCTCAGGCTTCGAATGGGGAAGAGGCTTATAAACTTGCAAAGAAATTTATGCCTGATTTAATACTTATGGATGTGAATATGCCCGTGATGAATGGTATAAAGGCAGCAAAGATGTTAAAAGAAGAAAAACATCCAAGTAAAGTGTTGTTTTTAACTATTTACAATGACAGAGAGTATCTTTTAGAAGCGCTTAAATTAGGAGTAGAAGGGTACATATTAAAGGATGCGGAATATGACGATTTAATAAAAGCGATAAGGACTATTTACAATGGAGGAGTTTATATTCATCCTTCTTTAATGGAAGAAATAGACAACATAGACCATGAAAACTTGAAAAAAGACCTCACACCAAGAGAGATAGAGATTCTTAAACTTATTTCTAAAGGGTATAGCAATAAAGAAATTGCACAAAAACTATTTTTAAGCGAGAAAACTGTCAAGAACCACGTTTACAATATTTTCAAAAAATTAGATGTGAAGGACAGAACTCAAGCTGCTATTTATATGCTTAAAAATGAGACAATTTTACAAATATAAATTGCAATATTAAATGCAACACCTAATGAAAATCATGTAGATATAGGATTTGGAACAAATCATATATAACCTTAAGCCCATCTTAGTTAACAAATTGAGCGAAGGTCGTGATTTGTCAAGGGTTAAAGTCAGGCGAAGCCTGCCCCTTGACAAATCACGAACGAGCTCTAAACTTTATAAGGGATGGGCTTAACAGATTTTTGCCAGCTCTTCATAAAAGTATTCCTTAGGCGTTTTGTAATTTAACAATTTTCGTGGAAGGTTATTAAGCCAGTTTTCTACTCTCTTTATCGTATCTATAGATAAATCTTTAATACTTTTACCTTTAGGGATGAAACGTCGTATAAGACCGTTATGTCGTTCATTTGTAGCTCTTTCCCAAGATGAATATGGATGTGTATAATATACTTCTACGCCATATTCTAAAAGAGCACTTTCTAAATCACTAAACTCTGTACCATTATCAGATGTTATTGTTTTAAATACTTTGTTTAAATTGTCACCAAACATATCTTTTAATTTTGATAATGCATCTTTAACAGATTTATTGTCTTTTGCATCTAATAAGAATATTATTTCATGGCGAGTCTTACGCTCTATTAATGTTAAAAGGACCTTGTCATTAGATTTCTTGCCAATTAACGTATCTATTTCCCAATGCCCAAAAACTTCACGGCTTTCAACTTCTTTAGGCCTAAAATCAATACTTTTACCCATAATACGTTTATTTTTACGATTTTGTTTCTTCCTTGGTTTTAAACGTAGTTTTAAAGGTAAATCAATGTTTTTAACTTTTAATAATCCTCTATCTATATAGTTGTACAGTGTTTTAGTACAAACAATGGTTTTATTATTCCAGCTTGGGTCTTTTTTACAATAGCCTACAACTGCATCTGGTGACCATTTTTCATTTAATATTTTATTTTCAGCATATTTCAAGAAATCTTCTGCTTTAGCTACTTTAAATTTAGCTCCGCAATTTGAACGATTTTTTTCGTAGATAGCTTGACCGGTTTCAGGAAAATAGCTTGTATAAGAAGATAAATCACTTCTAAGTTGTGTAGTAGTTCCACGTTTAATTTCACGGCTTATAGTGCTTGGAGATCGATTAAGTTTTTTAGCAATATACCGAATACTTCTTCCTTCTTTGAGTAATGCATAGATCTCTCCTCGTTCATAGCTACTTAAGTGTTTAAAAGAACGCTTTTTTGTGGTATCATTATTATGAACCATAGTGAAAATCCTCCTTGTATGATGTTTAGTTGACACCTATATCATACACGATTTTCACTATGGTTTCTATTTTTTTATCTGTTGCATTTAATTATACAACTAACCACAATTTTACAAAACTAATCTTTTATAAGGCTAAATTTGACTTTTATACAAAAAAAGCGTATCATATTGTTGATACAGAGTGTCATCCATACAAAAAACCACGGGGGGGTAATTTCATTGGAAGAAAAAGATTTAAAGGAAATTGAAAAGCGTTTAGGTTACAAAAACGTAGATGCATGGACAAAAATTTCTGATGAGGAAAAAGAAAAAGTTTATCAGTTTGGAGAAGACTACAAAGACTTTATGACAAAATGTAAGACAGAAAGAGAAACGGCAGAGAAGATTATAGAAATAGCAGAAAAGAATGGCTTTATCAATATTGAAAAAGTTACAAATTTAAAGCCGGGCAGCAAAGTGTATTACAACAACAAGGGGAAATCAGTAGTTTTAGCTGTAATTGGTAAAGAGTCAATGCAAAAGGGGATAAAGGCGGTAGCATCCCATATTGATTCTCCGAGAATTGACCTAAAGCCTAATCCAATGTATGAAG
Organism: Thermoanaerobacter ethanolicus JW 200; assembly: GCF_003722315.1. Classification (NCBI taxonomy): domain Bacteria; kingdom Bacillati; phylum Bacillota; class Clostridia; order Thermoanaerobacterales; family Thermoanaerobacteraceae; genus Thermoanaerobacter; species Thermoanaerobacter ethanolicus. The sequence goes on along the minus strand of NZ_CP033580.1, from coordinate 2,186,938 downwards.
ATGGCGGCTTGGCTTTATTTAAAACCCATTACTATGGCGGTGTTAAAAAATACCAGTGGGTGACAATTCCTTTGGCTCTCCATGGAGTAATTGTCAAAGCAAACGGTGAGAAGATAAACATTGTAGTGGGAGAAGATGAAAATGACCCTGTCCTTTACATAACAGATTTATTGCCTCACTTAGGGAAAGACCAGATGGAGAAAAAAGCAGCAGAAGTGGTTACAGGAGAAGCATTAAATGCTGTAATTGGAAGCATTCCTCTTTCTGAGGAAGTCAGCGTGAAACCTAATATTTTGAAATATTTAAATGAAAAATATGGCATAGTGGAGGAGGACTTTTTAAGTGCTGAGTTAGAATTAGTGCCTGCCTATAAGCCTCGCGATATAGGTTTTGACAGAAGTATGATTGGGGCTTATGGTCAAGATGACAGGGTTTGTGCTTATACTTCTTTAAGAGCTATTCTTGAGCTTGAGGTGCCAGAGAGAACGGCTGTTGCGATATTTACTGATAAAGAAGAGATTGGAAGTATGGGCAATACTGGTTTGCAATCAAGATTTTTCGAAAATGCTATTGCAGAAATATTAGAAAAATACGAAGGAAGTACAGATATTAAATTGAGAAGGGTTTTGGCTAATTCTGAACTGCTATCTGCTGATGTAAATGCTGCATTTGATCCTACTTATCCAGAAGTCAGTGAAAAGCAAAACACTGCTTATTTAGGAAAAGGCGTATGCATTACTAAATACACTGGTTCAAGAGGAAAAGCAGGGTCAAATGATGCAAATGCTGAGTTTGTCGGCAAAGTGAGAAAACTCTTCAATGAAAATGGAGTAGTATGGCAGACAGGTGAGCTGGGCAAAGTTGACATGGGAGGCGGCGGTACAGTTGCCCAATACGTTGCAAATTATGGCATGGAAGTTTTAGACTGTGGCGTTGCACTTTTAAGCATGCATGCGCCTTATGAGTTATCTTCTAAAGTAGATGTGTATATGGCTTATAAGGCCTATAAAGTATTTATGGAAAAAGATTAAATCCGGGATTTACCCGGATTTAATCTTTTATAAACATTTCTACCACTATTATGCCATTGCCTTCTTTATTTTTTACTATTCCAACTCCAATTTTATTATAATAGGGATTTAAAATGTTTGCCCTGTGTCCTTCTGAGTTCATTAAAGAATAGTGAGCTTTTATAACATTTGAATTTAAGGCTATATTTTCACCTGCCAAATAATAATTTATTCCAAATTTTTTCATCATGTCGAAAGGTGAGCCGTAGGTTGGAGAAGTATGAGAGAAATAGTTATTTTCTTTCATGTCTTCTGCTTTTAGTCTGGCAACTTTACAGAGATTTTCATCTACCTGAAGAGGATTTAAGTTACGGCTTATTCTTTCCTGATTTATTAATTCTATTAAAGTTTTTTCCTCTTGGGAAAGAGAAATATTTGTTGTTTGAAGTGTTACCCCTTTATTTTGCGAAGTAGAACCATTGCTAGTAGTGGTATTAGAAGCATTTGATGGGTTTGATGTTGTTTGTTTAGCTGTGACATTATAAGAAACTGGTTGTTTTATAGTTATTAAGTTCTTTGAATTAGAAAATCTTATTGAATTATTTGCTACAGTATTTTTAGTGAAATATCCATAAGAATAAAAAATTGAAGCACTGGCAGGATTTAAAGAAAAAATTATAGTTATTGCTATTAATACTGTTATTATTGATTTTATTTTCATTTTTATTACCTCCTCAAAATCATATATTCTACAGACAGCTGTAAATTCCTTCAAGTAATTTATGGTGAGATAGGAACATTGTATCAACTTTTGCTTTGTTGGAATATACTGATTTTGAGGTGGTATTAGTGAAATATGGATTGATTGTCTTTTACTCTTATCAGCATGGTTTAATGGCAGAAAAAATGTTAAAGAAAAATAATATTCCGGTGGAATTTGTACCAACTCCCAGAAGTATCACGGAAAGCTGTAGCCATTCTCTCAAGTTTGGATTGGAATCTTTGCGAGTAGTACAAAACCTTTTGCAAAGGCTCAACATTCCTTACAAGGGGATATACGAAGTAGAAAGAATTCCTGCAGGATATAAAATAGTCAAAATTATTTAATGTTCATCACTTTTTATAAATATACTTTTTATTTTTTGAAAAGTGCTGACATTTTGTAGATTTTCCAGTTTAGCATTTAAAATTATTATTTGATTTTGTAAGTCTTTTATTTGTTTTTTAAGATTTTCATTTTCTCTTATCAAACTATTTACCATTGTATTGTAATTGTCCGCTTTAAGGGCAATTTTCATTTTTTCATCATTTATTTGTTTTAATAATTCTTGTAAATCGGCTATATTTTTGTTTTTTATTGTAATTTCAACATTTTTTCTGCTTAGTTCTTCTTCTAATCTTGTTTTTTCCTCCTTGATAGTTTCCAGTTTTTTTATTAGGATGTTTAAATACTCCTGAACTTCTTTTATATAAAAAGTGAAGTAAGAATCTTTTTCTCCGTTTTTCCTGGTTAATTTGTATTGCAAAGAAGGAATTACTTCTCCGTTATCGTTTATAAATAAATAATTGCTTTGAAATTTGTCTATTGGGCTTTTTAACTTAAAAAAGTTGTATTCAGAAAAAGAAGGAGGAATTTTAAAAGGCTTGCACCAACTATTTCCTCCATCAGAGGACATGGTGGCAAAAAAGCTATCGTTTTGAAGGTAAGTGCACCATAAAGTATTTTCTAAAAGGGAGATATAGCAATTTTTAATATTTGTAGAATAAGCCAAAGTTATGGGACTACCCCAACTGCCTTTTGGCCAGCTTCCAGCGGTTTTCTTTCTATATTTTATTTCTTGAATTATATCTTCTTCTACCCATAAGGTATGTACATTTTTTTGCGAATCTACAGTTATTGTAGGATAGAATATTCCTTCTGCTTCTGAAATTAGAAATTTTGGCGACCAGTTATCTTTTACGTAGTAAAGATAATAAAGTTGGTTTTTATTTTTTTCTTTTGTAACATAAATTAAATGAATATTTTCCTCTTCATCAATGAATAAGTCATAAAAAGGAGTGAAAGAAATATTTTTTATAAGAGCTATATTATTGCCGCTCCAATTTTTGGCCCATTTTTGGTGTATTAAATGGACTTCTCTAGGATTATTAGAATTACTAATTGTAAAAAATATGTGAAGCGTTTTATTTTTTGTTAAAAGGTTAAAATTGCTTATATACGTTTTTTTATCTTTATAAGTGTATAAAGCTTTTCCTACCCATCCTTCTTTCTTTTGAATTAAAAAAACTATTTCTCCTTGTGAATTATAGTATATCAGGTTTAGTTTTCCTTCTTCGTCGTAACAAGCGTCAAAATCACTTAAACAGTCTTTTACAATGATTTCTTCTGTTGTTTTTCCATTTTCTATAGTGTTCAATAGGATTTTTCTATCTTTAAGATAAAGATACTGTAAAAAATCCTCATCTTTTTTAGTCACAATCTTGTCCATAAATTTCCCTCCCTTTGCTAAAATATATGCATAATGATTATTGAATAGAATTGACATGTTATTGACATGATGAAAGAAGGATTTTTGAGGTTAAGTGTAGAAATAAATAAAAAGATAAATCAAGCATCAATACACTCAAAAAGTATTTCGGTAATATGTCAAGAGGGTGATAAAAAAAATTCAAAAAAAAATTTAATAAAATAACCTAAAAAAGGGCATAGCAAAGCTAACCATCACGCAATAAGCTGATGGAAATTAATGTAAAATATGGTTATGGGATAATATGTTAACTTATACAATCATCTCCTTTCATTATTGGGGATTTATAAAGTTTTTCTTCGCGCAGCAGAGCGAAGACTAACCTTACAGTTTTACGTGCAGTCAATACAAGAGCACGTTTATGCTTGTGAGTTTTGCTTTCTTTAAATTTGCGGGCATAGTATTGTGAGAACTCAGGTAAATACTTCCTGAGCTGGTCAGCTGCTTGAATAAAATAATATCTGAGATACTCATTACCAGTACGCTTGAGATATGTGTCCTCCGCTTTAAAATCAGCAGACTGGTACTCTGACCAATAAAGGCCGGAAAACTTTGCAAGGGCATTATCATTATCAAACCTTGAAATTCCGCCTATCTCAGATATTAAGCCGGCTGCGATGGTTGGGCCAATACCTTTTACTGAGGTAAGACAAAGGAATTCATTGTTAAATCCTTTTACCTCATTAATAATGGCTTTTTCTACAGCTTTCTTCTGTTTTTCAAGGGACTGTAGATTATCAAAGCAAGACTTGATAACAAAGTTTAAAGAATCATCTACAGTAGCATTAATTCTATAAGACTTGTGAACAGCCTCTTGAAGCAATTTAGCTGTAGCTTCTGGATCATCAAAGCGATCTTTACTCTTGTCAACCAAAAAGCCGGCAAGCTCATCAAGCGGTCGAGCCGCAATATCATCAAGGGTGAAAAACTCATTAAATATTTCAGTAGCAGTTGCTCCAAAATTATTACTAAAGACTTTATTTTGGCACAAACCGCTAAACTTAAGGAACAAATTGCTGAGGAAATAATTTTTTTCTCTAACAATACTATTAACAATGTGAAAGCGATGGCGAGTAAGCCTCTGGAGAGCAAGATATCTAAAATCTACAGAACAAGATTTGGGGAGTCTACCGAATCTCAGTTTTTCAGCAATAGCAAAGGCATCAATCCAGTCATTTTTAGGTAAATTGCCGAGAGACTTTTTAAAAGCATTAATAATATTAGCATTAAAAGTAGTAATAGAAGGTTGATAAGGCTTAAGAGCAGAATGATCAGCCAAATAATACTGGAGGTGCCAGCCATAGACTGAAGTAGATTCCAAACCAATAAAGACCTTTTGGATATTGTATTTATTACAACACTCCAAGATACGGGAAACTATAACATCACAACCATGAGGGTTATTTTCTACAGAAAAACGAGAGGAAGCATCATTACCCTCCTGGTCGAGAATATGAACCTTGACATCATTCAGGCTTACATCCATACCAACAAAAAGCTTATTCAAGATTGTTACACCTCCTTTCAAAATTGATAAAGTAAGTACAAGTAAAAGTTAATTTGAGATAACCCTAGCAACCAGATTATGTAGCAACCTCGCAATTAGCTCTTAATATATAAGCCTGAATCCTCTGCTGCCAGGGGCTTATATATGACAAAGCAGATTTCGCGTAAGAAAAGGCAAATCTGGTGTAGGGACCACACTTTAAAGAGCGGTCAAGCCGCATGGAGGACGAAAGCCTGTCCCACATTAACTTTACAGTATAATAATGCTACAAGTTATCTCAAAAGTAAATAATAAGGCCGAAAAAAGATGAGACGGCCGCGCCATGAATCCTGCATATTGCGCAATATTACGGATTCATGGCAATAGATAAGATTTTAGACAAGATGAGAATATTAAAGATTTCCAGTTATGAATGCGCTTTATTAAATTTTTAAGAAGTGAGACAAATTTATTGTCTTTAAAATTAATTATACGAGGAGGATAAAAATGGATTACGATGTAATAGTTTTAGGCGGAGGGCCTGGTGGCTATACTGCTGCTATTAGACTCAGCGAATTAGGGAAAAAAGTCGCTGTTGTAGAAGAAGATTCGTTAGGGGGTACTTGTTTAAACAGAGGTTGCATACCGACGAAAGTCTATTCTCATGCGGCAGAGCTTATAAATGCCATAAAAGATGCTAAAGACTTTGGAATAATGGCACAGTATACATTGGATATTGCAAAACTTCGTCAGAAAAAAGAAAGAGTAGTAAAAAGACTTGTCGGTGGAGTAGGTTATTTAATGAACTTACACCATATAGATGTTATAAAAGGGAGAGGTAGGTTTGTTGATGAAAACACTATAGAAGTTGATAAAAGATACACAGCAGAAAATTTTATAATTGCAACAGGTTCAAAGGTGTTTTTACCTCCTATTGAAGGGATTAACTTAGAAGGTGTTATTACAAGTGATAAAGCGTTAGAACTTGAAAGAATTCCTGAAAAAATTGTCATCATAGGGGCGGGAATTATAGGATTGGAATTTGCAAATATTTATTCTGCTTTAGGAAGTAAAGTTGTCATCATTGAAATGCTTCCTCAACTTTTGCCTATGTTAGATAGAGACATAGCAGATACGATGGAAAAAATTTTGAGGCATAAAAAAATTGAACTACATTTAAACAGTAAAGTAGAAAAGATAGAAGAAGGTTTAAAGGTAGTTTATACTACAGAAGGGAATACTCGGGTAGTGGAATGCGATACTGTTTTAGTCGCTGTAGGAAGAGTTGCCAATGTAAATGGAATTGAAGCTTTAAACCTTGATATGGATAAAAAGGGCATAAAAGTGGACTCTCACATGAGGACAAGCATAAAAAATATATATGCAATTGGAGATGTTACAGGAGGTATACAACTGGCTCACGTGGCTTCTTATCAAGGTATTGTAGCTGTTCACAATATAGCAGGAGAAGAAAAGGAAGCGGATTTAAATGCAGTGCCTAATTGCCTTTATACAAGTCCTGAAATAGCGTGGGTAGGTTTGAATGAAGTTCAAGCAAGAGAAAAATTTGGAGATGTAAAAATAGGCACTTTTCCTTATACGGCTTTAGGACGAGCTATGACTATGGGGCAAAACGATGGATTTGTTAAAATAATCGCAGAAGCAAAATACAATAGGGTAGTGGGGATGGAAATAATAGGGGCTGGTGCTACAGAGATAATTCATGAGGGTGTACTTGCCATAAAAGAAGAGTTCACATTAGAAGAATTAGCAGATGCAATTCATGCTCATCCTACGCTTTCAGAAAGCGTAAAAGAGGCAGCAGAAGACGCATTAGGAATGCCTATAAATAAAGGATAATAGGGATGTGCAAAATTAATAAAAATAATCACGATCAAAAACCAGAATATGTATGATATACAATATATAGTAATCAAAACTGACAATAAAACATAAAGAAAGTGGTAAGGGAAAAGAAAAGACAAAAAGAGGAGCTAAAAAAGGGCATAAATATCCTGTAGAAGTCAAATGTTAAAAAATGGCATGAACTAAATTCAGTAAAAGTTAAGCCGATTGCATCAGACCAATAAGGGACTTAAACTCATCAAATTTACCCAGTTTAATAGCTACAATAGCGACAGTAAGCAAAGTAATATGGCCAAAAGTATTAAGGTTGCTGACAGAATTAATATTTCTAACATAAGCTTTTTCAAAATCTAGAGCTTTAAAGCGGGAATTATATCTTTCTGATTCAATCCTCAATTTATAGACAGCCTTAAAATATAGGGAGTCTCTATTAATAGAGGACCTATAATCAGAAGATATAATAGCATACTTAGTACAGCCTCTATGCTTTTTGCCATTAAAATATTTAGGATGCTGAATAGGGCAGGCAGAGTCATCTTTAGAATTACAGAACTTGCAAACAAATTTTTGCTTAATAAAACCATCAAAATATTGCTTGCCGTCTTTGAGCATTTTAATACCTGCTTCACAAACCATATAACCATCATCAGTCAGTGGGGGATTTTTAGAATTACGCTTGTTAAGAGGAATAAAACAATGACCATGGAGAGTATCTCTAACAAAATTATAAACTCTCTTAACATCATACCCCTTATCGGCAATAAAATTAACATACTTAAGGTTAAACCACTTATTAGTCTTCTCAAGCAAAGATAAAGCGACTTCAAAATCAGGGGCATCAGCGGGGGTAGTAGTTTCAGCGATGGGTAAACCAGAGATAGCATCAACAATAATGTGATTTTTATAGCCCCAATAAAACTTATAGCGTTTATTAGAAGAATCATTAGAAGCAGAATAAACGCCTAATTTACAATCCTTATCAGACTTAGGCTGATTATCTTTAGAGAATTTATTTTTAGAAAAAGACTTAGGGTTATTTAACTTAGTGTTAGCTTTAATAGGGGTAGAGTCCATGGAAATAAACTCACCAGAGATAATGCCCATATTTTTGAGGATATTGACTTGATTTTGAAAGATAGAGGTCAAATAATCATGAGAGAACTCATTAATAAAACGGCGGAAAGTCCAATAAGAAGGAAGAGGTTTAAGGATGTTAAAGCCACAAAGATGAGCAATGATAAGATTATTGCGGAGATAATCTAAAAAGTCAGAAATTGTACCGAATCTTTCAGCTTTCATAACAATAAAAGCTCTAAACATTGCATGATGAGAATAACCCTTACGGCCAGGACTAGAGGAAGGGAATTCAGGTATTGAAGACAAGTCTAGATTTTTAAACATAGAAGAATAGAAATCAATTTTAGACAGAGAAGTAAAGAGTTCAGGTATATTTAAAAGTAATTGAAGCTGGTACATGTAGGATTTCCCCCTCCTTAAAAAATATTTTTATACGGTATATATAATAATTCGACAAATGGGAGGGGAAATCCTACATAAAAGATAAAAAATTCAAGAGTGATAGGAAAAAAGTATGTCTGTAGAATGGCTTAAATGAAGGCTTCTGAATTTTGCACAAGTCTATAAAGGATAAGTTAAAGGAGTGATTATGTTGAGAAAGGGAGAAGTTTTAAAACTGGGAATTGTACCTTATATGGAAGGAAAAGAGATACAGCTTAAAGCCTTTGAAAGAGTTAAAAATGGCGAGACGGACGGGATTCTTATATTGCTTCAACATCCACCAGTATATACTATAGGAGTTTCAGGTGGTTTTGACGAAAACATCCTTGTGCCTTTAGAGGAACTTATGAAAAAAGCGGAGCTTTATAAAGTAGAAAGGGGAGGTAAAATAACTTTTCACGGACCAGGACAAATAGTTGCCTATCCTATATTTAATTTGGCAAAGTGGCAAAAAGATGTTCATCTTTTTGTTTATAAATTAGAAGAGACGATTATAAAACTCCTGGAGGAGTATGGTATAAAAGCGGGAAGGAAGCCTAAATACACCGGAGTATGGGTAGGAGATGAAAAGATATGCGCCATAGGTATCGCTGTTAGGCGCTGGATTACTTGGCATGGAATAGCCTTTAATGTAAATACTGACCTTTCATATTTTGGCTTAATAAATGCCTGCGGCATTACTGAGTTTGGAGTTACTTCTATGCAAAAACTCGGAATAAATGAAGACATAGAAAAAGTAAAAGAAAAAATGGTTGATAAATTTAGTGAAGTATTTGGTATACACTTTAATGAGATAACTTTAGATAGATTGGCGGTGATTGATAATGCAAAAGCCTGAATGGCTCAAAGTGAGGCTATTAAACGAAGATTTAAACAGGATGGAAGCTTTTTTAAAAAGTATGTCTTTAAACACAGTTTGTCAAAGTGCCAATTGTCCCAACATGGGGGAATGCTTTGCGAGAAAGACAGCTACTTTTATGATTATGGGAAATATATGTACACGAAACTGTAGGTTTTGTGCGGTAGAAAAAGGCCATCCTCAGCCTCTTGATGAGGATGAACCGAGAAGAGTAGCTGAGGCTGCTCAAAAATTAGGATTAAAGCATGTGGTGGTTACTTGTGTTACAAGAGATGATTTGCCGGATGGTGGGGCATCACATTTTGCAAAGACAATCTATGAACTTAAAAAATTGCCAGGAGTTACAGTCGAGGTACTTGTATCTGATTTCATGGGCAAAGAGGAGTCTATTGCTAAAGTAGTAGAAGCCAAGCCGGATATAATAAATCACAATATAGAAACAGTGCCTAGACTTTATTCAAAAGTGAGGCCAAAAGCTGATTATTCAAGGTCTTTAAACCTTTTAAAAAAGTCAAAAGAACTAGACCCTTATATTCTTACTAAGTCAGGAATTATGGTGGGGCTTGGGGAAACAGAAGAAGAGGTTATACAAGTTATGAAAGACTTAAGAAGTGTTGATTGTGACATGATGACTATAGGACAGTATTTGAGACCTTCAGCAAAACATATAGAAGTAGCAGAATATGTTACTCCACAGCAATTTGAGAGATATGAAGAGATAGGATATGAATTAGGTTTTAAATACGTAGCTTCTGGTCCCTTAGTCAGAAGTTCTTATCATGCTGATGAGGGGTTGAAGGTGACAAAGGCTTAGTTTTTAAGCCTTTGTTTTTGCTTGAGGAGAATTTTAAAATGATTTAAGGGGGAGTGTCATGAAAGATTTTATATCTTTTATGGAGAGGGCTTGGTGGAGATACGTTAATGAGGGGGTAATTACTGAAGGTGTTAAAGAAGAGGTTAGAGAGTCATGGGAGCTTTGTAAGTTCTACGGTGTAGACCCTTTTGGAGGCGTTGGAGAAATATTAGATGAAGATAACATGAAAATAAGGTTGAGGCAAAATGAGGATTTAATATCTGTTGCACATCCTATTATGGAAAATGTATATAAACAAGTAACTGGCTCGGGTTTTTTGTTTGTTCTGGTGGACAGGGACGGTTATCTTATTGACAGAATTGGCGATGATAGTATAATGGGAGAGACGAGAAAATTAAACTTTGTTGAAGGGGCTTTATGGACAGAAGAGGCAGTGGGGACTAATGCGATTGCTTTGGCTTTAAGACTTAATAAACCTATACAACTGGTGGGAGCCGAACATTATTGCATTACCCATCACATAGCCACATGTTCTGCAGCACCTATTCATGATGAAAACGGCAATATTATAGGATGCCTTGATATGACTGGATTAAAAGAAGACGCACATCCACATAATTTAGGTATTGTACTTGCTGGAGCTTGTTCTATTGAAAAGCAACTTGCGCTTATCAAATCTCATAAACTTATAGACGCTACTTTTGATTCTATTCACGAAGGCATGCTTATAATGGACCATAATTTTGTTGTTCAGAGGGTTAATGAAATAGCATTAAAGATATTAAATATTTCAAAGAAGGAAATTATAGGCATGCATATACAGTCCATACTTGAAGATGTGGATATAATTGAAGATATACTAAGTCAGACAGAACCCTATTACGATGTTGAATGTGTTTTTTATGGTCGAAACCAAAAAATACCATGTCGTATAAATGCTGTTCCTATAGTAGCTAACAGAAAAATTATAGGTACTGTTATAACTTTTAGAGAAGAGAAATATGTTCGTAATGTTGTTAATAAATTAGCAGGATTTAAAGCGAGTTATACATTTGAAGATATAATCACAAATGATGAAAATATGAAAAAAATCATAGAAACTGCTAAAAAAGCTGCGAGGAGTGATTGCAATATCCTTATAGAGGGCGAAAGTGGAACAGGTAAAGAACTTTTTGCGCAAGCAATACATAACTATAGTAAACGTTCAAAAGGGCCATTTATTGCAGTAAACTGTGCTTCTATACCACGAGAATTAGTAGAAAGTGAGCTTTTTGGGTACGAAAGAGGAGCGTTTACTGGGGCAAATAAAGAAGGTAAACCTGGTAAATTTGAACTTGCTGACAATGGAACGATATTTTTAGATGAAATTGGAGAGTTGCCCTATGAGGTGCAATCTAAACTTTTAAGAGTCCTGGATAACCATAAAATTGTAAGGGTAGGCGGTACTGAGGAAAAGAAATTGAATGTAAGGGTTATTGCGGCAACTAATAGGAATTTAAGTGAAGAAGTGAATAAAAAGAATTTTAGAAATGATTTATATTATAGGATAAATGTCATAAAAATAAACATCCCTCCTTTAAGAGAGAGAAAAGGAGACGTTGAACTTCTTGCTAAAGTGTTTGTAGAACGACTTAATAGATATAATGCTTTAAGCGTTTCAGATTATAAGGTTTTAAGCGAATCGTTTATAGAACGATTGATGAATTACAACTGGCCAGGAAATGTTCGAGAGTTACAAAATGTTATCGACAGGGCGTATTACCTTACGGAAGGCAAAGTAATTATCGAAGAGTATTTCCCTGAAAATATAAGTGAAAATAGTAATGCACAACAGGAAAATAATACTACAGTCTTTCCAATTGAAGTTATTGAAGAAAAAAACATAAGAGAAGCACTAAAAATAGCCAAGGGTAATATATTGAAGGCAGCTGAAATGTTAAATTTGAGTAGAGCTACTATTTATAGAAAGATAAAAAAATACAATATAAGTGTAAAGGAATTGCTGTCTCAAATTGAGACTAAATAAAAGGAATCTCAAAATGAGACAAATGATTTTGTATAAATATGAGATTGATAATTTATTAACCCTTAATTTAAGGGGTTTTTTATTTTGGCATGAAATTTGAATATTAATTTTAATAGCATTGTTTTTGATAAAAAATTTTAAGAAATGGAGGCGGTACTTATTAAAAGGTTTATAGTCGAGTTTGGATATGGAGTAGATTTACACGGTCAAGATGTCAATAAAGCTGCTCAAAAGGCAGTAAAAGATGCGATATCTCATAGTTGTCTATGTGGACTTACGGAAATATTGGGTGTTGACTTAAATGAGATAGTTGTAGAGGCTACAGTGGCAGTATCAAGGCCAGAAGAAATTGAAGAAGAAGGAATAAAGGCTGTACTTCCCATTGGGGAAAAATATGTAAAAGCAATAAAAGGGGGGATGAGGGTAGCAGGAATAAAAGAGCCGGAATTTGGAGACAAAGATGACACCATTGAAGTTGCAGTGGCTTGCATAACGGTAAATATAAAATGAGGAGGAGATGAATAGTTATGGAAATTTCAAGAGATGTTCTTCTTGATATGTACACCAGAATGGTTAAAATCAGGAAGTTTGAAGAAAAAGTCGCGGAACTATTTGCTCAGGGGAAGGTTTTAGGTTTTGTACATTTATACATTGGTGAAGAGGCTACAGCTGTCGGTGTATGCGAAAATTTAGAGGATAAAGACTATATTACCAGTACTCACAGAGGTCATGGTCATTTAATAGCAAAAGGTGGCGATCTAAAATATATGATGGCCGAATTATATGGCAAAGAAACGGGATACTGTAAAGGGAAAGGCGGATCTATGCATATAGCGGATGCCACTAAAGGAATTTTAGGAGCTAATGGTATTGTAGGTGGAGGTTTTCCTATTGCAGCGGGTGCAGCTCTTTCCGCTAAAATGAGAGGAACTGATCAGGTGACAGTATGTTTCTTTGGTGATGGCGCCTCCAACCAGAGTACTTTTCACGAGGCGTTGAATATAGCCTCTATATGGAAGTTACCAGTAGTGTTTGTCTGTGAAAACAACCTTTATGGTATATCTATGAGGCAGGATAAGCACCAAGCTATCAAAGATGTAGCTGACAGAGCTATTGGTTATGGTATTCCTGGGGTTACGGTGGATGGAAACGATGTATTGGCAGTGTATGAAGTAGCAAAAGAAGCTATAAACAGGGCTAGAAGTGGCGCCGGTCCGACTTTAGTTGAATGTAAAACGTATAGATATAGAGGGCATTTTGAAGGGGATCCTACTATTTATAGGTCTAAAGAAGAAGTGGAAGAATGGTTGGCAAAAGATCCAATACTTCGATTAAGTAAACATATACTCGACAATGATGTGGCAACTGAGAAAGAATTAAAAGATATAGAGGCAAGGATAGTTGAAGAGGTAGAAGAAGCGGTAAGGTTTGCTGAAGAAAGCCCATATCCAAAAGAAGAGGCAGCGGTAGAGGATGTTTATACAGATATAGTAGAGGAGGTAAGGGTAAGATGAGGAATATGACGTATGCAGAGGCTTTAAGAGAAGCTATTTTAAATGAGATGAGAAGAGACCCGGCAGTGTTTTTATTAGGAGAAGATATTGGGAGATTTGGAGGGACTTTTGGCGTAACTCGCGGCTTGATAGATGAATTTGGAGAGGACAGAGTAAGAGATACTCCTATTTCAGAAACAGCAATTACAGGTGTTTCGATAGGAGCTGCAGCTACTGGCATGCGACCTGTTGCTGAGCTTATGTTTATGGATACACCGCCCCAGCTACCCCTCTTAACTTCTTCTGTAACTATTACTATCTTGTGAGTCTTTTTTAGGGAATTAAAAATTTTTTCTTTGTCAAGAGGGAACAAAGTCCTCGGGTCTATTACTTCCACTTCTATACCCTCTTTTGACAATATTTCTGCTGCTTTTAACGCTTTATGGACCATGAGACCTGTTGCAACTACGGTAACGTCGCTGCCTTCTCTTTTGATATCTGCTACTCCAAGAGGTATGGGTTCATTAGTATCAGGAACATCCCCTTTCATACTGTACAAAACTTTATGTTCCACAAAAACCACCGGGTTGTCATCACGTATTGCAGATATCATTAGACCTAAAGCATCTTTAGGAGTAGAAGGATAAACCACCTTTAATCCCGGCACATGAGTAAACCACGCTTCAAGTCATATCAAGTATCTCCACATCTATTCCCAATTGTTTTAAATAAATTAAGTTATTTTTGGCTTTATATCCAATTTCATAAGTGTCAGGCATTATATATATTTTCTCAGTACCAAATTTTTGAGCAGCCAATATAATTCTTTCTACTATGTTTACCTTTTCATAATTATCAATTACCGTCGCATGTGCAACCAATCGCCTTATATCTTTCCCCGATGACGGATTTGCAATTATCCCTATGGTTTTCATGTCTGCCTCCTTATATTTATCAAACAAAATGCTTTACGTCCTATGCTATTGCCCTTACCGCCTTTATTATATCTTCTTCATTAGGGATTACAACATTCTCAAGAACCGTCGTAAATGGAATTGGTGTATTTAAAGCTCCAATGCGTACTATCTGTGCATCTAGATAATCAAACATTTCTTCAGCTATCAATGCTGCTAACATTGCAAAAGTGATTAACGAGACACCACTTTTGCCAATTTCGACAGGTACCAATAATGTATATCCTATGATGTTGGAAGGAACTATAGCTGGAATTGTAGCTTCTGTAGTATCTTCTGGTAAATTTGGCAAAGAGATATTGTGTAAAAGAGATAAAAGATTAGAAATATACAAAAACGGTAAGTTAATAGACATTGCTTTGATAGATGCTGTAATCTCTAAAGAGAACTTTACAGGTACTAGGGCAATTTGGGATATATCGACAATAACTGATATTTTTGTTACAAGGGCTCACCCTAATAACATCGGCTTTTCTTCTGTAGCTGGTTATAAAACAACATTGTCAGAAGATGAGGATGGAGGTATATATGTAAAAATAGGGGAAAGCCCGGAGTCGGTCATGGCGCCTATAGCTCCGGGCGTCGTTGAAAAAGTAGGGATAATTGATTGTAAAAGATTGAACATGGATACAGATTATTCTTATGAGGTGATGGAAAAAGGTACTATTGCGTTGGATGGAGAAAGAGAAGTGATAATAAAAGAAGGTGATATATTAATTTTTAGAATATCGCGGAATGGACCTTATCGAGTTAATGTAACAAAAACGCTTGAAATTGCACAGCAAATAGGATTTTTTGTAAAGAGGTGATTTTATGCCGGTAAATGTAGTGATGCCTAAATTGGGACTTACAATGAAAGAAGGCAGAGTAGATAGATGGCTTAAAAAAGTTGGTGATATTGTAAAAAAAGGAGAAGAGATTGTCGAGGTTTCTACAGATAAGATTACCAATGTTGTAGAATCTCCAGCGGATGGAATTTTGGCGAAGATCTTAGTAAATGAAGGAGAAATTGTACCAGTAGCTACTCCTATTGGAATAATTACAGCTGAAGGGGAAAAGTTAGAAGAAGTAGAAAAAAGTGAGGAAAAGTTTATAAAAGCTACTCCAGTAGCAAAAAGGTTGGCGAAGGAGAATAACATAGACCTTTCTTTAATAACTGGAACAGGACCAGGTGGAAGGATTACTGAAGAAGACGTAAAAAAGTTTATTTCTGAGCAAAAAGTAAAAACAGAAGAAGAGGGACCAAAAAAAGAAGTAGCAATAATAGAAGGTCAAGCATTGGAAAAAGTTGAAAGAATGCCAATGGACAATATTCGCAAAACCATAAGTCAAAGGATGAAAAAAAGCTGGTCAGAAATTCCTCATGTTACAGAAGATATTAAAGTGGATGTCACAGAACTGGTTAACTTAAGAGAAAATTTAAATCATATTAGCGATAATAAATTTACTTATACCGATTTAATTGCAAAAGCATGTGTAATAGCTATAAAGAAAAATCCTGTAGTTAACTGGTCTATAGAAGGAGAATATATAATTAAAAATAGCAGTATAAATCTCGGAATTGCAGTGGCTTTAGATAATGGTTTAATAGTTCCTGTAGTGAAAGAGGCGGACAAAAAGAGTCTATTAGAATTGTCAAAAAATATAAAAGAATTAAGCGAAAGAGCGAGAAATAATAAGCTTACTCCAGACGAAATAATCGGAAGTACATTTACTATCACTAACCTTGGAATGTATGAAATAGATAGTTTCACGCCTATTATAAATCCGCCCGAAAGTGCTATATTGGGTGTCAACAAAATATATAAAGAACCAGTTGTTCTAGACGACAATATTGTTATAAGGCATATTATGAAACTTAGCCTTTCTTTTGACCATCGATTAATAGATGGGGCTACCGCTGCTAAATTTTTGCTTGACTTAAAGAAAACATTAGAGAATCCACTATCTTTACTTATTTAAATTAAAATTTTAAATAAAGCAAGCTGATGTTGAAAATAAAGTTATATTTTCACATTGGCTTGTTTTATTTGATGCTGAAATAAATAACAAATACGTTGAGTTGATTCGACTTTTTGAAATTTTTTGATATTACATGAATTTATGATATAATAAAATCAATACATAAGGAGAGGGGATGTTAGTTATGCCTGAGTTTGGAACTCCTTTTTCTGGACTCACTGAAAAAAGGAAGGTCACCCATGAAGAGTTGGTACGGGCTATACGCTTTATGGTGGCGGCAGAGTATGAGGCAATTCAACTTTATACTCAGTTGGCAGAAGCTACTGATAATGAATTAGCAAAAGCAGTTTTAATGGACATAGCAGATGAGGAAAAAGTGCATGCGGGAGAGTTTTTGAGGCTTTTGAAAGAACTAGCTCCTGATGAGGAAAAATTTTACGAAGAAGGGGCAAAAGAAGTAGAAGAAATGATTGAAAAGATTAAATAAAAGAAGGAGTTTGCGTTTATAGATGATTGAAAAATCAGGAACAATTTATGTGGCAAGCTAAAATAAGTGCCTCAATCGAGGTACTTATTTTTTTGATTTTTTGTAACAGTCTAATACATTAAAACGTATATTGTAGATAGATAAGATAATTTAAGTTAATAAAAGCTGTAACTGTAAAGGGGGAAATAATATGGCTTTTTCTAAAAAAATGGTGGGGCAGCAAGAGATAGTGCCAGGCCCTGTACAGCCAGGGCAACTTCCAGAACCTACAGAAATAGCTTGCATTGAAGTGACTAAGATATATGATGCTTGTTCGCAGAGACTATGCCTTGATAATATACCTCCTATTACGTTTGTACCAACAAGTCTAACTTTAACTCCTTCTTTTGGAGGATGTGAAAATATAACAGTATCTTTGGTAACGCCGCCGGGTTTTGTGATAACTCCACTTCCGGATAGGCCAGGATTTGCGAGGGTAGAAGCAACTTTTCAAGTGACTTATGATATTGTGATTAACTATCCGGATGGAACCACACAAACATTGCCAGGAAATATTACTACTTTCAACAAAGATATTGTACTTTACGTGCCAGACCCAAATGTAGCGATAATGAAATACGAGGCGTTAGCAGAGTGCTTGTATGGAAAGGTTAATCTAGGAGTTACTACCACTGTAGAAGTGATAATTGGAGTATGGATTGTGATAAAATCCGCAGTAGATGTACAATTATTAGTTCCTTCTTATGGATTCTGTCCTACTCCAGCAGCTTGTGAAGAATTTACAACAGATGTATGTGAGATTTTCTACAAAAAGCCTTTCCCATCTTTTGAGCCGCCACAAATGTATCAAAATCCTTATTAAAAGCCAGCAAATTAGCTGGCTTTTTTACGTGCGCCCGGCATGGGCGATAACTAGGCGGTGAAAGTCCGCTGTGGGCTTGGTAGTGGGAACCACTAGCCAAGAGCAAGGGTGTCCATCGTGAGGTGGAATCTGAAGGAAGCTTAAGGCAAAATCTCGGTCTGATGAACAAGAACCAGATAAGAGGCTGAATTGGGATGGATGAGTTTGCGTAACAAAACGAAGTCCAACACTACCCGAATCCCATACAGTAAATCTGGCAGATATATGAGATGAAAGTTATCGTTCTTACCCGGGGAGGTCTCAAGTATAAGTCATGGAAGTAAAATCTGAAGTGACAACCCATGCAGTGATGTATGGCTGAACCTTGAGAAGTCAGCAGAGGTCATAGTACTTATCTAGACATGAATAGATAAGGAAGGACCGAACGTTAGGAGGTTTTGGAAATCTTATGGACTCGAAAGATATGCAGAGACTGCAGACAACTCAACCAAGAGGCTATCCGTTGAATAGAGAAATGGAATTTCAAAAGACAACGGAAGTGCATAGTATATCATCGGCGTCGGAAGATGGAAGAAACGAAGTACAAAGATATACCAGCAAGATGCTTGAAATGATAGTAGAACGAAGGAACATGGAAGCAGCATACAAGCGCGTTGTTGCAAATAAAGGAAGCCATGGAGTCGATGGGATGGAAGTAGATGAACTTCTACCGTATCTCAAAGAAAACTTGGCAACCATAAAACAACAACTGCTGGAGGGGAAATACAAACCACAACCAGTGCGAAGAGTAGAAATTCCCAAACCTGATGGAGGAAAAAGACTACTAGGAATACCTACAGTACTAGACAGACTAATACAACAAGCAATAGCCCAAATACTAAATAAAGTCTACAACCATACATTTTCTGATAGCAGTTATGGATTCAGACCAGGACGCAGTGCAAAAGACGCAATAAAAGCCGCAGAAGCATACATAAATGAAGGATACACATGGGTTGTAGATATGGACTTAGAAAAGTTCTTTGACAGAGTAAACCACGACATAATAATGTCCAAACTAGAAAAGCGGATAGGAGATAAAAGGGTACTAAAGTTAATACGAAGATACCTAGAATCAGGAGTAATGATAAACGGAATCAAAGTATCAACAGAAGAAGGGACACCCCAAGGAGGACCATTAAGTCCCCTATTAGCAAACATAATGTTGGACGAACTAGACAAAGAACTTGAGAAACGAGGGCATAAATTCTGCCGATATGCAGATGACTGCAACATATATGTAAAAAGCAGGTCTGCAGGAGACAGAGTAATGAAGAGCATAAAGAAATTCATAGAAAGCAAATTAAAACTAAAAGTCAACGAAGCAAAAAGTGCTGTAGATAGACCATGGAGAAGAAAATTTCTTGGATTTTCATTCTATACAAAAGAAAACGAAGTAAGAATAAGAATCCATGAAAAATCCATCAAAAGGTTTAAGGAAAAAGTAAGAGAAATAACCAATCGGAACAAGGGAATAAGCATGGAAAACAGAATAAAAAGACTAAATCAAATAACAACAGGATGGGTCAACTATTTTGGATTAGCAGACGCGAAAAGCATAATGAAAACCCTTGACGAATGGATAAGGCGAAGACTAAGGGCATGTATATGGAAACAATGGAAGAAGATAAAAACGAAGCATGATAACTTAGTAAAACTAGGAGTAGAAGAACAAAAAGCCTGGGAATACGCCAATACAAGGAAAGGCTACTGGAGAATATCCAATAGCCCAATCCTAAATAAGACTCTTACAAATAAATACTTTGAAAGCATAGGTTATAAGAGTTTATCCCAAAGATATCTAATTGTACACAATTCCTAATGAACCGCCGTATACCGAACGGTACGTACGGTGGTGTGAGAGGACGCTGAATAAAATAATTATTCAGCTCCTACTCGATGTGCGCCCGGCATGGGCGATAACTAGGCGGTGAAAGTCCGCTGTGGGCTTGGTAGTGGGAACCACTAGCCAAGAGCAAGGGTGTCCATCGTGAGGTGGAATCTGAAGGAAGCTTAAGGCAAAATCTCGGTCTGATGAACAAGAACCAGATAAGAGGCTGAATTGGGATGGATGAGTTTGCGTAACAAAACGAAGTCCAACACTACCCGAATCCCATACAGTAAATCTGGCAGATATATGAGATGAAAGTTATCGTTCTTACCCGGGGAGGTCTCAAGGATAAGTCATGGAAGTAAAATCTGAAGTGACAACCCATGCAGTGATGTATGGCTGAACCTTGAGAAGTCAGCAGAGGTCATAGTACTTATCTAGACATGAATAGATAAGGAAGGACCGAACGTTAGGAGGTTTTGGAAATCTTATGGACTCGAAAGATATGCAGAGACTGCAGACAACTCAACAAAGAGGCTATCCGTTGAATAGAGAAATGGAATTTCAAAAGACAACGGAAGTGCATAGTATATCATCGGCGTCGGAAGATGGAAGAAACGAAGTACAAAGATATACCAGCAAGATGCTTGAAATGATAGTAGAACGAGGAAACATGAGAGCAGCATACAAGCGCGTTGTTGCAAATAAAGGAAGCCATGGAGTCGATGGGATGGAAGTAGATGAACTTCTACCGTATCTCAAAGAAAACTGGCCAACCATAAAACAACAACTGCTGGAGGGGAAATACAAACCACAACCAGTGCGAAGAGTAGAAATTCCCAAACCAGATGGAGGAGTAAGACTACTAGGAATACCTACAGTACTAGACAGACTAATACGAAGATACCTAGAATCGGGAGTAATGATAAACGGAATCAAAGTATCAACAGAAGAAGGGACACCCCAAGGAGGGCCATTAAGTCCCCTATTAGCAAACATAATGTTGGATGAACTAGACAAAGAACTTGAAAAGAGAGGGCACAAATTCTGCCGATACGCAGATGACTGCAACATATATGTAAGAAGCAGGTCTGCAGGAAACAGAGTAATGAAGAGCATAAAGAAATTCATAGAAAGCAAATTAAAACTAAAAGTCAACGAAGCAAAAAGTGCTGTAGATAGACCATGGAGAAGAAAATTTCTTGGATTTTCATTCTATACAAAAGAAAACGAAGTAAGAATAAGAATCCATGAAAAATCCATCAAAAGGTTTAAGGAAAAAGTAAGAGAAATAACCAATCGGAACAAGGGAATAAGCATGGAAAACAGAATAAAAAGACTAAATCAAATAACAACAGGATGGGTCAACTATTTTGGATTAGCAGACGCGAAAAGCATAATGAAAACCCTTGACGAATGGATAAGGCGAAGACTAAGGGCATGTATATGGAAACAATGGAAGAAGATAAAAACGAAGCATGATAACTTAGTAAAACTAGGAGTAGAAGAACAAAAAGCCTGGGAATACGCCAATACAAGGAAAGGCTACTGGAGAATATCCAATAGCCCAATCCTAAATAAGACTCTTACAAATAAATACTTTGAAAGCATAGGTTATAAGAGTTTATCCCAAAGATATCTAATTGTACACAATTCCTAATGAACCGCCGTATACCGAACGGTACGTACGGTGGTGTGAGAGGACGCTGAATAAAATAATTATTCAGCTCCTACTCGATATAGGAATTGACTCTTTGCAAATTTTGTGGCAAAGTTAATATATAAGGAATTAAATTAGTAAAGGGTGTGTTGTAAATGGGCGATAATTTGAGAAATGATATTTTGATGAGATTAAAGACGATAAAAGGGCACATAGCAGGGATAGAAAAAATGGTAGAAGAGTCAAAAAGTTGTGAGGAAATTTTATTGCAGATAGCAGCTGTAAAAGCTTCTTTAGAAAAAGTGGGCATGTCTATAATACAAGAGCATGCTAAGGAGTGTATATTAGCAAGTGAAGATGGAAAGGCTACCTATGAAGAAGTACAGCGAACTATTAATTTGTTAATCAAGTTTGCAAAATAGATAAAAGGGATGATGTCTATGGAAGTATACCTTGACAACAGTGCTACTACACGAGTTAGGAAAGAAGTTATAGAGAAAATGGTAGAGGTTTTAGAAAATGAATATGGCAATCCTTCTTCGTTACATTTGAAAGGGTATCAGGCTGAAAAATTGATGAAGGAAGCAAGAGAAAATGTTGCTAAACTAATTAACGGAGATATTGAGGGGATTGTTTTTACTTCTGGTGGTACAGAATCGAACAATCTTGCTTTAATTGGAGTAGCGGAGAGTTTGAGAAAAAAGGGTAATCATATAATTTCTTCCGCTATTGAACATCCCTCTGTACTTAATGTGCTAAAATATTTAGAGGAAAATGGCTTTGAAGTAACCTATTTAGCTGTGGATAAAACAGGAAAAGTAGATGTAAAAGACTTAAAAAGAGCTATAACTGACAAAACGATTCTCATTTCAATTATGGCTGTTAACAATGAAATAGGTACGATTGAGCCAATAGAGGAAATAGGTGAAATAGTAAAGGAAAGAGGTATAATTTTTCATGTTGATGCTATACAGGCAGTGGGAAAAATAAATATAGATGTAAAAAAGCAAAATTTAGATATGATTTCTTTAAGCAGTCATAAAATACACGGCCCTAAAGGTGTAGGAGCCTTATATATTGATAAATCAGTAAAGATTAGGCCAATAATTTTTGGAGGAGGACAAGAAAAAAATTTAAGGTCTGGGACAGAAAATATGCCAGGAATTGTGGGATTTGGTGTGGCTAGCAAATTAGCCAAAGAAAATTTCCACGGTAATGTAAGCAAATTAATGACCTTAAAGAAGCGACTTTATCAAGGCATAGTTTCTGAAATAAAAGATGTTCATTTAAACGGGCCAAATGTTGAAGAGGGAGCGCCACATATACTCAATATTTCTTTTGCCGGTGTGAGGGGAGAGGTGCTTTTACACGCTCTTGAAGAAAAGGGCATATATGTTTCTACGGGATCGGCTTGTTCTTCCAAAAAGAAAGGACAAAGTCATGTTTTAAAAGCGATAGGTCTTAAAGAGGACCTTATTGAAAGCGCTATAAGATTTTCCATTGGAATTTTTAATACAGAAGAAGAAATTGACTATACTATATCAGTGTTAAAAGAAAAAGTGAATTTTTTAAGAAAGTATAAACGGAGGTAAAATATGCAAGACATATTATTGATTAAATATGGAGAATTAGCTTTAAAAGGAGATAATAGGTCTTTTTTTGAAAATAAATTGATAAAAAATATAAAACATGCTCTTTCTGACTTTAAGGAAGTTAAAGTTGAAAAAACTCATGGCAGAATTTATGTAGAATGTGATGGAGATATTGAAGAGGTAATAGAAAGATTAAAAAAAGTCTTTGGTATTGTAGGAATAACAAAAGCTAAAAAAACCGATTTAAACTTGGATGAAATATTTAAAGCTGCAGTAGAACTTATGAAAGGACACGAAGGAAAGACTTTTAAAGTAGAGACTAAGAGGCCAAATAAGTCTTTTCCTTATAACAGCATGGAGGTCAGCCGCAGAGTAGGAGCAGCAGTATTGAAAAATATCAAAAACTTAAAAGTAGATGTCCATAATCCTGATGTGCTTTTAAATGTAGAGATAAGAGAAATGGCTTTTGTATACGCGGGAGTGATTGAGGGAATAGGAGGCCTTCCTCTTGGGACAAACGGTAAAGCGACTGTACTTTTGTCAGGAGGCATTGACAGCCCTGTAGCTGCTTGGATGATGATGAAAAGAGGCGTAGAAGTAGAAGCGGTTTATTTTCACAGTCCTCCTTATACCTCTGAAAGAGCTAAAGACAAGGTTGTAGATTTGTGCGAAGTCCTTTCTCAGTATGGCCAAAAGATAAAATTACATGTAGTGCATTTTACTGATTTGCAATTGGAAATTTATGAAAAGTGTCCACCAAGATTTACTACTATAATCATGAGAAGGATGATGATGAAGATAGCAGAAAAAATTGCTCAAAAGAATGGTTCTATGGCTCTAATCACTGGGGAAAGTTTAGGACAAGTTGCAAGTCAAACGATTGAAAGTTTATATGTAACCAATGCTTCTGTGTCTATGCCAATATTTAGGCCTCTCATTGGAATGGATAAGACAGAGATTATAGATTTAGCTCAAAAGATTGGTACTTTTGAGATCTCTATAAGACCGTATGAAGACTGCTGCACTATTTTTGTGCCAAAACATCCTGCTACAAAGCCTAAGTTAGACAAAGTAATAGAAGCAGAACAAAAAATGGAGTATCAAAAATATATTGATGATTTTGAAGAAGAGGTTGTAGAAGTTTAAGCCAAGCAGCTTTGCTTGGTTTATTTTTATCCTTTAAAAAATTAATTTTTTTAAACTAAAATTTAAAATAATTTAAAATTTTTATTGACATTTTTAAAATAAGTGTTATAATAAAAACAAGATGACGAATGTGAGCAGGCTTTTTATAATAAACTTGCCTTTTAAGAGGTGATATTAATGAATGAAGTAATAGGTAGATGTCCAGTTTGCAGTGAAAAAATGGTGGTAACAAGGCTGGAATGTCCTCAATGTGGAACAGCAATTGAAGGTAAATTTGAACTTTGTAAATTTTGCTATTTGTCAAAAGAGCAAAGAGATTTTTTGGAACTTTTCATACGGACGAGGGGAAATATAAGGGAAATGGAAAAAGAATTAGGCTTATCTTATCCTACAATTAGAAACAAATTGGACAATTTGATTGCTGCTTTGGGATATGAAGTTGAAAGAAGGCCTACAGTAGACAAAAAAGAAGTCCTGAAGAAGTTAGAAAGTGGTGAAATAACTGTTCAAGAAGCTTTGAAACTTTTAAAAGAATAGTAAGGATTAGGGGGCAAGCTCTATGAATGAAGAAAAAGAATTGATTTTAAAAATGCTAGAGGAGGGGAAGATAACAGCAGAGGAAGCGGCTCAATTGCTTGAAGCGATAGAGGGAGAAGAATTTTTTTATGAAGAAGAATTAGAAGAGGTAGAAGAGAAAGAGAAGGCAAATAAAAAAGAGGAAAGTTTTTCAAAGCTAGAAGAAATTCCTTTTAAAATAGAAGAGAAAATTGATAAGGCAATCTCTACAGTAAGAGAGAAAGAAAGAGAAATTTCTACTTTTGAGAGGACAGTTGACCGGCTGCTGGATACTTTTTTAGGAATATCTTTAGGAAAGACAATTGAAAAAGAATTTCGATGCGATAGTGTAGCGGAAAATACTAATATAAGAATAGAAGGGAGAAATGGAGAAATTTATATTGAAACGTGGGAAGAAGAGTATGCTTCTATTACCACAAGATATGTAGTTCCCAGAAATGGAGAAGAAGAAATTATATACAATTGCCAAAATGGAATATTAGAAGTAAAGAAGACTCCAAAGATAAAGGCTTTGAGTGTTAAAATGTATCTTCCTAAGGTTAAATATAAAAATATAACACTTTCTACTACAAATGGCAGAATTTCCATAGAAGGTATTGAAGGAGAAAGTCTGCAGGCTTACACTACCAATGGAAGCATTTACTTAGAAGAGATAAAGTTTTATCAAATAGAGAACCACACTACAAATGCGAAGATAGAGGTGGATGATGCTACTTGTGAAAGGGTTGTTTGTCGCACTTCTAATGGCAGTATAGCAGTAGAGGACAGTACTTTCAACGATGCAGATTTAAACACAATAAATGGTAAAATTATTGTAGAGGATTTTAAAGTCAATTCAAGCAATTCTTCCCTAAAGGCAAGTACTACTAATGGCAGTATCGAAATGGAGATTGCTGATGAAAAGGTTGGCGTTTCTTTTGATTTGAGCACAGTAAATGGCAAGTGTCAAGTGAAATTGCCAAGTATGTTTTATGAGGTAAGAGGAGCTACTCATCTTAAAGGGAAAACTCAAGACTATGAAAAGGCTTATAATAAAATAAATATAGTAGCTCGTACTGTCAATGGGAATGTTCATTTAGAGTGAGGGGGTATTTTTATGGAAGAAGAAAAAATGAGAATTTTAAAGATGTTAGAAGAGGGCAAAATAACAGCTGAAGAAGCGGCTGAGCTATTGAAAGCTATCGATGATAATGGGGGAGAAGAAATAAGTTCCAAAACAAGTCAAAAAAATAAATTCAAATGGATGAAGATAAAGGTTTATGACATAGTTAACAATAGATTAAAGGTGAATCTTGCAATACCATATAGTCTTGTCAACTTGGGAATGAAAATAGGAGGAAAATTTATTCCTTCTGAAGTTACAAATGCAGGTATAAATTTAGAAGAAATTCTTGAGGCGCTAGAAAAAGGAGAAACAGGGAAAATAATAGATGTATATGATGAAGAAGATGGGGAACATGTAGAAATAAGTCTGGAGTAACGTATAAAAATCGCCTTTTATGGCGATTTTTATACGTTAAATCTGAAGACTACTATATCCCCATCCTGCATCACATAATCTTTTCCTTCCAGTCTCATAAGTCCCATTTCTCTTGCTGCTGCCTGTGAACCAGCTTTTACTAAATCTTCATACGAGATCACTTCTGCCCTTATAAATCCTTTTTCAAAATCTGAATGAATTTTTCCTGCTGCTTGAGGTGCTTTTGTGCCTTTTTTTATTGTCCAAGCGTGGACTTCTTTTGGTCCAGCGGTGAAAAAGGTTATAAGTCCAAGGAGAGAGTAACCATGCCTTATTATGTTGTTAAGGCCAGGTTCGGCAAGGCCGTATTCTCTCAAAAGTTCATTTCTTTCTTCATCACTTAAAGAAGCTAATTCTTCTTCAATTTTTGCACTTATAACTAAAACTTGGGAATTCTCATTTTCAGCATATTCTTTTAGTTGCTTTACATATTGATTTTCTTCTCCTGAAATTAAGTCTTCTTCTGATATATTTGCTACATACATAACAGGTTTATAGGTAAGCAACATAAGTTGACTTACAAAACTTTTTTCTTCTTCAGTAAATTGAAGAGCCCTTACAGGTTTCCCTTCATCTAATCCTTTTTTTATTTTTTCAAGTACTTCCACTTCAAAGGCTGCTTTTTTATCATTTCGCGCAAGTTTTGATGTTTTTTGAAGACGCCTTTCAATAACTTCCATGTCAGCAAGTATAAGCTCTAAAGTTATTATTTCAACATCTCTTATAGGATCAATACTTCCTTCTACATGGACAATGTTGCTATCTTCAAAGCATCTTACCACGTTTAATATAGCATCAACTTCCCTAATATGAGAAAGAAATTTATTTCCTAAACCCTCTCCTTTACTTGCCCCTTTTACAAGTCCTGCTATGTCAACAAATTTTATAGTTGCAGGTATGATTTTTTGGGGATTTTCAATTTTTGACAAAAAATCTAACCTTTCATCAGGCACAGATACAATTCCGACATTTGGCTCAATAGTGCAAAAGGGGTAATTTGCACATTCTGCACCTGCTTTTGTAATTGCGTTAAACAAAGTGCTTTTACCGACGTTAGGTAGTCCAACAATTCCTATTTCCATTTCATCTTCCCTCCAATAGTTTTACATATGCATTATATATTACTCACAAAATTTTTTCAAATGTTTTTCATAAAAATTCCATAATTTAGCATAATACTTTTTAATAAAAGTGCAAAAATATATTTTGAGGAGGTGCATAGCTTTGAAAAAAATAAAAAGTATAATTACAATAATGCTTATTGGGATAATGATAATGGTTTCAATGGCAGGATGCAAAACTGCGACTAAAAAGCCTACTCCTGCCCGTTATACACCAGCCCCTACAAGGACTACTCCTGCGCCTTCTAAGACAGCCCCAGGATATACTGCACCTGCACCGACAACACCTACACCTGCTCCAACTGCTGTAAGAAAACCGACACCTGAGAGTGTAAGGGCTTCTAAGATAGCTTCAAATGTTGCCAAAATACCAGAAGTAAACAAGGCTACAGTGGTAATTTCAGGGACAAATGCTATTGTAGGTGTGGATATGAAGGCAAGGGTACAAGGCGCTCATGAAACTGATGTGAAAAAGAAAATAGAAAAAACAGTAAAAGACACAGATAAGTCTATAAAAAGAGTTTATATAACTGCTGACCCAGATTTGTACAAGAGAATAGATAATATTGCTAAGGGTATTTCAGAGGGAAGACCAGTTTCTGAATTTGCAAAACAGATATCAGAAATTATTAAGCGCATAACGCCTGGCATGTAAAAAACCTGGGAGTAAATTATCTGAACTCCAAATGAGGCAGGTCTTATAAACAAAGGCCTGCCTCATTGTATATATGTAAACAATGTAAAACTAAACTGTAATAATAGATAGGGTGCATGATGCATTATACGAATGAACCTTAAATACCTTTATCGTAATCTTCGCCATATCTACGTGCCAAAATGCCTTTTAAGCGTTGGACTTCTTTCTCTAACTCTTTTATACGCTTGTTTTTTGCAGCGATAAGGACATCTTTGCTTGCATCCGTCATCTCCCGTTTTACTTGCTTTAGAGAAGGTAGTCCTTCTTGCTGTTTTCGGAGTGTATCAATACGGTCATAATGGTTATCATAAAGGTATTTTTTTGAAACATTGGCTCTTTCAGCAACACTATTAAAGTTAATCTTCTCTTTTTCCTTCAAAAGTTGCTGTATGGCTTTATCAACTCTTTCCTGACATTTTTCCGACTTCTTTTCTCTGGCTTTAGCAAGACCTTCAGTATTTCGCTTATGGTCACTTGTCATTGTTTCTTTCCTCCCCGATATACTCACGACCTTTTTTACCTGCTTTATGGTGTATCTTTCCTTCCTTTAGTACCTTTAAAATCTCTTCATAACGCTTTAAAAGGCTCATATTCTTCTCAACCCATACAGTACGTCCTTGTGCTTTACCACGTTCAATAAGGGCCTTTGTCTCCTGTATTTCAAGTTCATACTGTGGTATAAAATCTGGAGTGGTACAAAGGTTTCTACAGGTAAGGCAAGGATTTAATTGTGTATGACATTCCTGCTTTTTAGGCTTCATGCAATACCCAAGAGGCATTCTCACAGCATCAAGATTGTGTCGGATGTACTCCCATTCAATTACATCCTCATTCTGTATGTCAGAAATATTAATTTTTTTGATTTTACCTGATTCGTCAATCTTGAATAGCCCCTGTTTTGTTGCTTCTTCCCATGATTTGCGCATGGTTGTATCAAGAATTTTAGCATAACAGAGTGTCATTTCAGGGGAAGCATGAGCCATCCACTTCTGAACATGCAAGATGTTCATTCCGTTATTGATTAATTCAACTCCTTTGGTATGGCGAAAAGCATGGTTGCCAAAGTGAAATACATTACCTTGGTCATCAGTAATATTTTGATTTTTAGAAAGACGATTAAGTGCCTGTTGTATTAAATATCCTTGAGGGCAACGGCCTTTTCTTTTTCCATCAAACCTGACAAACAATAGATGATTGGGATTGTTGTCATCTGTACTTTTTTCTTTGACTTCATCAACTACTGCTTGTACAACTGCATAGACTTCATCGGTAATTGGTATACGATGGTTTAAAATCTGTGTTTTTAGAATATCTCCACAAAGATACCAACCTTGGGAAGTACGGTCTAAACAAGTATCATAACGCAAATTAAGAATATCCGATATTCGCCAGCCACTGGCTCTTAATAGAAAAACAATTGGGATGTATTCAGAAGGTGTTAAATGCTCCAGATTATCTTCCAACTGTTGAAGAACTCTTTCAGGAATATATTTAATATCATTTTCGGGCTTTTGAGGTTTTCTTGGAATATCCTCTTTGAATAATAAACATACAGATGGTAATTCAGGTGCTTCTGGATACATAGCACGTTGAATATAATCAAGGAAGATTCGTAAGGAAATTAGATATTCAATGTGCCTTTTTTTCCAACCAATTGTATATTCTCTATACCAGGATAAATAGTTCTCCATATGTTTTCGTGTCAGCATAGTTAAGTTTTTCCATGTAGGCTCTTGAGCATGAATGTATTTTGTAAATAGGCGTAGAGCCATAATGTCTGCTTCGCATTGTCCCTGTGAATTGTTGGTTGTTCTAAATTTTATAAATTTTTTAACTAATTCTCGAAATTCTACTGGTATATCTGAAAAATTGAGGTAATAATTAGATTTATTTTCTGTTATCTTTGCTCCAGGTATCTTTCGGCAATCCCAAATATCCTTTTCATATTCATCACGAGTATCATAAAGATTGGTAAAGAAAGAATATAATTGGTTAAAAACCGTCTCGTATTGCTTATTTGAAATTTCTCCGTCATCATTTATACTCATACCCTTGTCAACAAGAAAAGAACGCCATTGTAACAGAGCCTTGTCATATGTAATATCTACAATACTGGCTATGTGAGGATAATATTCATTAAGAAATTCAGCAAAACGGTTTAATGCAATACCATATGCAACAACGGTAATGAGCCTAATTTCCTTTTCCTGCAATCGGTAAGCATACATATACTTAACTTCATTTTTGATTGAAGAGCTAAAGGATGAAAAGTCAATAGTTTTATTGGATAAACTCCACTTTGCAGGGCGTAAGTCATCAAAAAAGGAATCTCTAATATCCCAAACATCATTACCCCAATAACCACTCAATAACTTCCTAATTTCTTGCTTTTTTTCTACTGTTGGTTTAACTTGATATGCAACACTCACTTTTTATCATTCTCCTTGGTTTTATTTTTTAACTTCATACGTTTTTCAGCCTGTTCCCAGTCTTTACGCATTTCTTCTTCGTCTGGATGTGAATATATCTGCATAGGTGTTTGAACATTCGACCATCCGCCACGTTGCTTAATCTTTTCAAATCCCCAACCTTGCTTCCGAAGTGTATCAAAATGACTGTGACGAAACATATGGGGAGTTACATATATGCCCGTTTTTTCACGTAACCTTTTAAATAGTGAAGCCACATCAGGATATTCCATAGGTTGATACTTGTTTTTTCCTGAAAGTTTAATAAAGACATGGTTTGTATCTACTTCATCAGTGTGATACTCTGCAACATAGTCCATATACAGGTTCATTAGGTCAGCAGATACATCTATCCTTCTTGGACTGCAAACTGTTTTAATATCAGCAAGGTTAGGCAATTCACCCCTGTCTTTAAGGTCAATCTTCCTTGCATCAATGATGAAATCCTCAAGCCATAAGGATAAACACTCACCTATACGGAATCCACTTTCCCAGAGCAGTTGTATAAGGAACTTGTCCCTCAAATTAGAACAAGCATCTATCAATATAGCGATTTTCTCTTTTGAAATGGTTTTTGGGCGTTTTTTTGGGACTTTAACCTTTAAAATTTTCGTATTGTAATCCCTGTTCTTGTTAATATGATATAAGAAATCCTTAAATTCTCTCCGAGAACCTGGTATCTGCTTTTTAAGCCTTTGAGATAATTGTATAGAATAATCATCAATCTTCATTAGATAGTCATAAAACTCAATAACACTTGATATGTAGGCATTAACAGTATTTGCTTGTAAAACATCTTGCGAAGGCTTTATTGATGATACTTTTACATTCCTATGTGGTGTTTGTAGCCATCTCATGAACTCTGCCATATCGTCTATGCTTATATCACGATAATCTCTGTCTTTTTGTTGAAGAAACTCAAAAAACTCCTTCAAATGATAACAGTATGCACGAAGAGTGTTCCTTGCTTTTCCAGCATTATCTTTAAATTTTAAAAACCTATACACTGACTCTACTGGCTCACCGTCATCATCAACAAGCAAGTATCGCTTCTGTCCTCCTAGTATAACTATTTCCTCCACTCTCAAGGGAACACCTCCTATGCAAAAATATTAATATACCAAGTATACTAAATATACTACAATTATTCAATATATATTAATATTTACTTATGTATAAAAATAATAGATAGAGCATACACAAAATACTGTGTAGCCTATCTATTATCATAGTTTAGTTAATTTGCGCCTGATTTTTATTTTTTAATAGGATTCACAACGGAAAGCACACTATTCTCTTCTCTCAGATGATTTTGAAATCTTTCTCTAACATCTTCAAAGCTTATACTATAAAGCAGATCTAAATAATCCAGTAAATTTATTTCCTTCATATAAAAGTTTATAAAACTGTAAGCTATACTATCGACCGAATTAAATGTTCTTAAAAATTTTCCTATGTATTTTTTCTTTATTCTCTCAAAATCTTCTTCCTTTAAAAATTGTAGATTATTTATTGCATTTAAAATGATATCTCTCACTTTAAAAGGATCTTTAGATTGACCTCCTATTATAGAATAACCGTAATCTATCTCTCCACCGTAATCAAAGCTAAAAGTGCTGTCAATAAGCCCTTCATTGTAAAGCCTCTCATACAAGTCAGAACTTCTGCCTAATGCCATTTCCAAACCTATTTGTATCTCTAAATTTTTCTTTAATAATTTCTTTCCCCCAAAACCCACATCTGTATCTTTAAAACCTAGATTAAAAAGAGGAATGGATACTTGCATATCTTGTACAACTTCTTTTTTATAAACGCTTGAAGGCTCTTTAGGATATATCCTTTCTATTTCTCCCTGTTTTTTATCCTGTCTCACATTTTCTTTTATAACGTCAAGAGTTTTATCTATATCAATATCTCCTACAGCAAACAATACCATATTTTCAGGATGATAAAATGTGTAATAACATTTATACAAGATTTCTTTATTTATTTGCGAAATTGATTCAATCGTACCAGCTATGTCTTTTCTAACTGGATGTACATGATAAAGAGCCTCTAATGCGTTAAAATAAACTCTCCAATTGGGGTCATCTTGATACATCCTTATTTCTTGAGCTATTATTCCCTTTTCTTTTTCCACATTTTCATCTGTAAAATAAGGATTTTGTACAAACTTCACTAAAAGTTTTAGATTTTCATAGAAGTTTTCAGTACTCGCAAATAAATAAGCAGTTGTAGTAAAATTTGTATAAGCGTTAGCTGAAGCCCCTAATTTTGAAAACTGCTCAAAAATACTACCTTCTTCCTCTTCGAACATTTTGTGCTCCAAAAAATGCGCAACCCCATCAGGTACCTCCGTTACATTAGTATCCCCTGGAGCGATAAACTTACTGTCATTAGAACCAAAATGGGTAGCAAATATTGCAAACTGCTTTGTATAACCTCTTTTTGGCATTATATACACTTTCAGGCCATTATCCAATTCTTGTAAAAGTATTTTTTCGTCTATTCTCTCATTGTACAACTGCTGCATAATTATTCCTCCTTTTTGCCGGTCATAAAATACACCGTATCTAATTTAACCTTTTTAGCAACTTCCACTACGTCCTCTTTTGTCACCTTTTCTACTTTTTTAATAAATTCTTCTATATTTAAATCTGCTCCTGCAATTTTTTGTGACAAATAGTAGTCAGATTTAGAAGTAGCATTGTCTTTCATTGCATTCAAAGAGGTCTTTAAGGCTTTTATTGTGGAATCTAATTCATAATCTGAGATATTACCTTCTTCAATTTCTTTTAACTGTTTAAGTATTATATCAAGAGCTTTGTTGTAATTTTCTATCTCTATGCCGCAACTTACCACCATTAAACCTTTAAATCTCTCAAGCCTTGAATAAGCATAATAAGCAAGACTTGCCTTTTCCCTCACATTCATAAAAAGTTTAGAAAAAGGTCCTCCTCCTAATACACCACTGTATACCAAAAGAGGAAAATATTCCTCACTGTTAGCCGGCACATTAGTTCTAAAGCCAAGAGTAAGCTTCCCCTGGGTTACTTCTAAATTTTCTGTCACATATTTTACTTCCTTTACTTCTTTATATATATTTGGGGAAGGAATATTTAATATTTGTCCTCTTTGAAAAGCAAAATATTTTCTAAAAACCTCTTCTACATATTTAGGGTCTACGTTTCCCACTACATATATATCCATCGGCAAAGTATTAATACAATTTTGATAATAGTGGTAAAGATTTTTTTCATCAATAACCTCTAAGTCTTCACTCTTGCCTAATTCGAATATAGCAAAAGGCTCCCCTTTACACATCTCTTCATAACAACGGTCTACCGCATATTTGGTTTTGTCATTTATTCTTGAATCTATTAAATTTTTGTGAATCTCTTTTTCTTGAAGTACATAATCTTTATTAAAAGCATTTCCTTC
The DNA here is from genome assembly GCF_003722315.1 of Thermoanaerobacter ethanolicus JW 200. Classification (NCBI taxonomy): domain Bacteria; kingdom Bacillati; phylum Bacillota; class Clostridia; order Thermoanaerobacterales; family Thermoanaerobacteraceae; genus Thermoanaerobacter; species Thermoanaerobacter ethanolicus. The sequence goes on along the minus strand of NZ_CP033580.1, from coordinate 2,152,963 downwards.
TGTAAGAGGGTTGAAAACTAACTCTTTTAAAAATTTTACTCCCTCTTCTAAAATATTCTCTTTTATGTACTCCTCTTGAGGTAATTCCAATCTATATTGTTGAAGGTGCCTTTCTCCTTTTTTATACACAGAAACAGCCATAGTAGTGCCGTATAAGTTTTCTAAAAACTTCACCATTTCTTTATAGGTTTTAATACTAGAAGTACCCCTTTTTAAAACAGCAGGCAGCAAAGCGTATTTTGTAGCCTCTTTTCCTAATTGATTGTGGATATAAAGATTAATTGTCACTGTTTTAAATTTGTCTGTAGTATCTATGTACAAATTTATTCCGTTGTTTAATTGTTTCTCAATTAATTCCATGGAATCAACTCCTTCTAAAATAATCCAATTATTTTTTGATTATATGATAATTGTATCACAAAGTCAATAATACATAAACCCGGGGAAAAACTTAACTAAACTATGATAATAGATAGGCTACACAGTATTTTGTGTATGCTCTATCTATTATTTTTATACATAAGTAAATATTAATATATATTGAATAATTGTAGTATATTTAGTATACTTGGTATATTAATATTTTTGCATAGGAGGTGTTCCCTTGAGAGTGGAGGAAATAGTTATACTAGGAGGACAGAAGCGATACTTGCTTGTTGATGATGACGGTGAGCCAGTAGAGTCAGTGTATAGGTTTTTAAAATTTAAAGATAATGCTGGAAAAGCAAGGAACACTCTTCGTGCATACTGTTATCATTTGAAGGAGTTTTTTGAGTTTCTTCAACAAAAAGACAGAGATTATCGTGATATAAGCATAGACGATATGGCAGAGTTCATGAGATGGCTACAAACACCACATAGGAATGTAAAAGTATCATCAATAAAGCCTTCGCAAGATGTTTTACAAGCAAATACTGTTAATGCCTACATATCAAGTGTTATTGAGTTTTATGACTATCTAATGAAGATTGATGATTATTCTATACAATTATCTCAAAGGCTTAAAAAGCAGATACCAGGTTCTCGGAGAGAATTTAAGGATTTCTTATATCATATTAACAAGAACAGGGATTACAATACGAAAATTTTAAAGGTTAAAGTCCCAAAAAAACGCCCAAAAACCATTTCAAAAGAGAAAATCGCTATATTGATAGATGCTTGTTCTAATTTGAGGGACAAGTTCCTTATACAACTGCTCTGGGAAAGTGGATTCCGTATAGGTGAGTGTTTATCCTTATGGCTTGAGGATTTCATCATTGATGCAAGGAAGATTGACCTTAAAGACAGGGGTGAATTGCCTAACCTTGCTGATATTAAAACAGTTTGCAGTCCAAGAAGGATAGATGTATCTGCTGACCTAATGAACCTGTATATGGACTATGTTGCAGAGTATCACACTGATGAAGTAGATACAAACCATGTCTTTATTAAACTTTCAGGAAAAAACAAGTATCAACCTATGGAATATCCTGATGTGGCTTCACTATTTAAAAGGTTACGTGAAAAAACGGGCATATATGTAACTCCCCATATGTTTCGTCACAGTCATTTTGATACACTTCGGAAGCAAGGTTGGGGATTTGAAAAGATTAAGCAACGTGGCGGATGGTCGAATGTTCAAACACCTATGCAGATATATTCACATCCAGACGAAGAAGAAATGCGTAAAGACTGGGAACAGGCTGAAAAACGTATGAAGTTAAAAAATAAAACCAAGGAGAATGATAAAAAGTGAGTGTTGCATATCAAGTTAAACCAACAGTAGAAAAAAAGCAAGAAATTAGGAAGTTATTGAGTGGTTATTGGGGTAATGATGTTTGGGATATTAGAGATTCCTTTTTTGATGACTTACGCCCTGCAAAGTGGAGTTTATCCAATAAAACTATTGACTTTTCATCCTTTAGCTCTTCAATCAAAAATGAAGTTAAGTATATGTATGCTTACCGATTGCAGGAAAAGGAAATTAGGCTCATTACCGTTGTTGCATATGGTATTGCATTAAACCGTTTTGCTGAATTTCTTAATGAATATTATCCTCACATAGCCAGTATTGTAGATATTACATATGACAAGGCTCTGTTACAATGGCGTTCTTTTCTTGTTGACAAGGGTATGAGTATAAATGATGACGGAGAAATTTCAAATAAGCAATACGAGACGGTTTTTAACCAATTATATTCTTTCTTTACCAATCTTTATGATACTCGTGATGAATATGAAAAGGATATTTGGGATTGCCGAAAGATACCTGGAGCAAAGATAACAGAAAATAAATCTAATTATTACCTCAATTTTTCAGATATACCAGTAGAATTTCGAGAATTAGTTAAAAAATTTATAAAATTTAGAACAACCAACAATTCACAGGGACAATGCGAAGCAGACATTATGGCTCTACGCCTATTTACAAAATACATTCATGCTCAAGAGCCTACATGGAAAAACTTAACTATGCTGACACGAAAACATATGGAGAACTATTTATCCTGGTATAGAGAATATACAATTGGTTGGAAAAAAAGGCACATTGAATATCTAATTTCCTTACGAATCTTCCTTGATTATATTCAACGTGCTATGTATCCAGAAGCACCTGAATTACCATCTGTATGTTTATTATTCAAAGAGGATATTCCAAGAAAACCTCAAAAGCCCGAAAATGATATTAAATATATTCCTGAAAGAGTTCTTCAACAGTTGGAAGATAATCTGGAGCATTTAACACCTTCTGAATACATCCCAATTGTTTTTCTATTAAGAGCCAGTGGCTGGCGAATATCGGATATTCTTAATTTGCGTTATGATACTTGTTTAGACCGTACTTCCCAAGGTTGGTATCTTTGTGGAGATATTCTAAAAACACAGATTTTAAACCATCGTATACCAATTACCGATGAAGTCTATGCAGTTGTACAAGCAGTAGTTGATGAAGTCAAAGAAAAAAGTACAGATGACAACAATCCCAATCATCTATTGTTTGTCAGGTTTGATGGAAAAAGAAAAGGCCGTTGCCCTCAAGGATATTTAATACAACAGGCACTTAATCGTCTTTCTAAAAATCAAAATATTACTGATGACCAAGGTAATGTATTTCACTTTGGCAACCATGCTTTTCGCCATACCAAAGGAGTTGAATTAATCAATAACGGAATGAACATCTTGCATGTTCAGAAGTGGATGGCTCATGCTTCCCCTGAAATGACACTCTGTTATGCTAAAATTCTTGATACAACCATGCGCAAATCATGGGAAGAAGCAACAAAACAGGGGCTATTCAAGATTGACGAATCAGGTAAAATCAAAAAAATTAATATTTCTGACATACAGAATGAGGATGTAATTGAATGGGAGTACATCCGACACAATCTTGATGCTGTGAGAATGCCTCTTGGGTATTGCATGAAGCCTAAAAAGCAGGAATGTCATACACAATTAAATCCTTGCCTTACCTGTAGAAACCTTTGTACCACTCCAGATTTTATACCACAGTATGAACTTGAAATACAGGAGACAAAGGCCCTTATTGAACGTGGTAAAGCACAAGGACGTACTGTATGGGTTGAGAAGAATATGAGCCTTTTAAAGCGTTATGAAGAGATTTTAAAGGTACTAAAGGAAGGAAAGATACACCATAAAGCAGGTAAAAAAGGTCGTGAGTATATCGGGGAGGAAAGAAACAATGACAAGTGACCATAAGCGAAATACTGAAGGTCTTGCTAAAGCCAGAGAAAAGAAGTCGGAAAAATGTCAGGAAAGAGTTGATAAAGCCATACAGCAACTTTTGAAGGAAAAAGAGAAGATTAACTTTAATAGTGTTGCTGAAAGAGCCAATGTTTCAAAAAAATACCTTTATGATAACCATTATGACCGTATTGATACACTCCGAAAACAGCAAGAAGGACTACCTTCTCTAAAGCAAGTAAAACGGGAGATGACGGATGCAAGCAAAGATGTCCTTATCGCTGCAAAAAACAAGCGTATAAAAGAGTTAGAGAAAGAAGTCCAACGCTTAAAAGGCATTTTGGCACGTAGATATGGCGAAGATTACGATAAAGGTATTTAAGGTTCATTCGTATAATGCATCATGCACCCTATCTATTATTACAGTTTAGTTTTACATTGTTTACATATATACAATGAGGCAGGCCTTTGTTTATAAGACCTGCCTCATTTGGAGTTCAGATAATTCATAGCCTGTTTTTTTTATTTTTTTATAAAAATTTAGCAGGATTTTTTAAATTTATATAGAATAACATATTAAGTGGTGCAATGTGGTGGTAAGTGGGAGAATGTGAAGGGAAAGTTTGGTGTTTTGTATGTTGATGGGTCAATACGAACACACAATTGATGCAAAAGGAAGAGTCATAATCCCCGCTAAATTCAGAGAAGAGCTGGGGGATAGGTTTGTATTGACTAAAGGATTGGACAATTGCTTATTCGTATATTCACTGGATGAGTGGAAAAATATTGAGGCCAAACTTAAAACTTTGCCACTTACCAAAAAAGACGCAAGAGCATTTACGAGATTTTTCTTAGCTGGAGCTGTGGAATGTGAAATTGATAAACAGGGAAGAATACTTATACCTGCTAATTTAAGAGAGCATGCCAAAATAGAAAAAGATGTTATATTTATTGGAGTTTCTACAAGGGTTGAGATTTGGAGTAAAGAGGTTTGGGAAGAGTATTCTAATAATACAGATGTTTCTTTTGAAGAGATTGCTGAGCATCTTGACGACTTAAATATATAGGTGTGATAAAGAATGGAATACAGCCATAAAAGTGTTTTGCTTAAGGAGACAATTGAATATTTAAATATAAAACCAGAGGGAATATATGTAGATGGTACTTTAGGTGGTGGAGGTCATTCTGAAGAAATATTAAAAAGGCTTACCACCGGAAAGTTAATTGCGATAGATAGAGATTTGGATGCGATAAAAGCTAGCAAAGAAAGGCTTAAAAATTACAAAAATGTAGAGTACATAAATGATAATTTTAAAAATATAAAAGAGATACTTAAAAGTTTGGATATTGACAAGGTTGATGGCATCCTTTTGGATTTGGGGGTATCTTCTTATCAATTAGAAGAAGTTGAACGCGGTTTTTCTTATATGAAAGATGCTCCGCTGGATATGAGAATGGACAAAAATTCACCTTTTTCTGCCTATGATGTGGTGAACAAGTATTCACAGCAAGAATTAGAAAGAGTGATAAGAGAATATGGAGAAGAGAAATGGGCATCGCGTATTGCTAAATTTATTGCAAAAGAAAGAGAAAAAGGAGAAATAAAAACTACTTTCCAATTAGTAGAGATTATAAAAAATGCTGTTCCTGCCTCTGCCAGGAGAGAAGGACCACATCCAGCAAAAAGAACATTTCAAGCCATACGAATAGAAGTCAATGAAGAACTTAAAGGTTTAGATAAGGCGATTGAGGATATGGTAGAGGTATTACGGGGGAAAGGGCGCATTGCGATAATCACATTTCACTCTTTGGAAGATAGAATTGTGAAGAATACTTTTAAAAAATTAGAAAATCCCTGCACTTGTCCACATAATATGCCTTGTACTTGTGGCAAAGAACCTTTGATAAAAATCATCACAAAAAAACCGGTACTACCTTCCAAAGAGGAAATAGAGACAAATTCAAGGTCTCGCAGTGCAAAACTTAGAGTTGCAGAAAAACTGTAAGTTCTAAAAGAAATGGAGGTAGAATAAATTGATAGTAGCACAAAGAAAATATAATTACGAGTATCCCCCATATACCTCAGAAAAGAAAGAGCAAATAAGAAAAACTAAAAAAAACAGGAAATTAAAGAATTTACTTTTTGTAGTTTTTATAAGTTCTCTAAGCATTTTGATACTTTACAGGTATACTGTAATTTATCAAAGGTCAATTGCTTTAGATAAAATGGAAAAACAAGTACAATATACAGAAAATTTAAATCAACAATTAAAAGCCCAAATTGCTTCTTTAAGCAATCCTGCTCGAATTGAAGAGATTGCAAAAGAAAAATTAGGAATGCAATTGCCAGAAGAAAATCAGATAGTCTATATAAATGTGGGAGAAAAGCCTAAAGTAGCTGAAGAGAAAAAAGGTGAAGAGAAATCACAAGATAGAAGTAACTTTTTTATGAGGATATTGGGGGTGTTGAATAGATAGGGGGGATAATAAATATATCCAACCATATCTGTAAAGAGAAGAATTCTTTTTTTACTTTTTTTATCTTCTATAGTAGTTTTTGGACTTATACTTAGACTTTTTTGGATACAGGTTGTAAAAAGTGAAGAATATCAAAAGATGGCACTTCCTCAATGGACTTTAGACGTATCTGTTAGCGACAAAAGGGGAAATATATTTGATAGAAATGGCAAAGTATTAGCAGAAAATATAAGTGTTAATAAAATAAGTGTTATCCCCAAAGAAATACCTGATTCTCAAAGAGAAGCAGTAGCTGAAGCTTTAGCCCAAATATTAAATTTAGATAAAGGAAAAGTTCTTCAAAAGATTTCTAATAAAAACTTACAAGAAGTGTTAATTGCTAAACAAGTTGATGACGAAAAGGCAGCAGAGATAAGAAAGCTTAATATAGATGGAATAATAATTTCTGAGGACATGAAAAGATTTTATCCAAATAATACTCTTGCATCTCATGTCTTGGGCTTTACTGGAATTGACAACCAAGGTTTAGATGGTATTGAATTAGCATTTGACAACTTTTTAAGAGGTATTCCGGGAAGAATTTCTACTCCAATGGATGCTATAGGTAGAAAGATGGATGTGGGAGAGGATGAGTATTTTGAACCTCTTCCAGGTTATAACGTAGTGCTTACAATAGATGAAACTATTCAGCATTTTGCAGAAAAGGCTCTTAACCAAGCGATGGTTCATTCTAAGCCTTCAAAAGGAGCAGTAGCCATTGTTATGGACCCCAAAACAGGGGAAATATTGGCTTTGGCTAATAGACCAAATTTTAATCCTAATAATCCTTTTGAAGGACCGCAGGAGGAATGGTATAAAGCTTGGCGAAATAAAGCTATTTCTGATTCTTATGAACCTGGTTCTGTTTTTAAGACAATTACTGCTTCTGCAGCTTTAGAAGAAAAACTTGTAGGTCTTAATGAACAGTTTTATTGTCCGGGCTATACTATAGTTTCTGGACATAGAATAAATTGCTGGGCTACCCATGGCAGTGAAAATTTTGTTCAAGGTGTTCAAAATTCCTGCAACGCAGTTTTTGTGACGTTAGGACAAAGGCTAGGAGTAGAAAAACTCTATAAATACATACATGATTTTGGATTTGGACAAAGGACAGGAATACTTCTTCCTGGTGAAGCTCCAGGTCTTGTATTGGCAGAAAGTAGTGTTGGGCCTGTTGAGTTAGCCACTAATTCTTTTGGGCAAGGTATTGCTGTGACGCCTCTTCAGATGATTACTGCTGTCTCCGCAATAGCCAATGGAGGAAAATTGATGCAACCTCTAATTGTGAAATCAATTGTAGATTCAAATGGAAAAGTAGTGAAGGAATTTAAACCAAAAGTAGTGAGGCAAGTCATTTCTGAACAGACCTCTTCTACAATGAGAGAAATACTAAAAAGTGTAGTGTCAGAGGGAACAGGCAAAGCAGGATATATTGAAGGATTTGATGTAGCTGGAAAGACTGGTACTACAGAAAAATATATGCCAGGCAAATATGTGGCATCTTTTATAGGTTTTGCACCAGCGGAGGATCCAAAAGTTATTGTGTTGGTGGTAATAGATGAGCCTAATAATCCGGAAACCCATTTTGGAAGCCAATTGGCTGCACCTGTAGTAAAGAGCATTTTAGAAGATACCTTAAGATATTTGGAAGTACAGCCAAGAGGAATAGAAAAACCTGCGTCGGTTGTGGTACCGGATGTGAGGAATATGAAACTTTATGAAGCAGAAAACATTATTTTGTCGAATAGGCTTAATTTTATAATAGAAGGAAATGGAGATACTGTTTTTGACCAAATGCCTAAACCAGGAGCAATTGTAGAAGAAAACACACAAGTTATTTTGTACTTAAATGCTGAAAAAATACAAGAAGTAGTAGTTCCTGATTTAACTGGTAAGAGTGTAAAAGAAGCCACAGAAATTCTAAATTCTTTAGGGCTTAAAATAAAAATAAAAGGCAGTGGTTTTGCTGTGAATCAAAGTCCGAAAGAAGGCACGATTTTGAAAAAAGGTGAAACTGTAGAAGTGGAGTTTAGGCCTAAGGAAAATTAAACTTCCTCTATGCAAAATCTATAATTGTGCTATACTATTTAGTGGTGGTATGCTTTTTAGATATTTTTGTGAGGAGGCCTAACATGAAACTTATAGATATTTTAAAAGGAGTCAACTGCGAGATAAAAGGAGATCCTAATATAGACATCAGTGGGGTGTGTTACGATTCCCGTAAATCTAAAAATAAATATTTATTTATCGCTATAAAAGGGTTTAAAACCGATGGTATTTTCTATGTGGAAGAGGCTATTAAAAATGGGGCAGTTGCTGTTGTTACAGATAGGGAAATAAAAGAATATCCCGGAATTACAACAGTATTAGTAGAAGATGCTCGAGCTGCCATGGCAAAAATAGCTTCTAATTTTTACAATAACCCCACCAGCAAACTTACTTTAATTGGTGTAACAGGAACAAATGGTAAAACCTCTGTTACTTATATGCTAAAAGCGATTTTAGAAAGGCAAAATAATAAAGTGGGATTAGTAGGGACTATACAAAATATGATAGGGGATGAAGTGATACCTTCTGTACATACCACACCTGAATCGTTGGATTTGCAGGAACTTTTTAGTATTATGGTGAACAAAGGTGTTAAGTATGTGGTTATGGAGGTATCATCTCATTCTTTAGCATTAAATAGAGTAGACGAATGTGAATTTGATATAGCAGTTTTTACCAACTTATCCCAAGACCATTTAGATTTTCACCAGAACATGGAAGAGTATGCTAAGACAAAGAGTAAGTTATTCAAGATGGCGAAGAGTGCGTCGGTCATCAATATAGATGATAAATACTCTTCTATGATGATTGAGAGTTCTAAAGCAAAAGTTTTGACTTATGGTATAAAAGATTTTGCTTATGTTATGGCAAAGGATATTAGGAATAGTTTAGATGGTGTAAAGTTTAAAGTTCAGATTGAAGATAAAAAAGAAGAGATTTCATTAAAAATTCCAGGAATTTTTAGCGTCTACAATGCTTTAGCTGCCATTACAGTGGCTGATTTTCTTGGTATTTCTTTGCGAAGTGTGAGAGAGGCTTTAAGTCAGGTCACAGTAAAAGGTCGATTTGAACTGGTGGAGACAGGAAAAGACTTTTATGTGATTATAGATTATGCCCATACTCCTGACGGAATACAGAATATAATGGAAGCCTTGAAGGAATATAAAACTGGAAGAAAAATACTTCTTTTCGGTGCTGGAGGAGATAGAGATAAAACTAAAAGGCCTTTGATGGGAGAAGTTGCAGGGAAGTATGCGGATTTTTGCATTTTGACTTCGGATAATCCTCGTTCGGAAGACCCAAGAGAAATAATTTCACAAATTGAGGAAGGCATAAAAAAGACTAATTGCCCTTATGTTGTAATAGAAAATAGAAAAGAAGCGATAAGCTACGCTCTGACTAATGCTCAAAAAGACGATGTAATAATACTTGCAGGTAAAGGACACGAAACTTATCAAATTATAGGAGATAAGGTTATTCACTTTGATGAGAGAGAAATAGTTAAAGAAATTTTGTCTGAAGGCGGTAATAGATGATGGAACTTTTAATAGATGAAATTGTAAGAGCTACTGAGGGAAAATTGATAAAAGGAAGTTTAAAGGATAAAGTAATAGGAATTTCAACTGATTCGAGAAAAGTCAAAAAAGATGAATTATTTATCCCTTTGAAAGGGGAAAAATACGATGGAGAAGATTTCGTAAAAGATGCAATAGACAAAGGTGCTATTGCAGTTATTACTGCGAGGTTGGAAAATGTAGAGTGTTTGAAAGATTTTTCAGTTGATGTCATTTACGTTAATGAGACTTTAGAAGCTTTGCATAAAATTGCTTCTTATTATAGAAAAAAATTCAATATTCCTTTTATTGCTGTGACAGGTAGCAGTGGAAAAACTACTACGAAAGATATGATTGCACAAATATTGTCTAAAAAGTATAAAGTTTTGAAAACAGAGGGAAATTTTAATAATGAAATTGGCTTGCCATTGACAATTTTTAATTTGGAAGATACTCATCAGATTGCGGTAGTGGAAATGGGAATGAGTGGTTTTGGAGAAATTAGGAGGCTAAAGAATATTGCAGAGCCTCAAGTAGCAGTTTTTACAAATATAGGAGTTGCTCATATCGAAAAATTAGGCTCAAGAGAAAATATATTAAAAGCAAAAACTGAGTTAATTGAAAATTTTAAAGAGGAAAATGTGATTGTATTAAATGCAGATGATGATATGCTATCAAAAATTCCTCTGCAGTATTCAAGTAAGTATTACAGATATGGTATAAAAAGTGGAGAAATTAAAGCTTGCGATATAGAAAAAGGAGAAAAAGATATAAAATATACTTTAAAATATAAAAATTTGGAGAAAGAAATAAAGCTTTCGATTCCTGGTATTCATAATGTGTACAATTCTCTTGCTGCTATTTGTGTTGGATTAGAGTTTGGTATCAATGTAGAGGACATGGCAGAGGCTTTAAAAGATTTTCAACCAGGCAAAAGGAGACTCAATATAATAGAAATAGGTGATATAAAAATTATTGACGATGTATATAATGCTAATCCGGATTCTATGAAAGCAGCTTTAAGCGTATTAAGGGATTTACCTGCTAAGAGAAAAATAGCAGTTTTAGGAGATATGCTGGAATTAGGTGAGTATGCAGTAGAAGCACACAAAGAAATAGGAAAATTGGTGGCAGATAGCCATATAGATATTTTGATAACGTCTGGTGATATGTCGAAATATATTGCAGAAGAATCCAAGGTTTGTGGGATGAAAGGGAACAATATTTTTGTTTGTAACACTAATGAAGAGGTTAATGAAATTTTGAAAGATATTATCAAAGAAGGGGATTCAATTTTAGTAAAAGGTTCAAGAGGTATGAAAATGGAACAAATAGTACAATTTTTGCAGGAGAGGGTAAAGTAAAATGTTACAAAAGATAATTTTGGCTACAGTTGTTGCTTTTGTGCTAAGCTTGGTGTCTGGTCCTCTTTTTATACCTTATCTTAGAAAATTAAAATTTGGGCAAAAAGTAAGGGAAGATGGGCCTAAAAGCCATTTAAAAAAATCTGGAACCCCTACAATGGGGGGAATAATGTTTATTACAGCCACAGTTATTTCTACTTTAATTTTTTCTCATTGGAACAAATATTTAGCTATTTTGTTATTAGGTTTTTTGGGATATGGTTTAATAGGATTTGCAGATGATTTTCTAAAGGTTTATTTTAAAAGGCCTTTAGGTTTGAGAGCGAGAGAAAAACTTATTGGACAGTTTTTACTTGCGATAATCATTTCATATTTTGCTCAAAAATATGTAGGAACAGAAGTGATTTTTCCTTTTTTAAAAACTTCTATTGACCTTGGCAATTTTTATATTCCTTTTATGGTTTTTGTAATAGTTGGAACAGTAAATAGCGTAAACTTGACAGATGGGCTTGATGGATTAGCAGCAGGTGTATCTTTTATTGTTATGGCTTTTTTCACTATGACAGCTTTATTTTTGAATAATATAACTTATGGAGCTTTTAGCGCTGCTTTGACAGGAGGATTGTTAGGATTTTTGAGGTATAATCGTCATCCTGCAGAGGTTTTTATGGGAGATACTGGTTCCTTAGCTATTGGAGGAGCTATAGCTACTGCCGCGGTTTTGACTAAATTGCCCTTGATTTTGCCCTTATTAGGCATTATTTATGTGGCTGAAGCTCTTTCAGTGATTATTCAGGTATTGTCTTTTAGATTGTTTGGTAAAAGGGTTTTTAAAATGAGTCCTTTACACCATCATTTTGAATTGTCAGGTTGGCAAGAACAAAATGTAGTCTACGCTTTTTGGATTGTTACTCTAATTGCTATGTTTATATCTTTTTATAGTTTAAGCTAAGGAGTGCAAATTATGGAGCTAAAGGGTAAAAAAATTTTTGTAGCAGGTTTAGGAGTTAGCGGAATAGCTTTGTGTAAAGTGTTGGACAGCTTGAAAGCGAAAGTAATAGCTTATGATGGAAAAGAATATGATGTATTAAAAGAAAATTTAGAAGAAATTAAAAGTTTGTCCATAGATTTTAGGTTTGGTAAATTCAAAAAGGAATTTTTAGAAGGCATAGATTTGGTCGTTTTAAGTCCAGGTGTTCCTATTGATTCGGATATAGTAAAAACAGCACAAGAAAAGAAAATTGAAGTATTGGGAGAAGTGGAGTTTGCATATAGGTTTTCTAAAGCTCCTATTTATGCAATTACAGGTACAAATGGCAAAACAACTACTACTTCTTTATTAGGCGAAATGTTTAAAAATGCAGGGAGAAAGGTATATGTTGCTGGGAATATAGGTTATCCACTTATTTATGCTGTCATGGAAGCGACAGAGGGGGATTTCATAGTAGCAGAGATTAGTAGCTTTCAATTAGAAACTATAAAAGAGTTTAAACCTAAAATAAGCTGTATAATAAATATTACCCCTGATCATTTAAACAGGCATAAGACTTTTGAAAGTTATAGAGATATAAAAGGAAGAATTTTTGAAAATCAACGAGGCGATGAATATACTGTTCTAAATTTCGATGACCCTGTTACGTGGAGTCTAAAAAATAAGGCTAAATGCAGAGTTTTTCCTTTTAGTAGAAAAAGTTCATTAGAAAATGGGGCATATGTAAAAGATGGCAGTATTTATATAAGCGTTAATGGAAATGCTAAAAAAATTATTGACATAGAGGAAATTTATATTCCTGGAGAACACAATTTAGAGAATGCATTGGCTGCTTCTTCAGTAGCATATCTTTCAGGGATTAGTGCAAATGTTATTGCAAGTACTTTAAAGTCTTTTAAAGGTGTAGAACATAGGATTGAGTTTGTTGATGAAATAAATGGTGTAAAATTTTATAACGATTCTAAAGGGACTAACCCAGACGCTTCAATTAAAGCAATACAGGCCTTAAAAACCCCTATAGTTTTAATTGCTGGTGGTTATGATAAAGGTAGTGAATTTGATGAGTTTGTAAAAGCCTTTAATGGGAAAGTAAAGAAATTGATTTTGATAGGGCAAACTGCAAAAAAAATCAGAGATACTGCAAGGAAGTATTCTTATCCTGAGGATGACATACTTTTTGCTGGTACCTTAGAAGAAGCTGTTAAAAAAGCTTATGAAAGTGCGAAAGAGGGAGATAGTGTACTTTTATCACCAGCTTGTGCCAGTTGGGATATGTTTAGGAATTTTGAAGAGAGGGGAAGAATCTTTAAAAAGGCAGTGGCAGAGTTGAGGAGGTAAAATAATGAAAAAAAAGTACCCTGTGGATTATGGCATTTTACTCACAGTTTTAATACTAGTCTCCATTGGTGTAATTATGGTCTTTAGTGCTAGTTCTGCCAGTGCTGAGTATATGTATAATGATGCCTATTATTTTTTAAAAAGGCAATTGTTATGGGTAATATTGGGCTTTTTTGCTATGGTTTTTATGATGAATTTTGATTACACTATTTTAAAAAAGTTAGCTGGTCCTTTACTTATTATTTCGATTGGATTGCTTATTGCAGTCTTGATTCCTGGAATAGGAGTTGAAAGGTATAATGCGACCAGATGGATAGGAGTTGGAAGCTTTACAATCCAGCCTTCTGAATTGGCAAAATATGCTCTTATTATATACTTGGCAAAATATTTTGACAAACATCCCGATTATGCAAAGAGTTTCAAAAAGGGAGTTATGCCTGTCTTAGGATTGGCAGGGTTGCTTTTTGGCCTTATAATGTTGCAGCCTAATTTTAGTACAGCTGGTATTATATTTATTGTGGCTGTAATAATTCTCTTTGTAGCAGGTGCTAAATTATCTTTTATGGGAGCTTTATTTGGAGCAGGAATTGGGGCAGCTATCGTTGTTTTTTCATCTTTTAAGTATATACGGGAAAGGGTATTTACATTTTTAAATCCGTGGCAGGATATTCAAAAATCTGGATATCAAATCGTACAATCCCTTTATGCATTAGGTTCGGGAGGACTATTTGGAGTTGGACTCGGAGGAAGCAGGCAAAAACTTATGTATCTGCCTATGCCTTACAATGATTTTATATTTTCCATAATTGGAGAAGAATTAGGACTTGTTGGTACAGTCACTATACTTTTGATGTTTTTATACCTTATTTTGCGAGGTTTGAGAGTGGCTGCAAAAGCTCCAGATATGTTTGGATGTCTTTTAGCTACAGGAATTACAAGTCTTATAGGAGTTCAAACACTTATAAATGTTGCGGTTGTAACTTCTTCTATGCCACCTACAGGGGTGTCTCTTCCTTTTATAAGTTATGGAGGTACTTCTACTGTTATTATGATGGCAGGAGTAGGAATACTATTAAATATTTCACGATCTGCAAATTTAGATAGGAGTTGATGATAATTGAAATATTTGTTTGCTGGTGGAGGTACTGGAGGACATATTTATCCTGCCATAGCCATTGCTAAAGAAATATTAAAAAATGAAAAAGATGCTCAAATTTTATTTGTAGGTACAAAAAAAGGTTTAGAGAATGAATTGGTACCAAGAGAAGGTTTTGAATTAAAGACAATTACTGTGCAAGGATTTAAAAGGAAATTATCATTGGATACATTAAAAACTATTTATAAAGCAATGGTGGGGCTTAAGGAAGCAAATGATATTTTAAAAGAATTTAAACCAGATGTAGTAATTGGAACAGGGGGATATGTTGGTGGTCCTGTTTTAATGATGGCGGCTTTAAAAGGGATACCTACTTTGATTCATGAACAAAATGCTTTTCCAGGCCTTACAAATAAGGTACTATCACGATTTGTGAAGGTAGTAGCGGTAAGTTTTGAAGAATCAGTTAAATATTTTAAAAATAAAGAAAAAGTTGTGGTAACAGGTAATCCAATTAGAAGAGAATTGCTAAAAATTACTAAAGAGGAAGGTTTAAAAAATTTGGGTTTTTATTCTGATAAACCTTTAATAGTATCAGTAGGGGGAAGTAGAGGAGCAGAAAAAATAAATTTTACAATGGTAGAATTTTTAAAGCAAAAGGATAAAAACCTGCAAGTTTTAATAATTACAGGAGCTAATCAATATGAAAAAGTGTTGGAAAAAGTTAAAACTGAAACTATAAACATAGATGAAACAGTTAAAATAATTCCTTATTGTCACAATATGCAGGATGTATATGCTGCTACAGACATTATAATCTGTAGGGCTGGTGCTATTACTTTGGCAGAAATTACTGCAAAAGGTGTTGCTTCAATCTTGATTCCTTCTCCTTATGTTGCTAATAATCACCAAGAGTATAATGCCCGGGTGTTAGAAAAAGCCGGAGCTTCTTATGTTATTTTAGAGAAGGATTTGATAGCAGAAGAATTGTACAAAAAAATCAAATATCTTCTTGATAATCCTCAAGTACTCTCTAGAATGAGAGATAATGCCCGAAAAATTTCTAAAATTGATGCTGCGGAGAAGATATACAAGCTTATAAAAAGCATAACTTAATACCTTATGTAACACCCCATCTTATTTATGCATAGTATATGGTGTAAGCTGTATTAAATTTAGGGGTGATAAGATGGGGAAATTTAAAATTAATGGAGGGAACAGGCTGTATGGTGAGTTAAAGGTAAATGGCGCTAAAAATTCTGTTTTACCCATCCTTGCAGCATCAATTTTAAATGAAGGGATTTCTGTAATACATGATTGTCCAAAATTAAAAGATGTTTATTCAATGATAGAAATTTTAGAACATTTAGGGTGTAAGATAACTTTTAAAGGCAGAGATATTATTGTAGATGCAAGGGATGTAAAAGATAGTGAAATACCTGATAGCTTAATGAGAACCATGAGGTCATCTATATTCTTGATGGGGGCTTTAATATCAAGAAACAAAAAAGCTTTGATGAGTTTTCCAGGAGGTTGTGATATAGGACACAGACCTATAGATTTACATCTTAAGGGTTTGAGAAGATTAGGAGTTAAAATTGAAGAGTCTTATGGATATATTAAATGTGAAGGTGGGAAGATAAGAGGAAATGAAATTCACTTAGACCTTCCTAGTGTAGGAGCTACAGAAAATATTATGTTGGCGGGAGTTTTTGCAGAAGGTATTACCATCATTAGAAATGCGGCAAAAGAACCGGAAATAGAAGACTTGCAGAATTTCTTAAACTCTATGGGGGCGAAAATATCAGGAGCTGGTACTAACACGATTATCATAGAAGGAGTAAAAAGATTGCATGATGCGGAATACACCATAATTCCAGATAGAATTGTTGCAGGTACTTATCTTTGTGCTGCGGCGATGACACGAGGAGAATTAACAGTAGTAAATGCTTTAAAAGAACATTTAGAACCATTGCTGTCAAAATTGAGAGAGACGGGATGCGAAATACATGCCGGAAATGATTATATAAAAATTATAGGCGATAAGCGCCCCAAAGCAGTAGATATGATTGTTACATTGCCATACCCTGGCTATCCCACAGATTTGCAGCCTCAGATGGTTTCGGTTTTATCTGTAGCAGATGGGACATCTATTGTTACGGAGACAATATTTGATAATAGATTTAAATACACAGAAGAACTTATACGAATGGGAGCAGATATAAAAGTGGATGGAAGAGTAGCGGTAATACGTGGTGTTGAGAAGCTAATGGGTGCAAAAGTAGTAGCAAGAGATTTAAGGGGAGGAGCTGCTTTGATTATTGCAGGTTTGGGGGCAGTAGGTGCTACAATAGTAGAAGAAGCAGAACACATTGATAGAGGATATGAATCAATCGAAAAGGCTTTAAAAAGTGTGGGAGGGGATATTGTAAGAATAATGTAAAACAGCGTCATGCTGTTTTACATATGCGAAAGAAAAGTACAAGCAGGGGATGGTTTAATGGTTAAAAGGGCTTTTAAGAAGCGGTTTTTAATATTTATGTTTGTGATGCTAGTATTTATAGTTTTGCTTTACCTTTTTATGTTTCAATCAAATTATTTTGAGATTAAAACTATAAAAGTTGTAGGCAATCAAATTTTATCTTTTAATGATATTAAAGAGTTGGCTATGATAGATTATGGAATGAATATTTTTAAAGTTACTCCTAAAAAAATAGAAAGTAATTTACTTGCTAACCCCTATATAAAAGAAAGCAAAGTAAAAATTCAATATCCTGATACTGTAGAAATATTTATAAAAGAAAGACAAATAGTTGCACAAGTCAAATATCAAAAAGACTATTTAATGATAGATAAAGAAGGAGTGGTAATAAAAAAGGACGATTATAACCCTGAACTTCCTGTTATAGAAGGAATAAAAGTTGAGAAATATCAAATTGGCAAAAAGTTGAATGATATTTTTGAAAAAAGTTATTTGGGAACGCTTTTAGAACTCATAGAAGGTACTGATTTTTGTTCTGTTATAAAATATATGAATGAAAGACAAATTATATTAGTTACAAAAAATGGCATAGATATATCTTTTGACAATCCTTCTGATATTAATTATTCTTTCAAATTTGCCGAATTAATATTAAAAGATTTGGTTGAAAAAGGGTATCATAAAGGTACAATTCAAATTATTGGAGACAGCAATCCAGTATTTATGCCATAGAGGATGGGGGTACTTATGAAAAAAAGTGTATATATTTCCGTAGCTTTAGTTTCAATAGTATTAGGAATAATGCTTTCTACTCAATTTAAAATAGTAAAAAAAAGCGGCGTAGTTACTGTGCAGAGAGCAGAAGAATTGGCAGCTCAATTAAAGGAACTGCAGTCGGAAAAAGATGCTCTTCTAAAACAGATTAATGATTTAGAAACAAAAATAAATGCTTACGAAGATTCTGCGTCCAAGAATAGCGTAATTACTCAAACTTTGAAAAATGATGTAGAAAAATATAAAGAATTAGCAGGACTGACTGACCTTCAAGGTCCAGGAGTAATTGTAACTATAAATGATAGCAAACAAGCCGTTCCCCCAGGACAAGACCCTAATTTATTTCTGGTCCACGATGAGGATTTATTGCGAGTTGTAAATGAGCTAAGAGCGGCAGGAGCGGAGGCCATATCTTTAAATGACCAAAGATTAATTGCTACTTCAGAAATTAGGTGCGTTGGCCCTACAGTAAATGTAAATTCTGTGCGTTTTTCTGCGCCGTATGTCATAAAGGCTATTGGAGACCCTGATACATTAGAGGCTGCTCTTAAGCTAAAGGGTGGAGTAGTAGATACTTTAGCTACTTGGGGAATAGAGGTAAATATCAAAAAATCGGACAATATATTGATTAAAAAATATGACGGAGTGATAAAGTTTAGATATGCAAAACCTTTAGTTGAAGGAGAGAACAAGTAATGGCTTATATTATAATAGTTAGTTTATTAATAGGAATAGTGATAGGTTTTATTTTGCCAATTAATATCCCCAGCACTTATGTTTCTTATTTATCTGTTGCTATTCTTGCAGCGTTGGATTCAGTTTTTGGTGGTATTAGAGCTAGTCTTGAAGAGAAGTTTGATAATCTTATTTTTATAACTGGCTTTTTTGGCAATGCGATATTGGCAGGAGGCCTTGCTTATATTGGAGATGTGTTAGGAGTTCCTATTTATCTTGCGGCAATTTTTGTATTTGGAAGCAGGCTATTTGTCAATTTTGCATATATAAGGAGATATCTGATAGACAAGATGCGAAAAAGATAGCAGTCTCCTGAAGGAGGATTTGATAATGGGTGATTTAATAGTTGGTTTAGACATTGGCACATCTAAAGTATGTACAATTATTGGAGAAGGGGATAAAAATGGAGAACTGCATATTGTTGGGATTGGCTATTATCCGTGTTATGGGGTTAAAAAAGGGGTTATTGTAGATATAGATGAAACTGCCTATTCTATAAAAAAGTCTGTAGAGCAAGCGGAAAGAATGGCCAACCAAAAAATATCCTCTGTGTATTTGAAAATATATGGAGGGTTGACGACTATATATAAAAACAATGGAGTAGTAGCAGTATCGAGAGAAGATAGAGAAATAACAAAACAAGATGTGGATAGAGTTTTACAAGCTGCTAAAATCATTGCTATTCCTTCTGATAAAGAAATTATCGATGTTATACCATTAGAATATGTTGTGGATGGGTATGGGGAAATAAAAGACCCTGTTGGAATGGCGGGTATAAGGTTAGAGGTAAATGCCGCTATAGTAACAGGTAGTGTTACCGCTATTCAAAATATGGAAAAGTGCGTTAAAAAAGCAGGGTTAGAGGTAGAGGGAATAATTGTAGGCCCTTTAGCTACAGGAGAAGCAGTACTTTTAAAAGATGAAAAAGAGTTGGGGGTTGCATTAATTGATGTGGGTGCAGGAGTGACTGATATTTCTGTTTTCAAGTATGGCAGCCTTATTTATTCATCTATGATAGCAGTCGGTGGATGGCATATCACAAACGATTTATCTATAGGGTTAAAGATTTCTTTTGAAGAAGCCGAAAATATAAAGAAGAAATATGGAACTTTAGAAAAATTATCCCCTGAAAAGCTGGAACCAATTAAAATTGCTAGTTTAGCAGGTAAAAGCAAATCAGCTACAGATGTAAATGAAATATCTGATATAATAGAAGCGAGGGTTTCTGAACTTTTAATGCTTGTGTATGAGAGATTGGAAGAAGCAAAAGTTCTGGAAGACATTGTTACAAATGTAGTCATAACAGGTGGAGGCATTTCCTTTTTAAAAGGAAATATAGAGTTGGCACAAAAAATTTTTAATAGAAACATTCGCATTGGTTCTCCGCAAAATATCGGAGTAGCAACTCCTATTTACTCGGCAGGGGTAGGAGTGGTAAAATATGTATATAACAATAAGAGGTTTATGCATAATGCCCAACCGACTGATAAAAAAGAGAAAAAGAGTTCTAAATTAGTTGATAAACTCAAAGAAATATTTAGCGATTTTTGGGCGTAAAGAGGAGGGTTTTTTGTGATAGGTATAGAAACTGATATGGAACAATTTGCTGCTATTAAAGTAATAGGAGTTGGTGGTGGAGGCGGAAATGCTGTAAATCGAATGATTGATGCTGGCCTTCGCGGTGTTGAGTTTATTGCAATTAATACAGACAAGCAGGCTCTTTATTTATCGAAAGCTGAAATAAAAATACAAATTGGTGAAAAATTAACAAAAGGGTTAGGAGCAGGAGCAAACCCTGAAATTGGGAAAAAAGCTGCTGAAGAATCTAGAGAAGAAATAGAACGAGTTATAAAAGGTGCTGATATGATATTTATCACTTCTGGCATGGGAGGAGGCACAGGCACAGGAGCTGCTCCTGTTGTGGCAGAAATAGCAAAAGAATTAGGAATTTTGACTGTAGGAGTAGTTACCAAGCCTTTTACCTTTGAAGGGAGAAAAAGGATGGCCCATGCAGAAATGGGCATTGAAGAACTTAAAAAACATGTAGATGCTCTTATTACTATTCCTAATGATAGATTATTGCAAGTTGTTGAAAAAAAGACTTCAATGATTGATGCTTTTAAATTAGCAGATGATGTTTTAAGACAGGGTGTTCAAGGTATATCCGACCTTATCGCAGTCCCTGGACTTGTAAATGTGGATTTTGCTGATGTTAAAACTATTATGACAAATACAGGACTTGCACATATGGGAATAGGTATAGCTTCTGGGGAGAATAAAGCGACTGAGGCAGCGAAACAAGCAATCCATAGTCCATTATTAGAGACTTCAATTGAAGGCTCAAGAGGAATATTACTTAATATTGCAGGAGGTCCAAATTTAACCATATTTGAAGTTAATGAAGCGGCTAATTTTATCTATGAAGCTGCAGACCCTGATGCAAATATTATATTTGGTGCAGTAATAGACGAGGCATTAGAGGACCAAATAAGGATTACTGTTATAGCTACAGGATTTGAAAGAAATGAAAAATCTAAGGATACAGCAAAGAAAAAAGACACTAGGGAGCCTGAAGTAAAATTAGAAAATGTTATAGACAGTGATGATTTAGATATACCTACTTTTTTAAGAAGAGGGAGACGATAAATCTGCAAAGGTTTCTTTGCAGATCAGTTTGTTGACAAAGTTAAAAAATATTCAAAGGAGATATTTTGCATCGTCGCTCCGATGTTCCAAAGCGACAAAACTAAAGCTCGACCTTCGGGCTCCGGCAGGGTACCGGGCACAATCGGCCTCCTTGCCTCAGGTGCCCGCCTTCGCCATCCATGGCTTCGGCCCTGCCTCCACCCTCGGTCTTGCTAAGTTTCCCGGCACTCAAGTAAGTATGCTTGTTTTTTCTATTTTTGCTTATATCAAACTCTCTTACTTGAGTGCCGGGCCGCTTTGTAACAAGTCGCTCCTTATGCAAAATATCTCCTTTACGAAAGTTTGTCTACAGTCTGATCTGCAAAGGTTTCTTTGCAGATTTTTTTATGCAAAAATTCTACAAAAACAACCTTATTTTTATTCCAAAATATTACAATAAATTTGAGATTTTTATTTTATAATATGAATAAAATAAGCAAATGGGAATATACATTGTATAAGGATTAAAAGAGTCCCCGGGGATGGTATGAATGTATTTAGACGTAATTTTTTTCGAAAATTTAATTATTAACTATCTTATTTTATCCCTTACACGAAAATTTTCTAAAAAGGGCAGCAAACCTATTAAGCTTTTTTTAGGTGCATTATTGGGAGCGTGTTATGTCCTAATATTTTTTTTGTTACCTTATAAGATGATTCACGAAGTTTTCGCAAAAATTATTTTATCTCTCTTAATAATATATATGGCATTTACTCCAAAAACATTAAAAGAATTTTTGAGAATTTTAGCAGTTTTTTATCTAATTTCTTTTGCGATAGGTGGGACAATTTTTGCAGTTTTGTATACGGCAAAATTTAATTTACACAGTTTATGGATTGGAATATTGATAGCTATTTTACTTTTCTATACTAATTGGGATTATATAGTGAGAAAATCAAAAGAGGAAAAAATGTTATACAGCATAAAAATAGAAATTTTTCAAAAACAAATAGAGATAAAAGGATTATTAGATACTGGAAATAGATTATACGACCCTTTAACTAAATCGCCTGTTGTGGTAGTAGAGTTTTTGGCTATGAAAAATATACTTCCTGATAATATGGAAATTTTATTAAATGAAGAGAAGATAGATTTTAACAAAATTTTTGAAGTTTTGAAAGAGGAAAGATGGTTATCAAGGATAAGGTTAATACCCTTTATATCAGTAGGACAGTCTAAAGGAATAATGTTAGGATTTAAGCCAGATAAATTAGTGGTAGGTGAAAAAGAGATAAGGAATGTAATAGTAGGAGTATACAAAAGCCAAATAGATAAATGTGGTAATTATGCGGCGTTGTTAGCACCAGAAATTTTAGTATAATGGGGGTGTTGGAAGTGCAACTAAAAACAAAAGTAAAAATAGAAATGCTATTGTTGTGGAAAAAAATCCTTGATTTTTTAGATTTATCTGAAGGCATATTTTATATTGGAGGAAGTGAAGCATTACCTCCACCTCTTTCTGTAGAAGAAGAAATATATTTAATTTCAAAAATGGAAAAAGGAGATAATGAAGCAAAAACGGTACTTATTGAAAGAAATTTAAGATTGGTAGTATATATAGCAAAAAAATTTGAAAACACAGGAGTAGGAATCGAAGATTTAATATCTATTGGCACGATTGGACTTATAAAAGCTATTAATACTTTCAATCCTAAGAAAAAAATAAAATTAGCTACTTATGCTTCTCGATGCATTGAGAATGAGATATTAATGTATTTAAGAAGGAATAGCAAAACTAAATTAGAGGTTTCTTTTGATGAACCTTTAAATGTAGATTGGGATGGAAATGAACTTTTGCTTTCAGATATTTTAGGCACTGATAACGAAACAGTTTATAAATATATCGAAGATGAAGTAGAAAAGGAATTATTGACTTCTGCATTAAAGAAATTACCAGATAGAGAAAAAAAGATAATAGGACTTAGATTTGGATTAGAGGGTGGAGTAGAAAAGACTCAAAAAGAAGTGGCAGATATGTTGGGAATTTCACAGTCCTATATTTCTCGCTTAGAAAAAAAGATTTTAAAAAGATTAAAAAAAGAAATGAATAGACTAGTTTAAGCGTTTCTGTATATTTTTTTATCCTGCCGGCAATACTGTTAATAAGCTAAACATGTGGGGGCAGGATTTATGAATAACAAAGTTGAAATTTGCGGTGTCAATACCTCTAAGTTACCTGTTTTAAAACCTTCCAAGCAAAAAGAGCTACTGCAGCGGATGAAAAATGGAGACGAAAAAGCGAGAGAAGAATTTATAAATGGGAATTTGCGATTGGTACTAAGCGTTATTCAACGGTTTAATAATCGCGGAGAGTACGTAGACGATTTGTTTCAAGTAGGATGTATAGGGCTTATAAAAGCTATTGACAATTTTGACTTAAATCAAAATGTAAAATTTTCTACTTATGCTGTTCCAATGATAATTGGAGAAATAAGAAGATACTTAAGAGATAACACTCCTATAAGGGTGAGCCGATCTTTAAGAGATATAGCCTATAAAGCATTACAGGTAAGGGACAAATTAGTATCGGAAAATTCCAAAGAGCCGACAGTAGGCGAAATAGCTAAAGAGCTGGACCTTCCAAGAGAGGAAGTGGTAATGGCTCTTGATGCTATTCAAGAACCGGTTTCTTTGTTTGAACCTATATATCATGATGGTGGAGATGCAATTTATGTGATGGACCAAGTCAGCGATGACAAAAATATGGATGAAGTGTGGCTAGAGAAAATTGCATTAAAAGAAGCAATACAAAAACTAAGCGAAAGGGAAAAAATGATATTGACGATGAGATTTTTTGAAGGGAAAACCCAGATGGAGGTAGCAAAAGAGATAGGAATATCTCAAGCACAAGTTTCAAGATTAGAAAAAGCGGCTTTAAATCACATGAGGAAATACATCTAGCTTATCAGGAATGATAAGCTAGATTCAGACTGTTGACAAAATATCGGGAACCCGTTATGATGAGAAGGGTTCCTTGTTATTTTAGTGGTATAAAGCAAAAGAGGAGAGGAGAAGGAAGATGTTAACAAAGAAACAGGATGCAAGACATCAAATAGAATTTGTAAGCATAGATCAATTAGTACCAAAAGACCACCTTTTAAGAAAGATAGAAAAAGTCATAGACTTTAGCTTCATATACGATTTAGTAAAGGACAAATATTCCGAAGATCACGGCAGACCAAGTATAGATCCAGTAGTATTGATAAAAATACTGTTCATTCAATATCTTTTTGGTATACCGTCGATAAGAAGAACAATAGCAGAAATAAAAACAAACGTTGCATATAGATGGTTTTTAGGGTATGGACTAACAGAAGAAATACCTCATTTTTCAACATTTAGCCAGAACTACATAAGAAGATTCAAAGGGACAGACATATTTGAGAAAATATTTACGAAGATTTTAGAAGAAGCAATAAGGCATGGGTTAGTAAATGCAGAGGAAGTATTCATAGATTCCACTCACGTAAAAGCAAGTGCCAATAAGAAAAAATATACAAAAGAAATAATAGAACAAGAAGCCAAGACTTACCAAGAAAAACTAGAAGAAGAAATAAACAAAGATAGAGAAGCTCATGGAAAAAAGCCATTAAAGAAAATCAAGACGATAAAGACGAAAGAAGTAAAAGTAAGCAAAACAGACCCAGATAGTGGAATGTTAAACAAAAATGAAAAAGAAAAATGTTTTGCATATTCCTTTCACACAGCCTGCGATAAAAACGGATTTGTATTAGGAGTAAAAGTTGAAGCAGCGAATGTACACGACAGCGTAATGTTTGAAGAAGTACTAAAAGAAGTTGAAAATAGGGTAGGAAAACCGAAAGCAATAGCAGTAGATGCAGGATACAAAAATCCGTACATATTAAAGACAATATTTGATAGAGAAATAATACCAGCAGTGCCATACACAAGACCAAAAACAAAAGACGGTTTTATGAAGAAACATGAGTTTGTGTATGATGAATATTATGACTGTTACATATGCCCGCAGAATGAAATACTAACATATGTTACAACCAATAGAGAAGGATATAGAGAATACAAATCAAACCCAGAAAAATGTAAAAACTGTCCTTTAAGAGAAAAGTGTACCCAAAGTAAAGACTACACAAAGAGGATATTCAGGCACATATGGGAAGGATATGTAGAAGAAGCAGAACACCTAAGGCATACACCTTACTGTAAAGAAGTATATGAGAGAAGGAAAGAGACAATAGAGAGAGTGTTTGCAGATTTAAAGGAGAAGCATGGTTTGCGATGGACAACATTAAGAGGGAAAGAAAAATTGTCCATGCAAGCGATGCTTGTTTTTGCTGCCATGAATTTAAAGAAAATGGCCTTATGGTTATGGAGGAAGGGCAAAGGGCCCTTTGACATTTCAAAACTTTATCCATTATTTGGAGTTTTAAAGAAAATTTTATCCAGATATATACAGCCCCTGTTTTCGGTACTAAGAAAACAGGGGCTAAAATTTTACTTTGTCAACAAACTGCATCTAGCTTATCAGGAATGATAAGCTAGATTTTTTCATATAATTTTATGAAAAGGACAAAAGGGGGAAATGAGGATGATTAAAGCTTCAGAATTAAGAGATAAAGATGTTATAGATATAAATACAGGAGAAAAATTAGGGAATATAATTGACATTGAAGTAAACCTTGAAGAAGGAAGAGTAGAGGGAATTGTTATACCGAAAGAAACAAGTTTTTTTAGGTTTTTTAATAAAGATATAGAAATATACTTGCCGTGGGAATCTATAAAAAAGATTGGAACGGATGTAATATTAGTAGATTTCAAAGACAGAGAAGCTTAAGTTTGACTAATGAAAACAAGTTTATTATAATTTTATTAAACAATTAAGAATTGTTGGAGGTAATAAGATGAAATGCCCTTATTGTGGGTATCCAGATTCAAAAGTTATTGATTCTCGACCTACAGATGATAACACTTCTATAAGGAGAAGAAGGGAATGTTTAAAATGTGGAAAGAGATTTACTACTTATGAGAAAGTAGAACAATTGCCTATACTTGTAATAAAAAAAGACAATCGCCGAGAAGTCTATGACAGAGATAAAATATTAAAAGGCATGATAAAAGCTTGCGAAAAAAGGCCCGTGCCTATAAAGGTCTTAGAAGAAATTACAGATGAAATTGACAAAAGAATAATAAATTCAATGGAAAGGGAAATAACCTCCACCGAAATCGGAGAAATGGTAATGGAAAAACTTAAAAATGTAGATGAAGTAGCTTATGTCAGATTTGCTTCTGTTTATAGGCAGTTTAAAGACATAAATACTTTTATGGATGAACTTAAGAAACTTCTTAAAGAGAATGAGACAAAAAAAGAAAAGACATAATTTTATTTTTTGTTTCAAATGTGTACAAGCCATATTATCTGGAGGTGTCAAAATGGCCCATACGGTTTTGGTTATAGAAGATGAAATTCATATATTGGAACTTTTAAGATACAACTTGGAAGCAGCAGGATACAAAGTTATTACTTCGGAAAATGGAAAAGAAGGCTTGGATAAAGCACTTGAAGGAAAACCTGATTTGGTTATATTAGATTTGATGTTGCCAGATGTGGATGGACTGGAAATATGTAAAATTTTAAAAAAGAATGATGAAACGAAAAATATACCGATAATAATGTTAACAGCAAAAAGCGAAGAATTTGATAAAGTATTGGGATTGGAGTTGGGAGCAGATGATTATATAACAAAGCCTTTCAGCGTAAGAGAATTGTTAGCTCGAATTAAAGCCGTTCTTCGGCGAACCCAACAACCAGAAGAAGAAAAAGAAGGAATAATAAAATTTGGTGATATAGTTATAGATACTGGAAAGCATTTGGTTTATAAAAAAGGGAAAGTCTTAGAATTGACTTTAAAAGAGTTTGAGCTTTTAAAACTTTTGTCTCAAAATATGGGTAAAGTATTAACTAGAGACTATCTTTTAGACAAAGTATGGGGATATGAATATGCTGGAGAAACTCGAACTGTTGATGTCCATATCAGGCATTTAAGAAAAAAGATAGAAGACGATGATAAATCTCCTGTGTATATTGAAACTGTAAGAGGAATTGGATATAAGCTAAAAGATAAAGGTGAAGTGTGATGCTAAAGAAATCCTATTATAAATTGTTTTTTATAAACCTACTTGGAATTTTAATAGTCGCCATATTTTTTTTAGGCTATGTTCCAACGGCCAAATTTATTTTTACTATTTTATTAGGAATTTTTGTAACAGGTTTTTTAAGTTATAGATTTATACGAAATATAGTAGAGCCCATAAAAGAAATAACTGAAATTACAAAGGATATTGCAAATGGTATATACAGTCATGAACTTGAAAGCAATTCTATTGATGAAATAAAAGAACTTTCTCTTGCAGTAAATTCTATGTCTTATAAATTAAAAGAAACGATAGAGGAATTAAATGACAGAAATGCAAAATTAGAAGCCATTTTAAAAAGTATAGTAAATGGGGTTATCGCTTTTGATGATAATGAGAAAATATTACTTATAAATGATGCTGCGAGGAAAATTCTAAATATAAAAGAGAAAGATTTAATTGGAAGACATATCTTAGAAGTTGTAAGAAATAGTAAATTACATGACCTTTTTGAAGATGTTAAGAAAAATAAAAATTCTTCTTCCAGAAGTTTAGAACTAAATGTTTTCAACAAACACCTCAAAGTGTATACCAGTCCAATTCTTCATCCAATTTCCCATCAAAATTTAGGCTTTGTGTTAATAATAGATGATATTACAGAAATGAGAAGATTGGAAAAAATAAGAAGCGAATTTGTTGCAAATGTGTCCCATGAGCTAAGAACTCCTTTGACTTCTATTAGAGGCTTTATTGAAACTTTAAGAAATGGTGCTATTGACAATCCGCAGACAAGAGATAAATTTTTAGATATAATTGATTTTGAGTCTGAAAGACTTACAAGACTTATAAACGATATACTCACTCTTTCCGAAATAGAAAATGTTAAAGAAGGTTATCCGACAGAAGAAATAGAATTAGATAATGAGATAGAGGATATATTATATATAATGGACAAGGTCGCGAGAAATAAAAATATAACGTTGAAAAAAGATTTAAATTGTACTGATTTGGTGATAAATACTAATAAAGATAGATTTCATCAGATGATGATCAATTTAATAGATAACGGTATAAAATACACTCCAGAGGGAGGATTTGTAAAAGTATCTACCAGAGAAGAGGGGGATAAAATAATTATTGAAGTAGAAGACAACGGTATTGGTATTTCAAAAGAAAATATTCCTCGGCTTTTTGAGAGATTTTATCGAGTTGACAAAAGTCGCTCAAGAAAATTAGGTGGTACAGGATTGGGACTTGCTATAGTTAAACATATCGTGGAATCTATGAAAGGGGAAATTTTTGTAGAAAGTGAAGTGGGGAGAGGTACAAAATTTATTATAAAATTCAACAAAGCTGATTTAACAAAGACTTAACAATATCTTAATATTGACTTTACAATAGACTGTTACAATGTAGTTGTACAAAAAATTTAAGGAATTTTGGAGGTGCTTCAATGTTAAATAGTCGATTTGCGAAAGTTGCTATTGCAGTACTGTTAATTGCAAGTTTTTTTACTTTTGCTGCGTGTGGCTCAAAACAACCTCAAAGTGCAGATTCTGGTAACCTTTCAGGTAATATAACAATTGCTGGTTCTACAGCGTTACAGCCATTGGCTGAACAAGCTGCTAGAATGTTTATGGAAAAATATCCTAATGTAGCGATAACAGTGCAAGGCGGTGGCAGTGGTACAGGATTGACACAAGTAGTTCAAGGGGCAATTGATATTGGAAATTCTGATATTTTTGCTGAAGAAAAATTAGATGCCAACACAGCTAAATCTTTAGTAGATCATAAAGTTGCGGTTGCAGGTTTTGCTGTAGTTGTTAATAAAGATGTTACAGTTGATAATTTAACTCAACAACAATTAATAGACATTTTTACAGGGAAAATAACAAATTGGAAAGACGTTGGCGGACCAGATATGAAAATAGTTATTATTAATAGACCTGCAAGTTCAGGAACTCGTGCTACATTCAAGAAAGTGGTATTAAAGGGACAAGAAGAAGCTCAAGGTTTTGCTTTGACAGAGGATTCATCAGGTGCAGTTAAAAAAGCAGTTGCTGACACAAAAGGAGCTATAAGTTATCTTGCTTTATCCTACGTGGATGATACTGTTAAAGCTCTAAAATACGAGGGAGTAGAACCAACGGCCCAAAACATAATAGATGGCAAGTATCCTATTTGGTCATACGAGCATATGTATACAAAAGGAGAACCAACAGGAGCAGCCAAAGCTTTCTTAGATTTCATGATGTCAGATGAAGTGCAGAAAGGACCTCTTACTAAGTTAGGATTTATCCCTGTTACTGAAATGAAAACAAAATAAAGTAAAAAAGGGGAGCTGGTTTATTTTCCAGCTCCTTTTTAAGGCGAGAAATAATGGGAATTTGTAAAAAAACGAATAAATTTAACATAGATTTAACATAAATTTAACATAGATTTAATGAATGTTTTTTTTTAAGTTGTTATCATGAAATGAGTGTGATTATTGTCATTAGATTTTCTCAAACGGGGGATGGGTATGACAGTTGATAAAAAATATGAAAGCAAGCGAAAAGTGGCTGACATGTTTGGAAGAGTTATCGTTTTCATCTCTGCTTTATTGTTAATAATTATTACTGTTTCACTATTTTTATTTGTGACATCTAAAGGCCTTTCTACTTTCATAAAAGATGGCATCTCGATAAAAGAGTTTTTGTTTTCTACCACTTGGAATCCGGATAGAGAGGTACCTGCTGTCGGGTCTTTGCAATTTATAATAGGGTCTATTCTTGTTTCTGCTTTTGCAATTATGATAAGTGCACCTCTGGGAGTTTCCTCTGCAATTTTTATGGTAGAGATTGAAAAAAAATTAGGACAAAAAATATTGCAACCAGCTATTGAGATTTTTGTTGGTATTCCCTCTGTCGTATACGGATGGGTTGGTCTTACTGTATTAGTTCCTTTTATAAGTAAACATTTTGGAGGATTGGGCTTTAGTTTATTGGCAGGTATATTAGTCCTTACCATTATGACGCTTCCAACAATTACTAGTGTTAGTACCGATGCTATAAGGTCATTACCTGTGGAAATAAGAGAAGCCAGTTATGCTCTTGGGGCGACAAGATGGCAGACAATACGACATGTTGTCATTCCTGCTGCGAAATCTGGAATTTTAACAGCAATTATTTTGGGTTTGGCAAGGGCTTTTGGAGAAGCTTTGGCAGTTCAAATGGTTATAGGTAATCGTCCAGTTATTCCCAAATCTTTTTTAGAGCCTATGAGCACTATAACCTCTATTATTACAATGGACATGGCAAATACAGTAATGGGTTCTGTGTGGAATGATGCACTTTGGTCTTTAGCATTACTGCTTCTCATAATATCTTTTACTTTTATCATTATTATCAAATTAGTTGGCAGGAGGGGAATGTATAAATGAAATCCAAGCTGTATGACAAAATAGCGACTATATATTTCTATGCTGTTGCTGTGTTTTTAATCTTGTTTTTGGTTTCATTAATAAGTTATATATTATATCAAGGGAGAACTAAACTCAATATAGATTTTTTAACTTCCCCTCCAAAATTTATGGAAGCAGGAGGAGGCATAGGGCCACAGCTTTTTAATTCGTTAGAATTATTAATAATAACTTTGATAATTTCTGTTCCTATAGGCTTAGGTGCAGGAATCTATATGGCAGAGTATGCAAAGCCAGGTCTATTAACAGAACTTATAAGATTGTCAGTAGAAACTTTATCTTCAATGCCTTCTATTGTAGTAGGTCTTTTTGGACTTTTAGTGTTTGTAACTATGACTGGATGGGGTTATTCCCTCATTGCAGGAGCTCTTGCTCTTACGGTGTTAAATCTTCCTGTAATGACAAGAGTAAGTGAAGATTCAATTAGAAGTGTGCCTAATAGTTTGCGAGAGGCAAGTTACGCTTTAGGTTCCACAAAATGGCAAACAATTGTAAAAGTTGTAGTGCCTGCTGCAATGCCTGGAATTATAACCGGGATAATTTTAACTGCTGGAAGAATTTTTGGAGAAGCTGCTGCTTTATTGTATACTGCAGGTATGAGCAGCCCTGCCTTGAATTTTTCAAACTTAAATCCTTCAAGTCCTACCTCGCCTTTAAATATCTTTAGACCTGCAGAGACTTTATCTGTTTATATTTGGAAGGTAAATAGTGAGGGGTTAGCACCTGATGCAAGACAGATTGCAGACGGTGCAGCAGCAGTTTTATTGCTAATGGTATTGATTTTCAACATCCTTGCTAGATGGTTAGGAAGTACATTATATAAAAGAATGACAGGCGAAAAATAAAATGGTATAATATAGCTAATAGGAAGGGGAATGACTGACAAATGAAAAAAATAGAGGTCAGAGAGTTGGACTTATTTTATGGTGAGGTCCAGGCCCTTAAAAAAATAAATTTGGATGTAGAAGCAAATAGCGTTTTGGCACTTATAGGTCCGTCTGGTTGTGGGAAATCTACCTTTATTCGTACTTTAAACAGGATGAACGATCTTATAGAAGGGGTCAAAATAAATGGAACAGTTTTGCTAGATGGACAAGACTTATACAAAGAGGTAGATGTTATTGAACTTAGAAAAAAAGTAGGAATGGTTTTCCAAAAACCAAATCCTTTTCCTATGACTGTTTACGACAATGTAGCATATGGACCTAGAATCCATGGTATAAAAGACAAAAAAAAGTTAAATGAAATTGTTGAAAAAAGTTTAAAAGCTGCAGCTTTATGGGATGAAGTAAAAGATAGGCTTCATAAGTCGGCTCTTAGTTTATCTGGAGGTCAACAACAAAGGCTTTGCATTGCTAGGACATTGGCAGTAGAGCCAGAAGTAATTTTGATGGATGAGCCTACATCTGCGTTAGACCCTATTTCTACTATGAAAATAGAGGAATTAATTGAGGAACTTAAAAATAAATATACAATAATAATAGTAACTCACAATATGCAACAGGCAGGAAGAGTGTCTGATTATACTGCGTTTTTCCTAAATGGTGAATTAATTGAAAGTGGACCAACAGATCAAGTATTTTATAATCCTAAAGATAAAAGAACAGAAGATTACATTACTGGTAGATTCGGTTAAAGGAGGTGACACAGTGAATCGCACCCATTTTGAAAAAGAATTAGAGGAACTCCATTATGACGTATTGAAAATGGGTAGCCTTGTAGAAGAGGCCATAGCAAATGCCATTGCTTCTTTAGTAAACCATGATACAGAATTAGCTCAGAAAGTTATAGATGACGATGACAGGATAGACAAAATAGAAGTAGAAATTGATAATAAGTGTGCAAAAATCATGGTCACACAGCAGCCGATTGCAAGGGATTTGAGAATAGTTTTGACGGGCCTTAAAATTGTTACAGATTTAGAAAGAATGGCAGATCATGCAGTAGATATAGCAAAGACTACGTTGCGGATTGCTCATCAAAAGTATATAAAACCTTTAATCGATATTCCTAGAATGGCAGAAATTGTAAGAGAAATGGTCAAAATGTCTTTGGATTCCTACGTACGACAAGATTTAGAGCTGGCAAGAGCTATTGGCGAAAAAGACGATATAGTAGATGCTCTTTACAAACAGATTTTTAGAGAACTTTTGACATATATGATGGAAGACCCTAGAAACATTGACCAGGCAACTCAATTTTTGTTTGTTGCTCGTTATCTTGAAAGAATTGCTGACCATGCAACTAATATATGTGAATGGGTAATCTACCTAGATACCGGTGAACATATAGATTTAAATTGAAATGCAAAAAGCGCTCACTCGAAGAAGTGAGCGCTTTTTGCATATTTTTTTTACATTGTGTAAAACATATTTTTAAGAAAAAAAGTTAAGGAGTGATTTTGATGCCATTAAGTTATATTTTGCTTTCTATTACAGGATTGGTCATTTTGTTCGGATTTGCCCATAGAGTATTAGATAGAATGAAAATGACAGATACTTGGGCTTTTTTAGTGATAATTGGGATGATTATAGGGACTTTGATACCTAATATTCCTATAACCAAAACTGTGTCTATAAACATAGGTGGAGCTGCTATTCCTATAGCAGTATGTGTGTATCTTTTTTTGAGAGCAGAAAGTACCAGAGAAAGAGTAAATGCAGTTGTAGTATCAATTGTTACAGGAATAGCTGTTTTTATTGCAGGGCGAATACTTCCTGCAGAACCTGAAGCCATGATTATTGAGCCTAAGTATATTTATGGTATTGTTGGAGGTTTAATCGCGTATCTTTTTTCACGTTCGAGAAGAAGTGCTTTTATTGCAGGAGTGATGGGAATAATGCTGGCAAATGTGATGCAGGCAGTTTCAAACTACTTGACAGGGACAAGAGGAGCAGTACCCATAGGAGGAGCTGGATTTTTCGATTCGGTAGTTATATCTATGATAATTGCCGTGTTTTTGTCTGAAATAATTGGGGAAACAAGAGAAAAAATACAAGGAGGTACTTCTAAAAAGCATCTTGAACCCAGGGAGGGTATGGCTAGCAGCCTGATAGATACTAACAAAAAAGAAGAGGGTGATAAAAATGAACAAAAAGAAGATGAATAAAGTTACAATATTAATCTTATTGATTATTGTGTTTTTATCTTTTGCTTTTAGCAGTTATGCAGAGAAGCAGGCTGAATTACAACCTGATTATTACACAGTGTATGATGCAAAGACAAATAAAGTGCTTTTCAGGACTGCAATGGAGGTTTATAAAGGGGATAGATATTTATCAGGGGATAATAAATTGTATGAAGTGTTCAAAGTGGATAAAAATGAAAATATAGCTTATGCAAAGTATTTGCGAACAGAAAAACTTCCAGATGTTAACATAGAAGAAATTTCACAAGCAATGGCAGTAGCAGAAAATACTGGTGAAAAGAGAGTGGCGATATATTCTACCCACAGTGATGAATCATATCTTCCTTCAGATGGCGCTGCAAGTATCAATGGACATGGCGGGATATATAAAGTAGATGCCGCCTTACAAAAAGCTTTAGAGGCAAAAGGAGTCACAGTCAAAGTGGACAGGACTTTGTATTTACCACATGATGCTATGGCATACAGCCGGTCAAGAACTGGAGCAGTCAAACTTTTAAAGGATTTTAAACCGGACTTACTTTTGGATGTCCATAGAGATGCAGTCCCTTTCAAAGAATATATACGAAAAATTGCAGGGAAGAATGCTACAGGCGTAAGAATTGTCTTAGGACGGAACAACCCTAATTTAAAAGCAAATCAGCAATTAGCCTATAGGATAAAAGCTATTGCGGATAAGACATATCCAAACATGATCAAGGATGTATTTTTTGGACAAGGAGATTTCAATCAAGATTTGACTCCAAACTCTTTGTTGTTAGAATTTGGCACTTATTCTCACACAAGAGAAAGAGCAGAAGTTTCAGCTTCTTTAATAGCAGACATATTGACAAAAGCTTTATATGGTTCCGATGAACAAAAACAAGTAGGTACAGTTACAAAAACTCAAAAGCCGTTGCCAGGACAAAATAAAGCTGCAGGTACCGGAATATGGGTTTTGATTGGAGTTGTTGTAGTATCAGCAGTAGCTTTCATGTTTTTGAGTACTGGTGGGCGAGAGATGTATCACAAGTTTTCTAAAGCTACGCGCAAAGAATTTGCAAGTTATTTGGGTAAGTTTAGGAGAAAAAAAGGAGATGAGCCATGAGCATAAATCATGAATTGTATATCAATATTGTGGTTTGTGGAATTGCTTTGGGGACACTTGCCCGCTTTATATATTTAAGAGTGGACTATAGGCAGTATCCTACTTATCCTCAAGGTTATATGACTCATTTAACCTTAGGGATAATTTCAGCAGCTTTAGGAGCTTTTTCTGTGCCTGCATTAATTGAAAAACAGTACACTGCTGTCACCTTTTTAGCTTTGGCAGCACAACAATTTAAAGAAGTAAGAGAAATAGAGAGAGCCAGTTTAGAAAAAATGGAAGCAACAGAATTAGTTCCAAGAGGAGCAGCTTATATAGAAAATATAGCTAAAATTTTTGAAGCAAGAAACTATATTGCTATGGCAGTAGCTACTCTTACTTCTTTGGCAGTTTATCTTTCTAAAAGTGTTATAATAGGGACAATTGTGGGAGGACTAGCAATTTATTTGTCTCGTTATGTAATGAAAATTGCTTATATTAGAGATATTGCCGAAGTTCTTCCTTCAAAGATTGTTTTTAAAGGACCTTTATTGTGCGTTGAGGATGTGGTTTTAGCAGATATAGGTCTAAAAGAAGGAAGAGAAATAATAGAGAAATTTGGAATGGCTGTTATAATACGTCCGAAAGGATTGGATAGTTTAATTTCCATAAACAATTTGGGAATAAGACAGGCTATTCTCCATGAAGCTGCTAATCAATTGGGATTAAAAATGAATATTGATACTCCCGAATTAGCTCCTCTTACTATGAACAACAATGAAAATGGAGATATTATTGTAGTTATGGTAGCGATGAAGCCTGATATTGATGCTTTTGTGGAAATTATAAAGAATGTGCCAGCAATTGAAACTGTAAGAAAGTATCCTTCAAAGTCAAGGGGCGCGAGAAAAGCTGTTAATTGAGGTGATAGAATGGAAGTACATGTAACAGGATATATAATAGCAATAGTAGCTTTAAGAAAAGCAAAAGATAATGTCTTAAGTGGTACTGCACCCATCATTTATGTAGAAAATGAAGAAGAGCAGCAAAAGATTTCTATGTATTTGAGCAGAATTTTTAAGGCAGCCGTTCACGATCTTGAAAATGGAGTATTTATTTTAGTTAAACAATATTAGGTGGTATCTATGAAAGTAGTGTATTATAGCTATTATGGGTGCTATTCTTCTCCTATATGTGCATATCTTCATTTAAATGATAAATCCAAAATTGAAAAAGAGGAATTTTTTAAAATCCCTTTTTTGTTTCAAGTTGATTATGGACAAATGAGATTTATTGGGAAAGATAATAATCAAAATGAAGTGTTCATAATAGGAATGAAAAATTTTAGTGAAAATATCAAGAAAACTTTGTGTGATTTGATGGAAGTTTTTAAAATAAAAGAAGATATAATTTTTATAGATACTTCCCACTATGATGTAATTTTTTTTAAAGTGCTGATGAATCTAAGAGGTAAGAAAATACTAACACAAACTATAGACAATTTTTTGTATAATTACTATTTGATGAGACACAAGAATATAAAAAGATTTGTAGAGAGATATAAAAAAATACTATGAGGTGGTAGGTTTGTGATTATTGTATATATGTGTTATGGAAGTGCTCACTCTTCTGTTGTAGCTGCTTCTATACACATAGGACTTTTACCTATTGACAGAGTGCCTACTTATGAAGAAATTGTTTCTCTTCCTCATTATGATAAAACTTCCAACGATGAAATTGGCACTCTTTTTTATATGGGTAAGGATGAATTTGGAAACTATGTGTACATTGTCGGTGCGAGAAATGGGCGAGAAATAGTGACAAAAGCTATTTACAGTTTTTTGTCTTTATATGGAATTTCTGAAAAAGATATATTAGTCGTAGATGCACTTCCTACCATAGGACTTACTACAAAGATTGGAGGTATTACGTCAAGGCGCTTAGGAATTATCTTTTTAGGTAGGCCTATAACGGTATATGGCATATTGAAAAAATACAACAATTTCGTAAAATTAGTAACAGATATTAAAACAAAGTTGCAAATAAGGTCTTGACGTATTGATAGGATTAATTCATAATTGAAAAGAGAGGAGTTAATTTAGGAGGAAAAATATGCATAAAATAAATATAAAAGATGTAATAAAAGGAAGTATAGCATGGGATTTAGATATACAAAAAGGAGACAAACTCATTACATTAAACGGAAAAGAAATAATTGATATAATAGATTATCGATATGAAGTGTCAAATGAGTTTATACAATTAGAAATTGAAAAGGCTACAGGAGAAAGATATATTTTTGAAGTGGAAAAAGACTATGATGAGGATTTAGGGTTAGTCTTTGAAGAAGAAATAATTGACAGGCCAAAACATTGTAGAAATAAGTGTATTTTTTGCTTTATTGACCAGTTACCTAAAGGAGTCCGCAAATCTCTTTTATTTAAGGATGACGATTATAGGTTTTCCTTTTTACAAGGTAATTTTATTACTATGACTAATATGAGTGAAGAGGAAATTGCCAGGGTAATAAAATATAAGCTCTCTCCCTTATATGTTTCAATTCATGCCACTGATGATGATGTAAGAGTGAAAATGATAAATAACCCGAATGCAAAAGGTATAATGGATAAATTAAAAAAACTTGTTGAGAACGGAATTGAGGTACATGGTCAAATCGTATTATGTCCAGAAATAAATGATGGTAAAATTCTTGACAGAACTATCAAGGATTTGTCAAGTCTATATCCTGGTGTAAAATCAATAGCAGTTGTTCCAGTAGGACTTACAGACCACAGAGAGAAACTTTATAAACTTAGAACTTTTACTAAAGAGGAAGCTAAAAATGTGGTCGAACAAGTATTTTCATGGCAAAAGAAATTAAAGAAAGAATTAGGTTCTTCTTTTGTTTTTTTGTCAGATGAGTTTTATGTGATGGCAGGTGTTACTATACCTTCTTATTATCATTACGAGGGATTTCCTCAAATAGAAAATGGCGTAGGACTTATGGCATTGTTTAAACATCAATTTCAAAGGAGTCTAAAAAGATTAAAAGTGAAGAAAGGGAAAAATATAAACACCACCCCTTACATTATTGTTACAGGAATAGCTGCCTATAATTTTATGGAAGAAGTAGCGAAAGAATTAAGAAAAACAGGGTTTAATGTAAAAGTGGAGAAGATACACAATGAGTTTTTTGGTCACAATATCACAGTAGCTGGACTTGTGGTGGGGAAAGATATAATAAACCAATTAAAAGGTAAAATAAATGAGGAAGTTTTAGTTATTCCCGATGTCATGTTAAAGGAAAGTTCAAATGTTTTTCTTGATGATACTACTGTTGAAGAAATAGAAAGAGAACTGGGGACAAAAGTTATAGTTTCTGAAGTCGATGGGAGAAAATTTTTACAAAGGATACAGAGCGGAAGGTGATAGATATGGCAGGAGCAATTGTAAGTATTGTAGGTAGACCAAACGTGGGTAAATCTACTCTTTTTAATAAAATTATGGGAAAAAGAATTTCTATTGTGGAAGACAAACCAGGAGTTACAAGGGATAGAATATACGGCAATGCAGAATGGCTGGACAAAAAATTTATATTAGTAGACACAGGAGGATTAGACCCAAATGCTGAAGATATCCTCTTTTCAAAAGTCCGTTTACAAGTGGAAGCAGCAATTGATGCTTCCGACGTAATATTATTTTTAGTTGATGCAAAAGAAGGTTTAATGCCAGAAGATGAAGAAATAGCAAACATTTTAAGAAGAGCAAAAAAAGAAGTTATTTTGGTTTGCAACAAGGTGGACAGTTTTAAAGAAATGCCTCCTACTTATTATGACTTTTTTAGCCTTGGTTTAGGCAATCCCATTCCAATTTCAGCGTCAAATGGGTTGGGCATCGGAGAACTTTTAGACGAAGTAGTAAAAAAATTGCCACAGGAAGAGTTAGAATACACTGAAGAGACAATTAAAATTGCTGTTATTGGCAAACCTAATGTGGGGAAATCCTCACTAGTTAACAAAATATTAGGGGAAGAAAGGGTAATAGTCAGTAACATACCTGGCACTACACGGGATGCAATAGATACTCCTTTTTCAAAAGATGGGAAGAACTATGTTCTTATTGATACAGCAGGGATACGTAGAAAAAGTAGAATTAGCGAATCTATAGAAAGGTACAGCGTACTAAGAGCTTTAGCTGCAATTGAAAGGTCTGATATATGCCTTTTGATGATAGATGCTACAGAAGGTCCAACAGAACAGGACACTAAAATAGCAGGATATGCGTTTGAAAATGGAAAAGGAATCATCATAGTTGTTAATAAATGGGATGCAATAAAAAAAGATAATAATACTGTTAATGAGTATACTAAGATGGTAAGAGAAAAACTATCTTTTATATCTTTTGCTCCTATACTATTTATTTCAGCAAAAACAGGGCAAAGAGTACACAGAGTTTTAGAGACTGTAGATAAAGTATGGGAGGAATATAATAAAAGAATTACTACTGGTCTTTTAAATAATGTGCTAAATGAAGCTATGCTTATGTTTCCGCCACCTGCTGATAAGGGCAAACCATTAAAAGTATATTATACTTCACAAGTAGGAATTAAGCCGCCTTCTTTTATAGTATTTGTCAATGAACCTGAGCTGATGCATTTTTCCTATTTAAGATTTATTGAGAATACATTAAGACAAAATTTTGGCTTTGAAGGAGTACCTGTTGTGATTTCTACGAGAAAAAGAGGGGAAAATTAAAAGGGAAAGGGGGGAAAATATGTACGCTGTTTTGACGGCCATCATTGCTTATTTGATTGGTTGCATAAACAATGCATATATTTTAACAAAATATACGCGAAAAATAGACATTCGCAATTATGGGAGTGGAAATGCGGGGGCTACTAATGTTTTAAGAGTATTAGGGTATAAAGCTGCGGCTCCTGTTTTTGCATTGGATGTGTTAAAAGGAGTAATAGCCGTATTAATCGGTAAGTATTTAATGGGTAATACTGGTGCTATGATTGCAGGAATAGCAGTGGTATGCGGTCATAACTGGCCTGTGTTTTTAAAATTTAGAGGTGGAAAAGGAATTGCTACAAGCGTTGGAGTTGTAATGACTGTAAGTCCTCTTTTAGGGCTCATAGCCTTAGCAATTGGGGTTACAGTAATTGTTTTGACAAAATACGTATCTTTAGGGTCCATAACAGGGTCGGTTACTTTTGTGCTTTTAAATGCAATCTTTTGGAATTCAACACAAATATTCATATTTTCGCTTATTCTGGCATCTTTAGCAATTTTCCAACACCGTTCTAATATAAAACGTTTGCTGGCGGGAACAGAATCCAAGCTGGGACAAAAGACGGAAATAAAATGAGAAAGGAAAGTGGTCATGAAAATATCAGTATTAGGTGCGGGAAGTTGGGGAACAGCTATAGCGATACACTTAAACCGACTTGGGCATCAAATTACATTGTGGATGAGAGATAAAAATCAGTTTGAGGAAATTGTGTCTACTCGTCACAATAAAAAATATCTTGATGTTGATATTCCTCAAGAAATTTCCATTACTACTGATTTAAAAGAGGCAGTAACTAACTCTGAAATAGTAGTAATCGCAGTACCTTCTCATGCTGTGAGAGAGATATCGGAAAAATTAAAAGAGGTAGTTGATAAAAACTTTATTGTGGTAAATCTTGCAAAGGGAATAGAGACTTCCACTTTAAAAAGAATGTCTGAAGTCATAAAAGAATATCTTTCAAATGATGTAGTTGTTTTGTCAGGTCCTAGTCATGCTGAGGAAGTAGTCAGGCAAATTCCTACAGCCTGTGTTTTAGCCTCTTTGAATGTTAAAGCCTGTGAAATAGTGCAAGATGCCTTTATGGATGAAAACTTTAGGTTGTATATAAACAAGGACGTTGTGGGAGTGGAATTAGGAGGATCATTAAAGAATATTATAGCCTTGGGAGCTGGAATTTCAGACGGGCTTGGATTTGGCGATAATACCAAAGCTGCTCTTATGACAAGAGGTCTTGCGGAAATTACTCGTTTGGGTGTCGCGTTAGGTTCTGATCCATTGACGTTTTTAGGTTTGGCAGGTGTAGGAGACCTCATTGTCACTTGTACCAGCATGCTTTCACGAAATAGAAGAGCAGGGATACTTATAGGTAAAGGTAAAAGTTTAGAAGAAGCATTAAAAGAGATAGGAATGGTAGTAGAAGGAATTAATACTACAAAATCCGCCTACAGACTTTCTCAAATTCATAAAATAGAAATGCCAATAACTAAAGAAATTTATTCCATACTTTTTGAGGGTAAAAATCCCTATGAGGCTGTTTATAGCCTTATGACGAGAG
Source organism: Thermoanaerobacter ethanolicus JW 200 (assembly GCF_003722315.1). Taxonomy (NCBI): domain Bacteria; kingdom Bacillati; phylum Bacillota; class Clostridia; order Thermoanaerobacterales; family Thermoanaerobacteraceae; genus Thermoanaerobacter; species Thermoanaerobacter ethanolicus. The sequence continues at coordinate 2,111,566 of NZ_CP033580.1, read as the reverse complement.
ATAAAAAACATGAATTGCACGGTATTTGATCTCCGGTTTTCCGGAGATTTTATTATATTTCAATATTTTTTACATATAAATGTACTGTTAAAGCATATATATATGAGTGAGAAGAAAAGGATATGGGGATATAAAAAGGAGGGAAATGGGTTGGAAAACTACGATATCTATAAAAATATTGCAGAAAGAACACAAGGGGATATCTACATAGGAGTAGTAGGCCCAGTGAGAACAGGTAAATCGACTTTTATTAAGCGATTTATGGACATATTAGTACTGCCATACATAGAAAATCTTCCCCAAAAAGAGAGAATAAAAGATGAATTGCCACAAAGTGCAGCAGGCAAAACCATAATGACTACTGAGCCTAAATTTGTTCCTGAAAAAGCGGTAGAGATAACAATTAATGAAAACACGAGGTTTAAAGTGAGATTAGTAGATTGTGTAGGATATATGGTCAAAGGTGCACTGGGATACATGGAAGGGGATAAGCCCCGTATGGTGTCTACTCCTTGGTATGATTATGAAATACCTTTTGAGGAAGCGGCAGAAATAGGAACAAAAAAAGTCATAAATGACCATTCTACAATAGGATTAGTGATGACCACTGATGGAAGCATAACCGACATACCGCGAGAAAATTATGTAGCAGCAGAAGAAAGGGTAGTAAAAGAATTAAAAGAATTGAATAAACCTTTTATAATAGTGCTAAATACAACTGATCCTCAAAGTCCCGAAACAATTAATTTAGCAAAAGAATTAGAGAAAAAATACGATGTACCTGTTGTTGTTTTAAATGTACTTAAAATGGAAATACCAGACATTCATGCAATTTTGGAAAAAGTCTTATTTGAATTTCCCATACGGGAGATTGCAATTGATTTGCCTAAATGGATAGATGCTCTTGATAAAAGTCATTGGCTTAAGCAAAATATAATGGAAACAGTAAAAGAAAACATAAAAGATTTGTTTAGATTAAGAGATATACCTAAGTTAGTTGGTGGTCTTAAAGCAAATGAAAACTTTTCTGAGGTGTTTATAAAGAAGATAACTCCAGGTGAAGGCTGTGCAAATGTTGAAATAAAAACCCAGGAAGGCTTATTCTTTAAGATATTAAGTGATGAAAGCGGACTTGAAATTCAGGGTAATAAAGAATTAATGACAATGATGAGAGAATTGGCTTATGCAAAAAGACAGTATGATAGAGTTAAAGATGCTTTTTTACAAGCTGAAAAAACAGGTGTAGGAGTGGTACCTGCAAGCCTTGATGACATGAAGTTTGAAAAACCCGAAATAGTAAGGCAAGGTGGGAGATTTGCGGTAAGGCTTAGAGCTTCTGCTCCTTCATATCACATATTTAGAACTGATATTACGGCAGAAGTATCGCCAGTTGTAGGAACAGAAAAGCAAAGTGAAGATTTTGTAAAATATTTGACAGAACAGTTTGAGAGCGATCCAGAAAAAATTTGGGAATCTAACATTTTTGGCAAAACCTTGAGTGACCTTGTAAAAGAGGGAATGCAAAACAAGATTGGCACCATTCCCGAAAACTTAAGTCATAAACTGAGAGATACATTAGAAAGAGTAGTGAATGACAGCGGAGGCGGAATAATCTTTATAATCATTTAACTATTGATTTTTTCTTTTATCTCGTTTATAATAAAAGCTGAACATAGTTTCTTTCTGGGTGTGGCGCAGCTGGTAGCGCGCCAGAATGGGGTTCTGGAGGCCGGGGGTTCAAGTCCCCCCACTCAGACCAGTGAAGATCAGTAACCGCAAGGCTTTGCGGTTTTCTTTTTTTTGGAAATACAATTAGAAATCGAAATTTGCAAACATTTTGCAAACATATTTTTTATTTTGTTTCTTTATCAAGAATTGGGGTGGGTATTTTCTGAATGCCTGCCCTTAGTTTTTAGATTGGAACGTAATACTATTATTAGCAATTTTATATATTGAATGCAAATAACTTTATTTTACTCTAATCTTATTTTAACCTCAATTCGACAAGTAGCAACTAGATTAAAAATTCAATTTCTATGAATGTAAAATATTGATACTTCATTATCAGATCTTCAACTATTGTATATTTGTTGGATAAAGATGTTCTTTTTGATTAACATAATTTATAAAACATCTAATCCATGCCTGATTTTTGGCTTTCATTTCATGCTCATAATCTTATTCTAAGCAAAAATGAAATTTTACCCCAAAAATTTGGACTTGGCTTAATGTAGCTATCTATAAGTTTTTTGACAGAAGAATATCATAGGGATAATATTATGACAGGAAAATTTTTATTGTGTTTTTAAGTAAAAAGAGTATAATAATATTTCGGAAATAGAAGTCTTGAGTGATTTTCAGAAAATATAGCAAAACGTTTTTATAAGTTACATTTGGCTATATTTGCTGAAATCTAGTTAATTGGAGGCATTAACTGATGAATGCTGTTTAAAGGAGAACAGAAGCAAATTATCTTTAACACAGTACACCGCAGGAAAGATGGTTCTCTTTATCCAGTAGAAGTTCACTTGGAACTTATAGAATTTGGGAAAGAAAAAGTATATGCAGCACTTGTGATTGATATAACGGAGCGTAGAACAATGGAAAAAGAACTGAAGGAAAGGAATGAGATTTTAAGCACTATAATGGAGTCTGCAGGAAATGCCATTATTATGATTGACGACAAAGGGAACGTAACTTTTTGGAACCCTGCAGCGGAGCGTATACTTGGATATTCAAGAGAAGAAATAATAGGAAAAGAATTACACGCACTTATGATTCAAGATGAAGGATGGAACTGCAAGGAATAGGGGATGTAACAGCAAGCTTTGGAGTAACTGAATACAGTGACACCGATACTATTGACACAGTTCTTATTCGGGTAGACAACATGCTTTATGAAGCAAAGGGTGAAGGAAGAAATTGTGTAAAGAGCGAATAAAAAAATGGAAATAAAATATAAAGTGGGAGGAGGATAAAAAGAGAGGCTTGTAATAGAGCCTCACTAAAAGAACTATGGAGGAAAGGGAAAATAAAAAGAATATTCTAGTAGTAGATGATTCTGTATTAATACGGCTTATGGCTAAAAATATATTAGAGGCAGAAGGATATGACGTTGAAACTGCAGCTACTGCTGAAGAAGCAATATTTAAAGTAAAAAATAGAGAGAAATTATTTGATTTAGTAATTGTAGACATTAATCTGCCGAATCAGAATGGTTTTGAATTTATACAGAAACTAAAATCGCAGGCGGAATACAAAAACATTCCGGTGATGATATTAAGTGGAGATGCTACACCAGTTTCAATTAAAGAGGCAGTAGAAGTTGGTGCAGTAGAATATCTCATTAAGCCCTTTAAAGCAGCTGAGCTTGTAAAACGTGTAGTAAAACTAATAGGATACATTAAAGAAGAAGATCACTATCCGGAACTTAAAGAGCTGCTAAAAAAAGAAATAAACCGGGCCAAGAGAAGCAATGTAAATCTTTCTTTAGTTCTGGCACAATGCGAAGGAAAAATCAGAGTAGAAATTTCAAAAATAGCAAAACAGGTAAAGAACAGACTTCGAGACATAGATACAGTATTTGAGATTGATAAAAATACTTTGGCTTTAGTTCTTCCTGTTACAGGAGCTAATGGCGCAGTGGTTGTAATAAAAAAAGTTAAAGGTAAACTGCCGGGTAAATGGTATTTTGGTATAAGTACATATCCCGATAACGGCAAAGATGAAGAGGAGCTAATTAATTTTGCAAAAGAAAGCTTAATGAAAGAAATATCGAATTTAAAACAAGAGACGGCAGAAAGAAAAGAAATATAGGAGTTATACAGACAGTAATTTTTTGGTATTATATTTTTAGACAAAAAAATAATAAAATTGCTATTGCAAAGGAAATGTAAAAAAAAGCTGCTAAATTAAATACTCTGAAGATAGGCGGGCCAAGGCTTTTCTTGACCTATTTTATTTACCCCTTTATTTACAAAACATTTTTATTGGGAAAATTTAAAAAGTATTATAATATAAAGTGAAATTCAAAAGATGGACTTATATAACAACACATAAGTTTATCGGGTGAAGATCTATGAAGATTATAGGAAAATTTTTTTACTTTTTAGGAAAGTGGATATTTTATTTTTTATTTAAAATATTTATCAAAATTGAAGTTGAAGGAAAGAAAAACCTTCCTGAAAAAGGGCCTCTTATAATCGCATCAAATCATAAAAGCATATTGGATCCATTAATACTAATGGTTATATTACCTTATTATATAACTTTTCTTGCTGCTTCATACCTATTTAAAATACCCTTTTTAAATATAATTTTAAAGCTTGTGGGTGTGCTTCCTGTAAAAGAAAAAAAGCAAGATTTAAGGACATTAAAACGAGCAATAGATTTGCTAAAAAACGGCAATATAGTCGGCGTTTTTCCGGAAGGCGGGGTGAGCGTAAATGGAAATGTTAAAGAATTTAAACCTGGTTTTGGTTTCCTTTCGGTTAAAACAAATGCACCTATCCTTCCTATAGCGATAATAGGGACGGAAAGAGTGCTTCCTCCAGGAAAATGGATTCCAAAAAGGGCAAAAGTTAAAATTTGCATTGGGGAACCCATATTTTTAGAAAAAGTAAATATAAAGGATAAAAAAGAAATTTACAGTTATTTAGTAAATTATACAAGGGCAATGATTTTAAAGTTCATATCAAAATTTAGCACTCCTGTAATAAATTAAAAGGTTGTAATATTTTCCAAAAATTGGGTATGAAGTATATAAGAAGAATAAAAAAATTGCGAAGCAAAGTTCAAAATAGCCAAAGTAGAAAAATTTCTAAGATTTATAGAGGAAAAAATATTAAAAGACAAATGGTCGCCAGATGCAGTAGTAGGTTATTTGCAATGGGAGAAAGTATACCACAGAGGCCAGAGGAAATAAACAGAAGAGAAGTTTTTAGGCATTGGAAGATAGACACTGTAATGGGGAAACGAACAAATGATAAAGTTTTATTAACAATAACGGAGCGCCTTACAAGGTATGAATATATGTTTGTGATAGATAAAAAGGACTGTTTATCAATTAAAAGGTATTTGATAGACTTAAAGAACAATATAAAGAGAACTTTCCAAAGATATTCAAGAGCATAACGGCAGATAATGGCTCAGAATTTGCAGAGCTAGATGAGATGCTAAAAGAATATGGCAGTAAAGCATACTTTACTCATCCATATTCTGCATTTGAGAGAGGCACAAATGAACGTCACAATGGATTAGTGAGGAGATTTATACCTAGAGGTTGCATAATAGCTGACTTACTGGAAGGACCGTAGAGCGAGTACAAGATTGGTGTAATAGACTTCTAAGAAGAATTTTAAGATATAAGACACCAGAAGAATTCTTTTTGCAAGAGATAGCTCAAGCTATTAACTAGAATAACAAATGGGAGCAAAAAATTTAAAACAGAAGTTATTGCAGATTTAGTTAATATGTAAAATTATGGAACTGTACTTCCCCTATAGGGGAAGTACATATAAGTATCATACATGGTTATGAAATAATAGCATTTAATGTAAATAAATGTTGCGTTTAATATTGCAATTTACACTACAAAATCTTGACACGGATGAACTACGTTAGTAATTGAATTTGTTGCAATAAGGTAATATAATAATATAGTTGACTGTAAAACCATTTAATACTTCAAATTATCGGCAAAGGAGAGGATTTCCTTGCTCGAAAAAATTAAAAGGGTTTTAATTGGACAACCATTGCCAAATGAAGTTGAAAAATCAGAAAAATACGGTGTTTTATGGGGTTTGCCGATTTTGTCAAGCGATGCTATATCATCCGTTGGATATGCAGGGCAAGAAATGCTATATGCATTACTTCCTGCTGTAGGAATTTTAGCGTTTGAAAAAATCCCTATTCTTTCACTAGCTATAATTGTATTACTTTTTATTCTTATGATTTCATACAGTCAAACCATCGATAACTATCCAAACGGTGGTGGAGCCTTTATTGTTGCCAAGGACAATCTTGGAGTTTTAGCAGGAATCATTGCTGGTGCTGCTTTATCAGTTGATTATATACTTACTGTTGCTGTTTCTATATCATCTGGTGTTGATCAAATTGTAACTGCTATCAGTGTGTTAAGACCATATAAATTGGAGATATGCTTGCTTTTAGTCTTATTATTGATGATAGGAAACTTAAGGGGAATAAGAGAATCTTCACGTATATTTGGTATTCCGGCTTATGCTTTTATGTTGGCGATAGTTTCACTAATAATCGCGGGATTTTTCAAGCTCAAAACTGGTTATATACCGCCTGAACCAAAAATAAATTATCCAATACACCCTGTTACAATGATTTTGCTTTTGAAAGCATTTGGAAGTGGATGTACTGCCTTAACAGGTGTTGAGGCAGTTGCTAATGCTGTTCCCAACTTTAAAGAGCCTGCTACAAAACATGCAAAAATGGTTCTTATGCTTTTATCTTTGATAATTTTTATATTATTTGGTGGGACATCTTTACTGGCGACTTACTATCGAGTAAATCCTGAAAAAGGTGCAATGCTTGTTTTAATGGCTCAAGAAGTTTTTGGCAAAACTTTTATGTATTATTTCGTTGCTGCAACAACATTTATAATTCTTATATTTGCTGCAAATACAGCTTTTGCAGGTTTTCCAATGCTTGTAGCTGTCATGGCAAAGGAAGAATTTGTTCCAAGACAACTAAGTATGAAAGGAGACAGATTGAGCTATTCAAATGGAATAATAATTCTTTCATTAATATCTGCTTTATTAATTGTCATTTTTAAAGGCAATGTTTCGGCCTTAATTGGTCTTTATGCTATTGGTGTATTTATATCATTTACATTGTCTCAAAGTGGCATGTTTGTAAGATGGCTCAAACATAAAGGTAATAGCTGGCACATAAAAGCTTTTATAAACGGGTTTGGAGCTCTTACTACCTTTGTTGTTGTCATTATAATTGCAATAACCAAATTCAAAGAAGGCGCTTGGATTGTTGTTCTTTTAATACCTGTACTTGTTCTTGCAATGGTAAAAGTAAAACTTCATTATATTGCTGTTGCTGACCAGCTCAGAATAACACCTGCTGATAAAGAATTGTTAGATATTGAACACAATATCTATAGAAATAGAGTAATTGTTCCAATAGAAAGTTTAAACAAAGCAAGTGTAAGAGCATTAAGGTTTGCAAGGACTATATCTGATAATGTAATTGCATTCAATGTTTCTATAAGCGAGGAGCAAGCAAAGAAATTGCAAGAAAGATATAAAATGTTAAATTGTTCTATTCCTTTAGTTATCAGATACTCACCTTACAGAAAAATCATCGAACCACTTTTAGAATATATAAAGTCAGAAGAGTATAACTATCAAAAGGGAGATATAATAACTGTAATTATACCAAAATTTACTGCACCAAAGTGGTGGCAAAAGCTATTGCACAATCATACATGGTTGTTTATTGAAAAAGAGCTGTTAAAAGAAAAGCACATTGTTGTGTCTGTTATGCCCCTTCAACTAAAAGATGATGAAATTGTTTTGAAGAATAAAAAGCAATCTTTGTGGAATGTGTTAGAGAAAGATTAGATTTTTGTGATTATCAAGTATTTACAGATTTTAATATAAGAAAAATTAATGTGTTATCTTGGAAAGAGCAATGCCAGGGCAGTGGTTAATTGCTCTTTTTTAATTAACCCTCCATGCTTAACAAAGCACAACCATAGATGAAAATAAATTTTCAAGTTGCAAGAAACTAGTTTTTTGGTAAACTAAAATTAACAGGGTCAAAGGTTGATTTAATGCTGATGGATTAATACCTCGTGAATTAACCTAACTTGATTACCTTTGAGCACAACCAATTGTCGCCCCATATTAAGGCAATATGGGAACAGCACGGGTGTTAAGTTTCTTATTTTTCTCAGGTAATCAACCCTGTAATAAATTTAACAGGAGTGAAGAAAATGCAGGATTTACTAGAAGTTTGCTGTGGACTAGATGTTCACAAAGAAACAATAGTGGCTTGTTTGCTTAAAGGTTCTGTCAATGATGAAAAGCCGGAAAAAACGATAAGAACATTTTCCACTTTATTAAAAGACCTTGAAGAATTAAAAACATGGCTTGAAACAGAAAACTGTCATCATGTTGCCATGGAGAGTACAGGGATATACTGGCAACCCGTATATAACGTACTCGAAAGTGCTTTTGATGGTAACATATCAATCATAGTAGCTAATGCAAAACATATGAAGAATGTACCCGGTAAAAAAACTGATATGAAAGATGCAGAATGGATTGCTACTTTATTAAGAGCTGGTCTTTTAAGTGGAAGCTTTATTCCTCCGCAAGAAATTCGAGAATTACGCAACCTTACGAGATATCGCAAAAGCATAATTGAAGAGATATCTTCTCAAAAAAATCGTATAGAGAAGCATTTACAAAGCTGTGGATTTAAGCTTTCAAATTTTTTGACAGATATATTTGGCGTATCAGGTAGAGCGATAATAGACCATATAGCAGAGCATGGAAGTATAACAGCTAAAGAAGTTGAAAATTATGTAAGAGGGAGAGCACGCAGTAAAATAGAAGACATAAAGCTATCAATTAATGGTAGAATGAATAAGCATCAAAGAGAATTTTTAAAGCTTTTACTCAATCATTTAGATGAAACGTATAAACATCTTTATGAGATAGAAGAGAGTATTAATGCTGAGATTGAAAAATACAAGAGACAGATTGAACAGCTAGATGGAATACCTGGCATAGATGTAACGGCAGCTGCTGCAATAATTGCTGAAATAGGTACAGATATGGATAAATTCAAGACTGCAGAGCACATTTGCTCATGGGCAGGATTAAGTCCCGGTAATAATGAAAGTGCGGGAAAAAAAAGTCCACTCGAGTAACAAAAGGAAACACTTATATAAAGAGGATACTGTGTGAAGTAGCATGGAGTATAACCCGCATAAGGGATTCATATCTTGCCACATGGTATTGGAAAGTAAAGCAGCGCCGTGGTACAAAAAAAGCGGTAGTAGCACTTGCCAGGAAAATATTAGTTATCATTTATACTATGCTTAAAAATAACACTGACTATGATGAAAGAATTTTCGATGAAGTGCGAAAGAAACAGGAAATAATTCGCGTTAAACGGATTATTAACGAAGCTCGCAAGTTGGGTTTAGAAGTAACAGTGTCCCAAATTTAAGTAGTATAATTAGATAACTTTACAAAAATTCCCAGCTGATGCTTTTAAAGCATTGGTTTAATATTTATTACCTTTTTTCTGGCTGGATGTTTAAGCCTATGCAGTTGTCAATGTTCAAAATTCTCCTTTTAGATAGTCTATTTTCGTGTTAACTTTTTAATTAAAAAGAAAAAGCTTAAAAGTTTTGCCACAGTCAGCCATTATCTCATCGAATAATAAAATTTAAAATGTTAACAAAAATAAGCTACCTTAAAACTTTAAAAAGCCTTTAAAGTAGCTTTATATTGATTCTTTTTGATTTATTTATAAATTCATAACATTTCTACACAACAAAAATCAAAAACCTTTTAATGCATTTACAATCGCATTCATATTATCATATATAATTGCTTTTTGTTCTTCAATTTTATTGTAAAGCTGTTTTAAGTATTGCACTTCTTCAAAATCCTTTGACTCTAAATAGGCTATATATTCATTAAAAAATTTTCTTGATAATAGCTGTTCTAGATTTTCTAAAATCATATTGCTATCATCTATTCTTTGAGGTAAAGTATTAACATAGTTAGATAGGGATATAACAAATCTTATCTTTATTAAACTAATCTGGAATGTTGTTGGTATAGTTAAAAATTCTAATATGTTTTGAAGCTTTTCTTTGAGGTCATTATCTTTTGTAGTTTTTTCTATTTTTACTATTTTGTCTAATATAGAAAAATACACTTTTTCTGCAACTATATCTTCATCAAAAATTTCATCTATCACTTCATCAAATATAGAATCAAAAAGTTCTTGTTGTTCTGTGTTTTTCTTTTTAAAGAATTCAGCAGCTTTTGTAAGGAACTTTAAATAAAATATATAAAATACATAAAATGGTATTTCAATTTCCATTTCAGGGTCTAAAATATAATTTAATTCATCTTCCATTTCCATAAGCATATTGGCACTTAAATATTCGGCAAATATAGGATATTTATAGAATATTTCCATCACTTTCTCCTTCACTAAGTCATGAGGTAATTTTTCTGCATCATTTATAACTTTTTCTAATTCATCTTCTCCATCCACAAGGTCAAATTCCGTTGCTTCTAAGATAGGTGTTGTAAATATCTTATAAGTTTTATCTATAACTGCTATTGAAAGCCAGATAAAGATATTTTTCATTTCTTCTTCGGTAAATTTTTCTGTACGTAGAGAATAGGCTAAATTCAATAAATAGTTTTCTAAAAAAGATGTATTAGATATTTCATCTAAAACTCTTTCCATTTCTTCCTCATTATCAAGATCTACATTCATTATAAAAGTAACCGGGATCCTTAAGTCTTTCAACCCTTCATTTTTTCTGAATATATTTACAATTTTTCTAAATAATTCTTCGGTTATTTCATCTTCATTTTCTTCATTAAGTTCTTCTAGTTGTTGTTTTCTTTCTCTCAATGATTCTATTAGTAATACTTTTAATTTTTCCACATTTACAGCTTCATTTTTACTATCCAGCTTAATTCCATACATTACACTTAATATTCGTATAAATTCATAATCATAAGGTAAAAATACGTCATCTTTTTCTATTTCTTTTAAGAGGGTTTTCTCAATTTTTTCTATGTTAGGAAGACAGCATTTTTTATATTTTTTTCCACTTCCACAAATGCATTCATCATTTCTATCAATATCAAAAATTTTACTCATTTAACGCCCTCCAAATTGATTTTTACTTTCTTTTTATAGATTACCACACTGTTTTCTTCTTGTCTATTATTTTTAAGGATACTTATCTCATTGTTCACGCATTTATTTATGTCTTTATCTATCATTTTTATAATAAAATGTTTACACCCTATTGACTTTGTAAAAATAATGTTATAATATAATTTGGAAACCAAAATATTAGGGAGGCAAATTGATGAAACTAGGGTATATAGACAATTTAGAAATGTTTTTACGAGAGATAAACCACATATTAAATTTATATACTCGAAGCTATCTCAACGAAAAAAATATAACAATGGCGAGGTTTTGGGTTATGAATAAGTTGTCGGCTGACAACCCAATAACCATGAAAGAATTGCAAAGAAGGTTGCTGCTGGCTCCTGGCACTCTGACAGGGCTTGTTGACAATCTTGTAAGTGATGGGCTCGTTGAAAGATGGCGAGATGAAACTGACAGAAGGCTTGTTTATCTTAAATTAACCCAAGCAGGTGATAAACTATTAAAAGAGATCTTACAATATCGTACATCAATACTCGCAAATATTTTGAAAAAAATTGATGGACTTGACGTAGAACGTCTAAACAGGGATTTGAGGTTAATTTGGAATCAATTGAAAGAATGTGAGACTTGCTAAATTTTAATTTGGAAGCAGGTGTTTATATGCCTTTTTCTGTTGAAGTTAAAAATCTAAGGAAGCTTTTTGGAAAGTATGAAGCAGTTGCAGGTATAAGTTTTACCATAAACGAAGGAGAAGTTTTTGGTTTATTGGGACCTAATGGAGCAGGAAAAACAACTACAATTCGTATGATAACTACGCTTTTGCCTCCGACATCAGGCGAAATCAAAATAGAGGGAATAAATGTTATAAAAAATGGAGGTTATATTCGAAATTTAATAGGATATGTACCGCAAGCCTTATCAGCCGATTCAACTTTAACAGGGTATGAAAATCTTCTAATTGTTGCAAAATTATTGCGCTTACCTAAAAAAGAGAGAGAAGAAAGGATTAATCATATTCTTGACATATTAAATTTAAGTGAAGCAGCAAACAGGATTGTCAAAGAGTACTCTGGTGGTATGGTTAGGAAACTGGAAATCGGCCAGGCATTAATACACAGGCCCAAATTATTAATACTTGATGAACCGACAGTTGGTCTTGATCCTGTAGCACGACGTAACGTTTGGGAAGTTCTTGAAGCACTTAAAAAAGAAACGGGACTTACAATTTTAATAACAACCCATTATATGGAAGAAGCAGAAGCCATGTGTGACAGGGTAGCTATTATGAATAAAGGCAGGATAGCTGCACTTGGAACCCCTGAAGAATTAAAGGTGATGACTGGAAATAAAGAAGCTACTTTAGAAGATGTTTTTACATTTTTTACAGGCAATCGACTGGAAAGCGGGGGAAACTTCAATGAATTGCGACAAGTCAGAAGGCGCATTCAGCGCTTTGACTAATGAAAGACGACACAGTTTTTCTATACTATCAAAATTTATAGCCTATATGGCTAATTCCTTTACTATTGCTGAGATGGAAATAAGAAAATTACGCCATGACCCCACTGAACTTTTTACTCGCGCAGTTCAACCAGCTTTATGGTTGTTGGTTTTTGGCCAGGCTTTTTCCAAAGTACGTGCTATTCCGACAGGAAATGTTAATTACCAGACATTTATGACTCCAGGGATTCTGGCACAGTCTATGATGTTTATATCAATTTTTTATGGACTTAGTATTATTTGGGACAAAGACCAGGGAATTCTTCAAAAATTAATTGCACTGCCAGTACCTCGCTTTGCATTTGTTACGGGAAAAGCTTTGGGAGCCGGTGTAAGGGCAATAAGTCAAGTAATGATTATACTGTTTCTTTCCTTGTTAATAGGGATAAAATTACATTGGAGCATTGTTAACATATTAATGAGTGTAATTACTATAATTTTTGGGGCTATTATCTTTTCTTCTTTATCCATGGCTATTGCTGCTATAGTCAAAACCAGAGAAAGATTTATGGGCATAGGACAGGTAATAACAATGCCTCTTTTCTTTGCCAGTAATGCAATTTATCCTATTGAGATTATGCCTCATTGGCTGCAAATAGTAGCACAAATAAATCCTCTGAGTTATATTGTAGAACTTTTAAGAGGATATTTATTAAATAGTCCTATACAAAATGCAGGCTTGGATTGGCTAATAATAATATTCATAACTGTTATTTTGCAATTGTGCGCTGCATTATTATATCCAAGAATCGTCACATGAAAGGAGATGCATATTGCTATGGAATACAAATGGATTGCGCTTTTATGCACTACAATAGGTGCTCTTTTTTCTGTTCTTAATGGGAGTATGCTTTTAATTGCTTTGCCAGATATTATGAAAGCTTTACATGCTGATATGACTATAATCATGTGGGTTGTCATGAGTTACATGCTTTCTATTACAATACTTGTACCGACAATAGGGAGAATTGCAGATATGATTGGAAGAAAGAAATTATATGTTACAGGTTTTGCGATATTTACTCTCAGTTCTTTACTATCTGGAATGTCAAATTCGGGTATTCAATTGCTTTTGTTTAGAATTATCCAATCTATTGGTGGCGCCTTAATGATGGCTAATAGCACAGTGATTGTAACAGACGCTTTTCCTAAAAACGAATTAGGGAAAGCTTTAGGTATAAACAGCATGGTTATAAGCATTGCAAATGTCATAGGACCTATTTTAGGAGGATTTTTGCTTAAATTTGGCTGGAGAAGCATCTTCTACATCAATGTGCCATTTGGGATTATTGGCACGCTGTGGGCAGCACTACAACTTAGGGAAGTAGAGGCTCTTCCTGAGCATCAAAAATTTGATTATGCTGGTACTTTAGTATTTACCGTTGCTATGATAATACTTTTAATTGCCCTGTCTTTTGGAGGATTTGCAGGATGGGGAAATCCACACATTATTACTCTCTTTGTTGTCGCAATAGCCTTGTTTGTTTTATTCGTTTATATTGAAAATACCGTAGACCAGCCAATGCTTGATTTGAATCTTTTTAAAACGAGAATATTAGCTTTTGCCTATACGAGTAATCTTCTAAACGGAATAGCAAGAGGAGCCGTTACTTTTCTTTTGATTTTTTATTTGCAGGGTATTAAGGCAATGGATCCGTTGACTGCAGGTATTTTATTGACGCCATTTGCTCTTGCAATGATGGTGGTTTCTCCAATTAGCGGTTGGTTATCTGATAGGTATGGGTCACGAGAGTTAAGCAGTATAGGGCTATTTATATCTGCAGTAGGACTTGTAGGTTTTATGGGAATAAATACTACAACGTCAATTACAAAGTTAATACTGTGGATGGCTATAATGGGTTTTGGCTCCGGACTATTTATATCTCCTAATACCAATGCTATAATGAGTAATGTTCCGGTTGACAAAAGAGGAATAGCGGCAGGAGTAAGGACAATGATGAACAATGCCGGAACAGTAATAAGTATAGCTTTGGCTATGGGAATAATTTCTTCAAGCATAGATCCACAAGCAATGCAAGCACTTTTTGTAGGAACCCAAGTTGGGGCAAAAGGGATAGCAGTTGCTCAATTTATTAAGGGCTTAAGGTCTACTTTTGGGGTATCTTTTGCAATAAGCTTGGTTGCAGCTTTTATATCCTATCTAAGAGGACCACAGCCCAAATGGGAATCAGAATATAGTGCTAATAAAAGAATGTAAGTAAGTTAAGATAATAAAAAACACCAGTAGCAGAAAGATGGATTGCAACGCAGAGAGAAAATATTGCTTTTGATAAAATCTAAGGAACCCTTTACAGCAGAAGGGTTCCTTAGATTTTATAGCATAACAACTTAAACAAAAAAAGTAGATAAATGTAATTTCTCAAATTAATTTATCCTAAGACTAAAAAGGCAGTGTAAAATTTAAGTAGGTGAAATGAAGCAGGAAAAAGGGGGATAGGTGTAGTTAAAAGACCTCACCCCCAAAAACGAAATAAAACAAAAATCAAAAGGAAGGTGAGGTCTGATATGTTAGATATTCGACACATAGTGGGCGCAATCCTTCTTTTTGCAAATGGATTAATAAAAATAATTAAAGAAAGTAAAGATTTTTATGAACTTGAAGAAGGAATCCACAACTTCATGCAGAAGGTATCCACTCAAATTTTTGCATGGGCTTTAGAAGAAATAGACACACAACTCATGAAGGAAAGAGAAAAGGGAGTATGGGAAGTAGTAGGATTTAGAGCGAAACAGGTTGTTAGTACCTTTGGAGAATTTATATACAGGAGGCGTCTATACAGAAACAAAAAGACAGGAGAGACAAAGCTTTTACTGAATGAATTATTAGGTTTAAGATCCCGCTCACAAATAACACCGAAGTTAAGAGAAATAGCTGTAAAATTAGATACAGAAATGCCTTTTAGGCGTGCAGCAGAAATATTAAGCTATCTTTTTCCTGGAATTAGTCCGATGACGATCTGGAAAGGAGTGCAGGAAGTAGGAAAAGATTTAAAACAAGTACAGTGAAGAAAAGAGGAAAGAAGTTTTTGAAGATGGGAAGTTACCGAAAGGAGAGAAGGTTACAAAGAAGCTATACATAGAAAGCGATGGTATAATAATAAGGCTACAAAGAGCAGAGAGACTTGTCAAGAATTTTGTGTCTGAGCATAGTAACGTAACTGGAAAAGCTGCATGATCTCGTAAATGTAAGCTTTTATCACTGGAACAGGCTTTTCCCATTTTGTTTGCTTCAAATGCTCTCTGCAAATAAACCATTGAGTTCCAAAATATCAGCTGATTGAAAATATCCACCAGATTTTATTCTCACTTTTTCAACCAAGCTATTAACACTTTCAACTGCACTTGTGGTATAAATGCGCTTTCGTGCCTCCTCCGGGTATCTTGTAAAAGCAAAGTAGTGGTCAGCTTTTTGAAGAATGGTATTTATAAACCGTGGATACTTGCTTACATAAGTGCAAGAAAAGATTACAAAGCTGAAGAAATAGATGAATGGCTAAAAGTTTCACTGCCGATTTTAGAAGGGCCATTTGCAGGAAGACCCTGGATAAAATATGTTTTTAAAAGAGATAACGCGAGCCAATGGTCTAGCGATAAGTGTTTGAAGCAGGAAGTTAATAACCAGTATTTTACATTTAAAGGCTAATAAAAGAAGCGAGATGTTTAGTGTTTGCTTCTGAAGTAATAATTTAACATAAATAGAACATATTTTATATTCAGTAAAGTGAATTACGTATTGGTGGTGAGGTAAGTTAGGCAAAAAATTTTTAAAAAAATTTACCTACGAAAACTTGACACGGACTCTCATAAAACGGGTTTGGCTAAACTTAAAAACTGTGATAATATTAAATTAAAGGATTTTGCATTCTTTTGCCAATGAATAGAATTAATTTAAAGGAGGCTAAAATGATGAACGAAATAAGTATTGCGCATCTTAGGCTTTGCTACTTTTATTCATGTAGATGAGAATGGAAGACCAGCGCCGCATAATGTTACCTTACCTGAGCCTGAAAATGAAGAAGAAAGAATGCTTAGGGAAAGGGCAAAACAAATTATCTAGGAGATGAGAAATAAATATCAACTGGATAAAAACCACTTCTGTGAGGAAGGTTAGTTTATGGGGTAGTGATAAAATGGATACAGTAAAGATTTATACCAATATTATAAAAGATAATATGGATAGACCGGAAAAAGTAAATAAGCTAATAAATTTTGGTCTTACCTCTGCTTACTATTATGTGAGCTTTTTCAAAGACAAAAGGATTCCCAAATCTCTTCATTACCTAAATAAATACTCTATAAAAAGCATAAAAGATTCTTTAGCAAATCCTCAAAATTCTGCTTGGGTAAACCTCTTTGCACCCTCTGAATTTTTGATTGCTATGGACATAAAACCCTTATTTATTGAAGCATATTCTTCTTTCATGTCAGGCTTCTTCATCGAAGATTATCTTGTTGATACTGCCGAATCGAGAGGCATGTCAAATACTTTATGCAGTTATCATAAAACTTTCATAGGAGCCAGTGAACTTAATATCCTCAAAAAACCTAAATTTATGATGACTACTTCCATGATATGCGATGCGAATATACCTACTTTCAAGTATCTTTCAAAAAAACACGGGGTTCCACTGTACATTATTGATATTCCCTACAAATATTCTAAAGACTCCGTAGTGTATGTAAAAAAACAGCTTTTAGAAGTGGCGGAAAAGCTTGAGGAAGTTTTTAATAGAAAGCTTGATATTGATAAATTGAGGGAAGTTGTAAAAACGGAAAATAAAACAAGAGTACTTATGAAAGAGTATTTAAATTATGCAGGGAAAAAAAGATTTATACCTACCATGACTTTTGAAATGTATATGCTTTTCACATCCCATGTATTCATTGGAAGCAAGGAAGTATTACATTTTTATGAGATGTTAGTGGAGGATATAAAAAGAGCTCCTGAAAGAAGTGGAAAAAGCATATTTTTTATACACCTTCTTCCTATATTTGAGAAAAATTTTAAAGATTACTTTAACTTCAGCGATAAATTTTACATTGCTGGTAGTGACTTAAATTATGATTTTCTTGATGAAATTGATGAAAACGACCCCTTCAAGGGAATCGCTGAAAAGCTTATCTTAAACTCTTTTAATGGTGAAATAAATAGGAAAGTTGCAAGAATCAAAGAACTGATAGAAAAAATAAAACCGGACGGCATTATACAGTTTTGTCATTTGGGCTGTAAACAGTCCATGGGTGGAACGTTTATAATTAAAAATCTTGCTTCAGAAGTGGGTATTCCATTTCTTTATTTAGATGGGGATTGTGTAGACAAAAGAAATAATCAAGAGGGGCAGAATAGGACGAGGCTCGAAGCTTTTCTTGAAATGCTTTAGCAATCTTTCTGGAGGTGAAAAATTGATAGGGTACATTTGCAAATACACGCCTGTAGAAATAATCGAAGCCTTTGGAGAAGAACCGGTAAGACTTGAGTCAGGATATAAATCTCATGAACATGCTGAGGCCCTGATTCACTCAAATATGTGCAGTTTTGCAAAAGGGGTTTTGGAAAATATAATTGAAAATAATATTGAAGAGGTTGTATTAACTGCCTGTTGTGATAGTATAAAAAGACTTTATGATGTATTAAAAGGTAAAGTAAAATTTATCTATCTTCTAGACCTGCCCAGAAAAAAAGATCCTCTCGTAATAGATCTTTTTTACAATGAAATAATTGAATTTATAGAAGCGTATCAGGCCTTTAAAAACAAGAATTTTGCTGAAGAGAATTTGCTAAAAATTCTAGAAAGCAAGTCTTTTAATAAAGAAAAGGAATCCACTGAAAGCATTGCTATATTAGGTGCGAGGCTTAAAGATGATGTTATAGAAAAAATCATAAATTCTTGTACAGCAAATATAATAAATTTTACCTGCACAGGTGAAGAAAGAGTATTCAATATTGAAGCAAAAGATAATTTATTAAAAAGCTATGCGGAATCGCTTCTCAATTTAACACCCTGTATGAGAATGGCAGAAGATCGAAGCAAGTTAATCAATAAAGAATTCAAGGGGATAATATACAACACCATAAAGTTCTGTGATTTTTATTCCTATGAGTATGCTGAACTCAAAAGCAAAGCAGACGTCCCACTTTTAAAAATTGAAACTGACTATAACGATTCAAATAGCGGCCAGATTTTAACAAGAATAGATGCCTTTTTGGAATCAACCGGTATAAAAAAGATGGAAAAACAGAGAGCCAAGAAGGGATATTTTGTAGGAGTGGATAGTGGCTCTACTTCTACAAATGTAGTCATAATCGACGAAAACAAAAACATAATATCATATTCTATTATTCCAACAGGTCCTAAAGCTCTAGAAAGTGCTTTTAAAGCTTTTGAAATTGCTTTAAACAGTGCAGGACTTCAAAAAAAGGATATTACATCAATAGTAGCAACAGGGTATGGAAGAGTAAGCATTCCCTTTGCAGATAGAATTGTAACTGAAATTACCTGTCACGGAAAGGGCGCGTTTTTTGTAGACAATGCTATTAGAACTGTTATAGATATAGGTGGACAGGATAGCAAAGTGATAAGGTTAGATGACAGCGGCAATGTCATTGATTTTGTAATGAATGACAAATGTTCAGCAGGGACAGGCCGGTTTCTTGAAGTAATGGCGAGAACGTTAGGGATTTCAATAGAAGAAATGGCAAAAGTCCATAAGGAAGTAAAAGAAAATATCACGATTACCAGTATGTGCACTGTATTTGCAGAATCGGAAGTAATATCTCTTATTGCCCAAAATAAGGACCAGAGGGATATAATACATGCCCTCAATAAAGCCGTTGCTTCAAAAGCAGTTTCCCTGGTCGACAGAATAGGAAGAAAAGGAAAATACATGATGACAGGGGGCGTTGCCAAAAATCAGGGAGTAGTTTATGCCATCGAAAGCAGGCTCGGTGAAAAACTTGTAATCCCATTTGAACCACAGATTATTGGAGCGCTTGGAGCAGCGCTAATTTCACTTGAAGGTAAATGAAGTTACTTTTTATGATAAAAATAAAATGGTGGTGATGTTATGAAAATTCTTATAGCTCCCGATAAGTTTAGAGGAAGTTTATCTGCATTTGAGGTTGCAGATAGCATAGAAAAAGGAATTTTAAAGGTTTTCCCAAAAGCCGTTATCGAGAAAGTCCCTATGGCAGATGGTGGCGAAGGAACTGTTGAATCATTAGTTGATGCAACTGGAGGGAAAATAATAAAAACAAATGTAAAAGATCCTTTATTTAGAGATATTGAAAGTTTTTATGGAATATTAGGTGATGGCAAAACAGCAGTTATAGAAATGGCTGCTGCCTCAGGACTTTATCTTTTGAAGGATTATGAGAGAAACCCCATGATTACAACAACGTATGGAACCGGTCAGCTTATAAAAGATGCTTTAGATAGAGGTTGCAGAAAATTCATTATAGCAATAGGTGGAAGTGCAACAAACGATGGTGGTGCTGGCATGGCATCAGCGTTAGGAGTTAAATTTTATGATAAAGATGGCATAGAAATAGGTCTTGGAGGTG
Organism: Thermoanaerobacter ethanolicus JW 200; assembly: GCF_003722315.1. Lineage (NCBI taxonomy): Bacteria > Bacillati > Bacillota > Clostridia > Thermoanaerobacterales > Thermoanaerobacteraceae > Thermoanaerobacter > Thermoanaerobacter ethanolicus. Next base: position 2,091,555 of record NZ_CP033580.1, on the reverse strand, counting down.
GGGAACTTTCAAAAATTTACTCAATAGATACTTCAAACCTTGATGATAGACTAAAGGAATGTGAGTTTATCGTAGCCTGCGACGTAGCAAATCCTTTAATTGGAGAAAATGGCGCATCAAGAGTTTACGGTCCCCAAAAGGGTGCTACAAAGGAGATGGTAGAAGTTTTAGATAAAAACCTTGAACATTATGGTAAACTTTTAGAAAAGTATTTTAATAAAAAAATAATAGATGTTCCAGGCTCAGGAGCTGCAGGTGGCTTAGGCGCAGGACTTATGGCATTTTTAAATGCGCAGTTAAAAAGTGGTATAGAAATAATAACTGAAACATTAAAACTTGAAGAAAAAATAAAAGAAGCTGATATAGTAATTTCCGGTGAAGGGAAAATAGATTTTCAAACAGCATTTGGGAAAACAATTTCAGGAATAGCTAAATTGTGCAAAAAGCATAATAAACCGCTTATTGTAATAGCAGGAACGGTTGAAGATATAGAAAAACTTTATGAGATTGGAGTTAGCAGCGTTTTTTCAACTATGGAAAAGCCAATGTCCCTTGAAGATGCCGTAAAAAACGCACCAACATTGTTAGAAAAATCTGCTGAGAGAATTTTTAGGTTAATCAAAGCCATAAAGGCTTAAAAAATAAAGGAGGGGTTTTAATGTCAGGTCCATATTTAGTTTTTATTCTATTCTTGACTATACTTTTTATCGTAATTGCAACAGCAAAATTTAAACTTCATCCATTCTTAGCCCTTATTTTCGCATCATATTTTTTAGCTTTTGCAGCATTTATGCCATCCGATAAAATTGCAGGGATAATTACTCAAGGCTTTGGCAACACCCTCACAAGCATAGGAATAGTAATAATAGCTGGTGTTATCATAGGAACCATTCTTGAAAAATCAGGTGCTGCAATCAAAATGGCTGAGGCAATTATTAAGTTTGTAGGAGAAAAGCGACCTACAATAGCAATGAGTATCATAGGTTACATTGTCTCTATACCTGTTTTCTGTGATAGTGGATTTATAATTCTTTCTTCATTGAACAAAGCTTTAGCAAAGAAAACTAAAACATCTCTTGTTGCAATGTCTATAGCACTTTCAACAGGACTTTATGCAACACACGTTTTAGTTCCGCCGACTCCAGGTCCAATTGCGGCTGCTTCTAATCTTCAACTTAATAATCTTTTACTGGTTATCTTAATAGGACTTCTGGTAGCGATACCAGCAATGATAGCAGGTAATATATTTGCTAATAAAGTTGCTTCAAAATATCAAGCTAATATTGATGAAAGCATAAGCTATGAGGAAGTTTTAAAAAAGTACGGCAAACTTCCAGATGCTTGGAAATCATTTGCCCCAATTGTTGTTCCCATAATTTTAATGGCACTTGGCTCAATCGCAAAGTTCCCAGGTGAACCATTTGGAGAGGGCTTTTTTGATAAACTATTTGTATTTTTAGGAACACCTGTAAATGCACTTTTAATAGGTATGTTCTTTGCATTTTTGCTTTTACCAAATTTAAGTTCTGAAACATTAAATTCCTGGATTGTCGAAGCAATAAAGGATTCTGCAACAATATTAATTATAACTGGAGCAGGTGGTTCATTAGGTAATGTCATTAAAGAAATAGGAGTAGGTGATTATCTCGGACAAACTTTGTCGGGATTAAATCTTGGTATGTTTTTGCCATTCATTATTGCAGCAGCAATTAAAACTGCACAAGGTTCTTCGACCGTTTCCCTTATAACGACATCAGCATTAATGCTTCCGCTACTACCATCTTTAGGATTTACTTCAGATATTGCAAAGGCCCTTGTGGTTGCGGCAATAGGTGCAGGTGCTATGACCGTTAGCCATGCAAACGATAGTTATTTTTGGGTTGTTTCTCAGTTTGGTGGGATAGATGTTAAAACTGCATACAAGACTCAAACTGTTGCAACCCTAATAATGGGAATAGTAACAATAATCACAGTTTTCATTTTGTCGTTATTCTTAATTTAATATGTCACAATAAAGCACCCAAAATCTTTGGTGTTGAAGTTTTTATAGGTTTTTTGTCAAGAGTTGGGGTAGGTATTTTCTGAATGCCTGCCCTTACTTTTTAGATCAGAACATAATGTCATTATTAGCAACTTTATACATTAAATGTAAATAACTTCATTATACTCTAGCCCTCATTTGATACAGAGGCTATCCAGTATTTGCTTTTATATTGCCTTGCTACTCTTATTTACACATGTGGGTATATTTTTTTATTGCTATATTGCAAAACATTCTGATATGGTATAATAAAGGCGAATGTAAGAATAAGAAGCTTAATAATATCAAAAAAGCAAAAAAGTTTAGAAAGCGGGTATTATAAACAAAAATACAAGGTTAGATCTATATACATTGTATGAATTTAACAGATAAAAAGGTTGAGTCATCTACAATAAAAATTATCATACATACAAGCTAAAAACTAACCTAAGATGAATACTTGTCTGGTGATAGGGCTATGTGGACATAAATATTATTTCCTTTTTACTTTTTTTACTTTTTTATATAATTTTTTTGCACGAAAAGCACATTAAGCATTGAAAAGCATGTTTTTCAAATTATCAACGTGCTCAATAACTGTACATTTAGTGTATATAATGATAAAAATTATCATATACTTAATGAACATTTTTTGTGCGCTTGAAACACGCCTGGTTAAGCTTTTTTCGCTTTTTATGCTTTTAGTGCAATAAGTAAATAGGTTTTATCTGAGGGACCATATTTTTTGTATATTTTACAAACAATTTTGTTTTTGGGAGATAGTTTTTGCGAGATATGGAGGTAAGGGATTTCTCATATTACTGCCGGAAGCAGTAGGCACGAACAGGCTTGTTTTCTATAGAATCTGAACAAACAAAAAGATTAGAGGGGTGTAATTTGATGGAAAATATGACTATAGGCCGATATATTAATTTACCTGTAGTTTCACAGGATGCCGATTTAAGAGAAGTTGCAAGAGTAATGCTTGAAAGTAAAGAAGGTGTGGTTATCGTAGAAAAAGAAAACGGCGCAAAGGGCTACATTGACTATAACGTAGTACTAAAATGGTTTCTCATGGGAGATGAAGCAGCGGAATACAATATGATGCAAAAATTGAGAAGTAGTCAAAATGAAGTGGAAACGGCATTTTCGATCATGCTTCCTGACCAGCGTATAGAGGCACGGCTGAAATCTGTTCCAGAGTATATGGATGAGTACGACGAAAGTACAGGCATGGTGAAGATAACCGGTGTAATCAGAAATGGTGGTTTCAGGCACGTCGTAAACATGCTTAAATTAATTGCAGATGCTTTTAGACAAGGTCTGATGGAATTGCCGGGGATGGATAAGAATGCACTTGTAGAGGCAGCTATTCTGCATGATATTGGGAAAGTACAGCCGGAGTTGAAGATAGGAGATATAGTAAATCCGAAAGAAGTGTTTGAAAAGGGTTATTTTCATGCATTTCGAAGCGCTGATTTAAGCAAGGCGTTATATAATATAGACGATAAGGTGTATTATTTGATAAAGTATCATCATCATCTTGAAAACGAACTGCCGTCCGACTTCCCTGAGGTTCTATTGCCAATGTACAGATTTTTCAGATTAATTGATGGCCTTTCAGCTGGAATTACTCGCAGAGGTTCTAAAGTATTGATGAAGATAAACGGCACCAGAATTTATGTGAAGGAAGAAAGCAGTTTTCCCTCTTACAATCAGGAAATTGAAATGGACATTTACACTGGATTTTTCAATAGCAGGAAGTTGTAAAGTGTAGAAGAATGCTGATGAGAGAAGCTCTGCCATTTTTCCATGTTATAACGTCGTAAACCATCTTAAGGGAAGGGTCACGGGGGCAAGTAGAGATACCATTAGAGTCAATGCCAGGCTGAGGGGGGCTTTATATTCAGCAGCAGAATTAGCATTTTCAATATCAAAAGAATCATTATCATAAAAGCTGGTAGGCTTTAAACACCCAAGCCATTAGTAACAATATCAAGAGATAATTGTTTAGCTTTGTTTTTCATAGGATTTCCTCCGTTTCGTTTTTGTGTTTGTCATATATAGGAATTCTACAAAAGCGTGGGAATTCCTTTGAAAATATATAGCAGAACTCCTGAATTTATGAGGGTTTTGGGGTTCTGCAAAAACCGAAATGTTAAAATAAAAAAGGGGGAAAAAGAACGTGGAATTTATGAATGTTAAGCTTCCAGAGGAAATTGTTCGTGAAGAATATTTAGGAAATTTTGACCAAGCAAATCATCTCATTGAAAGATGGCTTGAAAGAAGACTTCCAAATGAGCTTAGAATGAGATTAATTTTTGAAAAGGAGCGAGTAAAAAGACTTTTAAAGAATTATCCTTATAATGAGGAGACAGCTATTAACAAAGCAAGAGAGCTTATAAATAATTTTACAAATGAAGAATTTTATACTTTACTTGATAAAGGATTTTTGGATTACATTATGGTTGATGGAAAAAGAATGTATGAGGAAAGATTTGTTCAGAATATTACTTATGCGATTCCGGATTACCAGAAAAGGATGAAAAAAGACAAAAGTAGAGAAGAGTCACGAAATCTTAATGACAATAGGTTACGAGAACTTCTGAATGGTGATAAGCCGAAAGAATATAAGGTTCGTGCTAAAATTTCTCTAAAAATTGTAGAAGACATCGAGGAAGAGAAAGTGAAAGTTTGGTTACCATTTCCAAAAGAAGAATTTCAGCAGAAAGATGTAAAACTTGTTTCAGCAAGTCATGAAAAGTATTTTTTAGCATCTTCCGATATCCCTCAAAGAACAATCTATTTTGAAGGTAAAAAAGAAAATGAATATTTTGTAGAATTCGAATATGTTATAAAAGAATGGGTAAACACAGTTGTTCCAGCAAATACCGAAGAAATAAATAATTATGACTTTTTATCAGAGGAGCCGCCTCATATAATTTTTACACCATATTTAAAGAAACTTGCTAAAGAAATAGTAGGAGATGAGAAAAACCCCTATCTAAAAGCAAAGAAGATATATGATTGGATAACCTTAAATGTTAACTACTCTTATGTACATCCTTATGCATTATATGAAAATATTCCTGAGTTTGTTGCATGTAATTTAAAAGGAGACTGTGGATTTCAGGCGCTCCTCTTTATAACCCTTTGCAGGATTGTAGGTATTCCTGCCAGATGGCAATCAGGCTGGTATATAACCCCATTCCTAGCGTCACCGCATGATTGGGCATTATTCTTTATACCACCTTATGGATGGCTTCCTGCCGACCTATCTTTTGGTGGGCGCTATAAAAACAATCAAGAATTAAGAGAATTCTATTTTGGTAATCTTGATGCATTTAGAATGGTGGCAAATTCTGATTTTATGAAAAACTTTGCACCTAAGAAAGTATTCTGGCGTAATGATCCTTATGATAATCAGGTTGGTGAAGCAGAAACAGAGTATAAAAATATTTATGATTTTAAATATGAGATTCAAGTATTAGATTTTAAAGAAATACGGAGGTAGAGAAAATGGGAAAAATAGTGGATATAAAATTTACACTTAAAAGGTACAATTTCTATAAACCATTTCATATCGTTGGGAGCATTTCATCAGAGGCAACAAACATTGAGGTAGAAGTAACCCTTGATAGTGGTGCAAAAGGGTATGGAGAAGCATCGCCTTCATTTAGAGTTAATGGAGAAAGAGTAGAAGCTTTATTACAATTTGAAAATTTTGTAAAGGAAACAATCACAGGAATAGACGTGAAAAACTATAGAAAAATTTTTGATATTACGGATAAGATGTTTGCAACTCCAAGTTTAAAGGCAGCTGTTCAATATGCAGTGCTTGATGCTTTTTCAGAAGAAATAGGAATTCCTGTTTATCAGATATTAGGTGGTGCAAAGGATAAAATTGAAACGGATAAAACAGTAGGAATAGATAGTTTTAAGAATCGTATAGAGGAAGCAAAATCTATATATAATAAGGGCTTTAGGGTTATAAAAATCAAGGTTGGTGAAAACTTAGCAGAAGATATTGAAGTTATGGAATCAATTTTTGAGGTAACAAAAGGAGCAAAATATATTGTTGATGCAAATATGGGATATACTCATAAGCAAGCAGTTGAATTTATTAAAAAGGTATATAATATGGGAATTGACGTATCAGTATTTGAACAACCTGTTCTAGCAAATGATATAGATGGCTTAAAATTTGTTAGGTTTAATTCTCCATTTCCTGTAGCAGCAGATGAAAGTGCACGTACTAAATGTGATGTACTTAGGCTTATAAAAGAAGAAGCAGTAGACTACATAAATATAAAACTTATGAAGTCGGGTATTTCAGATGCTTTAGCAATTGTTGAGATGGCTAAAGCTGCAAATTTACAGCTTATGATAGGTTGCATGTCGGAGTCAAGTGTTGGAATAAATCAAAGTGTGCATTTTGCACTTGGAACAGGTGCGTTTAATTTTCATGATTTAGATTCACACTTAATGATGAAAGAAGAAATATTCAGAGGAAAATTTGAACAAAAAATATCAGAAATAATACCAAAAGAATGAAAAAATCAAAGAGTTGAAAGTAGTACGTATAAATCAGTTAAAGTGGTACGGATTTTTTCATTTTCGCTATGTTTAAATCAAAAATCCGAATCAAAAGGCGCACCTCTGCTTATTTTCGCAGACGTGCACCTTTTGTATTTGGCAGTATATGTAGTGCAACTTTACGGCAAATAATGAGATATAGTGACATTTTCGCAATTGTGGCACAAGTTTCTGCTGACTTCTCTTACAGCTTCTCTGTTCTCTTTATCTCCTGAGTCTTTTTTGTTTGTATTTTTCATTATATTTTATTATATTTTCTTTGTTCCTTTGACATTTTGTAGACACTTTCTCTCTTTACACCATCAAAATTCTTTGTCAAGAGGTGGGGTAGGTGTTTTCTGAATGCCTGCCCTTGCTTTTTAGATCAGAACATAATGTAATTATTAGCAATTTTACATTAAATGTAAATAACTTCATTATACTCTAGACCTCATTTGATACAGAGGCTATCCAGTATTTGCTTTTATATTCCCTTGTTACCCTTTTTACACACAATAAGGTATCCTCTTTCTAAATCGTTCAAAATTCCTATATCCATATGCCTCCCTCTTTGATACTTTAACTTTTGTTATGACATTTTGATTATATCTTCAGCTTTTAAAAGTTTTGTGATATAATTGTTATGCACTTATTCTGGCCTTTTGAGTGTTTTTAGTATTTGAACAATTATAATATAACAGGTATTTAGAACAAGTGCTCTATTTTTTTAAATAGGGTGTTATTACCCACCATTATAGAATTTTTTAAAAAATGAAAAAAGGAGAGGCGGACTTCTCACCTCTCCTTTTTCAATGTATTTTTTGGGAAGTGCAGAGATGGGAAGTACGATTAAGGGAGAAAACCACTCCTTAATACCATACTTACCACCTCCTGCACATACTAAATTGTATTTCTACTTTAATTAATATTATAAAGGTCAAAGAAAGTCAAAATTAAATAATTAAGTTTATCCACAATTTTTTGCCCAAAACATAAAAAAACACAAGGTAAATGAGATTTTTCTCTTTTTATTTCAATATTACGTTATTTTTCACTGGGTTTAATATTAAAATTTTTGACAACAAAGGAGTGCAAAAAATTTTATAATCATTAAAAAAATATTGATAAGCCATAAATATTAATGATATAATATTCTATGTATTCAGATTTTACATATTGTATAACACTTTTACTGAAAGGATGAAAATAAATGAAAACCATAATAAACACCGATGCTGCGCCAAAGGCTATTGGACCATATTCGCAAGCTATCATGATAGACGGCTTTTTGTACACATCAGGGCAAATAGCAATTGATCCTGCTACAGGAGAACTTGTAGAAGGAGGTATTGAAGCGCAGACGGAAAGGGTTTTAGAGAATATAAAAGCGATTTTAAAAGCTGCCGGAATGGACCTTAACAATGTTATAAAGACAACTGTATTTGTCACTAACATGGGGGATTTTGCTAAAATTAACGAAATTTATGGAAGGTATTTTAAAGACAATCCACCTGCCCGTTCCTTAGTTGAAGTAAAAAGTCTTCCTAAGGGTGCGCTTATAGAAATAGAAGTTGTAGCACATAAATAAAATTTTCTTTTTTTTTAAAGAATTATTAAACGATTACAAGCTGGGGAAATAAAAATAGGAGGTATCAACAGTTAAGAAATTTTAAGTAAAACAGTATAATTGTAACTAGAGCGATAAATAAATTTGTGCGCCTTACAATTCCAAGGAGAGTTTACACTAACAGCCATATGGATGTTATAGCAGAGGCTGTAAAAAGAGTTTATGCAAGAAGAGATAAAATAAAAGGATATAGATTTACTTATGAGCCGCCAATATTGAGGCATTTTACTGCGAGATTAGAACCGGTAGAATAAAAAATAAGGGGATGGGCAATTCACCATCTCCTTATTTTGTCTATAAAAATATCGAAAACTGTGATAAAATGAATATATGCATAAATTTGTAGAAGGAAAATCGGCATTTATATAGAATATATTGATAGGTGAGAGATGTGAAAAGGTTAGCTAAAATTATAGTTATATTATTGGTGATAGTTTACATAAGTAAAGTAGGGATAACGACTTTTGCAAACAAAAATAAAACTACAGTAGTGACTTATGGAAGTATTTTAATAGCCTTTAATGCCCAAGGATATGTTATAAAAAATGAAATAATGATAAATGCTCCTTTTGATGGTAAAATAAAAAAACTTGTACCAAGTGGAGAAAAAGTTCCCAAAGGTACTCCTATTGTGCAAGTTTATTCTGCTGATTTCGATGAGGAAAAACTACATCAATTAGATGAGGTAAACAGAGAACTAAAAAATCAGGATACTAATATACCTTTTTATTCAGATGTTCAAAAATTAGACGACATAATAAAGAAAGAAGAGCAAAATTATCAAAATGCGATACAGCAAAATAGCCCTGGTGCAGATAAAATACAAAAAAGGATTGAAGACTTAAAAGCCAAAAAAGAAGAAATTTTAAGTAAAGGGCCAATAATGCTCCAAAGAATTGAAAACTTAAAAGAGCAAAAGGAGTATTTAGAAAAATATGTAGAAAAAAATGTGATTACTGTAAATTCACCAGAGTCAGGAATTGTAAGTTACTATTTCGATGGCAGTGAAAGTATTCTACATGAAAAAGATATGTTCAATTTAAATCCGACACAACTTGAAAATTTAAACTTTCAATCCAAAGAAATTAGTACAGAAGTAAAAGGAGATTACCCTTTTGTAAAAATAGTGGATAATTTGGAGTGGTATTTAGCGTTGGTTTTAAATGAAAAACAACAGGACTTATTAAAAGAAGATAGTAATGTGAAAATTTTGATTGATAATTATGGTGGTGAATTGCGGGGAAAAGTTATAAAAACCTATAAAGGTGACGATAAATTATATATAGGAATAATTGAGATGATAGATGAATATCCCAACTTTTATAAAACTTCTAAAATAAATGTAAAAGTTAAAGTTAAAGAGTACAATGGACTTAAAATACCTCTTTCTTCTATTGTACAAAAAGAAGGAAAAGAAGGAAAAGAAGGAGTTTTTGTAATAAAAAATGGCAAAGTTCCTACTTTTAAAGAAGTAGTAATAAAGGCTACAGATGGCAAATATGCGATTGTAGAAAGCGTTGATAAAACATCTGGATTAAAAGTGTATGACGAAATAGCGGTAAATGGAGAGGATTACTTGAGCAAATAAGGGGGGATAAATACGACTATATGTGAAAATATAAGAAAGATAAAAGAAAACATAAAAGAGCATGCATTAAAGGTAAATAGAAATCCGGAGGAAATATTAATTGTGGCAGCTACTAAAACTTTCGGTGTTGAAACTATAAAAGAGGCTATTGCTTGTGGAATAACTGACATAGGTGAGAATAAGGTTCAAGAGTTAAATGAAAAGTATCCTTATTTAAAAAATGAGGTAGAATTTCACTTTATAGGACATTTACAGACAAACAAAGTGAAATACATTATTGACAAAGTTAAGTTGATACATTCTTTAGATAGTATTAAATTGGCAGAAGAAATAGACAAAAGGGCTAAACAAAAGAGTCTCATAATAGATTGTTTGGTGGAAATCAATATTGGTGGAGAGGAAAATAAATACGGAATTCCTCCTGAAGAAATGCATAATTTTGTTAAAGAAATGGAAAAATATGATAATATAAGAATTAGAGGGCTTATGACAATAGCTCCTTACCTTCCACCGGAAGAGGTAAGGCCCTATTTTAGAAAGATGAAAGAATTATTTGAAGAGCTAAAAGAAATTAAGCAACATAATGTACAAGTAGAATTTTTGTCAATGGGCATGTCCAATGACTATTGGGTAGCAGTTGAAGAAGGGGCGAATATTGTTAGAATTGGCACTTCTATTTTTGGGCAAAGACAATATAATGTGGAGGGATAATTAATGTCTTCAAAAGTGATTGATAAATTAATGAGTTTCTTTGGTATCGATGAGCCAGAAGAAGAGAAAGAAGAAGTAGACTCTTTACAACCTGTCATACCTTACGATAGAAAGCCTAAAATTGTCAATATTCATACACAGACCCAAGTAAAAGTTTTGATTTTAAAGCCAGAAAAGTTTGAACAAGTGATGAATATATGCAATGAATTAAAAAATAAAAAACCGGTGATTGTAGATTTACAAAAGATGGACAAAAATGAAGCTCAAAGAGTAGTGGATTTTTTAAGCGGTGCAGCCTATGCTCTTAATGGAGAGATAAAGAAGATATCTGGCTATATATTTTTAGTTGCGCCTGAGAATTTTGACATTACAGGGGATATAAAAGATGAAGTAAATTCTTTATACAATCTAAATTGATAAGGAGGAAATGATTTTGCCTGTAAATTTTGCAATTTTAACAGCATTAGATTATTTTTTTGAAGTTATAAATTGGCTTATATTGATAAGGGTTATTTTATCTTTGCTAAGAATGGAGAATATGTCAAATCCACTTTCTCGTTTTGTGATCGTAACGACAGAACCAATACTTGAGCCTTTTAGGACATTACAATTTAGGTCTTCTATTGGAAGAAATTTAATGATAGATTTTTCGCCGGTTTTGGCGATTTTGGTGATTCAGTATTTAGTTCGTCCTTTAGCTTTTAAATTAGTATTATTACTGATGAGGTATATATGATGGACAAAGAATTTACTGTATCCCGATTTGAAGACATAATTAAAGGCGTTTTAAAATCTAAAAGAGTAAAATATACAGACTTTTTAAGCCTCTCTGAACAAAAAATTTTTGAAAAAACTATATTAAAGTATCGACAGCAAGATATAAACTATAATCTAGATGGAGGATATCCTTTAGCAGAAAGAAAGATAGCAATTATTTACCCCGATTTTTTACAGCCGGAAGATACCCCTATTTGCGCTGTAAGAATTGAAGGCAATTTTTCTAAGCTATCTCATAGAGATGTGTTGGGTTCACTTTTAGGGTTAGGGATAAAAAGACAAAAAATAGGCGATATAATTGTAAAAGAGGATAAATGTGACATATTGTTACATAAAGATGTGGAAAGTTATGTACTTATGAACCTTTTTAAAGTCGGGAAAGAGAAGGTAAGAGTTAATTCAATTGACTTGAAAGATGTGATAGAACCTGAAATAAAATATAAGGACATTTTTTCTACCGTAGCCTCACTACGGGTTGACAGTGTGGCAGCTGCAGGTTTTGGTATATCAAGGACGAAGGCTTCAGAACTTATAAAGTCCGGTCTTCTTCAAATAAATTGGGAGTATACAGAGGACCCTTCTTCAGAAGTAAAAGAGGGAGATGTAATTTCTTTACGTGGTTTTGGAAGAATTAGATTAGAAGAAGTGAGAGGTAATACAAAAAAAGGTCGCGTTTCTGTACATATTCTAAGGTTTATATAATGTTACAAAAGAAAAGGAGGTAAATATTATGCTGACGCCTATGGATATACATAATAAAGAATTTAGGCGGTCTTTTAGGGGTTATAATGAAGAGGAAGTGGACGAGTTTTTGGATAAAATTATGGAAGACTATGAGATGTTATACAAAGAAAATGCGGAGTTAAAAGATAGAATTAATATAATGAATGAAAAACTTCAAAGCTACATAAATATGGAGAACACTTTAAACAATACTTTGATTGTTGCTCAAAATACTGCAGAGGAATTGAAAAGAAATGCAGAAAAAGAAGCACAACTTATCATACAAAATGCACAACAAAATGCAGAAAAAATATTAGAGAAGGCAAATCAAGAAGTTGTAAGAATAAGAATGGAGTTAGAAAGATATCGCAAGCAATTAAATGTTTTTAAAGCGAAATTTAAATCTCTTTTAGAAGCCCAGTTGGAATCAATACTTTCAATAGATGAGAAAGAATTGATTCCAGATGAGGATGAGGAGAAGGATGCAGAATAGATTAGGGGTTGTTGGAATATTGGTTCAAAATAGAGAAAATGTGGCAGATAGGGTAAATCACATATTGAGTGAGTACGGCCACATTATTGTAGGGAGAATGGGTATACCTTATAAAGATAGGGGAGTATCGGTTATCGCTTTAATAGTTGATGGTACAACGGATGAAATAGGGGCTCTTACTGGTAAACTTGGAAGTCTTCCTGGTGTAAAAGTGAAATCTGCTCTGACTGCATGAGATATGCATACTATTGACGAAAAACTTGTGGTATTATATAATTGTGTAAAAAATATTGTTAAAAGCTATGATGAGGACGAGTAAGTAGAAGCGACTTCCAGAGAGTTGGCGGTAGGTGCGAGCCAATAAGTTCGTTTCTACTGAAAATCACCTCGGAGCTGCAGGCTGAACTACAGTAAGCTGTGCCGGGTTTCCCGTTATCTTAAATGAGAGATTAAGGCAAAGTTTTTCTTTGTCTTAATAAGTAGGGTGGTACCGCGAACTTCTCGTCCCTGACGAGAAGTTTTATTTTTAGTTTGAAAGATAATATTTGAAGAGGAGGTAATGTTCAGTGGATTACAACAAGACACTTAATTTGCCGAGGACAGATTTTCCTATGAAGGCTAATTTGCCAACACGAGAGCCAGAGATATTAAAAAGATGGGAAGAAATGGATATTTATCATAAAACATTGGAAAAAAATAAAGGCAAGGAAAAATATATTTTACACGATGGGCCGCCTTATGCTAATGGAGATATACACATTGGAACTGCTATGAATAAGGTATTAAAAGACATTATAGTGAAATACAAAACAATGAGGGGTTATGATGCTCCTTATGTGCCAGGATGGGATACACACGGTCTTCCTATTGAACAGCAAGCTATAAAAACTTTAGGTATAAAAAGGCATGAAGTAAGTCCTACAGAATTTAGAAAAGTGTGTAGGGATTTTGCTTTTTCTCAGATTGAAAAGCAAAAAGCTCAATTCAAAAGATTGGGAGTAAGGGGAGATTGGGATAATCCTTATCTTACCTTGAATCCGGAGTATGAAGCTAAACAGATAGAAGTATTTGGTGAAATGGCAAAGAAGGGGTATATCTATAAAGGTCTAAAGCCTGTATATTGGTGCCCCAGCTGTGAGACTGCTTTGGCAGAAGCAGAAATTGAATACTTTGATGAAACCTCTGATTCTATTTATGTAAAATTTAGAGTTAAAGATGATTTAGGGAAATTCAAGGGAATTGTTGAGAATCTTAATAATGTGTATTTTGTAATATGGACAACTACTACATGGACTATTCCGGCTAACCTTGCAATTGCTTTAAATCCAGAGTTTGATTATGCGCTTGCAAAGTTTGGAGACGAAGTATATATAATGGCAAAAGATATGTTAGATACTGTAAAGAAAGAAGCTAACCTTTCAGATTATGAAATAGTTGCTGTATTTAAAGGAAAAGATTTGGAGGGCATGAAGGCTACCCATCCTTTATATGACAGAGATTCTTTAATAATCTTGGGTGAGCATGTAACTTTAGAAGCTGGTACTGGATGTGTTCATACTGCTCCCGGCCATGGTGAAGAAGACTTTTTAGTTGGGCAAGAGTATGGTCTTGATGTTTTAAATCCAATAGATGATAAGGGATATTTTACAGATAAAGCGCCAGGATATGCTGGGCTGTATTATGAAGAGGCTAACAAGGTCATAAAGGAAGACTTGAAAAAAGCTAATGCATTAGTGGCAGAAACCCGTATTACCCACTCATATCCTCACTGTTGGAGATGTAAAAGTCCAATAATATTTAGGGCGACAGAACAGTGGTTTGCTTCTGTGGAAGGATTTAGAGAAGAGGCACTAAAAGCTATTAAAGAAGTTAATTGGTATCCTTCATGGGGCGAAGAGCGCATAACTAACATGGTAAGAGATAGACGAGACTGGTGTATTTCAAGGCAAAGGGTATGGGGTGTGCCAATTCCTATATTCTACTGTGAAAAGTGTGGGAAACCGCTTATAAATGATGATACAATAAATGCAGTTAAAGAGATCTTCAGGCAAAAGGGTTCAGATGCATGGTTTGAAATGTCAGCTGAAGAGATATTGCCAAAAGGGATTACTTGCGAATGCGGTTCTACAAAGTTTAGGAAAGAGACAGATATAATGGATGTGTGGTTTGATTCAGGCTCCAGCCATGCAGCTGTGTTGCAAACTCATCCTGACCTAAAGTGGCCTGCAGAGCTTTATTTAGAAGGTTCAGACCAACACAGAGGATGGTTCCAGTCTTCCCTTTTGACATCTGTGGCAACACGTGGAAAAGCACCTTATAGAAACGTATTGACCCACGGATTTGTTGTAGACGGTGAAGGAAGGAAAATGTCAAAATCTTTAGGGAATGGTATTGACCCAGCTGATGTAATTAAAGAATATGGAGCAGATATTTTGAGGCTTTGGACTGTTTCTGCTGATTTTACTTCAGATATGAGAATTTCACAAGAGATTTTAAAACAGATGACAGAAGCGTACAGAAAAATACGTAACACTAGTAAGTTCTTGTTAAGCAATCTTTATGACTTTGACCCTGATAAGGATATGCTCCCTTACGAAGAGCTTTTAGAGATAGATAAATGGGCTTTATATAGGCTTAACAGAGTAGTTGAAGAGCTTACAGAGGCTTTTGATAAATATGAGTATTACGATTTTCTTCATCTGGTTCATACCTTCTGTGTAGTAGATATGAGTAGCCTTTACCTGGACATTTTAAAAGACAGATTGTACACTTATCCTGCTACTTCTAAAGAGAGAAGAGCGGCTCAAACGACACTTTACATTATTTTAGACACTCTTGTAAGGTTGATAGCACCAGTGCTTACATTTACTTCAGAAGAAATATGGTCATATATGAAGCACGACAGTCAAAATAATTTTGAAAGTGTTCAGTTAGCTGATTGGCCTCAAGTCCAAGAAAAATACAATAATCCTTATATAATAGAAAAATGGGAAAAACTTTTTGACATAAGAAAATATATTTCTAAAGCTCTTGAAATAGCGAGAACCGACAAAAAGATAGGTCACTCTTTAGAGGCACAAGTGGATATATATCCATCTCAAGAGCTTTATGATTTCTTTAAAGGCTTTAATGACCTCGAATATATGTTCATAGTTTCAAAGGTGGTACTTCACCAACCAGAAGAACCTGTTCCTCAAAATGCTTATGAAAGTGAAGATTATAATTTGAAGATTGTGGTAACCCATGCACCGGGGGAAAAATGCGAACGCTGCTGGATGTACAGTGAAACAGTAGGAACTATAAAAGAGCATCCAACTATTTGTGCAAGATGTGCTTCTCACATTGAGCAGCAAACACAAGTTTAAAAAGGGGATTTTTCCCCTTTTTAAACATTATTTTAGGAGGGATATTATGAATCTGCTTATAAAAAATGTAGCTTTGCTATCTATGAAAGAAGAACAGCCACTTATGGAAAACACCAATATCTATATTGAAGGCGACACGATAACTTACATAGGAGAAATTAATCCGGATATAAAAGTTGACAGAGTCATAGATGGAACAAAAAAAATTGCAATGCCGGGTCTTATAAATGCTCATACTCATTTGGGAATGTCTTTATTTAGGAATTATGCAGATGATGTGCCGTTATTTGATTGGTTGAGTAAACATATCTGGCCCGTTGAATCTAAACTTTCAGCAGAAGACGTTTACTGGGGTTCTTTATTGAGTATGATAGAGATGATTTATTCTGGTACTACTACTTTTTGCGATATGTATTTTTTTATGGATGAAGTAGCTAAAGCAACAGAAGAAGTAGGGATAAGAGGAGTGTTGACAAGGGGTATTATAGAAGAAAGTGACGCTGAAATAAATAAGGAAAAGTTAAGAGATACGCGAAAACTTTATAATACCTGGCATAATAAAGCGGATGGAAGAATCAAAGTAATGGTGGGTCCTCATGCACCTTATACCTGTAGCCCCTCTTATTTAAAGGAAGTAGTAGAGTTAGCTAAAGAGTTAAATACAGGAATTCATATTCATGTATCAGAAACAAAAAAAGAAGTAGAAGAAAGTTTCCAAAAGCATGGAAAATCTCCTGTGAAACATTTAAAGGACATAGGAGTATTTGATGTTCCAACTATAGCAGCTCATTGTGTTCATGTAAGCGATGAAGACATTGAAATATTAAAGGAAATGAAGGTATCACCAGTTTACAATCCTACCAGTAATGCCAAATTAGCCAGTGGTTTTGCTCCTGTGGATCAAATGCTAAAAAAAGGAATAAACGTAGCTTTGGGAACAGATGGCCCAGCCAGTAACAATAACTTAAACATGTTTGAAGAGATTCATTTTGCTGCCACTATTAATAAGGCGTTAAATTACGATGCTCTTGCTGTACCGGCATTGGAAGCTCTAAAAATGGCGACAATCAATGGCGCTAAAGCTTTATTGTGGGATAAAGAGATAGGTTCCATCGAAGTAGGGAAAAAAGCGGATATAGTGATTATTGATATTGACAAGCCGCATTTTTATCCACATCACAATTTAATTTCTGCTTTAGCTTATACTGCTCAAGCATCAGATGTGGATACAGTGATAATAAATGGCAAAATAATAATGGAAAATAGAGAAATAAAAACTGTAGATGTGGAAAAAGTAATGTATAACGTAGAGAAAAGGGCGAAGGAGTTAATAGGGAAAGAATAACATGGAAAAGGTATTCTGCTAAGGCAGGATACCCAAATTTTTGTAAGTTGACACTTTATTTGCATTATTATATGATGGCTTTAGTAGAAATTGTAAAATCATTTACACTAGAGCACATATTAAAAATGGGGTGATAAAAGTGCTATTAAAATCAGAAAGAGAACAAATAGTAGAATATGGTAAAAAACTTATAAATTCTAATCTTACAAGAGGTACAGGAGGGAATTTAAGCATTTACAATAAGGAAAAAGGATTGATGGCTATAACTCCTTCAGGAATTGATTATTTTGAAATTAAGCCTGAGGATGTAGTAGTAATGGACTTAAATGGCAATGTAATAGAAGGTAATAGGACTCCTTCTTCAGAGTATGAGATGCACAGAATTTTTTACGCTAACAGACAAGACATAAACGCTATTATACACACTCATCCAGTATATTCTACAACTCTTTCCTGTCTACATTGGGACCTTCCACCAGTTCATTACCTTGTGGCTTTAGCAGGACCAAATGTCAGATGTGCTAAATATGCAACTTTTGGTACAAAAGAATTGGCAGAAAACGCTTTTGAGGCTATGAAGGATAGAAAAGCTGTGCTATTAGCCAATCACGGACTTTTGGTAGGAGCTGAAGATTTGCCTAATGCTTTTAATATAAGTATTCAAATTGAGTACGTGGCAGAATTATATTACAGGTCAAAATCTATAGGAGAACCAGTTATTCTTCCAGAAGATGAAATGAGGTTAATGTTAGAAAAGTTTAAAACTTATGGGCAGGTAAAAAAATAATAAAGAGGTGAAAAAAAGTGGGAGAGATTAAAACTATAGAGTTTAAAGATGGAGTTTTATATTTAATTGACCAAAGAAAATTGCCCAATAGTTATGAGATTTTTGAGTGCAGAACTTATAAAGACGTAAATTTTGCTATAAAAGACATGGTGGTAAGGGGGGCACCGGCAATTGGAGCTGCAGCAGCTTATGGGGTGGTATTGGCTGCAAAAGAATTTATTAATGAGGAAAAAGAAAGTTTCTTTAAAAAAATGGAGGAAGCTTTAGAAATTATCTCAAAATCAAGACCTACTGCTGTAAACCTTATGTGGGCAATAAATAGAATGAAAAAAGTTATTGAAAATAATAAAGAGCTAGAACTACAAGACCTATATGAGCTATTAAAAAAAGAGGCAGATAATATTTACTACGAAGATATAGAAACCAACAAAAAGATGGCTAAATTTGGGAATGAGATAATTAAAGAAAATGCAGTTATTTTGACCCATTGCAATACGGGAGCCCTTGCGACCGTAGGGTATGGAACTGCTTTAGGAGTTATTAGAGAAGCCCATTACAGTGGGAAAAATATTTTTGTATATGCTGATGAGACAAGGCCTAGGCTTCAAGGCGCAAAATTGACAGCATGGGAATTGGTACAAGAAGGAATTCCTGCAAAGTTAATTGCTGATAGTGTTGCTGCTACTTTGATAAGAGATGGGAAAATAGATGTGATATTAGTAGGAGCCGATAGAATTGCTTTAAATGGGGATACTGCCAATAAAATTGGAACTTTTATGCTCTCTGCTGTGGCAAAAATGTACCATGTTCCTTTTTATGTGGTAGCTCCTACCAGCACAATTGATTTTAACATTGAGACAGGAAAAGAGATAGTTATAGAGGAAAGGAGTCCTGAAGAGGTAACTCATATAAATGGCGTAAGAATTGCACCTGAAGGAATAGAAGTGTACAATCCAGCTTTTGATGTGACTCCTCATGAAAATATAACGGGAATAATTACAGAAAAAGGAATAATTAGACCTCCTTTCAGGGAAAACATATTAAAGCTAAAGTGAAGGATACCCGGATTAATTTTGATTATTTGCATATAAATACAAAAGACAGAGGAGGTACATTTTTAATGGAAAAGGCGATCATTGGTGGTACTGGATTTTACGAAATAGGACAAAAGGTGTCAAAAAAATTGGTAGAGACAAAATATGGAGAAGTGGAAATTGATATTGTGACTATTGAGGGGGAGGAAATTGGTTTTTTGCCCCGACATGGGAAAGGTCATGCAGTTCCACCTCATCTCGTAAATTATAGGGCAAATATTATGGCATTGAAACAAATGGGAGTAAAATATGTGTATGCAACAGCTGCAGTTGGTTCTTTTAATGAAAATTATGAGCCAGGGGATGTTGTAGTACTTAAAGATTTTTTAGATTTTACTAAATCGAGACCATTGACCTTTTTTGAAGGGGAAGATGGAGTGGTAAGACATGTAGATATGAGTGACCCTTATTGTAGTAATTTAAGGGCAAAATTTTATAATGCTGCTAAAAAAGAAGACTTATTGATAAAAGGAGATGCAGTTTATGTGTGCACTGAAGGTCCACGATTTGAAACTGCACAAGAGATAAGAATGTATAAAAATTTAGGTGCCGATGTAGTGGGGATGACTAATGTTCCAGAAGTAGTTTTAGCGAAAGAATTAGGAATGTGCTATGCTGCGGTGGGGATAGTTTCAAATTGGGCTACAGGAATGAAGGGCAGTATAACATTACATGAAATAAAAAATACCTTAGAATTGAGCAAAGAAAAAGTGATAAAAACATTTATAAGAGTTTTTTTAGAAGAAAAATTAGACCAAGAGCATTGTAATTGCAGTAAAGCAGTAATTGAATTATGATTAGATGTTATTAAATTACAGGAGGAAAATATCATGGGAGTACATAAAAACTATCGGTTTGATACAAAAGCAATTCATGGAAATGCGTTTAAGAAAAACCCTGAAAATGCTTTGAATCCTCCAATTTTTCAGACGACTACTTTTGTCTTTGATGACCTCGAACATGTTGAAAAGGTGATGTCTTTTCAATCTCAAGACTATGTTTATACAAGAGGTAATAATCCGACCTTAAGATTATTTGAAAACAGATTAGCGGAGTTGGAATATGGCAAAGGGGCAGTAGCTTTTTCTTCCGGGATGGCTGCTATTAGTTCAGTTTTATTTTCTCTTTTAAAACCCAAAGATACTGTAATAGTTCATAAGACTCTTTATGGTTCAACTTATAACGTAGTGACAAATATACTGCCTAAATATGGAGTAAATTATAAAATAGTGGACCTTACAGATATAAGCGAATTAGAAAAAAGTGTAGATGACTCCACAAAAGTTGTGTATTTTGAGACTCCTTCTAATCCAAATTTATCTATTATAGATATTGAAGAGGTTGCAAAGGTATGCCATAAAAAAGATATTAAAATTGTTGTTGATAATACTTTTGCTACCCCCTATTTTCAAAATCCTCTTCTATTGGGAGCTGATGTAGTTGTTCATAGTGCTACTAAATATATAGGAGGTCACGGTGACGCACTTGGAGGAGTTGCAGTTTCACAAGATGAAAAGTATATACATTATTTAAAATTTGATTATATGTGTGAATTTGGTGGGGTAATGAGTCCTTTCAATGCTTGGTTGATGTTGAGAGGCATAAAGACTTTAGGCTTAAGAATGAGGCAACATGAAAAAAATGCAATAGAGGTAGCAAATTTTTTAAATTCGCATCCTAAAGTAAAAAACGTTATGTATCCTGGTCTTAAAAGTTTTAAAGGCCATGAAATAGCGAAAAAACAAATGAGAGGATTCGGAGCTATCATAAGTTTTGAAATAGAGGGAGGAACCAAAAATTTAGAGAAGTTTATAAGTAATTTAAGATTGTGTCAGTTAGCGGTAAGCTTAGGAGATACAGAAACATTAGTGGAAGTACCTTCCCTTATGACTCACAGAGGGTATCCAAAAGAAAAGCTTGAGGAGTTCGGCTTCACAGAAAGTATGGTGAGAATATCAGTAGGCCTTGAGGACTACAATGATATAATAGAGGATTTGGATCAAGCTCTTAAACAAATTTGAAAAGGTTTTGAGGTGATAAAGTGCCAGTTGTCAATTTAAGCCTACAGGTATTGCCTGTAGTTTCTGAAGAAAAGGTGTATCCCATTGTAGATAAAGTCATAGAATATATAAAGAGCACAGGTGTAAAGTATGTTGTGGGACCAATGGAGACTACAATGGAAGGAGAGCTTGATACTCTTTTAGAGATAGTTAAAAAAGCGCAGGAAATTTGTATAAAAGAAGGAGCAAGTAGGGTCATATCTGTTGTAAAGATTGATTATAAACCTGAAGGAGTTACAATTGACGAGAAGATAAAAAAATATTATGTATAATTAACTTTGACTTGCATAAAAATATATTGACAAATAATTTAATGCGTTATAGAATTAAAATAACACAATATAAATATGTATGAAAACCAATGACCGGGAAGAGTAGATATCAGCGTTTAGTCAAAGCGAGCTCGGGCGGGTGGGAGCCGAGTACTGTAGCTGATATTGAATGGGCCCGCGAGGTGAGATGCGAACTTTTAAGTAGCAGTATCCGGTGGTCTACCGTTAAAAAGACAGGGTATCGAGGAATCTCCGTACCCGAAAGAGTGGTCCTGTGTTAAAAAGGTGGCACAAGCGAGCATTTCGCCCTTTTGGTGAAATGCTTTTTTTAGTAATACAGGACAAATTGGGTGGCACCGCGAGTCACTTCGCCCCAATGGGCGGGGTGACTTTTTTAATTTTCAGGAGGTGATAAAGTGGTAAACATTTCTAAAGAAGATTTTTGCGAACACAAAAAAAGAGGATATGTCTTCCCAGTCTATGCAGAAATAAACGGAGATGAATTGACGCCAATAAACATTTTTTATAGTCTTGAAGGCAAAAACAAATTTTTACTGGAAAGTGCAAATGGAGGTACTAACTGGGGGAGATATTCCTTTATAGGAAAAGACCCATATTTATCAATTTTAAGTTATGGCAAAAGAATAAAAATTATAGGCGAGAAAGAAGAAGCTAAGGAAGGGCTAGTACTTGAGGAAATAAGAAAAGTTATGAAAGCCAAATACAATTCTCTAGGACTTGATATTCCTTTTGTTGGAGGTGCTGTGGGTTATGTATCTTACGATACGATAAGGCTTTATGAAAGACTGCCGGATAAAAACCCTGATGAAATAAATATACCGGACGTATACTTTATGTTTTATAAAAGTTTTATTTGCTATGACCATTTTAAACACAGAATTTATACTGTTTATAACGTATATCCTGATGAAGATGTAGAGTATGAGGAAGTTTTACAAGAGATTAACGGTCTTTTGCAAGAGATAAAATCAACTAACATAGAATTTCATGACCTTTCACCTCAAGAGGGAAAAGAAGTCAATTACAACTTCACCAAAGAAGAGTTTTGCCAAATTGTTGAAAAAGCAAAAGAATACATCACAAAAGGTGATATATTTCAGGTGGTACTGTCACAAAGATTAAAAGCACGAGTTAATTCGCAGCCTTTTGAGGTTTACAGAAGATTGAGGTCAAAAAATCCATCTCCCTATCTATTCTATATCGACTTTGGTGATTTTCAGCTTCTTGGTTCTTCACCTGAAAGCCTTGTAAGTGTTTTTGGAGACAAAGTGACTACAAATCCCATTGCAGGCACAAGGCGAAGAGGAAAAGATGAAGAAGAAGATTTAAGACTTAAAGAGGAACTTTTAAAAGATGAAAAGGAAAGGGCAGAGCATGTGATGTTAGTTGACCTTGGAAGAAATGACATAGGAAAAGTTAGTGAATTTGGAAGTGTAAAAATAGAGCGTTTTATGGAAGTAGATTTTTACTCTCATGTAATGCACATTGTATCGACTGTTTCAGGAAAGCTAAAAAGAGGACTTACGGCTTTTGATGCTCTTATAGCGTGTCTTCCTGCAGGTACAGTTTCTGGGGCACCAAAAATAAGGGCGATGGAAATAATAGACGAACTTGAAAATGTGAGAAGGTCTTTTTACGCAGGAGCTGTTGGTTATTTTTCCTACAATGGCAATATGGACATGTGCATAGCAATAAGGACTATTCTCTTCAAGGAAGGTTATGCTTACCTTCAAGCGGGAGCAGGTATTGTATATGATTCAATTCCTGAGATGGAATATTACGAAACTTTAAATAAGGCAATGGCTCTTAAGGAGGTTCTTTGATGATTCTGATTATAGATAATTACGATTCCTTTACCTATAATCTTTATCAATATGTGGGAGAAATGAACAAAGAAATATTTGTAATAAGAAATGATGAAGTGTCTGTTAAAGACATTGAAAAACTGAATCCCGAAAAAATTATATTATCACCTGGACCGGGAAGGCCTGAAAATGCAGGCATATGCGTTGATGTCATTAAAAGTTTAGGGGACAAAATTCCAATATTAGGAATATGTCTTGGTCACCAAGCGATTGGATATGCATATGGTGCAAAAATTGTAAAAACAGATAAGATAATGCATGGCAAAACTTCTCTCGTATTTCACGAAGGTGAAAAAATATTTAAAGATATTAAAAATCCTATAGAGGCAATGAGATATCACTCTCTTGTTATTGACAGACAAACTCTTCCAAGAGATTTAGAAATTACAGCCTATACAGAGGAAGGAGTGATTATGGGAGTAAGGCATAAAATGTACCCTGTATATGGTTTACAGTTTCATCCAGAGTCTATCTTGACAGAGCAGGGTAAAGAAATTTTAAGAAATTTTTTGGAGGTGGGATACCATGTTACAAGAAGCTATTAAAAAAATTGTTTTAAAGGAAAGTCTTGAAGAAAAAGAAGCTTATGCTGTTATGAATGAAATTATGAGTGGCAATGCAACTCCTTCTTTAATAGGGGGCATATTAATAGGACTCCGATTAAAAGGTGAAAGTGTGGAAGAAATAACAGGTTTCGCGAAGGCAATGAGAGACAACGCAATAAAAGTAGAACTTGCCTCTGACTATGTGATAGATACTTGTGGTACAGGTGGCGATGGTGGGAAGACATTCAATATTTCAACGGCGGTTGCTATAATTGCTTCAGCTGCAGGAGTAAAAGTTGCAAAACACGGCAATAGAGCTGTTTCCAGTAGAAGTGGAAGTGCAGATGTTTTGATGGAATTGGGATTTGACATTGAGGCAGAACCACAAAAAACAAAAAAATTAATTGAAGAAAAAGGAATGGGATTTTTATTCGCACCTAAATACCACGTTGCAATGAAGCATGTAGCAGGGATAAGAAAAGAATTAGGCACAAGGACGGTGTTTAACGTCTTAGGACCATTAACAAATCCCGCATTTGTAAAAGGACAGGTATTAGGAGTTTATGATAAAGAATTGACTCATCCTCTTGCTGAAGTACTTTTAAGATTGGGAATTGAAAAGGCTATGGTGGTCCACGGCTTTGATGGCCTTGATGAAATAACTACTACTTCTCCTACTTTTGTCAGTGAAGTAAAAGAAGGCAAAGTCATTGATTATGTGATAGACCCAGGAGATTACGGTATCCCTTATGCAAAACTTGAAGATTTAGAAGGCAAAGACGCTAAAGAAAATGCTCAAATAATCTTAAACATCTTAAGAGGTGAAAAAGGGCCTAAAAGAGATATAGTCGTTTTAAACGCAGCAGCGGCCTTATATATAGGAAAAGTTGTGGAAGATTTAAAAGAAGGAATAAAAGTCGCAAATTATCTAATAGATACGGGTTTAGCTCTTGATAAGC
Source organism: Thermoanaerobacter ethanolicus JW 200 (assembly GCF_003722315.1). NCBI lineage: Bacteria > Bacillati > Bacillota > Clostridia > Thermoanaerobacterales > Thermoanaerobacteraceae > Thermoanaerobacter > Thermoanaerobacter ethanolicus. Next base: position 2,066,728 of record NZ_CP033580.1, on the reverse strand, counting down.
TTACAGAGATTTTGGAGTACCAAAGGAGGCTTAGTTGATGGTATTAGATGAGATTGTGAGACACAAAAAAAAGGAGGTGGAAGAGAAAAAAAGAATAAAGCCAGTAGAGGAACTAATTAACGAAATTAAAGGAGGCTATTCTGGCAATTTCAAGAAAGCACTTCAAAAAGAGGGTATATCAATTATTGGAGAGATAAAAAAAGCCTCTCCATCTAAAGGAATTATAAAAGAAGACTTTGATGCAGTAAAAATTGCAAAAGTGTATGAGAAAGTTGATATTGACGCTATTTCCGTTTTGACAGAGAAGGAATTTTTTAAAGGGGATGACAATTACATTAGTGAAGTAAAAAAAGTCACTTCAAAACCTATTTTGAGAAAAGATTTTATTGTGGATGAATACCAAATATATGAATCAAAAATTTTAGGAGCCGACGCAGTACTTCTCATTGTTTCCGTATTAGGGGATAACTTAAATACTTTCTATAATTTATCTAAAAGTGTAGGTTTAGATGCGCTTGTGGAAGTTCACGATAGACAGCAGCTTGCAATAGCATTAGAAGCTGAATGTGACATAATAGGTATAAATAACAGAGACCTTAAGACTTTTAATGTAGATATAAACACAACAGAAAATTTGATTAAATATATACCTCAAAGTACAATAATTGTTTCCGAAAGTGGAATAAAAATACCTGAAGATGTAAGGTATTTAGCTTCTTTGGGAGTAGATGCCGTATTAATTGGCGAGACTTTTATGAAAATTATAGATGATATTGACAAAATCACTGATTTTGTAAGGGAGGCAAAAGGAGGAGGATAAATTGGTAAAAGTAAAAATTTGCGGACTGAGAAGAAAAGAGGATATTGAATATGCCAATGAGCTAAAACCTGATTATGTAGGATTTGTCTTTGCAAAAAGCAAAAGACAAGTAGAGGTAGAACAGGCTTTATACCTCATAAGCCTTCTTGATAAAGAGATTAAAACAGTGGGAGTTTTTGTAAATGAACCAGTGGAAAATGCATTAAAGATAGCTCAAACACTAAATCTCGATGTTTTACAGTTTCACGGTGATGAAACACAGGATTATATAGATAATTTTAAAAATTTCACAGTGTGGAAGGCAATACGCATAAAAGACAAAGAAGATTTGGAAAAAACAAAAGAATTTAGAGTAAATAGTTTTGTATTTGACACTTTGACAAAAAACGAATACGGTGGTACAGGAAAAACATTTAATTGGGAAGTTTTAAAAGGATTTGAATTGAATGTTCCAATAATTTTGGCAGGAGGGCTAAACGAAAACAATGTAGAGGAAGCTATAAGAATAGTAAATCCCTATGCTGTTGACGTCTCCAGTGGCGTTGAGACAGAAGGTTATAAAGATTTTAAAAAAATGAAATCATTTATTGAAAAAGTGAGGGGTATTCGATGAGTGGAAGATTTGGACGTTTTGGAGGTCAGTATGTGCCAGAGACTGTGATGAATGCGCTTATAGAATTAGAGAGGGAATTTGAAAAAGCTAAACAGGATAAAGATTTCATGGAAGAATATAGGTATTACTTGAGGGAATATTCAGGAAGACCTACACCTTTGTATTATGCTGAGAATCTTACTAAAAGGCTTGGCGGGGCGAAAATTTATCTAAAGAGGGAAGACCTAAACCACACAGGAGCCCATAAAATAAACAACGTATTGGGACAGATTTTATTGGCAAAACGGATGAATAAAAAGAGAGTTATAGCTGAGACAGGAGCAGGACAGCATGGAGTGGCAACTGCTACAGCTGCTGCAATGTTTGGAATGGAATGCGAAATATTCATGGGAGAAGAAGATATAAAAAGGCAATCTTTAAATGTCTTTAGAATGAAACTTTTAGGTGCAAAAGTAACACCAGTAAAATCAGGGACGGGAACCTTAAAAGATGCAGTAAATGAAGCAATAAGAGATTGGGTGACAAATGTAGATAATACTTTTTATGTGATGGGTTCTGTTGTTGGGCCTCATCCTTATCCTACTATGGTGAGAGATTTTCAAAGAGTAATAGGGGATGAGGCAAAAGAGCAAATACTTCAAAAAGAAGGAAGACTTCCTGATTATGTGATTGCTTGTGTCGGCGGAGGCAGTAATGCCATGGGAATTTTCTATCCCTTCATTGAAGATAAAGAGGTAAAATTGATAGGCGTGGAAGCTGCAGGTGAAGGAATTGAGACAGGGAAACATGCAGCTACAATGGCAAAAGGTTCTGTAGGAGTATTGCACGGCATGATGACTTATCTTTTACAGGATGAAGAGGGGAGAATAATGCCAGTATACTCTATATCTGCAGGACTGGATTACCCGGGGGTAGGTCCAGAACATGCCTTTTTAAAAGAAAGTAATAGAGCTCAATATGTATATGCGACAGACGAAGAAGCATTGGCGGCTTTTATGGACTTATCTCAAACAGAAGGGATAATACCAGCTTTGGAAAGCGCTCACGCTTTGGCATATGCTATGAAACTGGCTCCAAATTTAAGGAAAGACAATATTATCATTGTAAATTTGTCAGGCAGAGGAGATAAAGACGTAAATACAGTTGCGAAAGTATTGGGGGTGGAGTTATGAATAGGATTGACAAAAAGTTTGAAGCCTTAAAAGGAGAAGGGCGCAAAGCCTTAATAACCTTTATAACAGCAGGAGACCCGGATATAGAGACGACTTATGATATAGTCTTGGCTTTGGAAGAAGCAGGAGCGGATATAATAGAACTGGGAATACCTTATTCTGATCCATTAGCTGATGGACCTACAATACAGGCTTCTTCACAAAGAGCTTTAAATAAAGGTGTAAAAATTCCTGATATAATGAAAATAGTAGAAAAAATAAGGTTAAAAAGTGATATCCCTCTGGTTTACCTTGTCTACTATAACTCTATATTCAAATATGGCATACAAAAATTTTTAAAAGAGTCAAAAGATGTAGGGATAGATGGGCTTATCATTCCAGACTTGCCTATTGAAGAGAGAAAAGATATTTCTGAGGAAGCAGATAAATACGATATTTATTTAATACCTTTAGTTGCCCCAACATCAAAAGAGAGGATAAAATTAATTACTGAAAATGGCAAAGGATTTGTATATTGCGTTTCAATTACAGGTGTGACAGGTGCGAGGGAGGATATTGAAACTGACATTGAAGAATATATGAAGACAGTCTCTCAATACACCAATATGCCAAAGGCAATAGGGTTTGGCATATCTACTCCGGAGATGGCGAAAAAATTAAAAGATTTCAGTGATGGAATTATTGTAGGGAGTGCACTTGTAGAAAGAATTGCTAAAGGGTATAATAAATCTGAAATGTTACAGGAAGTTAAAAGTTTTGTATCCAGCTTAAAAGAAGTTTTATGAAGGTGATGAAAATGAACCTTAAAATAATTGGCGACAAAAATAACAAAATATCAATAAAAATTGGGAATATAACTATGGGTAAAGACAAACTTATAATAGCAGGACCCTGCGCTGTTGAGAATGAAGAAATGCTTGTAAAAACAGCAGAAATAGTTAAAAGCTGGGGCGCAAATGCTTTAAGAGGAGGAGCTTATAAGCCCCGCACCTCTCCTTATTCTTTTCAAGGTTTAGGTATTGATGGACTTAAAATGCTAAGAAATGTAGGCGATATGTTTAATTTGCCTGTTGTAACTGAAGTTTTGGATGTGAGGGATGTTGAAATTGTTGAAAGATATGCTGATGTTTTTCAAATAGGTTCAAGAAATATGCAGAATTTTTCACTTCTCAAAGAGGTAGGAAAAACCAAAAAGCCTGTTTTGTTAAAGCGGGGATTTTCAGCCACATATGAGGAGTGGCTTTATGCAGCGGAATATATTGCTATTGAAGGAAACGCCAACATCATCATGTGTGAAAGAGGTATAAGGACTTTTGAAACTTATACGCGAAATACTTTAGATATAGCTGCTATTCCAGTAATTCATGAACTTTCAAACTTGCCTATTATCGCAGATGTAAGCCATGGTACAGGGAAAAGAAGCTTAATCATACCGATGGCAAAAGCTGCAATAGCTGCTGGTGCAGACGGAATAATGGTAGAAATCCACCCTGAGCCCGATAAAGCTTTATCTGATGGAGAACAGTCCCTTGATTTTTCCCAATTTGAAGAACTGATGAGAGAGATAAAAAGCTATTGAATTTTTTAAAGAGAATAGATATAATTTAGATAAAGAATAATAATTATCTAAAGAAAATAATTTTAGAAAGTAGGGATAGCATGGTAGAGCTAAGTAAAAAGGCTCCTGACTTTACTTTAAATACCCATGATGGAAAACAAGTTTCCCTTTCAGATTTTTTAGGTAAAAAGGTTGTTTTATACTTTTATCCAAAAGATAACACTCCAGGTTGTACAAAAGAAGCTGTTTCTTTTAGAGATAACATAAAGTCAATAGAAGAGAAAAATGCTGTCGTAATAGGTATAAGTTTAGATGATGAAACTTCTCATAAGAAGTTTATTGAAAAATTCAATCTTCCTTTTATTCTTCTAAGTGACAAAGATGCGAAAGTGTCTACAGAATATGGGGTATACAAAGAGAAAAACATGTATGGCAAAAAGAAAATGGGAATAGAAAGGTCAACTTTTATCATTGACTCTGAAGGAATTGTTAGGAAAATATTTAGAAGGGTAAAAGTAGATGGACACGTTGAAGAGGTATTAAAGGCGCTAGATGAAATATAAAAAAGTTTAGGGAAAGCCCTAAACTTCTTTTTTTATTATACTTTGTCAAGAGCTTGTTTGAAGTCATTTATAATATCTTCTATTTCCTCTATTCCAACAGAAACTCTTATAAGCCCTTCTGAAATTCCTAACGCGTTTAATTCTTCCTTGCTGAGAGACCTATGGGAAGTGGATTTTGGATGAGTTATCATGGTTTGTACTCCTGCCAGTGAAGGAGCAAATTTCACCAGTTTCAGCTCTTGCATAAACTTATCTACTTCAGGTTCTCCACCTTCTATTTCAAAACTTAACATACCTCCAAACTCATCTTTAAACAACTTCTTTGAAACGCTGTAGTCAGGATGAGAAGGAAGTCCGGGATAATACACTTTTTTGACTTTTGGATGGCTTTCTAAGAATTTAGCCAGTTCCATTGCGTTTTTACAGTGTTCTCTCATTCTTAAGAATAGAGTTTTTGCTCCTCTTAAAACCAGCCAAGCGTCAAATGGACTCATTGAACCACCGAAGTTTTGTGTGATTCTTTTTGTGCGGGATATAAATTCTTTATTACCTGCTATAAGTCCGGCGATGACATCGCTGTGGCCGTTGATGTATTTTGTTGCACTGTGTATTACAGCATAGGCTCCTAATTCAATTGGTTTTATCAAATAAGGGGTTGTAAAAGTATTGTCAACAATCAATTTTATATTGTGCTTTTTTGCGATATTTGCAACTTCCACAACGTCAAAAACTCTTATTAGAGGATTTGTCATGATTTCCATGTATATCACTTTAGTGTTTGGTTTTATAGCTTTTTCAACAGCTTCTAAATCGGAGAAATCCACTAAAGTTACATCAATATTAAGTCTTTTAAATTCTGCATTAAAAAGACTGTTTGTACCACCGTATATATCTTTTGCGGCGATTATATGGTCTCCTGAATTTACTTCTGCCAACAAAGCTGAAGAAATTGCCGCCATTCCTGATGAACAAGACTGTCCTGCTTCCGCACCTTCTAAACTGGCAATTAATTCTTCCACTGCTGTTTGATTAGGATTTCCAAGTCTTGTGTACATATACCTTGAAGGATTACCACCAAGATAATCGTAAACTTCTTCCAACGTATCAAAAGTGAAAACAGAAGTTTGATAGATAGGAAGAGTTTTTGGCATTGGAGGAATTTCTTTATCTATGTAGTTTCCAGTATGTACTACTTTTGTTTTAAAACTTAAATCCATTTTATCAACTCCTACAATTTGTACTTTAAATTAATGATAATATGTGCAAAATTAAAAGTCAATAACACTTCACTTGAATTATATTTTGAGATAAACTATTATTAAATACAAGATTGATTGCATATTTTTTCTAATGAATAAATAAACGTTTATAAAGGCTTTATTTTACAGTAATAAAGAAAACTATACTGGAAAAATTAAATGTAAGGAGGAAAAAGTCTTGAATAAAGACGAATATAAAAACAATAATAATATTATGTTAACTGCAATAAAAAAGCAGTTGGACCAAATGTCAGAGATGATGGAGAAGATGAAAATTGCTGATTACGTCGAGCTTATGCAAAGCCCTTATAGGCTTTTGTGGTTAAACTTTATAGGCGGGGTAGCAAGAGGTTTTGGAATAGCAGTAGGTTTTACAATACTTGGTGCGATAGTTCTTTATATACTTCAAAAATTGGTGATGTTAAATTTACCTCTAATTGGCAGTATTATAGCGGATATAGTTAAGATTGTAAATCAAAAGTTATATTAAATAGGAGTTGGTATGATGGATAGTGAAAAGCTGGAACACTTTAGACAATTACTATTAAAAGAAAAGGGAAAGGTCTTAAGCACAATTAATCAAATGAATTACAATGATGGCATTGGCGGAATTGCACAGAGAGAGTATTATCAAGAACTTTCTCTTTTGGATAATCATCCGGCAGATTTTGCTTCTGAAGTTTATGAAGTAGAGAAAAATTATGCTCTCAAAGACAACGAAAAACATATTTTAAGGCAAATAGAAGATGCTTTTAAGAGGATGGAAATGGGTACTTACGGCATATGTACTCACTGCCATAAGCCAATTGAAGAAGAACGATTAGAAGCCCTTCCTTATACTGCTCTTTGTGCAGAATGCGCTAAAAATAATGATTTGAAATTAAAAGATTTAAGGAATTCAAGGCCGAATGAAGAGAGAATGATAAAATACCCCTTTGGATGGGGGTATAAGGATTTAAAAGAAGAAATTCAATTTGATGCAGAGGATTCTTATCAAGAGGTTGCACGATTTAATAAGACAAAAAGCAGTTTGGACAATTATGATGATGACTATGATGATGAAAATGCTGGTTATGTAGAGGAAACTGACAAGATAAGTAATGAAGATTATAAAAGGACTTTGTAAATCTCCGGGAAACTGGAGATTTTTTATTCACCTATAATTTTGACCAATACTCTCTTTTTCCTTTTTCCGTCAAATTCACCGTAAAAGATTTGTTCCCATGGACCAAAATCTAATTTTCCATCTGTTATAGCTACTACAACTTCTCGACCCATTATTGTACGCTTTAAATGAGCGTCTGCATTATCTTCATAAGTATTATGATAATATTGGTCATAGGGTTTTTCGGGGGCTAATTTTTCCAAGAAATTTTCAAAGTCTTTATGTAAGCCTGGTTCATCGTCATTTATAAAAACACTTGAGGTAATGTGCATTGCATTACATAAAAGAAGCCCTTCCTTGATTCCGCTTTCCCTAACGCATTCCTCTATAAGAGGTGTAATGTTTATAAATTCTCTTCTCTTTTTTGTTTCAAACCACAACTCTTTTCTATAGCTTTTCACGATGATACCTCCCACATTGGTTATTTTTAATTATATTTTATCACAAATAAATTGTTTGCAAGAGTAATAATACTCTGGTATATTAATTTTAAGAGGAAGAGGTGTTGTAAAAAGACCACAAAAAATTGGTATTTGAAGGTCATATTAGAGAAGAAAATAAAAAATTAAGGAGTGTGTATAATGTCAAAAAAACTTTATCGCTCAAGAACACAAAGAATGATAGGAGGCGTATGTGGAGGAATAGCAGAGTATTTTAATGTAGACCCAACAATTATAAGACTCATTTGGGCATTTCTAATAATATTTTGGGGAACTGGACTTTTAGTTTATTTAATTGCATGGATAATTATACCAGAAGAACCGTAAAATTAACGTTAAGATAAGTTTATTAGTTTTAAATTTCTGAATGGTAGCGATTTAGGAATAATAAAACCCCTCCCAACAACTTCGGATTTTTTGAGAGGGTTCGTTTGCTGGAAACATTAACTTTTCAATAATGGCAGGGGAGACAGGAATCGAACCCGCAGCCCACGGTTTTGGAGACCGTTGCTCTACCAATTGAGCTACTCCCCTGCGCGCTTTTTATTATAACATACGAAACAAACCCTCGTCAATATTTATATCCTTTTTTGTTGAATTATTTATAAAAAAGTTTTCTGAGATTTAGTATAATTATTAAAGAGATAGAGAAATATTGTTGTATAGTTTAATATTAGTCTCTAGAAAGTTCAGAGGTGATATATAATGCTTAAAAAGATATCTTTAATACTATTAGTTTTTGTAGCCTTTTCTATATTAATTCCTATTTCAGCACAAGCGGCAAATATAACAATTACAATTAATGGCCAAAATGTAGTTTTTGAACAAAAGCCTGTTATAAAAAACGACACAACTTTAGTCCCTATGCGGGCATTTTTTGAAGCATTAGGTGCTAAGGTAAACTGGGAAGAGAAAACTAAAACGGTTACAGCCTTTCGTGGCGAAACGACTGTACAACTTATAATTGGCCACAAAATTGCAAAAGTTAATGGAAAAAGTTATGAGCTTATTGTAGCACCACAAATTATAAACGGTTATACCTATGTGCCTTTAAGATTTGTTGGTGAAACCCTTGGAGATGAAGTAATATACGATAATGGGCACATAATAATCAATTCTTCCAACCAAAGAACAAGGGTAAGTTCAATAACTGCACCAAAAAACACAGTTAGCGAAACTAATACTTTTTCATCTTCTAATATAACCAGTGAAAAAGATTTGTATCTTTTAATTAAAAATGCTCTTGAAAACAATGAAGATGAAATAACTTTTACACTTAGCAATTCTTTCTGCAATTCTGTAGGAAATAGCTGTACAATTAATGATATCTTAAAGAGTATATCGGATATTGTAGATCTGGTATTGGCACATCATCCTGAAATTGGCTATGCTAATAAGTGGACTATTTCTGCAAATGGTTTTAACAACGTCATAAGTAAAGTAAGTATAAAATTTGAATATATATATCCTAAAGATAAATTGGAAAAAATGAAAGATGAAATAAATATTAAAGCTAAAGAAATTATTGACCAAATAATAAAACCGGATATGTCTGATATAGATAAAGTCAAAGCAATCCACGACTATATTGTAAAAAATACTAAATATGATTATGAAAATTTGATAAATAACACTATACCACCAGAATCTTATACTGCTTATGGAGTTTTGATAAAAGGAGTAGGGGTGTGCCAAGGATATACTGCTGCTTTTAATTTACTTGCTCAACTAGCTAGGATTGATAGCCTTGGAGTAGCTGGTACAGGTTTTAATTATAGTGGGTCTATGCCTCATGCTTGGAATATGATAAGAATTGACGGCAAAATCAGTTACGTAGATGTTACATGGGATGACCCTGTTCCAGATCAAGGGGATAATGTAAGATATGATTATTTCAATGTAACAGAGGAGCAGTTAGCAAAAGACCATAGCTGGGATAAAGAAAAATTTTTGGAAAAATATTTTGATTATAAATGAGAGGGGTTAAGCGATTGCTTAAACCCTCATTAATATTAATTATTTCAATTTTTTATACTCATCACTGTGCCAATGAAAATAGGTAAGTTTGTTTTATTGTCAATAATTGCATATACAAAAGGTCTATCTAATTTTACTATTTTAGGATTTACTGGCATTCCTGTGGACGTCATATCGACTGATGTTACAGCTCCTGCCTTTGTTCCTTTTTCATCAACAGATATAAAGGTTTTGTGAAGGACTTCTGATATAAAAATATTACCGACGTAAGAAGTTCCTAGTTTAGTAAAGTTTGCCTTTTCTGGTGAAAAAGCGTCCTTCATTCCGAGGGATTCTAAGGTACTATTAAGGTTGATTTCATAGTCATACTTAAATTTTGGAAGAGATGCATGTACCAAAGTTGTTTTCGCATTTTTGATTAAATTTATAAACTTTTCTCCCGTGAGTGTTTTAATATATTCACCAATTGTCATATTTTCGTTGGGAATAATAGCCGCAAAACTGTAATGTTTTTTTGCGTAGGGTTTGATAAAACCAATTGCATTTTTATCTTCAATATAAAAATTTTCCTCTGACCTCATGAATTCAGCTTTCTGTTTATTTCCGTTTATATCAGTAAATATATCTTTATATATATTGTGCTTTTCATATACTGTTTCCCATTCTGCATCAAAAGCTACAGCATTTATCAGGTACATAACGTCTTCCGGATCAATTTTGTTTAATATTTTGTCAATCATTCCATTTGTTTTCGATTTTACCCAGTTGTTTATGTTACTTACTGTACTGCTGTCAAAAGCAGCTTTAAAAATATCGGCTTTATAGTAATCTGCAATTATCTGAAGAAAATCTTTAAAGGGCATAAAATCATTTTCTTTGAGCCATATTGAATTGGCGATAGTTAATTTTGATTTTTCTTCATTGGAAAGTTTTTTCATATACGTGTACAGGTATTTGTTTAAATCTTCAATGGAAATGTCTTTTCCCAGTGTTTTTTCCATTTGTGAAAGAGTTTCTTTATCTGCTCCGTTTGCTGTCATAGCTAATGCCAGCATTACTGAAAGTGGGGAAATTAAAGAATTTTTCTTATGATCAATCAATTTTTTAAAAATCTCAATTGAAAAATCAGCTGTATTATTTATAAATTTTTCATCTATGTTTTTTTCACTTACTGGATTTGCTTTTATTCCTTCCATCAAATTTGCAGCTTGAACTTTTGAGGTAGGAAAAGAACATCCTGTTATATTCATTAACATTGCAATGAATATTGTGATGCTGAGTATTGCTGTAAAAAGTTTTTTAAGTTTTAAAATTTCCATGATAAATATCACCCTCTCCTGTGTTCTTCTACTAAGTTAGACGAATTACATCATTAAATGTTCCATAAAATAATTTGGATAAAATAAACTGCCTAGAAAGCTTATAACAGGCTTTCTAGGCAGAAGAGTTTTACTTTTGCTATTTTGGCAGCTTACATATGAGGAGATGATTTTAAAGTTTTTTCTCTTTTCGAGGGATTATTTTTTGTTTTTAGAAGGAATTTTATAATTTTTGAAGAATATAAACATTAGAAATTAATTATTATTTGATAAATATTTTATTAAAAATTTAAATTCGTTTTAAGGAGATGAACAAATATGAAAGAATGTAAAAAACTTATAACAGAGAGAAGAGCCATTACCTTTTTTGATTCAGCAAAAGAAATATCAGATGACCTTATAAAAGAGATTCTTGAAACTGCATCTTTAGCTCCTTCAGCTTATAACCTTCAACCGTGGAAAGTGATTGTGGTAAAAAGCAAAGAGAAGAAAAAGATTCTCAAAGAAATAGCTTTTAATCAGCAAAAAGTAGAAGATGCTTCTGCTGTAATTGTAATAATAGCAAATCCTAAAGCGGCATTAGAAAATATAGATAAAGTTTTAGACAGCTCTATTGAGCTTGGGTATATGAAAAAAGAGAGAAAAGAGGCGGCAAAAGAAAGAATTTTGTCAGTTTGGCAGGATGAAGAACAGGCTAAAAGAAAAGCCATAAGAGACTCAGCTCTGTTTGCGATGAACGTAATGATTGCTGCAAGAGTGTATGGCCTTGAAACTCATCCTATGGACGGCTTTGATGAGGATAGGCTAAAAGAATTTTTAAATATTGATAAGTATATGTATGTACCGATGATAATAGCAATTGGATATAAGGATCCTGAAAAAGATTTACTGCCAAGAGCCTATAGATTTAAATTTGACGAATTTGGAGAGATAATCTGATGAGTAATTACATAGTAGTTTTAGTGGCTTCTATTTTAGCAGGAGCCACTAATGCTATAGCAGGAGGGGGAACTTTAATAACCTTTCCTGCTCTTGTATGGGTTGGAGTAAATCCTCTATCTGCTAACATAACAAATACAGTTGCTCTGTGGACTGGTTCTGTCACAGGTGCATGGGGATTTAAAGAAAGACTGTATCAGACGAAAGAGCTTTTAAGGTTTTTAACATTGCCCTCTTTACTTGGAGGTATTTTAGGAGCATATCTTCTTATGATAACTCCTTACAAGGTTTTTAATTTTGTCGTACCTTTTTTGGTTTTATTTGCGACCATAATTTTAGCATTAAATGACAGAATAAATAAATTTAATCTAAAGGAAGGAGAAGATATAAAGAAAAAATCACTAGTATTTGTTTTTATACTTCAATTTCTTACTTCTCTTTATGGAGGATATTTTGCAGCAGGTATTGGCATTTTAATGCTGGCAACGTTGGGAATAGCAGGTATTACTGACATACACACAGCAAATGGTATAAAAAATGTTCTTTCACTTTTTATAAATATCACCTCCGGTTTAGTTTTACTTTTTAGTGGAAAAGTAGTATGGCCTTTTGCTATTATTCTCATGATAGGATTTGCTTTAGGAGGATATTTGGGAGCAAAAGTATCACAAAGGTTTGACAATAAGAAAGTAAAGAATTTTGTAGTTTTATGGGGAATTGCATTGGCAATAGCGTTTTGGGTTAGAGGAGTGTAGGAAAGTAGATAGTTATTGAACTGAAGGGAGATAACTTTGTGGTGTATTATTTTGCCAATTTTTTGACTTAACAACTAACATTTTAGTGATAAATTATAAAGTGTGGACAATCAATCACTTGTTGAAAGGAGAAAAATATGTTAAAAGGGTTTAAAGAATTCATTATGCGTGGAAATGTTTTGGATTTAGCAGTAGCTGTAATAATAGGTGCAGCTTTTAACAAAGTAGTAAATTCATTAGTTGTGGATGTTTTAACTCCACTGATTGGAGCAATATTTGGAGCTCCTGATTTTTCTGCCCTTAAATTAGGACCAATAGCCATAGGTAATTTCCTTAATGCTGTTGTTAACTTTATTATCGTATCTGCAGCCATATATTTTTTCATAGTAGCTCCTATGAATGCTATTAGACAGCGAAAAGCAAAAGAAAAAGAACAAACACCACCTGAACCATCAGAGGAAGTAAAACTTTTAAGAGAAATATTAGAGGTATTAAAGGAAAAGTAAGGTAAGAATATTGATTAATATAAATTTGTCGTCGACCTAAGATAGTGCAAAAAATGTCGTGGATCGACGACAAATTATTTTTTCAATTTTAGAAAATAGTTGATTTTGTCAAACAATATGGTATAATAAAGTAGAAATACTTGACAGGAATTAAAAAGTCGTAAGGCGTATAATGTGCTATTTATGCATGTTAGAATGAGTTTTTAGCCTACCTATAAGGAATTGAAACTAGCCTTCATACAACTCTTGTCCACAAAATTCGCAGTTTTTAGCCTACCTATAAGGAATTGAAACCCTTTGTCAATACTTTTATCATTATTTTTTTTAAAGTTTTTAGCCTACCTATAAGGAATTGAAACTTTTGAAGCAGGTAAGCCCGTTAATTTTATATACGGTTTTTAGCCTACCTATAAGGAATTGAAACAAAGAATGTTTTATCTCAAAAAATATTGGTGCCATTTGTTTTTAGCCTACCTATAAGGAATTGAAACACCACCTTTCATAAAAACAAACTCAGCAGCTTCTCTGTTTTTAGCCTACCTATAAGGAATTGAAACCTGGATGGAACTATTCCATTTCATGAGGTTATGTATGGTTTTTAGCCTACCTATAAGGAATTGAAACATTTGCTTTTCTGTGACCCTTTCTACAATTTTACTGGTTTTTAGCCTACCTATAAGGAATTGAAACTATTACTCGTCGGTGCTTGTGTTGGGTCTATTGTTCTGCTTCGTTTTTAGCCTACCTATAAGGAATTGAAACGTCACCGGCATTATCTAAGCACTTGAAGAAGCGAAGTTTTTAGCCTACCTATAAGGAATTGAAACCTGCTGCCTCGATAAGTATATTTATTTCATCATCTGGTTTTTAGCCTACCTATAAGGAATTGAAACTGACAACTGCATAATCTCCGGAATCTACATCGCTTGTTTTTAGCCTACCTATAAGGAATTGAAACCGCAGAAAGAGAAGGAATAAGAGGGCTTACTATTCCGTTTTTAGCCTACCTATAAGGAATTGAAACTAGAAAGAGCAGAGGGCTAATGCCCTCTCTCTAAAGTTTTTAGCCTACCTATAAGGAATTGAAACTCGGCTGGCTTAATGTCTTGTATCCTTGTCTTACCTCTGTTTTTAGCCTACCTATAAGGAATTGAAACAGAACTTGTCCACATCCAGCCAGTCATATTTCATCTGTTTTTAGCCTACCTATAAGGAATTGAAACTTGGATGGTCTATAGAAACGAACTGCCTCATGCAAGGGTTTTTAGCCTACCTATAAGGAATTGAAACAAGATATTTTTTTATCAACTGTCGTTCTTATTTCTTGTTTTTAGCCTACCTATAAGGAATTGAAACTAAAAACAGGCTTAGTAATTTTTCTTTTGTAGCCAAGTTTTTAGCCTACCTATAAGGAATTGAAACTAATATAATCAGAAGCTACATTATGAAGCAAAACAAAAGTTTTTAGCCTACCTATAAGGAATTGAAACATCTTTCCAATTCCACTTACCTCCTTTGCCTCTATGTTTTTAGCCTACCTATAAGGAATTGAAACTTGCCCACGCCTCATAATCAGAAACTGCACCAACGCCGTTTTTAGCCTACCTATAAGGAATTGAAACCCGAAAGGTCTACGGTATAGCCGCTAACACTAAAGCGGTTTTTAGCCTACCTATAAGGAATTGAAACACTCCCCAAAGTCTACGCTGCCATCCGGCTCAATGACGTTTTTAGCCTACCTATAAGGAATTGAAACAAGAAATCACGCTGAAAGTTTATACCTATCTTTTCAAGAGTTTTTAGCCTACCTATAAGGAATTGAAACAATACACCGGATAGGACCAGTTGCCTTGCTTCCAAGGTTTTTAGCCTACCTATAAGGAATTGAAACAGGTGCGCGTGCGGCCAGTTTATGCTTCCGACTACATCGGTTTTTAGCCTACCTATAAGGAATTGAAACGGGGCCTGGTCAGCGCTCTTTGCAAACGCCAGGGCGTTTTTAGCCTACCTATAAGGAATTGAAACCGTTTCTTCACCTCCTTGGTGGTTTCAGGCGGCTTAGGTTTTTAGCCTACCTATAAGGAATTGAAACATAAGGAACTTATCAGGCACCTGGGAGATGGCGTACCAGTTTTTAGCCTACCTATAAGGAATTGAAACCGCCCGGGCTTACACCTTCCGCCAGCACTACGCCAGGGTTTTTAGCCTACCTATAAGGAATTGAAACTCGCCCAGGTGGTCCGGGAAGTGGGGCTTTGCACAAGTTTTTAGCCTACCTATAAGGAATTGAAACGAACTAAGGTTTGCGAAGGAACTGGATAAAGCCGAGTTTTTAGCCTACCTATAAGGAATTGAAACTTCAGTTGGTCTGCCGGCATGGTGGTTTCGTAAATATTGTTTTTAGCCTACCTATAAGGAATTGAAACACGAAAACCGCACCCTTGGTGGTTTGGTGGATGGCGGGTTTTTAGCCTACCTATAAGGAATTGAAACCGGTTGATGCGGCCACCCAGGTAACTACAGAGCTGGAGTTTTTAGCCTACCTATAAGGAATTGAAACAGGTGCGCGTGCGGCCAGTTTATGCTTCCGACTACAGTTTTTAGCCTACCTATAAGGAATTGAAACATGCCCCAGAAAAAGGCTTTGTCGGCCGTTATCGCTTGTTTTTAGCCTACCTATAAGGAATTGAAACCGCCGGACATAGATTTTATTATCGTTGGCAAAGTCAAAGTTTTTAGCCTACCTATAAGGAATTGAAACCTTTGTATATTGACGCAGTAGTTGTGCAAGATATTGCAGGTTTTTAGCCTACCTATAAGGAATTGAAACAGATATCTCTTTTCTTCTTCTGTAAGTTCAAGCTCAGTTTTTAGCCTACCTATAAGGAATTGAAACCCAAAAGAGACCTGTTACAATATGAAGACTTCATTAAAGTTTTTAGCCTACCTATAAGGAATTGAAACAAATTTCTTGTAACTTGTCTGCATATTCTTTTGCTTGTTTTTAGCCTACCTATAAGGAATTGAAACGTAAATAACACTTCATGTAATTCAACTGTCGTGTCATCGGTTTTTAGCCTACCTATCCTGAAAATAGTGTCTCTCAAAAAGGCAACAAAAAACTAAACCCATACCGATGTAAAAATATGGGATAAATAAATGGTTAATAAAGTTAAATTAAAAGTTAAGACACTGCAGATTCGACCGTGACCTTAAGGCCTAAAGACTCTAGCTTTTTTAAAGATTGACGAATAATCATATTACGCTTTTTCTCTTCATAATAAGTAGGACCTAATTCAATATATGGTTGCTTTTGCTTGAGAATATGATAAACTATAATTAAAATGCTATGTGCCACTGCAACTGCTGCACGGTTTGCTCCTCTTCGAGCAGCGATGCGGTGGTACTGACTTGAAAGATAAGTACCTTTTGCCCTTGAGGCAGCTCTGGCAGCTTCAATAAGAGAGCTTCGCAATTTTTGGTTACCTTTTCGAGTTCTTGCAGACTTTTGTTTACCAGCACTTTCATTATGACCTGGACACAACCCTGCCCAAGAACACAAATGGGCAGCAGAGGGGAACTGTTCCATATTCGTGCCGATTTCGGCTATTATTTGTTCTGCAGTTCTTCTTCCGACTCCAGGGATTGTATCCAGCAGTGCCAGGTCTTTTTCAAAAGGGAGCATTCGATTTTTAATTTCTTCGTCTAATTTTGCTATTTCTTCATCAAGGTAATCAATATGTCTAAGCTGTATTTCCAGAAGCATCCTTTGGTGATGATTGATCAAGCCTTTTAAAGCGCGTTTTAGTTCATCCATTTTATTTTTTAGCTTGCCTTGAGAAAGCTCAGCCAGGGTTTCGGGATTTTCTTCACCATTTATAATAGCCTCAAGTATAGAACGACTGGATGCCCCGTTGATATCAGAGACTACCGAAGACAGTTTGATATTAGCTCCTTCTAAAACCTTTTGTATGCGATTAAGTTCTCTTGATTTTTCTTCAATGAGGCTTTTTCTATAGCGGACAAGTTCGCGAAGCTCTCTTTGTTCACGATCTGGGACAAAGCTGCCTTGCAAAAGGCCATGTTGCAAAAGACTTGCTATCCACTCAGCATCTTTTACATCAGTTTTTCTGCCGGGAACATTTTTAATATGCTTAGCATTGACGAGTAGAATTTTAATATTCTCAAGCTCCAGGAGGTTGTAGATAGGTTTCCAGTAAGAACCGGTACTTTCCATAGCAACAACATTACAACCTTTGCTTTTAATAAATTCTTTTAATCCAATAAGGTCATCGGTCATGGTTGAAAAGGTGCGGATTTCTTTACCTTCCGGTGTTATTATACAAGCTACGACGCTCTTTTTATGGACATCTAATCCGCAAACGTGAGAATAAACTAAATCCATGAAAGAACCAACTCCTTTTTTAGTATTTGTACGATAGCGACTGTAAAATTGAAGAGCTGGTGCAACAACCATAAGGGGTTATTCTATCCTGCGTGCTTCCCGTAAAGGGGATGGTATTTTCATCCTCTGATGGTGCCGTAGCTACGGCATAGAGGTCTATAAGGAATTAATGTTTTACAAGGGAAATATAATTAAAAGGATTATACAACTTAAATATAATAATTTTAAAAAATCAGATATGTTTTTTGAGAAAAATGTCGCTGATTAATCCAGAGATGTACCTCTGACAATCAGCGACATTTTTGTTTTTTAAAATACAATTTTTTAGCAGGATTTAAAAAAGTTATGTAGAATATTGTTATATGAGAAAATTTTGGGCAGTGTTTTTTATGGAGGTTAGGACTATCATGTTTTAATGATTTTTTTTCTTGACTTATATGATTAAAATCTATTACAAAGGGGTTTTCCATATGAATAAGAAGGAAGTTACTGTTCATTTAGAAACAATAACTCCATTATGGACAGGAGATGCTTGGCAGGAAAATAGTAAGGTTAGACCTTCTTCTTTAATGGGAAGTTTAAGGTTTTGGTTTTCAGTATATTGGAAAGCTGTTAAAAATGGAAATAATGAGAAATTAAATAACAATAATGTAGTTGCAGATAATTTAGGAGAACTTGAAAATCCTAAAGAAGAACGTACATTGAAGCAAATTTTCTTAAAACGTTTGTTGAGAGAAGGAGATAATAAAAGTTTTGATAATATATTAGATGAATCACTTGAAGATTTAGGGTTATCTGTACCCTCTCGTCTATTTGGATGTACAGGATGGAAAAGCAGGGTAGATATAGAAATAAGCTCTTTTATAAAACAAGAATTAAATTTTAAAGAAATAGATTTTAATTTTCCCTTTAAAGAGAATGGCATTAACACCGAACATTGGATTAAAAGTGTACTTTTTCAAAGAAAAGATTCCAAAATTGTTTTACATAAAGATGTAAAATTATTGCTTAAGACAACAGAATATTGGTGGGATAATTATTTATCAGGTTTTTTTAATTTTTATAAAGATAAAATAATTTTTGTTGGTGGGAAACTTTCTTTTGGATTTGGATTGGTAAATATTAGAGTTGAAGGAGAACAAAACGATAAAGAAGCTAATATAAAGGGCATTAAATACAATGATATAATGCGAATACATAAAATTGAAAAAATCAAATATGACAATCGGAAAAAAGTGTTAGGATATAATTTTAAATATTTTTTGAGAAGAGAAGAAGAAATGCGTTACAGAAAAAGAAACTTTGGGGAGCAAGGCGCTGCTTCAAGTATTTATGTTTCAAATTTGATAGAGAATGATGATTATCATGTATATTTAATAAATTTCAATAATCCATTTGATAACAAAAAAGTACCGGATAAAATATTCAACAAGTATCAAAAATTATTATTTAATCATCTAAAAAGTAGAGGTGATAGGAATGGCTAAGTATGATGCTTTAATAGAAATAAATATTGATGAAGTGAAAAGTTTAAGTCATTATGTATCATATTGTAAGTTTTATTTTAAGCCCAAAAGTGAAGAAAAAATAGAAAATTACCTGTTTAAAAATAAAGAAAACAATGAGTTGAAAGAGACGGATAAAGTTAATATCGATAAATTAAAAAAAGATTTTCCATTTATTTCATCTAGTAAAGCCTTTAAAAAGGATGATTTTTTTAAATTTTTAAAGAAAAATAAATCTAATGAGACAACAAAAGATTTTCTGGTAACTTGGTTAAAAGAAGAAATTATGAAAGAAAATAAAAATTTTGTTTTTGATAATGACCAGCAATTGAAAAATGTCAATTTTATATCAGGGATTTTAACTTTGAATATAGCTAATGATTATGTAAGAAAACTTCCGCCGTACTCATTTATAATTCAGGCAAGTTTCAAGCTAAAACAGCCATACTTCTCAAAAGATGATGATGAATTTTATATTATTTCAAATCCTATATTAAAAGAAAAAGTTTTTAAAGTACCTATGATAAGAGGAAGTGGATGGAAGGGTGCTTTAGCTTCAGCTTTTAAAGAATTAATAAATGAAAAATCTAATCATAATGAAAGAGTAGAAGTCGTTGACAGCTATTTGAGGATATTTGGAGCAGGTTCAGACAGTATAAAAGCAATAGAGGATTATTTGAAATGGAAAAGTAGTGATTTAAAAAATTTTAAAGAAAAACTTTTGGAGTTTATATTATTTGAACTTGGTTTGACAGTGGATAAAAATCTTTTAGAAAAAATAAACGAACAGAATTCTTATGAAGGACTTCATAAATTTCTTGAAGAACAAATTTCTCATAAACTTCAAAAAGATAATAAAAACCTACCAATAGAACTTCGTACACATAAAGGAAGAGCTATATTTTATCCTACATATTTTGACAAACTTTCTTTAGAAGTAATAAATCCCCATGATAGAAGAAAAAGAGCTGGAACACAACCTATTTATTATGAAGTGGTTCCAGAAGGTACAGAAGGATTTTTGCAGATTATATACATTCCTTTTGATGGTATATTAAAAGAAAATGAAGTATTAAAAAGCGAAGCGGAAAAAGATTTAGAAAATCTTTTATTAGCAATTGAAAAAGTATCACAGATTGGAATAGGAGCAAAAACAAAACTTGGATGGGGAACATTTGAAGTATGTGAAGATAAGTATTATTTTACCAATAAAGATTTAAATTTAAGTGAAGATCTAAAAGGGAAAAGGTGGTTAAAATGGCAGGATTAAATTTAGAAAATTTAGAGAAGTATAGGGATGAGATTTTAAAAGCTGAGATAGCTTCCTTGATGTCTTTATGGGATAAAGTAAATCCAAACCAACAAAATAAAGCAAATATTAATTTAAATAAAAAATCTTTATCTGATTGGGAAAATGATATTAAGGACAAAAAAATAAAAATTTTAGAAGAAGAAATAGATTTGTGGGATAATTTTTTAAATAATTGGCGTAACAAATGGAGAAGTCAAAAAAACAATAAATATTTATTGCAAGTGTTATATGGGATTGGAGAAAGCCTAAACTCTGGGATAGATAAGGGATCGCCAAAAGATGATATTAAGGTTGAACCTCAAGATAGTAGATGGTTATCAAATCCTTTTGGGAGTTTTAAAAATAGAATTATTTATTTATCAGAAACAGAAGATTCTATGAATTATAAGATTTGTGACTTAAAAAACTCTATAACCGATATCATTGGTTCTAATAACCTAGATTGGGAAAAATTTAAATCAATTAGAGAAAAATTTAAAAATTTTTTTGCTGGTTTATTGAGTGATGATAGATTTCCAATAAACGATGTATCATTGTGGGAACAAGCTTATATGGCAACCACAATGTTTAAAGCTTCTCTTTCTGAATATATTTTAAAAAATAATAATATTCAAAGTTTGCCTAAACGAATGGATGTCCGATGGCGTATTCTTGGTATACAATATGACAAACTTAGGCTTGCAGAAAAAGGTTATAAGCCTCAACAAATACAATGGTATAGAGAAGTATCGAATGAAATTGATGATGAAATTAAAAAACTTTTAGAATATAAATATCCTATAGGAAATGAAGTTTATCGCGATGAAACTGGAGTTTATTTTTTAGTTGGTGAAGATTTAGGAGAAGATTTAGATGAAAGTAGTTTAGCGGAACTAAAGGATGATTTAAGAGAAATAGAAGATGAAATTATAAATATTTTTAAAGAAAAATCTTTTGATGAATTTTATCCTGCTATTTTTCTTACTAAAGCGTCTCGTGGTTTAATGAACTTGTCTTATCTTCTTGAAAAGGCTAAAGAAAATTTCTTAAAAGCAGATTGGAGTAAAAAAGAAGTTAGCATAGATATTGAAAAATCAGAAAGTGAAAAAGCAATTGGTATATGTCAGGTTTGTGGACAAAGATTAGTGTTTAGATCAGACAGAAGGGATGAAAACAAAAATATTTGTGTGATATTTGTTATGAAAAGAAAACACAAGGCAGGATTTATGAATGGCTTAAAGATACGAAAAAAGAAACAATTTGGATGGATGAGTTAAAAGATGAAAATGATAGGGTTGCATTAGTAACAATGAAGTTTGAACTACATGATTGGTTAAATGGAGATATGTTGAATAGCTTGTTGGTGAGAGAAGAGGATTATATTGATAAACTTAAATTAGCAATAAACACATTAAATGTAATAAAGACATTGTACATTGAAAATGCTTTCCTATTAGATAAATATAAAGATAAAAATGGTAATTTAAATGATCAATTTTTATTAAAAATTGAGAATATCGTTTTTCCTGTTAGCGATTCAACTTTACTTAGAAAATACAAAGGTTTAGAATTAAAAATGAAAAATTTTGGTTTAAAATTAGTTGACAGAAAAAATAACGAACAACCATTAAAAACTTTATTAAATAATGAGCCTTTCAAAAATTTTATAAAGATTTTCGATTTTAAACTTTTTAATCTTTTAGCAAGAGATGCATATGATGGTTGTAAAAACAATGATGAATCTTTTGATGATTTCATAAGGCAAATATTTTTCGGTTCAATAATAGGTACACATTGGGAAGAGTGGATAAAAAAGAACGGTTTGAATTCAAAGATTGACTGGGATAAAGAAATTATAAAGTGGAACCACCTTACCTACGATGATATAGAATTTCTTTCTACACTTATCCTTCAATTCCTCATCCGTAAGAATCCTTCTCCAGCTAGGTTGAGAAGAATATGGGAGAGCACAAAGGAATTTTTTGAGGATATAAAAGCAAATATATGCGCTTATGCATGTATTCCAATAGAGAGGAGAAGGAGGTATTATTGGAAAGATGTAAAAATCGAGGGTAAAGATGAAAATATTCAAGACGGTGAGTATTATGATGGAGAAGCAGTTTTTTGGGCTAATAAAGGAAAGGTTTATTTGATATCTTATGTAAAAGATTTGACAAGGTATAAAGAATTTAATTTAAAAAGATATAAGGATAAAAAAGATATGGCAATAAAACTCAATTTAAATGATAGTAAATCTGAGTATTACGAGCCATATATTTCAATTATTGACCCTACGCCAATTAGCTGGCAGTTTATTATACCTGCTGAGTATGTGCCTAATTTGATTGAAAATGTTATTAAAAAATACAATGAGAACTTTAAATTTGTATATGGCAAATTACCACTCCATATAGGAATAGTAGTGCAGGATTATAAAAAGCCGCTATATGTAGGGGTAAAAGCTTTAAGAAAGATTAGGAGGGATATAGAGAATACAGAAGAATTAATATTAGAAGAAAAAGCATGCAAAATCAAAAATGTATTAAAATGTCAAAAGATTGAGGAATCATTAAACAATACTCAAAATTATTATTCTTTATATTGGGGTAGTCATAAAAAAGGATACGAGTTTTATTTAAAACCTGATAATAAAAACAAGAAATGGATATTAAATATTGATAAATTAGAGGATGATGAAGAAATCAATATAATGCCTAATACATTTGATTTTGAATTTTTAGATACAAATACAAGAAGGAACGATATTTATTATGATAAAAACAATAAATGGAAAAGGAAAATAGCACTTAAAAACTCACGACCTTATGATTTGGATACCTGGGAAAAGTTTAAAAAATTTAAAGAGTTATTTGGTAAAGAAAATAAAAGTGGAGTTACAAGGAGTACAAAACTTCAAAAATTAATTTCTGTAATTTATGACAAATGGGAAAGCATAGCCAATTACAAATCAGATATGAATAATGATGTTGAAGGAATCAAGGTTTTTCTTGCTTCAAGCTTTATTAATATTCTTGAACTTAAGAAAGATGAAGAGCTTGCAAAGGGGATAAAAAAGTTATTCGACATTGAGGTATCTCAAGGGAATGATAAGTTATATGAGGCATTAAAAGAAAAAATGACCACAGAGAATTTACAACTTTTCTTGGACATGTTCGAATTTTGGCATACAACTTTAAAGGAGGTTTGAAAAAATGAGTGACAATTTTGTAAAAGAGTTTAAGGCTTATGGAATGGCAACAGACCCAATTCATATTGGGACAGGCGGTTATACCATAGGAAGAGTTGACAATACAATTGTAAGAGATCCAATAACAAAACTTCCTAAAATTCCTGGTTCAAGTCTAGCAGGAACTTGGAGATATTATGCGACATTAGAACTTTTGTCTAATATAAAAGATAAACAGCCTAAATTTGATGATATTAAAAATATAAACAAAAAAACTATGTTAGAAAAAATAGAGGAATGGATTAGTATTAACAGCTCAAAGTGGAATTTACCAGATACAGATTGGAAATCTTTTAAGGGCAATGTTGTGGCAAAAATAACTTGTGCAGGACAGGACGATACTCCTCAAGCGGAGATATCGAATGCTCCGTATGCTACGGATGATAAAGGGAA
Source organism: Thermoanaerobacter ethanolicus JW 200 (assembly GCF_003722315.1). Classification (NCBI taxonomy): domain Bacteria; kingdom Bacillati; phylum Bacillota; class Clostridia; order Thermoanaerobacterales; family Thermoanaerobacteraceae; genus Thermoanaerobacter; species Thermoanaerobacter ethanolicus. The sequence continues at coordinate 2,042,801 of NZ_CP033580.1, read as the reverse complement.
AACTGGTCATTGCGGACATTGTATTATCTGTAAAGGATTTGGATTTTCAAAGAAAGATTTAAGCTGGCAGGGTATGATTCATTTTAGTGATTTAAATATTTTGTTTTTTCCCGTTTTTACACGCTTTGGTACCAAGTGGATAACGACAAAAGAGGCATTAAAAAGTACTAGGCTATATGATGAAAAAACAAAAACTGATGAGAAGTCGGAAAAGAAAGAAGTTTGTATTGCCTTAGAAGAAATGAAAGAAGGTAAAGTGGATGGGCATATAAATCTTGGATGGATATATCTACCTTACAAAGTAGAAAGTCTCTCAATTAAATTGAATGAAATAGAAATTGGGAATTTTAAGTTTACTGCTGACAAAATTATTATTGTACCTGAAAGCTTATTCTCTCAAATTGTTAATTCTAATCTTGAAGTAAGAACATCTGTCTCAATAGATCCAATAACAGGAGCAGCAAAAGAAGGTGCACTTTTTACTTCTGAGGCAATACCAAGAGGGACTATATTTTATGGAGATATTAGAATATTTGATAAGACAGCTTTTGAAGGAATAGAATCAAAGTTGAATCCGCTGCCTGATATAAATAAATTAAAAGATGCTTTATGTAGTTCCAAACATTTCTTTGAAACATTGGGCATTGGCGGTATGACAACAAGAGGGTTTGGAAGAATTGTATTAGAAATAAGAGATGAGGATAAAAATTGTGAAAAAGCTATTCCAAACCAACTAAATACCGGAAAGACTGACCCTAATGGGGGTGAACAAAAATGAATGAAAATAATCTTGAGTATACATTAAATAAATTGGGTTTCGATATGGTAAACAGTTCTCAAAAAGATAAAGAAATTTTAAGGTTCATAGATAAAGCGTTAGGAGTTTTATCTAATGACGGTGTGTATGCTTATTATGTTTTTTGTTTAAGCAAAGATAAAAAAGATGATAAGAAATACAGCGACATATTTATTAAAAAGCCAATAGAAACTTTAAAGCCTTTTTTACAATCTAAATATAGTGCAATTAATAAAGCTGAAGATTTTTTTCAGGAATTGTCTAAAGATATTTACAAATTGTTATTTTACAAAGAATCATTAGAGAAAGCTCTGATCTATGCCCGATACCATGCAAAGGCAATGGGGGAATAAAAATGATATGGTTCAAACTAATTTTTAAACAAAATCAGCCAATACATATAGGCTCTGTTGAGTGGGCAGTAATTAATGAAACTGAAATTTTTATTCCTGGCTGGACAATGTGGGGAGCTTTAACAAATCAATTTTTAAAGACAATCGGGTTTAGAAAAATTGAGAGTGCTAAAAAATTCTTTGAAAAAATTACTAATTTTTATCCTGTTATAGGAAATGAAGAAGAGGTAAATTTTAATCCTTTGTTTCCAGGATATAATAAAGGCGATTTTTACCTTGGGGATTACCCTGAGGGAAAATTTAAATTTGAATTTGTTGATACTCTTGTTTCAACAGCTATAGAACCACTATTAAGAAGTGCAAAAGATGAAAGTTTGCATGAATTTGAATATATACTTCCAAAATCAAAATTAGATTTAGATAATAGAAGTAAACAACTTTATTGGGTAGGTTTAATTGGGTTTGAAGAAGAAGTTATTAAAGATATAAACTCTTTAATAACAAATGGAAATAATGACCAAGATATAAAAGAAAATGATAAAAATGATGAAAGTAAAAAGAATGAGGACAAAGATTATAATGATTTTTTGTTAGATGTTTTTTCTAAAGTTTATATTGGTGGAGATATTAAATATGGTTTTGGAAAATTAGAATTATTAAACTTGAGTATTGATGTAACAGAAGAAGAACTTAGTGAATGGAACATTACTGGAAATGGAACAGCAAGTATAAAACCTAATTTTCCATTAAGACAATTTTTCAAATTTTCTAATGAAATAAAATTTGAAGGGGAACTCAAACTTCTTTCAGAATTTGATTTTACACAGAATATACCAAGAGTTCAAGAAGCAGGTTATTTTATAAATGTAGGTAGTAAAGTTTCAGACTTTAATGGAATTGATTTAAGTAAATATCATTTGACTAAAGGTAAATTTGAAAAAATAAAATAATAAAAAAACAGGCACTGTACATAAATTCATGCCTGTTTTTATTTAACAAATGAGTATTTAAAACCGGTATATCATTGAACTCTCTTATATTTTTATCCACGTGCAGGAATTTGTAAACTTTTATCGAAATAAATATATAGGTCCAAAGGGGGAGAAGGTGATATGTCAATTTATAAAGATATACAGGATGCTTTTATTTTGCTACCGTATAAATATTACAAGTTAATTTTATTAGTAGGACCAATTGGGAGCGGAAAAACGCAAATTCTCAAGAAAATTTCTTCTGATTATAACTATGATTACATAAACTTAAATTTGAAGCTGTCAGAAAAATTAATTAATATACCTTTTGAAGAGCGTTGCTACTATGTAGATGATTTTATGGAAGAAATTTTGTCTCAAAGTAAAACAGATGTTACAATATTAGATAACATAGAGATTTTATTTGCTCCCCATTTGAAAATAGACCCTTTAAAAATGCTTAAGAACATGAGCAAATATAAAAAAATAATTACATCCTGGGGAGGCTCTTATATAAATGGTATATTGACATACGCTGAACCTGGTTATCCAGAATATAGGAGATACAAAAAAGATGACTTGGATATAATTGTAATAAATATTGAGGGAGGAAGATAGGATGAAATATGGAGATCTTATTCAGTATGAACCGATTGAAACTGTTATAAAACTTAAGGATGCAGACAAGATCGATGAGGCGAAAAGACTTGTCAAATCCTTTGTAGTATCAGAAGGGATGGCAGATAGTATTATTAATATTTGTATACCCCAATTGCAGTTTGATGAAACAATTGACAATAAGGGTATATTTATAGTTGGCAATTATGGTACTGGTAAATCCCATTTAATGTCTGTAATTTCAGCAGTAGCAGAAAATAAGGAAATGCTAGATTATGTTTCTCATGAAGAGTTAAAAAAAGAGATGGGAAAGATTGCAGGAAAATTTAAAGTTTTAAGATTTGACATTGGGGCTGTAAATACACCCTTAAGAAATATAATTACGAAAGAGATAGAAAAGGACCTTGCCAGATACGGGATAGAGTTTTATTTTCCACCAATTGATGAAGTTACAAATAACAAAGATGCTTTTATGGAAATGATGAGTAAATTTGAAGACAAATTTCCGGACAAAGGCTATCTCATAGTGGTTGATGAATTATTAGATTTTCTAAAAGCAAGGAAAGAACAGGAATTGATTCGCGATTTAACTTTTTTAAGAGAAATAGGAGAAATAACAAAGTCTACCAGATTGAGATTTATGACGGGAGTACAGGAGACCCTGTTTGATAATCCGGCATTTAATGCTGTTGCACAAACTGTATTAAAGATGAAGGACAGATTTGAACAGTTAATAATTAAAAGGGAAGATATTTCCTACGTAGTATCTCAAAGATTATTAAAAAAGAATGACAGACAAAAAGCATGGATAAGGAGCCATTTAGAGAAATTCAGTCCGTTGTATAAAAGTATTTCCAGCAGAATCGAAGAATTTGTGGAATTATATCCTATACATCCTATGTTTATAGAAGTATTTGAAAAAATGTTTATTGTAGAGAAAAGAGAAGTTTTAAAAACAATATCACATTTGATGAGAGAACTGTTAGACAAAGATGTACCTGAAGATGAGCCTGGAATTATTTCTTATGATTCTTATTGGAAGTTTTTAAGAGACAATCCTTCATTAAGGGCAGAGCCAGATATAAAGAGAGTAGTTGATAAAAGCGTTGCCGTAGAAGATTTAATTGAACATTCCTTTACAAGACCTCAATATAAAGATGCTGCATTAAGAATTGTACATGCATTAAGTGTTCATAGGTTTACTACAGGAGATATACATACATCTGTTGGTATAACAGTTGAAAATATTAAAGATGATTTGTGTTTATATATAAAAATGCCAGAGATAGAAGAGGACTTTTTAATAACGACTATAGAAACAATAATGAAGGAAATAATGAAAACATTGAGCTGGCAATATATTTCATACAATCCAGACAATCAGCAGTATTATCTTGACATGGTAAGAGAAGGCATAAATTATGATGCCAAAATTCAGGAGAAAGCAGAAATATTGTCAGAAGATATTTTTAACAGGCATTATTTTGAATTGCTTATAAAAGTCCTTGATTGGAATGCTCCTGAAAAAGTGCCAAACATGAGAATATGGGAGTATAGTCTTACTTGGAATGAGAAAAATGTTAAAAGATATGGCTATCTTTTTATGGGATATCCTGATGAAAGGAGTACAGCTCAGCCTCCAAGAGATTTTTATATTTACTTTTTACCTCCTTTTGTTGGAGTTAACTATAATAAAAAATATATATTAAATGGAAAAGAAGATGAAGTATTTTTTGAATTTGTTAATACGGATGAAGAAATAATAGAGAAAATAAAAAAATATGCCGCTACAATGGAGTTAAGTGAATTATCCTCCAGTGACCAGAAAAAAATTTATGAAGATAAAGCTAATGGTTTTCAAAAGGATATTACTAAATGGATAAGAGATAATGTGTCAAAATGTTTTAATGTTTCTTATAAAGGAGAAACACAAAGTATAATCTATTGGCTTAAAGGAAAAACAGCTAATTATGATACTATTAAAAGTTATATTGATGAGGCGGCTTCTTCTTGCTTATCATTGTATTTCAGTGAAAAATACAGTGAATATCCTACATTTTACACAAAAATCACAGAGGCAAATTTAAACGAAGTTTTTAAAAGTGCAATGAATTATTTAGCTGGCAAGAAGACAGAAACAGGCAAGAAAGTATTGCAGTCTTTTGATTTAATTTTAGGGGATGATATTGTACCCGGAAATTCAAAATATGCTAATTATTTTTTAAATGAATTATATAAACTTCCACCAGGGAAAGTTTTAAATAGAGAAGATATTATAGAGAATGTAAACGGTGAGGATATTGATAAAAGATTCAAATTAGAAGTGCAGTGGGTGGTTCTTTTGCTCAGTGCCCTTGTGTACAGCGGAGATATAATCTTGAGGATAAAAAATAAAGTTTATGATGCTACTACAATAGAGGCACTTGCTAATATGAACGTTGGAGAGCTTATAGATTTTGACAGTTTTGAGAGGCCCAGAGATATACCTGTCAGAGAATTAAAAACTCTATTTACTTTGTTAGGCTTGCCATCAGGGTTAGTAACAGCAAGTCTTAGCAAACCAGAAGAAGCTATAAGACAAATGGTGGCAAAGAGTGAAGAACTGGCTAAAAAAGTTGTAACTGTTAATCAATTTGTTGTTTCAAATAAAACTATATGGGGTAAGCCTGTATTTGATGAATTTGAAATAAGAGATTATAAAGATTTGCTCAATAATTTTAGAGATTTTCTTGACAGTTTAAAAGCCTTTAATACCCCTGGAAAATTAAGAAACTTTAAGTATACTGAAGAAGAGCTAAAAGAAAAATTCAAGACATTGGAGACAGTAAAGAAAATAGAAAAAATAATTGATTTTAAAAATGAAGTAGAAGAACTTGTCAAATACTTGTCCTCTGCCGAACAGCAATTACCCGAAGAAATTGAATTAAAGCAAAATATAAATGAAATGAAAAATGAAGTAGAAAGATTTATAAAACAAATTGATACTAAAGAAAGTGAAGATATAAAAAGGCTGACGAGAGAATTAGAAGAATTGAAAATAGAGTATATTGATTTGTACCTTGAGTATCATAAGAAACACAGGCTTGATTATAATGGAGATGAGCGTAAAAAGAAAATAATGGCAAGTGATCTGTTTAATAATCTTAAGAAGCTTAAAGATGTAGGAATATTTCCTGTTAACAAATTTAGCGAAATTGAGGATATATTGGCCTCTTTAAAAACCTGTTATAGTTTAACAGAAAAAAACATGGAAATTGAGACACAATGTCCTAATTGTGGATACAGTATAAAAAGTGGCGAAGTTCCTGTGTTTGGAAAATTGGATGAAATTGAAGACAAAATAGAAAATTTGTATATGGAATGGACTAAAATTTTATTAGATAATATTGAAGATCCAATGATTCAAGAAAGAATGGAAATTTTGAATAAAGACCAACAAAAAGTTATACGTGACTTTTTGAATAAAAAAGAATTGCCGGAGAAAGTGGATAATCTGTTTGTATCAGCAGTAAAAGACTTAATTGCTGGTCTTGAAAAAGTAGAGATTGAAATAAATAAGTTTATTTCTGCGATAACCTATGATGGACCTGTAACAGTAGATGAGTTTAAAAAGAGATTTTTAGAAAATGTCGATTTTCTTATAAAAGGCAAAGATAAGGACAAAGTAAGAATTATTATAATAGGGATGTGCAAAATTAATAAAAATAATCACGACAAAAAACCAAAATATGTATTACATACAATATATAGTAATCAACACTGACAATCAAACATAAAGGAAGTGGTAAGGGAAAAGAAAAGACAAAAAGAGGAGCTAAAAAAGGGCATAAATATCCTGTAGAAGTCAAATGTTAAAAAATGGCATGAAATAGATTCAATAAAAATTAGGCCGATTGCATCAAAGCAACAAGAGATCTAAACTCATCATATTTGCCCAATTTAATAGCTACAATAGCGACAGTAAGCAAAGTAATATGGCCAAAAGTATTAAGGTTGCTGACAGAATTAATATTTCTAACATAAGCCTTTTCAAAATCCAGAGCTTTAAAGCGGGAATTATATCTTTCTGATTCAATTCTCAATTTGTAGACGGCCTTAAAATATAGGGAGTCTCTATTAATAGAGGACCTATAATCAGAAGATATAATAGCATACTTAGTACAGCCTCTATGCTTTTTGCCATTAAAATATTTAGGATGCTTTATAGGGCAGGCAGAATCATCCTTAGAATTACAGAACTTGCAAACAAATTTTTGCTTAATAAAACCATCAAAATACTGCTTGCCATCTTTAAGCATTTTAATACCCGCTTCACAGACCATATAACCATCATCAGTCAGAGGGAGATTTTTAGAATTACGCTTGTTAAGAGGAATAAAGCAATGACCGTGGAGAATATTTCTAACATAATTATAAAGTTTCTTAACATCATAGCCTTTATCAGCAATAAAATTAACATACTTAAGGTTAAACCACTTATTAGTCTTCTCAAGCAAAGATAAAGCGACTTCAAAATCAGGGGCATCAGCGGGGGTAGTAGTTTCAGCGATGGGTAAACCAGAGATAGCATCAACAATAATGTGATTTTTATAGCCCCAATAAAACTTATAGCGTTTATTAGAAGAATCATTAGAAGCAGAATAAACGCCTAATTTACAATCCTTATCTGACTTAGGCTGATTATCTTTAGAGAATTTATTTTTAGAAAAAGACTTAGGGTTATTTAACTTAGTGTTAGCTTTAATAGGGGTAGAGTCCATGGAAATAAACTCACCGGAGATAATACCCATATTTTTGAGGATATTGACCTGATTTTGAAAAATAGAGGTCAAATAATCATGAGAGAAGTCATTAATAAAACGGCGAAAAGTCCAATAAGAAGGAAGAGGTTTAGAAATGTCGAAGCCACAAAGATGAGCAATGATAAGATTATTGCGGAGATAATCTAAAAGATCAGAAATTGTGCCGAATCTTTCAGCTTTCATGACAATAAAAGCTCTAAAAAGTGCATGATGAGAATAACCATTACGGCCAGGACTAGAGGAAGGGAATTCAGGTATTAAAGACAGGTCAAGATTTTCAAACATAGAAGAATAGAAATCAATTTTAGACTGAGAGGTAAAGAGTTCAGGTATATTTAAAAGCAATTGAAGCTGATACATGTAGAATTTCATCCTTCTTAAAAAATTTTTTATAGTGTATATATAATAATTCGACAAATGGGAGGGGAAATCCTACATAAAAGATAAAAAATTCAAGAGTGATAGGAAAAAAGTATGTCTGTAGAATGGCTTAAATGAAGGCTTCTGAATTTTGCACAAGTCTATTATTATAAAATAAACGGGGGAATGACTGGTGAAATTAACAAAAGAAATGCTTGATAAAGTAAGAGATATAGAGGGATTTCCTATTGGTAAAGATGAAGATATAATAGAACTTTCTGATCCGCCTTATTATACTGCATGTCCAAATCCTTTTATAAATGAATTCATTGAAAAATACGGGAAACCTTATGTTGAAGAAAAGGATGATTACAATTGTGAACCCTATACGGCAGATGTATCTGAAGGGAAAAATGATCCTATATACAATGCCCATTCGTATCACACAAAGGTGCCTCACAAAGCGATTATGAGATATATACTACATTATACAAAGCCAGGAGATATAGTATTTGATGGGTTTTGTGGAACTGGCATGACGGGGGTTGCGGCACAGATGTGCGGCAACCCTGACCCGGAGTTTAAACTTAAAGTGGAAAAGGAGTTTGAAAAAGAGGGTAAAAAAGTAGAGTGGGGAGCAAGAAGAGCCATTCTTGGAGATTTATCTCCTGCTGCTACTTTTATAGCTTACAATTACAATACCCCTGTTGATGTGGAGGAGTTTAAAAAAGAGGCAGAGAGGATACTTAAGGAAGTAGAAAAAGAATGTGGGTGGATGTATGAAACCATACATACTCTTGATGGCGTTCCGCAATATGACATAACAGGAAATGTTATAAAAGGTAAAATAAATTATACTGTATGCTCTGATGTGTTTATATGTCCCAGCTGCAGCAATGAAATAGTTTTTTGGGATGCTGCTGTAGACAAAGATGATGGAAAAGTTCTGGATGAATTTAAATGTCCTCACTGTGGTGCAAAATTAACCAAAACAAGTCTTGAGAGGGCGTGGAGGACTGTTTATGATAAGGCTATTGGTGAAACAATAAAACAGGCAAAACAAGTACCTGTTCTTATTAACTATACAGTAGGTAAGCAAAGGTATAAAAAAAAGCCTGACAAATTTGATTTGGAACTTATACAGAAAATTGAAGAGATGGATATACCCTATTTGTATCCAACAGATGCCATTCCTAAAGGCGACAAAACTGGAGAACCTATAAGAATTGGCATAACACATGTACATCATTTTTATACTAAGAGGAATTTGTATGTATTGAGTGCTTTATATGAGAGGATAAATAATATAGTAAATTTAAATAGAAGAAATTTTTATTGGTTAATAAGTGCTGTTACTGAGGGGGGGTCAAGATTAAATAGGGAGAGACCTAAGGGATTACCAAGCAAATTATCCGGTACATTATATGTAAGTTCAATGATACATGAAGTTAATATTATTGATTTTATAGATAGGAAAATTGCAAAAAGAATTTTAATTAATAAGGATGCAGGGATAAATTTAGGAAAAGTGAAAATTACTACCCAGTCATGTAATAACTTTGATAATATAAATTCTAATTCTATAGATTACATTTTCACAGACCCTCCTTTTGGAGATAACCTTATGTACAGTGAGCTTAATTTTCTATGGGAGGCATGGCTTAGAGTATTTACAAATAATAAAACAGAAGCTGTTATAAACAAGATACAGAAAAAGGGACTTCATGAGTATCAGGAGCTTATGGAGAAGGCTTTTTCAGAGATGTACAGGATATTAAAGCCAGGAAGATGGATGACTGTAGTGTTTCACAATTCTAAAAATGCTGTGTGGAATGCAATACAGGAGGCGATCTTAAAAGCTGGTTTTGTAATAGCAAATGTACGAACCTTAGATAAAAAACAAGGAAGTTTTAACCAGGTAACTACAACTAATGCTGTAAAACAAGACCTTATAATATCAGCTTACAAGCCTAAAGAAGGGTTTATAAAAAGGTTTTTGAAAGAAGCTGGAACGGAAGAGGGAGTATGGGATTTTATAAGACAGCATCTAGAAAAACTGCCTGTTGTTATAGAGACAAATGGAAAACTTGATATAATACCAGAAAGACAGGAATATTTACTTTATGATAGTATGATTGCATTTCACATACAAAAGGGTGCTACTATTCCAATGAGTGCTGCTGAGTTTTATGAGGGATTGAAGAAGAGGTTTATAGAGAGGGATGGAATGTACTTTTTACCGGATCAGGCGGCTATTTATGATACAAAAAGGCTCAAATTAGAACTTAATGAGCAGCTTGCTTTTGTAATACAAGATGAAAAGACAGCAATACAGTGGCTGAAATTTAAGCTTTTAAATAAACCTATGACATATCAGGAAATACAGCCTATGTTTTTAGAGGAGTTAAAGCAGCTAAGATATGAAAAACTGCCAGAGCTTTTGGATTTACTACAGGAAAACTTTTTGCAAGATGAGGCAGGCAGATGGTATGTGCCAGATGCAAATAAGCAGGCAGACCTTGAAAAACTGAGGGAAAAAAGATTACTTAAAGAATTTGAGGAATATAAAAATGTTCCAGGACGACTTAAAGTTTTTAGGACAGAAGCCATAAGAGCTGGTTTCAAAAATTGCTGGAAAAACAAAGATTATGAAACGATTGTAAAAATAGGCGAAAAACTGCCTGAAAATGTGCTACAAGAAGACCAAACTTTGCTCATGTATTATGATAATGCAGTGACAAGGTTAGGTGGTTGATTTGTTCAAAGTTGGAGATTGGGTTTTTGATATTGATAAAAAAAGAGCAATGAAAATAATTGATGTATTTGAGTTGTGGGGGTATGTTTCTTACAGCATATATGATCCGATTGAAAAGGTGACCTATACTGTGTCAGATAAAAGACTTGTAAGTACAGAGAAGAAAAATGAGTTTGACTTAAATTATTTCAAATATGTAATTATAGCTTCGCGCATTTCAAATGAACTGGCTCAGGGTTTTTTGTCTTCGATAAGCGGCAGTATTATACCACTGCCGCATCAAATATATGCGCTAAACAGGGCACTGTCAAAGAGTACAGTAAGATATCTTCTGGCAGATGAAGTTGGTTTGGGAAAAACAATTGAGGCAGGACTTATCATAAAAGAGCTTAAAGCAAGAGGGCTTGTGAAAAGAATTTTGATTATAAGTCCTAAAGGGCTTATAACTCAATGGCATGATGAGTTAGAATTAAAGTTTAATGAAGATTTTAAAATTATACTTCCTCAGGATTTTGAAGTTTTGAAGAGAATTTATGGAGAGGGGAATATATGGGATAAGTTTCCACAAGTTATAACTTCATTGGATTCAGTAAAACCTGTTGAAAAGAGACAGGGGTGGACGAAGGAGCGCATTAAAGAATTTAATAAAGAAAGAATGGAAAACCTCGTTATGGCTGGATGGGATATAATCGTTGTAGATGAAGCTCACCGCTTGGCAGGTTCGAGCAGTGATGTAGCAAGGCACAAACTTGGAATTGAGTTGTCGAAAGCGAGTCCTTATCTTTTATTATTGACAGCAACACCTCATCAAGGGAAAACAGATTCATTTTTGAGGCTTATGAGACTTATTGATAAAGAGGCATTTCCTAATGAGAAAGCTATTGTAAGAGAGCAAGTTGCTCCATATATTATTCGTACGGAAAAAAGAGAAGCTGTTGATAGAGATGGTAATCCACTTTTTAAGAAAAGGATAACTAAGACAGTTAATATATCATGGAACATGAAGCATAGCCTACAAAGGGAACTTTATGAGAAAGTTACGAAGTATGTAGCTGAAGGATATAACAGAGCTAAAAAGGAAAAAAGATATTATATTGGGTTTTTGATGGTTCTTATGCAAAGGTTAGTTACAAGCAGTACCCATGCTATAAAAGTTAATTTGGAAAATAGGCTTGAGTTTTTAAAAAATGAGGTCGTAGGAATAGAATCTATTGAAGAAGATATGTTTTTTGAATATGACGCACAAAAGGTATTAGATGAATTGTTAAAAATAAAATCTATTGATATAAAAAAAGAAATAGATGAGTTAGAGGAACTTTTAAGATTGGCGAAGCAAGCTGAAAGTCAATATATTGATGCAAAAGCAGAGGTTCTTATAGATTTTATTGATCAGCTTTCAATGGAGTATAAAAATAGTCAAAAATTTATTGTTTTTACAGAATTTTTAGCTACACAGCAATATTTGAAGGATTTTCTTGAAAGTAAAGGATATAAAGTAGCTATATTAAATGGTTCTATGTCTATGGAAGAAAGAGATGCTTCATTGAAAGAGTTTAAAAATTACAAAGATGTTTTGATTTCGACTGATGCTGGTGGAGAGGGTTTAAATCTACAATTTTGCAATATTGTTATAAATTATGACTTGCCATGGAATCCGATGAAAATAGAACAGAGGATAGGTAGAGTTGATAGAATAGGGCAGGAACGAGATGTATTGGTTTTAAATTTTATGTTAGAGGATACGATTGAATTTAGAGTGAGGGAAGTTCTGGAAGAAAAATTAAGAATGATTTATGAGCAGTTTGGTGTTGATAAGATGGGTGATATACTTGATTCTGTACAGTCAGAGATGGATTTTACGGAGCTTTATATGAGAAGCATTGAGATGCCTGAAGGTATAGAGTATAACGTAAGTATTATGGAAGATAAAATAAAGGAAAAGACAGAGCAAATAAATAGGATAAAAGGATTGTTGAGAGAAGAGAAGGAACTTGATTTAAATATAGTAAGTAAAATTAGTGGGTTACCGATTAATGAGTGGATTAGGGATATGTATATAAATAAAATGGCTGCTGAAGGGGTAGAAATTTCTATTGATATGTTGGATGAGAATTTGATTTCGTTGAATAATGAAGAAATTAAAAATATGATAAAAAATTTGCCTGTATATATAAAAAGTAGCAAGATACCGATTTTATATTTAAAAGATGTTTCAAATGAAGAGGGATATTGGTCTTTATGGGAAATTAGCATTAATGGAGATTCTGAGAAGTTTAAACATGTATTCCCCGTTTTTTTAAACAAGGATAAAAAAGTGAGAATTGCTTCTGCAAATCTGATATGGGATATTTTTTTGAAGAATGAAAAAGAAGTAATTTTTAAGGGGTATAAATCAATTGATGAGGAAATGTATGATTTTATACATGATACTGCAAAGAATATGGCTTATGATTATTTTGAGAAAATAAAGAATAATTATTTTGAGAATTTAGTTAAGGAAAAAGAGCGATATGAATACGCTTTTAAGTTAAGAAAAGAAGCTATTTTAAGGATAGGACTTGAGGCTGTAAGGCGTCGGAGACTTGTGGAATTAGAAAATGAGGAAAGAAGATGGAAAGAAGAAATTGAAAAGTCTATGGATATATTGCCTATGTTAAAGCCTTTGTACATTGTGTATTTGGAGTGAGTCTATATGATTAAGGATTATATCAGAGATAAATTATCTTTAGAAGGTTCTAATCTTATATTGTTAGAGGATAAAGATGACATTTTAAATGAAGAAAGCATTATAGAGATGCTGCATAAGGATGAATATGAGGTATATAATTATCAGGAACCGGATAGTTTTAGGTTTTATTATGAATTGAACTATAGAAAATTTTATGATTCTTTTGTAGAACCCAATAAGAAATTTATACTTAAGTGTAAAGAAATAAATGAAATTCCTTATGATATACAGACAGTTTTTCATCATGTGTCCATATCATTGAAAGAAATTTTCCCAAAACTTGATTATGCTGTTTTAAAAGAATTGGGTACGGACTTTTTGGGGAAAATTTATGAGGCATATCAGTTATACGATGGAAATGTGTTGGGGGAAAATGGGACAAAAGATTATGTGATGAAGGCTGTTTTTGGAATTATTCCAGAGCACATAAATAATTTAAATGAGCTTGTAAAGGCATTTTTACGACTGTATTACAAAAATATTGAGCTACCTAAGGTGCTTTCTGATTATTTGGAGTATAAATTAAGGCAGAAAGAGAATTTAAAAGATGTACCTTTAAATGAAATTTTATCAGGAAAGGATAGATTTTTTAGATTTGTAAGGGTACAATGGAAGAATTATATCAATGATTTAATAGAAGGGACGCATAATGCCAAAATTGATTTTAGTGACTATGATATTAGGGCATATCTTGATAATATTTTTTATGAAAAATATATTGAACCTATAGAAGTGGAAAATATTGAAAGGCTTCCCAAATGGACATATGTTGGAATTTTGTATGATGAGAATGAAAGGTATTTGAAAGAATATAGAAAAATGATAGAAAAAATAAAGGAGTTGTTGAGTTTTAGTAAGTCGTATAAGGATTGGATGAATTTGTCTTCTTTATGGGCAGAGGTTTTGAACATTTTTTATAGTAAAAAACTTGCTTTAAATGAGAATGAATTTAATGAGATAAGTAAGTTGATTGAAAACAGTTTTATGGAATGGGTTGTTTTGAATTATAGCAATCTTACTTCAATTTCTTATGTAAATGGACCTGTAATGGTTCATCAAATTCCATGGTATTTGAATTATATTATGAAAAAACAAAAATATGATAGGGTAGCACTTTTAGTTTTCGATGGTATGTCGGTAGATAATTGGTATTTGATAAAAAGATATTTGAATAAAAATGCTCTGTGGAATATTGAAGAGAAAAAGTCTTTTGCATGGATCCCAACTTTGACATCCATTTCAAGGCAGGCAATTTTCTCTGGTGATATACCTTTATATTTTAAAGATACGATTTTTTCTACAAATTACGAAGAAAAACGATGGAAAAGGTTTTGGATGAATCAAGGATATAAAGGTGATGATGTTTTTTACATAAGAAATGTTATGGAGTTCAATAAAAGAGAAATAAATGATATAATAAATAACCGTAATGCGAAGATAGTAGGTATTGTTGTCAATATTATAGATGAACTAATACATAGTGCGATTTTATCAGTTGAAGGATTATATCAAAACATACAGTTATGGCTTGAAAAGAGTAGGGTGGAGGATTTTTTAAAAAAATTGATTTCTAAAGGATATGAGATTTTTATAGCTTCAGATCACGGAAATATTGCATCAATAGGCAAAGGGAAATTAAATGAAGGGCTTCTTGTTGAAAAAGCTGGAGAAAGGGTAAGGATATATGAGAGTGGAATAGATTATGGGAGAAGTTTATATGATGATAAATCTTTTAAATGGATTGGTTTTGGTCTTCCTAAGGAATACAATTTTATAATATGTAAAGAAAATAATGCTTTTGGTGCTCAAGGAGAACAGATGATAAGTCACGGTGGTATTTCAATTGAAGAAGTTATAGTTCCATTTGTGCACATAAGTCATATTTAAGGAGAGGGAGAAAATAGGATGAAAAAAGTAGGTTTTGCTAGAAGAATAAAACTTGAATGGCTTGATAAAGTTGTAGAATTTTATAAAAATGAGCAGGAGGTTTCTAAGATAAAAAAAGGGTTAGATGATTTTCTAATTAGTGAAGTTAAAAGTAAGGAAAATAGAAGAAAAAGTATAGATATTTTAATAAGCAGTTGGGTAGATGTTCCTGAGGAATTTAAATATGTGAGAGACAAAGCAGTGGTATTATTTGATAAGGTGTCTGAAGGAGAAAAAAAGTTTATTCATTGGTTTATGCTTATATCAGCTTTTCCTTTATTTAGTGATATTAGCACTGTTATAGGTAAGTTATTGAGTATTCAAGAAGAGTTTAAGTTAGATACTGTAAGACAGAGAATATTTGAAATATGGGGAGAAAGAAGTACAGTTAAATTTAGTACGGATAAAATAATCTCTTCAATGGTAGAATGGGGAGTTTTATCAAAAGCACAAAAACCAGGTATATATAAGAAAGCTAACACGATTGAAATAAAGAATAAAGAATTGAAACTTTTATTTTTGGAAGTATATCTTAAGTCAAATAAGAAGTCATTCATAAGTTACGCTGAAATTGATAAATTGTATGTAATATTTCCATTTGAATTGTCTTTTGAGTTAGGGGATTTTTATGATTCACCGGTTTTAAATGTGAATAAAATGGGGGATAATACGGTAATTGTTATTTAGGATAGGAAGGGATGAATATGAGCGATATACACATTGTATTGAAATATAACGATATAGAGTTGATACAATTAAAGAACATGAGGATGTTATTAAAGAAAAAGGTAAAGTTATATGGGGTATAATAAAACCTAGTGATGGTAGTCCTGGAATAGATAGAGGAAAAATTAAACTTATAAATGAACAAATAAAAAAAGGTATTGAAACTAAAGCCTTTTTTTATACACAAGGTCGAATAACGGCTGTAGGACTAATTACAAAAATGATAGATAGAGAAGAAATGAAAAACAGTATTTATCTTGATTTGATTCCGGAATATTATAGAAAAGATATAAATAGATGTGTTGCTGGTGTTGAATTAAGTTCAATGATTAAATTGGAAGATGATACTTTTGAAAGAGCTAACCTTTATCGCTTTGGTACAGAGTTTGGTAGTGTAAGCTATGCTAATCGTGTAAATCCAATGTATGTTTCAGAAAGGACTCCTCGATCATATTTTTTTAAAAATTATGAGAAAAATATAGTTAATTTGGAAGTAATAAATAAAGAAGTAGCTTATGATAAAGTAAATACTAATGAAATAGTGTATAACGTCAAAGATGAACTTGATTACATAAAAAAGTTACATAAAAAATCATGGGTTTAGCTACAATGATAAGTTAATAGAAAATTTTTATTTATCCTTGAAGTCAAAGCCATTTTTAATTCTTGCTGGTATTTCAGGTACAGGGAAAAGCAAACTTGCAAGACTTTTTGCGGAGGCTATCGGTTGCAATACCAAGAATGGACGATTTATGTTGGTACCTGTAAGACCCGACTGGTCAGATTCTACGGAATTATTAGGTTACAAAGATATGCATAATAAATTTCATCCTGGTGTTTTAACAAATTTTATAAAAAAGGCTATAAACGATATAAATAGACCTTACTTTTTTGTATTGGATGAAATGAACCTTGCACGTGTAGAGTATTATTTCAGCGATATTCTTTCAATTATAGAGTCACGAAAAAAGGATGGCGATAGAATTGTTACAGATCCCCTTTTGAACAAAGAACTGTTAGATGAAAATTCTTTCCATGAATATGGCAATTTGTACATACCTGAAAATTTATATTTCATTGGCACTGTTAATATGGATGAGACTACGTTTCCCTTTAGCAAAAAAGTGCTTGATAGAGCAAATGTTATTGAGTTTTCTGATGTAAACCTCGATTATTTTGTTGGAGATATCGAAGAAATTACTGAAAAAGTATTAAACAATAGTTTTTTGAAGAATGAATTTTTAACATTAAATGATTGTCTTGATTATAGGGAAATTATTGATGATGTGATTTTGGTTTTAAAAAAATTAATGATGTTCTAAGAGAAGGAAATTTGCATTTTGGTTATAGGGTGAGAGATGAAATAAGTTTTTATATGATATACAATGAGTTAAATGGTTTAATGGATTTTGATGAAGCGATGGATTTAGAAATATTGCAAAAGATTTTGCCCAGGATACACGGAAGCAGTATCAGTATAAAGAAAATACTTGTCGAATTATTTAAAATATGTTCTGGCAATTATGAAGCCAAGTATGATTATGAGGATATGGATGTTAGTGATAAGATGCTTAAAGATATGGATAATTGTGTATATCCAGGGTCAGCAGAAAAAATTATTTATATGGTAAGGAGATATGAAGAAGATGGATTTACGTCATACTGGCTCTGATGTTGACCTGCTTTATATATCTACTCCGAAATTTGATTTTTCAATAAAAGGCAATCCCTATCATCCTAATGTTGGAGCTTTAAATATCAATGAAAACGTAAGGGCAAAAATATATATCTCGTGTACAGAATATACTGCTAAAATTTATTCGCCAATAGAGGATAAGTTGGTGTCATATACGGGGGATAGTTATCCTCTTTTTTATGAACAGCAAAATTATGAAATTGTGATTGAGAAAAAAACTGATGATGAGGTGTCATTTTGGCATGAGAATATAAATATTAGGAACAAAGTACGTTTTGTAGGTGCTTCCAAAAGAGTATTATCAGGTATTATTAATTTTAAAAATGATATTGGATATTCAGAGCTTATTATGCTAGTGAATAATCGAGAATATCTAAAGGTAACTATTGAGGTTTTTCCTTCTAAAATTGACTATCAAAAGGATTATTATGCTCTTTTACAAGATATTAACAATGAATTATACAACCTTATATTTGATTTTTATAAAAGGACATACTTTTATAGCATGACTAAAAACAATGTAGGAAACAGCCTCACTGAATTTTTTGCGATTATAAATCAAGTGTTTGATAAGTTAAATAAATCGATCATGATTGTGCTAAATATGCCCCATCATGTATTAAAAAAGATAGGGAAATACTCAAATATTATACTGCAAAAAGGGTTGACAGAGAGGGAATAAAATGGATTAACAAGCATCCTCAATATGTGAAGAACATCGATGGAAAAATAATAGTTGAGAAAGTTTGCTCTGTAAAGAGTTCTGTTACCTATGATACCTATGAAAACAGATTGGTAAAATACATTATAAAATCTATAATAAAAAAGCTTAATTTAGTTAAGAAAAATTATGAAAAAGAATCAAGTATTGTTGATGAAAATATTAAAAAAAGCATTGAAGCAATGATATATAAGCTTGGAAGGCATTTAAATTACAGTTTTTTGAAAGATGTTGGAGATATATATACTATGAATTCACTTTCCCTTGTGCTTAATATGGCGCCAGGATACAAGGATGTTTATAAATATTATATTATGCTTTTAAAGGGACTTATGATAAGGGAATACATTTTTAAAATATCTATGAAAGATTTGGCTATATTATATGAATATTGGTGTTTTATCAAACTTAATTCAATATTGAGAGAAAAATATAATCTTGTAAAGCAAGGTATTATTAAATTTAATAATCGAGGACTTACTGTTACTTTGACAAAAGGCGAGGAGACTCGTGTTGAATATCAAAATCCAAAAAATGGGGAGATATATTCCCTAGTGTACAATAAGAAATTTAAATATGATAATATCCCAACTACACCTCAAATGCCTGATAGTATATTATCGTTGAGTAAAGTTGGATCAAATACTATATTTAAATATGTACTTGATGCAAAATACAAAATAAATCCTGCAGTTGTTGATACAGATTATTATAATAAATATCGTTCTCCAGGTCCGGAAGAAGAGGATATAAACACTATGCATAGATACCGTGATGCCATTGTGTATGAAAATAAAAATAATAAAAATTTTGAGAGAATGGTTTTCGGGGCTTTTGTATTGTTTCCATATTCTGACGAAGAAAAATATAAAGAACATCATTTTTATAAAAGTATTGAAAAAGTTAATGTGGGAGGACTGCCATTTTTACCTGGTTCTACTAAGCTTGTTGAGAAATTCATAGATGACCTTATAAATAATTCTTTTGAGTCAGCTTTTGAAGATTCAGTTTTTCAAGGTGGTACATATGAATACATTGATCAAGTAAAGTTTGATGATAAAGAAGTACTTGTTGCTCCGTTGTCAAGTAAAGAGCAGCTTGATATAAATCTCAAATATAATTTTTATCATATACCTTATAAAAATATTAAGTCTAGCGGTATGAAGTTTAAATATGTTGCGATATACCAGTCAATCAAAAAATTTGATAAAGAAGCTGGGATACACTATTATGGGAGGATAAAAGGTTTTGAAATAGTAAAAAGGAAAGATATAAAAGAAATACCAAAGGATTCTGATGAGTTATATGTAAAATTTGAAATAGAAGAATGGAAAAAGCTTGAAAGACCTATTACTTGTGGTCCTTTTGGAGTTACAAATCGTATATATACTAATTTGTTTCTTCTTAAGAATGCAAAAAACGTATCAGAACTTTGTATAAAAACAAAAGAAGACTATAGACTTTATTTGGAACTTAAGAGGTTGTATGAGCATCAAGAAGAATTTTTAAAAGTCAATATTAATAGTAAAGTGATTGACGAAAATACAAAAATAACAGGCTTTAAAATAGGGAATTTAACGATATTTATAAATGAGGGTTATTATAATATCTATAAAGATGATATTTTACGAGATAAAATACCTATAGAAGAATTTTCAAAAAGACCTAATGCAATTATAAAGAGGATAAGAAATAAGATGTAGTATATTTAAAAAAGAATTAAGTATCTTATCACCATTATAGGAAGTGATATTATGGTAGACATAAAGATTGAGAAAATAATACGTTCAAAAAGGAAAACAATAGCCCTCCAGATTACAGATAATGCTACTCTTATAGTGAAAGCACCTTTTGGCATAGATGAAAAGACAATTTTTGATGTGATACAAAAGCATTCAAAGTGGATTGAGAAGAAAAAAAAGAGATAGAGGCAAGGGATCCTAAAGCTTTAAAAAAGGAATTTGTGAATGGGGAAGGGTTTTTATATCTTGGTAAGTATTATAAGCTGTATATAGTAGATAATCAGGAGGTTCCTCTTAAGCTTGAAGATGGTTTTTATCTTTCAAGGGATTTTTTAAATAAAGCAAAAGAGGTTTTTATTGATTGGTATAAAAAAGAAGCTTTTAAGAAGATATCTGAAAGAGTCAAGTGGTATGCACAAAAGAGTAATTTAAAATACAATAAGATAAATATTACGTCTGCACAAAAAAGGTGGGGTTCTTGTTCTTCAAATGGAAACTTAAATTTTTCATGGAGACTTATAATGGCTCCTATTTCTGTAATAGACTATGTTGTTGTGCATGAGCTTGCACACTTGGAAGAAAGAAATCATGGAAAGAATTTCTGGATAAAAGTAAAGATGTTAATGCCAGATTATAAAAAGCAGGAAGATTGGCTTAAGAAGAATGGTTATTTGTTGAATTTGTAAGTGAAAATTAATTGTATATATTTTAAAGGCAGGAAGTGAAAAATATGGCAAAATTTTACCAACCCATTCTTGAGACTCCAAGGCTTATATTAAAGAAAATAAGTTTAGAAGATGCGGAAGACATGTTTGAATACGCAAGGGATCCAGAAGTTACAAAATATGTATCATGGGAATATCATAAAAGTATTGAGGATTCTGTAAAGTTTATTAATCTTTTGTTGTCAAAATATGCAAATAGTGAGCCTTCAGACTGGGGATTATATTTAAAAGAAAATGGCAAATTAATTGGAACATGTGGATATGTATTTATTGATGAAAAGAATATGACAGGAGAAATAGGGTATGTGCTTGGCAAAAAATACTGGAATAAAGGATTTATGACAGAGGCAGTTAAAAAAGTAATAGAGTTTGGTTTTGAAAAGTTGAATCTTAATAGAATACAGGCAAGGTGCAAGGTGGAAAATATACCTTCTGAGAGAGTAATGCAAAAAGTTGGTATGAAGTTTGAAGGGATATTGAGAGAAACAGTTTTTATAAAAGGGAGATTTTGGGATATGAAGATGTATTCTATTTTGAAAAGAGAGTATGAATTAAATAATTAGATTATAGACTAGAAAATTAATCAGTTTTTTTAGCCATCTAAGGCAATAAGCGCCTTATATTGGATGGCTTGTTTTGCATAAAATTTAGAATATTCTTTGTGTCTAAAGGAAATATTTAATTTTAATTATTCATTACAGACATAGATTAATATTTTGCAGAAGGTTTAATTATAAATTAAGCTATAGTTTAATTTGTAATTTTCCTGTATAATATATTCGTACAGCAATATGGTTACAAAAACAAATGAATACATAGGAGGAATTGGCATTGGCGATAGTTATTGTAGCTTTTGTGGTTTTCCTTGACCAAGTGACAAAATATCTCGCAGTGAAATATCTTATGCCTATAGGGAGTTATCCTGTTATAAAGAATTTTTTTCATCTTACTTATGTAGAAAATAAAGGTGCGGCATTTGGTATGCTTCAGAATAAGACTCTTTTTTTTATAGTTATAACAGTAACTGTAGGGGCTGTGCTAATTTATTCTATGATTAAACTGCCAGGGAATAGTGTGTATAATTATACACTTGCTATGATTTTAGGTGGTGCTATTGGAAATCTCATTGACAGAGTGAGATTAGGGTATGTTGTAGATTTTATTAATTTTAAATTTTTCCCTGCGGTTTTTAATGTTGCAGATTCTTTTATTGTTATAGGTGCAATTATATTAGGATATTTGATGATTTTTAAAGGTAAGGCGTGATAAGATGAACATAGTAGATAAGATAGTTTTGCAAGGAGAAAAAGAGGATGAGGGAAAGAGAATAGACGTTTTTCTTGCGGCAGAGTTAGATTACACAAGGTCTTATATTAAAAAATTGATTGTGGATGGGCTTGTTTTTGTAAATGGTAAAACGGTAAAGCCCAGTTATAAGGTAAAAGAGAATGATGAGGTTGTTGTAAATATCCCAGAGGCGGAGAAAATTGATGTACTGCCAGAAAATATACCTTTGGATATTCTTTATGAAGACGATGATATAATTGTGATAAATAAGCCACAGGGAATGGTAGTGCATCCGGCGCCGGGTAATTACAGCGGTACACTTGTTAATGCACTTCTTTACCACTGTAAAAATTTATCGGGAATTAACGGCATTTTAAGGCCGGGTATAGTTCACAGGCTTGATAAAGATACTTCTGGTGTGATGGTTGTTGCCAAAAATGATAAAGCTCACATAAGCCTTTCTAATCAAATAAAAGAGAGAAGTGTTTTTAAAAAATATGTTGCTATTGTAGAAGGAGTTATAAAACATGAAGAGGGGAAAATTGAGGCCCTTATAGGAAGGCACCCTGTTGACAGAAAAAAGATGGCTGTAATAGAGGATGGAAGATATGCTCTTACATTGTACAAAGTTTTGGAGCGTTTTAAAGAAAATACGTTGATAGAGGCGGTTATAAAGACAGGTAGGACTCATCAGATAAGAGTGCATATGGCTTATATTGGTCATCCTGTTGTAGGGGACCCAGTATATGGTTTTAAAAAGCAAAAGTTTAAGTTGGAAGGGCAGGCATTACATTCACGTGTTTTAGGATTTATGCATCCTACAAAAGGAGTTTACATGGAGTTTGAAGCTCCTCTTCCTGAGTATTTTGTAAGGTTGATTGAGATTTTAAGAAATAGATAAAGATAGGATTAAGTGCGAATCCTATCTTTATTTACAAGGTATATTTCGTCTCTTTCAGGGGGAATTATCTCTTCTTTTCCTTTTGATGTTATTAAATATTTCCCTTCTTTTATAATTTTACCTATTATTGTAGCTTGTATTCCTTTTTCAGATAGAGATTTGATTATTTTATCTCCATCACTGGCAGTAATTATCATTGAACCGCTGGATATGAGCTTTAAAGGGTTTATGCCAAAAAAACGGCAAATTTCTTTTGTTTCATGGCGTACTGGCAATTTTTCCTCATATATTTCAATGCCAAGGCCAGAGGCTTCTGCAATTTCATAGGCTGCTCCCAATATTCCGCCTTCTGTTATGTCATGCATTGCATTTGCACCATTTTGTGCTGCAGTAAGTCCTTCTTCTATGACACTTATTTCGTTTATAAAACTTTGTGCTTTTAAGATAAAATCTTTATCGTAGCCCTTTAGCAGCAAATCTTCATAGTCAGTTGCTAAAATTGCTGTGCCTTCAAGGCCTAAAGCTTTTGTAACTATGACATCATCGTCTATTTTTGCGCCTTTTGTGGTTATGTACTCACCTTTTTTAGCCATGCCAATTGCTGTTGTGCTTATAATAGGCTTGTTTACTGTAGAGGTTATTTCTGTGTGGCCTCCTAAAACTTCTATGTTGAGCTTTTTTGCTGCTTTATCTATTTCTTCCATTAAATTATGGAGTACAGATTCATCACTGCATTCGGGCAGTAGTATAGTTGATAATATTCCAATTGGCTTTGCGCCACAAGAAGCTAAATCATTACAGGATATTATGACAGATAAAAAGCCGCTTAATTTCTCTGATGCTGTTATGGGGTCTGTTGAAAGGACCGCCACGTATTCGCCGAAATCGATTATGCTACTGTCTTCTCCAAGCTGAGAGTGGACTAAAACTTCTTTTCTTTTAGCGCCAAGATAAGGGAAAACACTTCTTTTTAGTATTTCTACAGGTACTTTTCCTACTTCCATTTTGTCACATCCTTCTTTTAATATTGGTGTCAATACTAACATCTTAGCACAATTTTTATTTTTTTTAAATATTCCCTATAGACAAGTTGAAAAGAATGTGATAATATATAGAAAACGAAGTCCTTTAAGCAGTCCTGTGAGGCTGGCAAGGTTACCATAATGTAGCATAAAAAACTTCTTGTCAGTGCAAGAAGTTTTTTTGTGGAGGTTGTGAAGTTGAAGATAAAAGCAGAGATAATGGATGAAAAAGCCATAGACAGAGCCTTGATAAGAATAGCCCATGAGATTGTGGAAAGGAATAAAGGCATTGAAGATGTGGTTTTGGTAGGCATTAAGACAAGAGGAGTGCCTTTAGCAGAAAGAATAGCGAAGTATATATCGCGAATTGAAGGGAAAAAGCCTCCAGTAGGGTCATTGGATATCACCCTATACCGTGATGACCTTACCACAGACCTTGAACAGCCTGTAGTCAAGAAAAAAGATATAGGTGTGGATGTGGTAGGTAAAATAGTGGTGTTAGTGGACGACGTGATATACACAGGAAGGACTACAAGGGCTGCTATGGATGCAATTATCGATTTAGGGAGGCCTAAGGCAATACAGCTGGCAGAATTAATAGACAGAGGGCACAGGGAATTGCCGATAAAGCCAGATTATGTAGGTAAAAATGTTCCAACATCAAAAAATGAAATAGTAAATGTGATGTTGGAGGAAGTAGACAAAGTCAACAGAGTGGTAATAACTGAAAAGTAGCACCTTTAATTTAGCCCAGCGAGGCTAAAAAGGGAGAATGATAGATATTCTCCCGGAGTATTAAACTCTAAAAAGGGAGGATTTTTTATGCCAAAATTTGAAACCCTAATTTTAACAGAAAAGAATATTTTATACAAAAAGAGTAGTACCATTTCACATTGTTGTGATGTGGTTACTACTCTTTTTTTAAAAGGAGGAAGGTAATGTGAATAGAAAAGATCTGTTAGGTATTAAGGATTTATCGAAAGAAGAAATACTGGAAGTTTTAGACACTGCAAAGGAGATGAAAAAAATTCTAAATGGAGAAAAATATTCACAGATACTAAAGGGAAAGACAATTGTGACGATTTTTTTCGAACCTAGCACGAGGACAAGACTATCTTTTGAGATGGCAGCAAAGTATTTAGGCGCTCATTACGGCAATATAGAAGTGGCAACCAGCAGTGTTGCTAAAGGGGAGTCTTTAATAGACACCATAAGGACTGTTGAGATGATGAAGGCGGATGTGATAATAACAAGGCACAACATGAGTGGAGCGCCGCATCTTATGGCAAAATACACAGATGCCTCTATCATAAACGCAGGAGATGGTATAAATGAACATCCCACCCAAGCCTTGTTGGACATGATGACAATCAGAGAAAAGAAAAAAAGCTTTGAAGGATTAAAAGTGGCGATAATAGGAGACATTATGCACAGTAGAGTTGCACGGTCAAATATATGGGGACTTAAAAAGATGGGGGCGGAAGTGAGAGTTGCAGGCCCTTCCACCTTGATGCCACCCCAAATAGAAAAGATGGGAGTTAAAGCTTACTACAATGTAGAAGAAGCTATAAAGGATGCGGATGTAGTGATGGGACTAAGAATTCAATTGGAAAGGCAAAAAAGTGGACTATTCCCATCAATTGACGAATACAGAGAATATTTTGGGATAAATAAAGAGAGAATGAAACTTGCAAAAGCTGATGCGATATTGATGCATCCAGGACCTATAAACAGAAATGTTGAAGTTACTTCAGAAGCAGCAAATGCTGAGTATTCTGTCATAGAAGAACAGGTAACGAATGGTGTCGCTGTCAGGATGGCACTTTTAAAAATACTTTGTGAAAGGAGAAATTAAAATGAGGATGATTATAAAAAACGGTACTGTAATAGATGGGTTTGGAAGTGAAGTTAAAGCGGATATATTAATAAACTATGGAATAATAAAGGCGATAGATAAAAATATAGAAATTTCTGACGCAGTAGTAATTGATGCGACAGGTAAATATGTACTCCCAGGTTTTGTGGATATACACACCCATTTAAGGCAGCCGGGATTTGAAGAGAAAGAGACTATTAAAACAGGGACAGAGGCTGCAGCAGCAGGAGGTTACACTACTGTTGCCTGCATGCCAAATACAAATCCTCCTATAGACAATGAAATAGTAGTAGAATATGTAAAAAGCATTGCGCAAAGAGAAGGAGTTGTAAAAGTACTGCCTATAGGAGCTATGACAAAGGGAATGAAAGGTGAAGAGATAACCGAGATGGCAAAACTTAAAAAAGCAGGGGCTGTTGCCTTATCTGATGACGGTTTTCCAATAATGAGTGCAGGGCTTATGAAGAGGATAATGACATATGGAAAAATGTATGACTTACTCATGATAACTCACTGTGAAGACAAAACATTAAGTGGCGAAGGTGTAATGAATAGCGGAGTAATTTCCACAATGATAGGATTAAAAGGCATACCAAGAGAAGCAGAAGAAGTCATGCTTGCAAGAAATATTATACTTGCAAAGTCAATTGGTGTAAGGCTTCACATCGCACATATCTCAACAAAGGGAAGTGTCGAACTTATAAGAGAAGCGAAAGAAAAGGGAGTGAAAATAACTGCTGAAGTGACTCCTCACAATCTTACCTTGACAGATGAAGCAGTCTACAATTACGATACAAACACAAAAGCTTATCCACCCTTAAGGACAAGAGAGGATATAGAAGCATTAATAGAAGGATTGAAAGATGGCACAATAGATGCAATTTCGACAGACCATGCCCCTCACACTAAGGATGACAAAAAAGTACCTTACGACATGGCTGCTTTTGGAATATCAGGCTTAGAAACAGCCTTTTCGGTAATAAATACTTTCCTTGTACAAAAAGGTAAAATAAACATGAAAGATTTGGTCAAATACATGAGCATAAATCCTGCAAATATACTGGGTATATCCAGTGGAATAAAGGTTGGCAAGACAGCGGATATTGTAATTGTAGACCCTTATGAAGAGTATGTAGTTGACAAAGATAAATTTAAATCAAAAGGGAAAAACACACCTTTCCATGGTATGAAGCTAAAAGGAGTTGTGGAATACACAATAGTTGAAGGTCAAATAAAATATGCAAGGGATAGAAAAATTGAAAAAATTGAGGTATAATTAATAAAGGAATATTTATGCGATAAAATGAATAAATTTTCAATAAGAGGATGGTGTAGATGTTTATTGATAAATTAATTGAGAGTATAAAAGCTAAGAAAAGCCCTGTTGTAGTGGGGCTTGACCCCAGAATTGAAAAAACTCCACAATTTATAAAAGACGTTGCTTTTAAGAGAAAAGGAGAAAATATTGAAGGCATATCTGAAGCTTTATACCTTTTTAACAAAGGTATAATAGATGCAGTCTACGATGTTGTGCCTGCGGTCAAAATCCAAGTTGCTTTTTATGAAGCTTATGGGATAGAAGGATTTAAAGCTTTTTTCAAAACTGCTGAATACGCTAAAAATTTAGGGCTTATGGTAATAGCGGATGTTAAAAGAGGAGATATACAAGAGGTGGCAAAAATGTATTCAAAAGCATATATGCAAAACCAGTTGTTTGATGCGATTACTGTAAATCCTTACATGGGTGAAGATACTATAATCCCTTACGTAGAAGATGCGATCAAATACAATAAGGGTATATTTGCACTTGTCAAAACTTCAAATAAAGGTTCTAAAGATATACAGGATATAAAAACTGCAACAGGAGAATACGTCTATCAACGAGTTGCTAAAATAATAAATAAAATTTCAAAGTCAGCAGTTGGGAAATATGGCTATAGTTCTATAGGTGCAGTAGTAGGTGCAACTTATCCAGAGGAGGCAAAAGTGCTAAGAAAGGAAATGCCAAATTGTTTCTTTCTAGTGCCAGGCTATGGGGCACAAGGAGGGACTGTTGAAGATATAATGGATTGTTTTGATGAGAATGGACTTGGCGCGATAATAAATTCTTCCCGGAGCGTTATCTATGCATATCAAAGTCCTTACTGGAAAGATGTATATTCTGAATATGAGTATGCACAAGCGGCGAGAGCAGAAGTAATTCTTATGACAGGTATGATTAACAATGGGCTTGTTAAAAGAAAATACATCGCTTGTTGAGGTGAAAGATGAAGACCAAGATATTGTCTAATGAAAAGATAGCCAGTGGCATTTATAAATTGGTATATGAGTGGAAGGGGGGAATACCTTCTCCAGGCCAATTTGTAATGGTAGACTGCAAAGGCAAGACTTTTCTAAAAAGGCCTATAAGCGTATGCTCTGTTGATGACAAATCAATGACAATTGTATATCAGGTTAAAGGGGAAGGTACTAAAAATTTATCCGAAATGAAAAAAGGAGATACAATTGAAGTAACAGGTCCTCACGGACATGGTTTTGAACTATATGAGGACAAAAATGTGTTAATAGTAGGAGGGGGAATAGGCATTCCTCCCCTTCTATACCTTGCTAAAAAAATCAAAGCAAAAAATTTGTATATTGCGTTGGGATTTAAAAGTGAAATTTTTCTTGTGGAGGAGTTTAAAAATTTAGGAGAAGTTATTGTCACGACAGAGGACGGAAGTTTTGGGAAAAAAGGAATGGTGACACAAGGAATTGAAGATATAATTGATAAGATTGACATAATATATGGCTGTGGACCAAAACCTATGCTAAAGATATTACAAGATATTTCTCTTAAAAATAACATTCCTTGTCAAATATCTGTAGAAGAAAGGATGGCTTGTGGCATAGGAGCTTGTCTTGTATGCGCTTGCAAAGTGAAAAAAGATGGTGGTTTTGAGTACAAAAGAGTGTGCAAAGATGGTCCCGTCTTTTGGGCAGAGGAGGTGGAGTTTTGAATTTACAAGTTGAAGTTGGGGGACTTAAGTTAAAAAATCCGGTGATGACAGCTTCAGGTACTTTTGGGTTTGGAAGAGAGTACGGAGAATATATTGATTTAAATAAATTAGGAGCGATAGTTGTAAAAGGACTTACAATAAAACCTAAAGAAGGTAATCCACCTCCACGAGTTTATGAAACTCCTTGTGGAATGCTAAACAGTGTAGGGCTTCAAAATCCGGGTGTAGATGCTTTCATTGAGAAAGAGCTGCCTTTTTTAAGAGATTATGATGTTGCTGTAATAGCGAATATTGCAGGAGAAACCATTGAGGAATTTGCTTACATGGCAAAGAAGCTTGATATAGATGGTGTTGATGGAATTGAAATAAATGTCTCCTGTCCAAATGTGAAAAAAGGTGGTATGGCTTTTGGAATAAATCCTGAGGATATATTTAATATAACAAAAGAAGTAAAAAAAGTTACACAAAAAACTGTTATTGTAAAATTAACACCAAATGTGACGGATATTGGGGTTTGTGCTAAAGCAGCAGAAGATGGAGGAGCAGATGCTGTATCTTTAATTAATACAATTGCAGGAATGGCTATAAATATTGATACAAGAACCCCTGTTTTTAAGAACGTGATTGCGGGTTTGTCTGGACCTGCTATAAAGCCTATTGCCCTTAGGATGGTGTATGAGGCAGCGAGAGCCGTGAAAATTCCTGTTATAGGTATGGGCGGTATAAGTTCATTTAAAGATGCATTAGAGTTTATGATTGCGGGGGCGAAGGCAGTGGCAATTGGCACTTGTAATTTTGTAAATCCTTATTGTACAGTAGAGGTTATTGAGGGAATAAAACAGTACATGGTTTTAAACAATATAGAGGACATAAATGAGATTATAGGTTCTTTAAAGGTTGATTAAAGGGGATGAGAAAATGGAAAAAGAAGAAGTCTTAGAGATTTTTAGAAAGCTAGGAGTAATTAACAAAGGACATTTTTTATTGACATCTGGAAAACACAGCAATACCTATTTGCAGTGTGCGAAAATATTTCAATATCCTAAATACAGCGAAATTTTTAGTAAAGAATTGGCATTAAAATTTAAAGGCCACGAAATAGATGTTGTAATAGGGCCTGCAATTGGAGGAATTATATTGGCCTATGAAGTTGCTCGTCAAGTTGGAGCAAAAGCTCTTTTTGCAGAAAGAGAAGAAGGAGTGATGAAGCTAAGAAGAGGGTTTGAAATCAAAGAAGGAGAAAATGTGCTTGTAGTAGAAGATGTAGTGACAACAGGTGGCTCCGTAAAAGAAGTTA